>LVBG01000001.1 GCA_001603115.1 Spirochaetales bacterium Spiro_05
GATGAGTTTTCTCACTGAAAAGAAGCTTTTTCCTGGGCAAGCCAAAACCTGTGAAAGAGGCAAGAGGATGTTGCCCTGCTGGACACTGCTACACGATACAGGCATCATGGGAGAAAGGAGTCAACCATGAATCAGCACAAAGGATCATGTCTTTGTGGGAAAGTCACCTACGAAATACGAGGTGATTTTCAGAGTTTCTACCTTTGCCATTGCAGATTTTGCCGAAAGGACACAGGGTCGGCTCATGCAGCAAATTTGTTTTCCACTACCGCAACGCTGCATTGGCTGACTGGAGAGAATCTTGTCAGAACCTTTGATTACCAGTCGAGCGGTCATATAAAAAGCTTTTGCATGGAGTGCGGTTCAGCTCTTCCCAATCTTCAACAGGACGGGAAATTGCTGGTAGTACCTGCAGGATGTCTTGATACCAAGACAAACATCAGACCGAAAGGACATATTTTCATTGCTGACAAGGCTGATTGGGATCATGATCTTGAGCGCATCCAAGCATTCCCACATCTTCCGAATTAGGCTCTCCACAGAGAAGCAGAAGATTGTGCATTGCTGCTATTTCCATTACAGTCCCAGAAGCAGGAAAACCTATTGGAAGGTGAAATATGCAGTACTACCATGTTGATGTATTCTCAAAAGGACCACTCACAGGGAATGGATTGACCGTCTTGGTGTGCAATCAATTCCCAGAGCCTGAAGCGATGCTTTGCATTGCCCAGGAAATGAAGCAGTATGAGACAATCTTTCTTAAGAAGATCCAGGATCATGAATACATAGCCCGAATCTTCACAAAAGAAGAGGAACTGGACTTTGCAGGGCATCCGATCCTCGGTGCTGCTGCGGTGATACACAGGACACAAGTGGGCAACGAGAAGGCAGAAATCCTGTTCCATCTGAATAGCAAGGATGTTGCCGTTACCAGTGTGGCCATTGACGGGGAGCATGAGTATACCTGCAGCATGAATCAGGGAACAGCACAAACAATCGGGGCTATCAGTGCATCCGACTACCCAAAGTTGATCGAGCCGCTTGGGTTGGGAGTAGAGGACCTTGCCTCATCGTATCCGTTGCAAGTCGTTACGACCGGCCTGCCGTACCTGATAGTTCCCATTCGCAGCGGGCTTGAGAAAACAGGGATTTTTTCACCAGGCTATGAAACGCTGGTTACCTCCTACGGGGCAAAGTTTGTCTATGTGTTTGCCATCGATGCAATGGAAGGCAGAACATGGGATTTCAGCGGGTTGGAAGACGTTGCTACAGGCAGCGCCGCAGGACCTTTGGGAGCATATCTGTGTACACACGGCGTCTGTAAGGAAGGGGAAGAAATCATCCTGCATCAAGGACGATTTGTAGGAAGAAATAGCGAACTGCGTGTACTTGAAGAACGAGGAACAGGAAACATGATGGTCAGCGGAAATGTAACCATCGTCGCTGAGGGAACCTTCTATGGTGCAAGGTGAGCACCCTCTCGCTAGCGAAGAATCCTTTTGATGATTCCCGTTTGCCAGGAATGCGGAAGAAGATCCAGGAGCCTGAGCAAAGGATTGCAGTTGATCGCGTACACATACCGCGGTCGTTTGGCCTGGAGCACCTGCAATGCCAGCTTCCCTACGGCTTGCGGCAAAACACTATGAGATTCCACCCGGTCAACAATGGAACGGAATCGGGCTGCATTGCAGGAGTACAGCTTGGTGTGTTCACAGAAGGAATCCAATCGATTTGTGGAAACACGCAAGAGTCCGGTTTGCACGGCTCCTGGACGAATTACAGATACGCTGTACCCCAGAAGCTGGATTTCCATACGAAGCGAATACGCATAGCTTTCAAGAGCCGTTTTCGTAATTCCGTAGATGCCGGTAAACGGGAGTGGGTCCAAGGGCGCCAGTTCACTGGTTGTGACGATGATCCTTCCTTTCGGTTCCAAAAGTGGGAGGAAGAGACGGTTGACACGGTACACACCAAATACATTGATATCGAATAAACGGACAAACTCATGCTCAGGAATCTCAACAAGAGAGTTAAGGTCATACATCCCGGCAAAATGAAGAATCGCCTTGAGCGATGCGGCTTCTTCCCTTATTTGGTTGAATGCAGCTTCCAACTGAATGCTGTCTGTCACATCAGCAGCAATAAACCGGAAGGAGAAATCCTCACTAGGCTGCTGACAATCCAAACCAAACACGGTATAGCCGGAGGCAACCAATAGCTCACAAGCTGCAAATCCCATGCCTCCAGCTACTCCAGTTACGAGAATGTTCATACTCATATGACTGACCTCTTTTTCCGTATCTGCAACTATAACTGAAGGTACGTCATGAATCCACATTGCTTGCCATCCTATGGACAGGGAATCGAACACCGAGCATAGTAAGACTGCACAAGCCTGAAGAAAGGGTGCCGTAGACCGGATAAGGCTTTTAAGTTGGAGATGTATGGAACAGAGCGAAATCAAACTCATTGTGGTTACCAAAGAAACCATGCACGAGCAAACGGTCTTGAGAAACCTCCTGAAAATGTATTGTTATGATTGGTCGCAATACAACAAGCTCGAGGTGAATGCAGATGGGGATTTTGCATTCGAGGCACATGCATCAGACTATTGGACAAAGGCAGGGTACCATGCCTTTCTCATAGCAGTTCACGAGCGCTGGGCCGGCTTTGTACTTTTTGACAATGACGGTTTCATCGTACACAACGACTGTGATTACTCCATGGCTGAGTTCTTCATTTTGCACACGTATCGAGGTAACGGAGTAGGAAGGATTGTTGCCACCTCTCTCTTTGATTCATTCCCGGGAAAATGGGAGATCGGGTGCCATCCGAAGAATGAGGCTTCCGTGCAATTCTGGAACAACGTAATTCAAAGTTGTGCAACTGGAACCATTGAGGTGAGGCACTCCTGCCCCGAATACGTGTACCATGACGGGACGTATGGGGATGTCTTTTCGTTCAAGGCATAGTAATGCACGAGCGGTTTTCCATCGGCCAGACTGAAAGAACGCAGCCATCTGTCTACCGGCCAATCTAGCTCGCGTTTCAAACAAGAGTCCCCTTGCGTATGACCAAGATCAAAACCAGATACTTTGCTATCGAAGATGTGCAACAACCTTTGTGATCATGAACAGGGAAAATCAAGCTTGGGACATGAAATCGTACCCAAAGGGAGTGTGCTGCACCAAGCAGGCAGTCATTGTTTCTTCGCCAGGATAAGCACTCCCTGCTTATCTCCTTCCATCTGCAACAACTCCATGGCATGCGGCTTGAGCATATTTCTGATGGATGGTTCGAGGTGGGTGAATACCGATCCGGCAAACGAAAATACTACCAACAACATACCCCCGGATTTCAAAACCCTGGTTGCCTCATCCAGATACAATGGAGCATTTGAGCAGAGCACCAGATCGTATGCCTTGTCATCACAGGGAAGACTGCATGCATTTCCTTGCATGAACGATATCCGTGGAACATCCTGTTGGTCTACTTTCTTTCTGGCAAGAGCAAGCATCCCACTGCTCTGGTCAATGCCCAGGATTTGGGCTTGCACAAAAACGCGGGCAGCAGCAAATGCTGCAATTCCCGTACCGGTAGCAATATCCAGAACAGTCATCGGAGGGGTGTCCAGCAAACCCAAGCCATGCTCAAGCAAGGCTTGGCAGTGCACTTGGGAATCATTCATCCTTGCATCGTAGGAACCGCTGATTCTTTGCGGAAAAATCCGCATTGCCTGCAAGAATACCCGTGATCTCATCAGATTCGGATAGCGAATGACCAATCTCATCAAGGGTGCCATCACCATGTTCTTCACCAAAAGCAGACTGACCATTCGCACCCCCTACCTACACTTCACGTTTCCTTGTTTTCATCATGGATTGCTCGGCTTGCTCTTCCCCTTTTTCCAGCCATTGCTTGTCCGGAAACCTATGCAACACTCCCTCCACAAGCAATCCCATCAGGATGAGGGCAGCCAAGGTCAGAACAAAGCGTAGCAAGGTGAAAGCGATGCCAAGGAATTTGATCTCCACCATGAGCTGAGGAATTTTCAATGCGGCCCATGCACCGAGGAACACAACCATATTGGTATGGCTTGCCCCCTTTCGCACCAATGCCCCTGCCATGGGGAACGCCACATACAAGGGTCCTGTCGGCAGAGTTCCGAGAGCGAAAGAAATGGCAATGCCTTTGAGCCCAGAACCGCTGCCCAGCCATTTCTGAATCTTGTTTTTTGGTATCCAAGCTTCAATCAATCCCATGAGCAGGAATACCGGGGGAAGGATGAGCACCATCTCCTTCAGATAATCCCACGTGACTTGGGATGATTGGACAGCCCAATCCATCCGCACAATGGCAAGAACAAGGTACACTGCCAGAAGTACCAACACCCCAAAAAACTGTTTGAAGAACGCTTTCACAGTAGCACCCCCATCACAAAGGCAATCAAGAGGGCTGCCAACAACCCCAGAGCATTGCGCAGAAGGGTGAACTTCTTGCCCAACTCCTTGATTTCCATGGGTGCAGTGACAAACCCAACCATGACAAGAGAGGTCACAAAGGCAGAGATGGTCATTACCGTGGCACCTGATCGCAAAAGGGAACCTGCAAGCGGAAACGCCACAAGCGAGGGTATCAACGTAATGGCACCCAGCAAAGCGGCGATCAGTGTCGCCATAATGCCGGCCTCCGCTCCCACCAATTTGGAGATAGTCTCGGGAGTCAGGATTCCGAGTGTCAATCCAACGATACCAAGCACCACCAAAATACTTGGTGCTGTCTTGAAGAATGATTTCCTTGCAATCATAAACGCCTTCATCGTCTTTTCCTTGCTCTTGACGAGCGAAACAACAAGCCCCACCGCCAAGAGACCATATATCGTGAGTACCGTAACCATCTGCACGCTCCTACATTCAGACCTTGATCTGCACACCCATCAGACGTGCACCACATTCCGACTCCATCGACACTACGGCGGGGTCGGTGATGAACACCTGCTTCTGCTTCAGAGTCGAAGCTTTTCCATCACAGAACAGCTTCACTTCGCCTTCAACCACATAAAACATTACATAGCAATCCATCTGGCAATCAGGAATTTTCCCGCCTGCCTCCAGAACGATGACGCGAGCCTTGAACCGGTCATTTTGGAAAAAAACATTGACCTGCCTCTGCTCATACCCCTGTGCTTCCAACTCCATCAAATCAACTATTTGCATATGCTTCCTTCCTGTCATTGCTCCACATTCTTCGATGAAACCTTCTTGTCATAGGCTCCCACCAATGTCTCAATTCTTGTTCTTCTCATCTTCAGAATCTTGACCCATGCATCCAGATTTTGCCTGCCGCTTGTCGTGATCTCATACACTCTTCTCCTAGGCCCCTGCCCCCCTGATTCCCACAGGGAAGTAACCAAACCTTCCTTCTCCATTTTCCGCAATGTCCTGTACAAGGTACTGACATTGAGATCCGGCTCAGAAAAACCAAAGGAGGACAACTGCTCGATCAATCCATAGCCATATCCAACCTCATCGTAAAGAAGCAGAAGCAGACACACCTCCAGGAAGCGCTCCATATGGTGAGGTTTGTATTCGCAACAATCTGACGCATCATCTCTCATGCAGCTACCATCTCCTAACTATATTCATAGTGAATATAGTCTATTTGAATATAGAGGAAAAGTCAATCGCATGATCTACATGGTACAAGGAGGAAAAGGCCTGTCAGCATGTTGAATGTTTTGCTCAGAGAGCATAAATTTTGGATAGTACATCGGAGAAACACTCCTTGGACGCTTTTGGGAGGCTTAATGAGCGATTGGTTTACCGTAGACAAGATAGATCCAGACACCTACATCCTCAGTGAATACCGGCACTGGGAAGAGACCCATTGCTATCTTCTGAATGGCTCAGAATCGAGTCTGCTCATCGATACAGGATTGGGAATCTGCAACATTGGTGAGCAGGTAATGAACCTGACGGAAAAGCACGTTTCAGCGGTAGCAACACACATCCATTGGGACCACATCGGTGGTCACACATACTTCCCTGATTTCTATGCACACAAAGACGAGCTGAACTGGCTCAATGGTGAATTCCCCCTCTCATTGGAACAAATCAAGGAGATGGTGATGGATCGCTGCGATGCACCTGTTGGGTATGACATTGATAGCTATGAATTCTTCCAGGGCAGCCCTACCCGAATTCTTGAGGATGGGGATGAAATCGACCTGGGAGGGAGGATCATCAAGGTTCTGCACACCCCGGGACACTCCCCTGGACACATGTGTTTCTGGGAAGAAGCGCGAGGCTACCTGTTTACCGGGGACTTGGTCTACAAGGATACCCTCTTCGCCTACTACCCTTCCACCGATCCCCAAGCCTATCTCACTTCACTGAAGAAAATCGCAATCTTGCCTGTGAAACAGGTCTTTCCTGCACACCACAGCCTGGAAATCCACCCTGAAATCCTGATTCGGATGCGGGATGCATTCCAGAACTTGGATACTGGGGGGAAACTCCACCATGGCAGTGGAGTCTTTGGGTATGGGGATTGGGCTGTGTGGTTGTAGCAAAGCGAACAAGATGACCAATTGAAAGCCAGCACACAGGTTACGGTAAGGAGATACCTGCCATCTTGCTGTTTCGCTTGACCCGGCGCTTGCGCTTCCATCGGCTGATAATCTGCCGGATCAGGGGAGGATCCCATGCATGTCTCGGTGTGATACTCGTATGGGGAGGCAGAAACAGCTTGCCGTACTGGGAGCAGGTACCTATAAACCGATGATACTCATGCATGTCTTTGCGAGTCCAGAATATCTCTGCTCCTGCCAGCAAGCGGGGGAACAGATGCAGGTCGCGTTCCTCACGGGTGGTAATATACTCCGTCCAAAGCATGAGTTCTCCACCCATCACCTGTACCTGATTCCCTGGTTGCAGCATCTCTCCCAGCTTGTATACCCGATGCAAGGAGAGCAACGTATGATCCATATCCAGATAGGAGTGGAAATAGTCACTCAAAATCGCTTGGTGTGCTGACTGTGAGCCGTCCAACAAGGGATTCCATATCTGGGTGATAATGGACTGTTCATAGGTATCGTCAACATAATCATTGTACAGGATCACTTGCTTTCCCAACGAGTTTGCATAGCGTGTCATCTCCCGATAAAACCATCTGAGTAACGATTTCTCATCAGACAAGGCCAATGCTTGTTTCCTTTTCTGGCAATTCGGGCACGTAGCCCAGCGTTCCAAGGGAATCTCATCACCACCCAAATGGATGTAGGGACTTGGGAACAGGGAGGCAATCTCTTTCAATACCTCTTTCACAAAATCCAGTGTTTTCTCTTTTCCTACACAGAGTATGTCCGGGAATATCCCTTCCCCTTTGGGGATGCTGAATGGTCCGCCCGTGCAACTAACCATAGGATAGGAATACAGGGCGGCAGTAACATGGCCAGGCATATCTATTTCGGGAATGATCATGATCTGACGGGCCGATGCATACTCCACCAGGGCCTTGAGCTCTTGCTTGGTATACCGGCCTGACTTCTCATCACCAAGCTCAGGATACCCATCAAGGGCGACTCTCCAGCCCTGGTCGTCACTCAGATGGAGATGGAGCACATTCAGCTTGAATGACGCCATGATATCAATGATCCGTCGGATTTCCCCGACAGGACAGAAGGATCTGGCAACATCCAGCATGAATCCTCTCCAACGAAGAGAGGGGGAATCGGCTATACGGCAACAGGGAATCATGCCAGGATAGGCTAGCAGAAGCTGGCGCAGTGTTTGCAGTGCATAGAATAGTCCTTGCCGGCCATACACACCAATACTCACGTTTTGAGGAAGCACTTCCAAGGTGTACGCCTCCTCCTTGTCATGCAGACTCGGCTCCACTCGTATGCTGAGATTCGCTGCTTCTTGTAAAGAAACAAGGCATGCATCCCTGTCCAAGAGCTCCTTTGCATACTGTCCGACGCTGAGGAAGAACGATTGTTCACATGAGGGATCCAGTGAGATGGAGAATCGCTCTGGATTGCGAAACAACCCATCAAGCATCACGACATCAGAAGGATAGGGAATGAGAGGGAGCGTATGTGTCATATGAATGGTACTATTCCTTTAATGCGCCGGCGGCAAAGCCTTGGGCGATCTTATCTTTGAAAACCAAATAGAAGAGGATCATCGGTACAGTACCGATTACGAGAGCTGCAAACTGCAAGCCATAGTCTCGTGACATGCCCCCTGCAAAACTGTTGATGCCAACGGGCAGGGACCGTACCGAAAGGTCACTGGTCAAGGTCAGCACCAGAATGAATTCGTTCCAGTTGCCTAAGAACGTATAGATGAACATGGTGGAAATGATAGGGGTGGCAACAGGAATGAGTATCTTGAAAAACACCTGGAAGAAGGTCGCCCCATCAATGATGGCAGACTCCTGCATGGCATCAGGAATTCCCTTGATATAGGTGGTAGCGAGAAATACCTGGAAAGGAAGCCCGAAGGCAATATAGGGGAGAATTACTCCTATACGTGTGTTGGATATACCCAATTTCGTCTCCATGATGAACAGTGGCACTATTACCGAGTGAACGGTGATGAGCAGGCCAAGCGTATAAACCATGGAGATGACCCGACTGCTTTTATACGAAAACTTGGAAAGAGCATACCCACTGCTCAAGGCGAAAAAAACGGTCAGAAATGTTGCAACGAAGGAGTAGATGGTACTGTTGATGAAGTAGATTCCCAAGTGCCCTTGGGTCCAGGACAGGATGAAATTGTCCACATACCATGACATCGGAAACGCAAGCGGAGTCCGTACGATCATGGCATGGGGCTTGAAAGCACTCAGTATCATCCAGGTCAGTGGGATGATCGTAAGCAGGGTGAATGTAATCATGAGCATAGAGGAGAGTACACTGGCCAAGGTCAATCGTTTTCTCATTTCACCCTCCCCTACTCAAACCTGCGTTCAAACTTCCTGCTGATGTATTGCAACAGGAGAATCAGTCCGACAGCCAGCAGTACGATAATCATGGATGCAGCGCTTCCAAAGCCATACTTATAGTATTTGAACGTATTGATATACATATATATGGCAATAACTTCGGTATAGTGGGCTGGGCCACCTCCCGTCATTGCATAGATCAGGTCGAAGGCTTTCAGACTTCCTGAGATTGCAAAGATTGCTGTGGTTGCAATGGTTCCCACCATACTGGGAAGAATGATACGCATCATCATCTGTGATTCACTGGCCCCATCAATCTGGGCTGCTTCCAATAGTGATGGTGTCATTTTCTGGAGATTTGCATAGAAAATGATCATATAGGTTCCGGTATGCATCCAAAGTAAGACAAAAAGGATGGGAACAATCGCCAATTGCTTATCCTCAAAGATCCGCATCACATACTGGTTTTCACCAGTCAAACGTCTGATGATGGCCACCACCATTCCTGAAGAGGAGAAGATTTGGTTCCACAAAAGAGCAACCACTACCGGAGAGATGGTGATGGGCAGAAAAATCATGGTCTGGTAGAAGTTCCCGTTGCGAACCATCTTGCGATGCAAAAGATATGCCAAGAGGAACCCCAAGGGAATCTGGCCGAACACGGAGATAGCAACAATCAGGAGATTGTTCCTCAGTGAATGCAGAAATACCTCATCACTGATAATCTTGGCATAATTTGCCAATCCAATGAATTTTGGAGTACCATACCCCCCGAACGAGGTAAAACTCAAGGTCAGGCTGTATGCCACCGGGAATATGATGATGGAGGCAAACAGCAGCAGGCCAGGGGCAAGGAATGCATAGTAGCTCATTCGTTTTTGTTGTGAGAATGTCATGGTACTCCTCTTTCTGCAAGCCAGGCCTCTTCCCCAATTGGGGAAGAGCCTGATGATCAAACGCTATCGGCCAATGGCCGCTACCATGGCTTCCAGTTCCTGAGCGACTTGCTTCGGAGTCTTCGTACCAAACATCATGTTCTGGAGATTGATGTTGAACGTACCGATTGGTTCAGCGGCAAGCACAGAATCCATCACATATCCCATCGGCACTTTACCTGCATAAGCCACCAACTTCTGGATCATGGGATCAGCATCCTTGGGCTCTGCCAGGTTATAGGCAGGCAGTCTTCCGAACCTTTGCCTGATTGCCGAGCCTTCCGGACCTGAGTAGAACCAAATCCACTTCCAAGCAGCATCCGATTCTGCCTTTGAAAGCTTTGCATTCATCCCGAACCCTTGTCCTGCTGTTGCCGAGGTGGAAAGGCTCTGTCCCTTCTGGTTGGGAATATCCGGAAATGATTCCAAGCTCATGTAGGTTTTCTGTTCTGCACTCAACTCGCCGACCATATTGTTCACGGTCCAACCACCATCGATGAAGTAGACAGCTTTCTCCTGGACAAAATCATCAAGGCCCTGTCCATATGTAAGTTGGTTGGTACCAGGTGAGAGCATCTGTTTGTCAGTGAGATCCTTGATGATCTGCATGGCATACACAAACTCGGGATCATCAAAGCGTGCTTCCCCTGCAATGGCCTTGTCGAACCACTCCAACCCACAAGCTCTCTCCACGAGCATGCCCGCTACACATGACTGCATCGGCCACGCATCCTTGTTCGCGATGGAAATCGGGATCAAGCCGGCTGCCCTGATCGCCGGTCCCTGAGCCAACAACTCCTCATAGGTCTTGGGCAAGGTCAGCCCAAGTTCCTTCAGCAATCGGTTGTTGGTAAACATGATTGAGGTGATGCTGATATCTTCAGGAAGTTCCCAGATCTCTCCGTTCTTTCCCTGGCCTTGCATTGCCATATCGGCAAACTCATCCTCATGTCCGCTCAAATAGGGACGCAAATCCTGTACCAACCCTGCATTCGTTACCTGGCTTGTCCGTTCCCCAGGATACAACAGTACGATATCGGGAAGTTGTCCACTCATTGCCATGGTCTGCAACTTGTCGTGGAAGGCCTCCCCATACCCATACTCAAAGCTAAGTTTGATATTCGGATTTGCCTTCTCAAAGACGTCAACCAGATACTGAAAATTGGGCGCAGTGGTTTTATCCGTCTGATCAAGGAAGTGATAGACAGACAACGTGATGATGCCATCACCCGCTGAATCCTTTGCTTGTTCTTTTGTCCCTGTTGCAAAAAGCAACGCGGGAATAAGGAACAGCGACATGAAAATCATGCTGAGCAACCGTTTCATGTTCATAGTAGTCCTCCATTTTTATAGCATCCTTCATAAGAAGGAATCATGCGCTTATGCCAAGAGATGAAAAAGCGGTAGTTCCTTCTGGGTTGCGTACTCTGAAAGTGGTTCCAGATTCATCAACACCTTGTCGAGTACCAACGCTGCTGCCCCAAAGGAGACGGCATGGTACCCAAGTGACGAGAATTGTATTTGGATCCCTTCATCCTGATGGTCAAGCGCGTTTGCTCGGAGCGCTGTCCGGAGCATATCCGGCATGACGGACTCGATGGTTTCCACATTCCCCCCGATGAAGACATGCCCGATATCCAAGGTATTGATGAGAAATGCCAGATTTTCGCTTACTTCCTGCAGATACGCATGCAAAGCTCTCTTGTCTTTGGTTACAGAGATGGTTCTATCCACTTCCACTTGTTCGGAGGAGGAAGGATTTCGATTCAATACGCTTTTGAACTCCCCTGCCTGATTGTGGCTGCCACGATGGATTTTCCCGTCAAAGCCGAATCCAAGCCCGACCGTTGGCCTTGCCAAGCCGGTTCTGAGATCATAGGCTTTCCAGAACTCAATCAGGATGAAAAGAAAGTTCCGCAGTTTCCGCTTTCTCTGGAAAATGACCTCCCCCCATGCCCCGCAGTTGGCATCATTTTCCAGAAAAACTGGAAACGGAAATGCTGAAGCCACTTGGGTATAAAAATCAAACGGTGTATGAAAATCAAGAGAAACCGAACGAATGATCACTTGCCGTTCAGAATCGACAATACCGGAAAACCCAATCCCGACGCCCAAGAGGTGCCGTCCCATGAAGTCGAGCCGTTTAATCAGGGATTCGATGAGTGCTTGCATTTCCAAGCTGAAGGTTTTTGCATTGAATCCTTTCGGTTTTGTTTCTGAGAAGAGGACTTTTCCTTCCAGATCAACTGAGAGAGCCGTGTAGGAATCCGATCGGATCTCAATACCGATCACGTGAAAATACTCCTTGTTCAGCGTGATGCCGATGGCTCGTCTCCCACCCTTTGGACCTGGATCAATGATCTCATTCTCCCTTACGATTCCCCGTTGCATGAGGTCTGCAACGATATTTGAGACAGAAGAACGATTCAGTCCCAACCGTGCTGCCAAGTCAGCACGACTCAACTCATCCTCTATCCAAAGGCGGTGGATGATTCTTGAGGAATTGATGAGCCGTGTTCTCCGAGGACTGTCCATGACATCTCCTATACAGGTTAGTTTGTTTTTGTACCAACTCAACCTCAGTATAGTGTGAGGAAAAACGAAGTCAAGAGGAATAACTATTATTTACATAGTATGTATTTATATACCACTTGAACTAACACTGCCGCGTAAGCTGGTACTGATGGCTATCAATTATTAGTCATATTTTCTTGCATATTTATCATACGATTTCGATCATACTCATGCAAATTTCACTATCACAGCGTACCCAAAAAGCACGACCCAAGGGGCCTCTCTATCCAAGAAAACTCCGGAAAACTCCTGTAGAATTTTTCCCAGTGGCCCTCTTTTTATGGCAGGAGCATGCATCAGGGCTGTGTGGTTGCAACACGATTTCACTGATTACTCATATTTCTATACCTTGCTTTCTATTTTTCCTTTCCTTACAAAGACTTTCTGCGCATCAACCAATGGGTGAACTGAGCGGACAAGTACATTCCGCATACACCTACTTTTTGACTGAATTGCGCTTCAATTCATTCCATTGCAATAACTTCAGACAACCTTTCAGATGATCGGAAATCCAATAAAGGGTTCATCAACACTTTTATCTTTCCTGTTGTGGAATTGACTTTGAAGTTGGCACGACCTACCATGGGAACGAGGCACAACCTGCAAGTGGATCCAAACAAGTGCAGCAGCAAAACAGGAAATGCCTCACAATCCTAGAGGAGGACTCCGTATGAAGAAAGTTGTTCTTGTTCTCATGGTCCTGGTGGTAGTGGGCGGAATGCTCTTTGCCCAAGCTGCAGCAGAAACCAAGAATCCCGTACTGCGTGTCATCACCTGGTCTGGTTATGCTCCGCAGGAATTGCTCGACAAGTTCACCGCAGAAACCGGCTACAAGGTTGAGGTGACCCTCAGCAACAACGAGGAGATGATCAGCAAACTCCGTGCAACCCGCGGCGGTGGGTTTGACCTTGCCCAACCCTCACAAGACCGAATTTCCTCTGTCGTCGAGCAATACGGCATCTACCAGCCGATAGACTATACCCGCCTGAACACCGACCAGATAGACCCTTCCCTGTTGGAAGCTGTGAAGAAAAACACCTTGGTGAATGGCAAATCCTATGCAGTACCCCACGTCTATGGAACCGAAGGGTTGGTTGTCAACAAGGCGAAAGCTCCTGATATCAAGGATTTCAAGGACCTGCTCGATCCCAAGTATGCAGGAAGAGTCTCCTACCGCCTGAAGAGACCTACGCTCATCGGCATGGGGTTCTCCCTCGGCTATGATCCGTTTGCCCTCTATGCAGACCCCGCAGCCTACCAGAAGTTTCTCAACGAGATGGAGAAAGTCCTGATTGCAGGCAAACCTTCGGTAAAAACCTACTGGGACAATGGCGACCAGCTGTTGCAGTCGCTGCGCTCGGAAGAAGTCTGGGCCGCATCTGCATGGGAACAAGCAGGATGGAAGCTGCATGCTGAGAATCCAAACATTGACTACATCGCACCAACGAGCGGCGCACTCGCTTGGGTTGATACCTTCACCATCCCATCAAAGAGTGAGAACCTCGATGCTGCCTATGCCTACATCAACTTCATGTTGAGAGCAGAGAACGCTGCATTCTTCACCAACCGTGAAACCTATGGAACAGCTAGTAAGGATGCGGTGAACTATCTCGATGAGGAGATCAAGGCAAACTTTACCCGTGGTCTTCCTCCTGAAGTCCTTGCGAACATCAACTGGTACCCAACCGTCCCGGCTGGGATTGAGGAGATGGAAGGAAAGACTCTCGACAAGATCAAAGCCGCTCGCTGAAAGATCTGACAGCACGATGCCGATGGCTGAATACCAGCCATCGGCATTTCTGCAAGGTAAACAACAGTATGGAAAGTGCACTCTCAGTACAAAACGTCACCAAGCGATTTGGTGATTTCACCGCAGTTGACCAAGTATCGTTTGAAGTGGAAGACGGCAAGTTCTTTTCGATTTTAGGCCCCTCCGGATGCGGCAAAACAACGCTTCTGCGGATGATTGCCGGGTTCTACAAACCCGATGGAGGCACACTCCTGTTCAATGGGAAGAACATGGACGGGGTAGCCCCCAACAAACGGCCGGTGAACCTGGTCTTCCAGAATCTGGCACTCTTTCCCATGATGAACGTGCACGAAAACATTGCCTTTGGTTTGCGTCGAAGAGGAGAGCGAGGCCCTGAGGTTGACAGGAAAGTGCGCTCGTTGCTGGAGCGGGTCGGCCTTCCTGAATCGGGAAAGAAACAGATCAGCCAGCTCTCCGGCGGACAGAAACAACGCATTGCCATTGCGCGGTGCCTGATCATGGAACCAACCGTACTCTTGCTCGATGAACCTTTGGGTGCGCTCGATGCAAAACTGCGGGAACATATGAAAGTGGAGCTCAAGACATTGCAGTCGCAGGTGGGAACAACCTTTGTGTACATCACCCACGACCAGAGCGAAGCCATGGTCATGAGTGACACGGTTGCAGTCATGAACAATGGGCATTTTGAGCAGATTGGAACGCCGCAAGAGCTGTATCATGAGCCGAAATCCTCGTTTGTTGCCCAGTTCGTGGGAAACAACAACAAGCTGAGGGTGAGACTGCACAGGGATGCAGAAGGTGATACCATCGCCCGCTATAGTGACCGTTACGATTTCAAACTTGCACAGAAATTTGAGCAGAGCGGTTTGGAGGATGAGTATGACCTCTTCATCCGCCCTGAAGCGGTCATCATCAACCCAGGGGAGGGTCGGGAAAATTTCCAGACCGTCCCGGTTGACGTCACCTCCATCCTCTTCGATGGGGGCAACAGCCGCCTGATGGTAAAGCCGCTGGGAACTGAGGGGGAATTGGTGGTAGCCCTGCCCCAAACCCGTGAGTACGATTCCATCCGCAGCGGTGATCGCATCCAGGTCGGGTGGGACCTGAACAAGACAGTCTGCTTCAAGAGAAGTGATTGGAAGCTCTATGATGAAGAATAGACAACACATCAAATGGGGATTTCTCTTCTTCTTCCTGCCTGTAGTCCTGTGGCTTTTTCTTTTGATCGTACTGCCACATCTGGAACTACTGAGACTCTCCTTCACCAAAGCCAATACCGGCAAGCTCACCCTGGACAACTATCTTGCCTTCTTCCGCGAGCCCATTTACTGGCTTACCTTCGTCCGTACCGCAGGATACTCCATTCTGGTCACCTTCCTGGTGATGGTCATCTCCCTGCCTGTCTCATTCTACATCTCCAAGATGGTGAGGGGAAGGATGACAGGAGCGCTCATGATTCTCATTCTTGTGCCGTTCTGGGTCAGCGAACTCATCCGCGTCTACGGTTGGATGATATTGCTCAGGGAGAGCGGGATTCTCAACCATTTCCTCGTAACGCTGGGCTTTTTCAAGGAGCCGGTTGAGATGCTCTACAACGACATCACCATGATCATGGGGCTTGTATATACCAGCATGCTCTTTATGGTGGTGCCCGTCATCGGGGTCATGGACGACCTGGACAACTCAATCATTGAAGCTGCCTACGACCTTGGAGCCTCAAAGATAGCAATCTGGAGAACCATCATCATTCCCCACTGTGCCTCAGGTCTCGTAAACGGAGGGATCATCGTCTTCATGCTGGTGCTGGGAAGCTATCTCACACCGAACCTGATGGGCGGCAAGAACTCGCTGTGGTTCACCGAGCAGATCTACAACCAGATTATCCTCTACTTCAACTGGAACCAAGGGGCAGCCTTTGGATTCCTCCTTCTGGCCCTCTCGTCGCTCATCATCTGGGTATTGCTCAAGCTGACAAAACAAAACCTGAAGGAGGTGGTGAAAAAATGATCAGAAGCCTGCCATCCTCAAAACGCTATCGCTACGGGTTCACCCTCTTCATCATCCTCTATTTCATCTTCCTCTTCGCTCCGTTGGTGGTAACCATGATCCTCGCCTTCAATGACTCCATGTATCCTGCTCTTCCCTGGCAAGGGTTCACGCTTGACTGGTTCTTTGGCAAAGGACCAACAAAGTACGGCATCTTTCATGACCAGACGAATCTCAGGAGCCTGTTCACTTCCTTCAAAGTGGCTTTCTCCGTTATGATCGTCTCCACCTTCCTGGGAACCTGTGCAGCCTTTCTCTTTGAACAGGAGAACTTCCGCTTCAAGGGAGCGCTCTACTTCCTCATGATAGCTCCTTTGGTCATACCGGGCGTCATTCTGGGTATCTCGATCCTGATGTTCTCCAACACCATCGGCCTGTTCATCGAAGACCATCTGAACATCTATGTGAAGTTCCTCGGCCCCGGCTTTCCTCTGGTGGTCCTCGGCCAATCCTCATTCATCTCCACCATTGTGGCCCTGGTAGTATCGGCAAGGCTGAAAAAGTTCGACAGGACCTTGGAGGAAGCAGCCTACAACCTGGGAGCCAACAAGGCTGAGGTGCTCTGGTTCATCACCCTAAAGTATCTCAGACCCTCCATCATAGGGGGCGCGGCGATGGCCTTCCTGATGTCGTTCGAAAACTTCAATACCACCATCTTCCTCGTTGGTTCGCAGGCAACGCTTCCGATCAACATGTACATGCAAGTGCGCGATGGTTCGACACCGGTGATCAACGCAATCTCCTTCCTCCTGATACTTGGTACATCCATCTTTGCTGTGATAAACCTCTCCAAGGGAAACAAGAAGATTCTTTGACAGCCACTTCCCAGGCAGAGAAAGCGTTGCTACTATGCAAACCTCATTGTACAGGGGGAGAGCCATGAAGATCATCCTTGAGACGGAACGTCTGCTGCTTCGTGAAATGACACAGCAAGACTATCCGATGCTGTCTGCAATCCTGCAGGATGCCCAGACCATGTATGCGTATGAAGGGCCTTTTTCGGATGAGGAAACACAAGCTTGGCTTGAACGGAATCTGAAGCGATACAAAGAGGATGGATTCGGCCTCTGGGCGGTTGCCCTCAAAGAGACCGGAATCATGATCGGACAAGCTGGGCTTACCTGGCAAACCATAGGTGACGCCAAGGTCTTGGAGGTTGGATACCTGTTCAACCGTGCGTACTGGGGCAAGGGGTATGCAACCGAAGCTGCTCTTGCTTGCAAGAAGTACGCATTCTCTCAACTGCATGCAAAAGAGGTCTACTCCATCATCCGCGACACGAACATTGCTTCAATGAATGTGGCAATCAGAGGTGGTATGCTTGCAAGAATCCGATTCGTCAAACACTATCGTGGTGCAGATATGCCTCATCTGGTCTTTTCTGCCAAACGGGATGATATGCATATATGAGCATACTCACCCTCTGAAAGCCAGATTCGTGTTAGGCTGCACGGTGCGTATGTGCACCGTTTTTCCTTGCAGTCGAGTCAGGATTTGGATAAGCTCTTATTGCATACATCTCACACGAAACAGCAAGGAATAAGTATGGTCCAAACTTCGAAGAGAGGGTTTCGCATTCACTGTACACCCAGCACCTTCCTTCCAATGCTCACATTGTCCAATGCAGAACAACGGAGGTTGCCATGAAAATACTCCTTCCCGACTTCTTGCGGGGCTTGGTTTCCTCAATCATGTATATGCTCCTGCTCTTCACCCTGACAAAATCAAAATTGGCGGGACGCAGGAAAACCATCCTCTTCATGACCTTGGCCTTCGCCACCAACATCGGAAGCGCCATCTGGTTCTATATCCAAGGGGATCTGACCGGCCTTTCACGATTCACCCTCCTTCTGTTCATCGTGGTGGCCATCATCCTCAAGCCCCTGACTAAGCTGAGCATCATGCAGTGGTCCTTCACTTTTCTCACCTCGGTAAATATTGCCATGATGATCATTGCGCTCAGTTTCTATCTGGGCAGGCTGTTTCCTACTCCTGAGTATCCACATATTGTCTTCCGATTCGTTCTCTATCTTTTGGTGATTCATCTGTTCAAGCGGTACTTCCTCAACGCCTACCAGTCGGTGGTGAAGAACTGGCCATCCTTTTCGATACTGATGATGTTCATCTTTCTCAATCTGGCCTACTACTTTTTTGTAACTGACGATATCAAGCTGAGCTTGGATCAGAACCGACTGCCGATTTTGCTGTTGACAGCCCTCTCTCTGGCCGCCTACGGAACCATTTTCTATTCGCTGAACAAGCTTGCTTCCTTGTATACCCTTGAGAAAGAGAACCAGATGATTCACCAGGAAAGCGAAAAACTCCAGGTTGCCGCAGCACAGATGGAGAAGTATGCCAAGTATGATATGCTCACAGGCCTCCCCAATAGACGCTTTTTCTTCGAACGATTGGAGAGTATAGCTGTTCAGTACAAGAAGGAAACACACATATCAGCTATCCTCTTCATCGACTTGGATGCGTTCAAGGAGATCAATGACACCCATGGCCATGAGGGTGGAGATTCGGTCCTGGTCGCAATAGGGAATCGTCTGATGCAGTGCGTTCGGGAAACAGATTTTGTAGCCAGACTGGGAGGGGATGAGTTTGCAGTCATTGTCCATGACATCGAAGATCATCTGCATGTAGAGCACTTGGCCCAAAGAATCCTTGCAGCCATCCAGGAACCCATCATCTTGGGTGCAGAATCCTGCACCGCCAACGCATCCATAGGCATCGCGTTCCATCCCGATGCCGGACAGGACAGTGAAACATTGCTCCGCAATGCCGACGCGGCGATGTACGCGGTCAAGCGGAGAGGAAAAGGCGGTGTTTGCATTTTTGGAAACTGCAAAGAAAGGGAGTGACTTGCTTGGCAACCGAGCTATCCGACAATTCTCTACCATCTATGTCGAGCATCATGATACGGCAGATGCTACTCTGGCACCCAGAAGAGGAGAAATGGCATGGTTGATCAGTTACAGAACGTCGTAACCTATATTGAGAACCATCTTGGAGAAGATCTCTCATCAGATGAGTTGGTGCACCTCATCAAAGGTTCAGCCTACAATTTCAACAAGGTATTTCTCGCATTGTCCGGCTATTCGGTCAGCGAATACATCAGAGTTCGGCGCTTGTCCGAAGCAAACAAGGCGTTGCTTCAAGGGATGAGTGTCACTGATGTTGCCTATCGGTATGGGTACAATTCGCTGGATGGATTCAGCCGAGCTTTTGCAGCATGGGCTGGATTGCTCCCCTCTGAGGTCCAGAGATCAGGGTTCAGCAAAGCCACGCCCATCCTCTCCTTCAAAATCACCGTGAATGGATGAACCAGTATGGAGTGTAGAATCAAGAAAATGCCCGCATTCAAGCTTGCGGGAGTTACAAAACGGGTACCGATGCAATTTGAGGGCGTGAACCAGGAAATCGTATCGTTGGCACAATCGATCACAGCCGAGCAACGGGAAGCGATGCACCGACTGCAGAACATCGAGCCGAGGGAGATAGTTAATGCTTCCTTTGATGCAGATGCCAACTTTCTGAAAGAGGACGGATACTTGACCCATCTCATCGGGGTGTTGACCTCAGAAGATGAGACAAGTCCACTTTTGGAGTATGTTCCGGTCGAAGCAATGAGTTGGGCGGTCTTCCCCTGTGAGGGGCCCTTCCCCTCCGCATTGCAGGACACCATGGCACGGATCTACTCAGAATGGCTGCCGGTTTCGGGGTACGAAGTCATCAATGCGCCCTCTTTCTCCTTCACCAGGATGGATCAAGGCAAACCGGGATATGCATACAGTGAGGTGTGGACTCCTGTCAAAGCACGCTAAGAGACGAGCTACTTGAAATATTCAACCCTCCCAAGTTTTTGGAAGGGTTGTATATTTTCCTTATTTCACGCCCTCGATCGCGTGGGTCTCCTTCGTCAAATCGTTGGCAATGTCCATAGAAGCAAAGGAAGAAGAGGAAGGAAGCTGGATCTGGTAGGTCTTCATATCACCCATCCTCAGATTCCCTTGTGAAAGCGTTGCTTCCAGAAGATGACCGCCTCTGCTTGCATCGGATGAGAGAAAGTGCAGGTGCCAGGTAGGCATGTTGATCCCATTCACGTACTGTGGACAACGGAATGCAACGATTGTACCCTTCTCATCTTGATACTCATACTCCTTCTGCTCTGCAGCAATCGCCGAAAGTCTGGGATAGGGCTTTGTCTGTCCCGGTACGCTACGTACCCTGATGGAAGAGAAAGAACCCGTTATGACCGCTGCATAGAACCGGTTGAAATCATTGCTCGTACGGGCAATGGTCTGATCCAGCGCCGCTTTGAGAGCATTGATGTCAACAATGTTTGCAAGAGACCCCTCGTGAATATCCGCTTCAAAGTGGACTGCCATGGCAAAAGGTACCAGAACTTCATCATCGGGTATCACCACTGTACCATCGGCCTTTGCCTGATACACTGTTCCATCCAGCAGGATCATTTCCCCTTCCAAGGTGTCGAAGGTACCGATGCCTGTATCACCCAGCTCTTTCAGCTCCCCTACGGAAATGATGCCATCATACTCCCCAAGCAGCAGCGCGTTGAGCACCGAGATCTGATGAAGCGTATCCGTCTCCTTTGAGGTGGAGGCACACCCCACCAAGGCCAAGGTCAGCAGCAATATGCCCATCATACAAAGTCCAGTTCGCCCTGCTTCTTTCTTTTTCATGTTTGTTCATTCCCCTCTTTAAGAACGATACAAGGGTCTGGATTCCGACGCAAGAAGAATACCGATTTTGACAAGAACAAATGCATGCAGTACGATGGAAAGAGCAAAGGAGCATACCATGGCAGCACACTCCATCTTCAGCATGAGCTTTGCGCGGGTGTACCCTCTCTACATCCAGAAAGCAGAAAAGAAAGGCCGAACGAAGCAGGAAGTGGACCAGATCATTCGCTGGCTGTTCGGCTACAACCAGCATGAGATCGACGCTCATGTGCAGCAAGGAACCGACTTTGAGACCTTCATCCGCCAAAGCCCTGAGCCAAACCCAAAGCGAATGCATATTACCGGTTCTATCTGTGGCGTACATTTGCAGGACATCACCGACCCCATCATGCGGGAGATCAGGTATCTGGACAAACTCATCGATGAGCTGGCCAAGGGCAAGGCGATGGAGAAGATCCTCCGTTCCTAACGAGTACCTATCCGAAAAGCCACGGCAAAAGGCAACAAGGTGGAGCTATGCTTCTGCTGCGACGAAAAGAGTCGGTGCAGGAAAGGTACACCCAACATCGGAGGGAACATGGTCCCCGCTTGCTGTATGGCAATTACTCATGAGTGGGACGCCACCGCGATCTGGATCTTCCATACAGAGTCCGGATGGAACAAAAATGGCCTTGCCCGGGGAACCCAGGGTTTCACCATGCACCGTGGCAAGAGTCAGATACTCATCAGAGCCGAGGATCTCATCGAGGGAGATACCAAAGAGTCGGCAGTGGTGTTTCAGCGAGTTCCGATTGGGAGAACCCCTGCCAGTCTCCGATTTGGAGACCGTAACACGGGAAACAAACACTTTTTCGGCAAGGTTTCTGTGTCAGGCTGGAGGCAAGCCGTACCGAATTGAGTTTCTCATTGACTTGCATCCTTTCCATACTTTTTTCGAAATTTGTTGCATTTCACACCCCTAACCTAGGTTTTTTATGCACCTAATGGAACAATCATACTGTGTTTTTTTTTACTTTCTCCCAATCTTGCCGTATACTGGAGCAAATACAAGGGGTAGGTACCGTGAAAATCCAAAAACAACAAGCAATGCGTACAGTTTTGTATGCTCTCTTTCCTCTCTGTCTTGCTGCAGTGTATTTTTTCGGCTGGCGATTCATTGCAGTATTGGCCGTCACCGTGGCTACAGGTCTGCTCTGCGAGTGGCTCATGGCGAAACGATACGGCTTCAAGATTACTGAGTCGCTCTTTGTCTCATGCACACTTTTTGCACTCTCATTGCCACCGACTTTGCCCCTGTGGATTGCTGTAGTCGGCATCGCATTCGGCATCGTCTTCGGTAAGATGATCTTCGGTGGATTCGGAAAGAACATCTTCAATCCGGCAATCACTGGCCGAGCTTTCATCTACATCAGCTTCGGTCTTCCCATGACCGCCAAGTTCGTAGGCAATGCCACCGATCTCGGGTATTTCCCTGCCGGTCTCTTCTCATGGGTAAGCCAAGCCGACAGTGTCTCAGCTGCCACACCACTGGTCACCCGCACTGAACCTCTGGTGAATCTTCTCACAGGCTTCACCAGCGGAAGTTTTGGAGAGACAAGTGCTCTTCTCATCATCCTTGGCGGGTTGTACATCATCTACAAGAAGGCTGCAAACTGGAAGATTGTGATTTCCTCCTTGGTCTCATTCCTCCTCTTACAGACAATCCTATGGGCAAGTGGGGTGCAAATTGCCACTGAACGAGGGTTACTTGCAGTGATCGATCCCCTCACAGCACTTCTTTCGGGCAGCTTCCTCTTTGCCGCTTTCTTCATGATCACCGACCCTGTCTCCGCCTCGCAGTCCACCGATGCAGGCAGATACATCTATGGGGCGATGTTCGGCATCCTGGTTGTCCTGATCAGGACCTTCTCCACCTGGATCGAAGGGGTCACCTTCGCCATCCTCCTGGCAAATATGTTCGCTCCCTTGCTCGACACCTTGCTCAAAGGGGCAAAGGCCAAGAAAAAACTGAAAGCAGCGAAAGGAGGTGCAGCATGAACACACAACCTACTTTTTATCGTGAGCGCATCTATCCGCTCTTGTTCATGTTCATCGTCACATTCCTCTGCATCCTGTTGACAGCAGGCATCTACCTGCTGACCCAGGACAAAGCCACTGCAAACGAACTCTCCTTCACCCGCAGGGCCATCCTGCAGGCAGGAGGTGTAAGCTTTGAAAACACCACGGCAGGAATTGAGCTGGCTTTCAATGAGAAGATTGCTGTCGAGGATGGCTACTACACCACCCAAGGCCCTGATGGGACGCGTTACATCATCCCCCTCCAGGGTCCCGGGCTTTGGGGGACGATCGCCCTCATGGTGGGCATGGAAGAGGACCTGAGAACCTTCAGCGGCCTTGCCATTGTCAGCCAGAACGAGACACCAGGACTTGGAGCTCGTATCGAGGAGAGCTGGTTTACTGCCCAATTCAAGGGAAAAACTGCACCCTTCAAGATGGTGGAGGAAGGAACTGCCTCTGCACAGAACGAAGTGGATGCCATTACCGGAGCTACCAGAACCTCAGAGTACTTCCTGAACCTGACCAACCGAGCCGCAGATGATGCAAAGCGCATCATCAGAGGAGAGTGATATGGCCAAAAACACCCTACGAAAAACCTTTATGGAACCACTGGGGAAGAACAACCCCGTGTTTGTCCAGATTCTTGGCATTTGTTCCACCTTGGCGGTGACGAACAAGTTGCAAAACACCCTGGTCATGACGCTTGGCGTCATGTTCACCACCGCCCTTTCGAGCTTCACGCTCTCGCTGATCAGAAACCACATACCATCCCGTATCAGGATGATGGTGGAAACCATGATCATCGCCACCTTCGTCATCATCGTAGACATCGTGCTCAAGGCGTTCTACCCAGAGATGTGGAAGCAACTCGGCCCCTATGTGGGACTGATCATCACCAACTGCATCATCATGGGGCGTGTCGAGGCTTTTGCCCTGCAAAACAAGCCGATGCTCTCCTTGGTGGACGGCTTGGCGTCCGGGCTTGGATACGCCTACGTACTCTTGGCAATCGCGTTTGTTCGTGAACTCTTGGGGACAGGCAGCCTCTGGGGCTACAGGATCCTGGGAAGCTGGTGGACCAACTGGTCGATCATGATCATGCCCCCTGGCGGATTCTTCGTTCTCGCAATCCTTATCTGGATCATCCGCGAAACCATCATGAAGGAGGCCAAGCATGACTGAGTCAATGATTCCCTTCGCCATCTTCTTTGCATCCATCTTCACCGGTAACATCCTTCTGACCAATTACCTTGGCATGTGTTCGTTCCTCTCGGTTTCCAAGGAGCTCAAGACATCCCTTGGCCTGGGTGCTGCCGTCATATTTGTCATGGCAACCACCACTCCCCTGAACTGGCTCGTATACCAGTATCTGTTGCTCCCTTTCGGACTTGAGTATCTGCGCTTCATCGTCTTCATCATCGTCATCGCGGCCTTCGTACAACTGACCGAGATGACCATCGAACGCTACAGCGAACCACTGTATCAGAGTCTGGGAATATTCCTGCCGCTGATCACCGTCAACTGCGCCATCCTGGGTGTAAGTCTGTTCATGGTCATCAGGGAGTACACCTTCTTCACATCATTCCTGTTTGGACTGGGAAGTGGGATAGGTTGGTTCATTGCCATCATCGCAATGGCCGGCATTCGTCAGAAGATGAAGAATGCCAATGTGCCCCCCGCCCTGGATGGCCCTGCCATAACCTTGGTGATCGCCGGCTTCATGGCCATGGCCTTCATGGGCTTCTCGGGCATGATAGCCCTATCCTAAGGAGTACAGCATGGTTACAACACTCTTGATCAGCATCGGGATCATCAGCCTCATCTCCGTCTTCCTTGCCCTCTTGATGGTCATCGCAGATGCCACCATCGGCAACTATGGTACCGTCAAGATCTCAATCAATGACGGGACCAAAGAGCTGGAAGTCAGGGGAGGGCAACCGCTTCTCAAGGCTCTCAACCAAGAAGGGGTGTTCATTCCTTCCGCCTGCGGTGGCCGCGGCAGCTGTGGCATGTGCAAAGTACGGGTGGTGCAAGGAGGCGGTGAGTATCTGCCCACCGAGCTTCCTTGGATCAACGAGGAGGAGAAAAAAAACCAGGTCCGTCTCTCCTGCCAATTCAAGGTAAAAACTGACGTTGCAATTGTCATTCCTGAAGAGCTCTTCTCTGTCAGGGAGTACACAACGGTAGTGGAGAAGATCCGGGACCTTACCCATGACATCAAGGAAGTAACCCTGCTCTTGAAAGACCCAGCCAAAATCTCCCCTAAAGCCGGCCAATATGTCCAGTTCATGGTACCCGAGTATGAGCTGACGGATGAGAGTGTATATCGTGCCTACTCCATTGCCTCCCCTCCTGGGGACAGCAGCCGTGTGGAGCTGGAGATCCGCCTCGTTCCCAATGGCATCTGCACCACCTATGTGCACAAGCATCTCAAGGAGGGTGATACGGTTACCATCAATGGTCCCTATGGAGACTTCTACCTCAGGGATACCGACAGGAACATCATCTTCATTGCAGGTGGATCGGGAATGGCTCCCATCAAGTCGATGCTGCTGGATATGGAAAAGCAAGGGAATACCCGCAAGGCTGCCTACTTCTTCGGCGCTCGCTCAAAACGAGATCTCTTCCTGCTTGATGAGATGCGGGAACTTGAGAAAAAGATGCCCAACTTCACCTTCATACCCGCCCTCAGCGAACCCCAACCGGAGGACAACTGGGATGGAGAAGTGGGTCTCATCACCGATGTGGTGCGCAGGATGACCAAGGACGGCAGCAACAGCGAGGCGTACCTGTGCGGAAGCCCGGGCATGATCAACGCGTGCATCACGGTGCTCAACGAGCTGGGCGTGCTTCCCGAGAACATCTTCTACGACAAATTCTCATAAGAAGGAGCTGAGCGTGAAACAGACACCCGAGTATGACAAGATACAGGAGAATATGAGAAAAGGGGTCATCACCCTTGATGGATTTCTTGGTGACGACACGCGCAAGTTGGTGGATATCATTGCCGAAGACACCTTTGCCATCCATACCCATCATACGACCAAGGAAGCCATTGCCAGCAGGATGGAGTACTTCCGCAAGGAAGGGGAGCTAGGGCTTGGGGAACCCATTACCGTCGATGGCAAGTTTGAGGTGCGGGTCGATTCGGTCCGTGGCCTTCTCCCCTCCCCCTTTGGCGGGCCTGGCATGTATGCCAAGGTCAACACCTCTGTGTTGAATAAAACCAGTGGGAAGAGCATCGTCTATACCGACCTGCATATCCATTTCATCAAGGACCATGGGTTCTTTGAAGGAAAAGGATCACCCTTCCGACTGGAACCCAAGGACCTGATTGAAATTTTGGAAGTGCCGCGAACCGAGGAGGAGTAAGTGTTGTATCTCCTGTTGAAAACAGGCATCTCAGCACTTATCCTCGTAGCAGTGAGTGAGGTGGCAAAACGAAGCTCGATTTTTGGAGCGCTCATAGCTTCCTTGCCCCTTACCTCCCTTTTGGCCATCCTTTGGATGCGTTGGGAGAAGGCAGAGACAAAGGCCATTGCAGACCTCTCGCAATCGATATTTTACCTTGTCCTGCCTTCCCTCGCCTTCTTTTTCCTCTTCCCTCTATTCTTGAATCGAGGCATGCACTTCTGGCTGAGCATTTCGCTTGCAGTAGGAGTAACCATCGCCTTGTACTTGCTAATGCTCATCCTGCTCCATGCTTTTTCCAATCCCATCAGATGAGCAGGCAAAGAGGTTCACCATCTGATGCAAATCTGGTACCATGGCCGGCGGAGGACGCAATGAACAACTTGGCAGTCATTTCACTCGGGGGTTCCATCATAGCTCCGGACAAGGTCGACTCTGCATTTCTGAAGCAGTTGAACCAGGAGCTGAGGACCTATCTGAAACAAGATAAAAGCAGGAAAATCATTTTGGTGTGTGGCGGAGGGGCTCCTGCGCGGGTCTACCAAGACGCCATGCGTGCCATCAAGGAAGACATCGACAGCGAGGAGCTGGACTGGCTGGGCATCAGGGCAACCCATCTCAACGGGCAGCTGGTGAAGGCTATGCTCTCAGATCTTTGCACCGACAACCTTGTCACCGACCCCACCGGCCACATCAACTTCCGTGGACAGGTATTGGTGGCTGCTGGCTGGAAACCAGGTTTTTCCACTGACAACGATGCAGTCATCCTTGCTGAGCGCTTTGAAGGCAAGCTCATCATCAATCTGAGCAACATTGCAAAAGTCTATACTGATGATCCCAAAAAGAATCCTGATGCAAAGCCCCTGGATTCCATAACGTGGGCTGAGTATCGTGCAATGGTCGGCGATAGCTGGACCCCTGGCAAGAGCACACCATTCGATCCCATTGCCAGTGCAAGGGCTGAGAAGATGAAGATGCGCGTAGTCTGCGCAGACGGAAGGAACATCCCCAACACGATGGATATCCTGTACGGCAGGTCTTTCTTCGGTACGCTTATCGGAAGCGAGAACGCTTGAGCTGAAGAAAGCGTGGCAGGATGTTGGCAAAACTCTCGGGGAAAGGGTTGTCTTGGGTGAAATCGGGAATCCAAGACACATTTTCCCCCAGTTCCTGTACAAACCCCTCCTCAACATCCAACTCCTCCAAGAGAGCCAAGAGCGAGTCATACTCCTCTTCGGTGATGGGGGGAAAACTCGTATCACCCTTGGGAGGTTCGAATTGAACCATAAGGGACAGATAAGCCTGATGCTTCAAGGAGTGGGCAAAATATGCAAGCACTTCCTTGGTTGCTTCAAGAGTCTGGGGAAACACCAGATGCCTCACCAACATCCCTCTGAGCCGTCCGGAAGCATCTATCTGTGTACTGAGCTTTCTTGTCTTCAGAAACTCCATCACATCCTTGATCATCTTGGCATACAGCCCAAGGCCACAAAATTTTGCTGCCACCTGCCTATCGAGCGTCTTTACATCAATGAGGTAGAGATTGACATGCGGATCGATGAGCTTCAGGCCCTCTATCGATTCAAACCCACTGCTGTTCCAAACCACATCGAGTGTCAGGCCCTCTTTCCGTGCAAGCTGCAAGGCCTCGATGATCGACGGGATGAAGTGGGTTCCGGTAACCATATTGATATTGGTCGCCCCCATCTCCTGCAGATCGATCATCACCAGCGCAAGTTCCTCAATGCTGAGCTCAATACCAAGAGCAGGGCTCCCATCGTCACCCTTGTTGGAAATCTGATGATTCTGGCAGAATGCACAGTGCAAGGGACAGCCACTGAAGAAGATCATCCCCGATCCATGTTCACCGGTTACCGGCGGTTCCTCCCCCTTATGCAAGCCTGACCATGCTATGCGGACAGTGGAGGTCTCCCCACAGCGGCCACGCTCTCCCGCGAGACGGTCAACTTCACAGTAATTAGGACACAGACGACAATGCTGATACGCCTCAGTGGCAGGATACTCAAAAAAAGTGGTCATGGGCAAAGTGTACAGAAAACACCTGCTTCATGACCAGTGGATACGTATATTTAGTTATTCTTCCCTTCTAGTATTCTTTTTTCGGTATAGTATAATAACAAATAATCAAACCTGTTTCGCATCACGAGCAAGAACGCTTGACCGGCAGGGGCAAATTCACCACTCTTATAGCATGGCTTTATGGGATCTCAAGCAAAAAGCACCCTCTCCCCAGCAGGAAGAACGATTCATCCTCTCCATTGACGGAGGTGGGATGCGCGGCATCATTCCTGCAGTGCTGCTTGCAAAACTTGCATCCCTTCTGGAAAACCTGGGGGACAACCGTCCCCTGTACGCACATTTTGACCTGATCGCCGGCACCTCTACAGGAGGCCTGCTGGCCCTTGCTCTGGGTGTTCCGGTCGAAAAATCCAACCTTGTTGTGGATAGCCGGTTCATCAGCTACATCTATGAGCAGCAGGAGCGAAGTTTCTGGGAAAAACTGAGAGGCAAGATAGAGGAGGAGATCCTCTTGGGAACCCTCCCCTTCGGGGTTGATGTGTCTACCTTGGAAGCTCTCTATCTGAAGCAGGGGAAGCAGATTTTCCCCAAAAGCCAGGGACGGATTTTCAGCCAGATATTCATCGACAAATATGATGAAGCTCCTCTTGAACGCTTCCTCAAGCATATTTTCAAGGATATTCCACTTTCAGAGGCGGTTGTCCCTACTTTGGTTGTCTCCTACGACGCATCCAATGGGAAGCCGTTTCTCATCAGTTCCATGGACTCCCATCAGTTTCTCTTCTGGGAAGCAGCCAGGGCTACCAGTGCAGCTCCCACCTTTTTCAAGCCTGCCTACCTCTATGACCGTCAGGAGCAATTGATGCAAACCCTGATCGATGGCGGAGTGGTGGCGAACAACCCTACGCTTTTTGCCTATAAGGAAGCAAAGAAGCTCTATCCGGATTGCAAGAAATTTCATATTCTCAGCCTCTCGACTGCCAGCAGTGACTTCACTTTCACCGTCAGCGGTGCTGGAACGGGTGTCATTGGGTGGATCGACCCTGCAAAGGGTGCCCCAATCCAGAAAATCTATGCCACCTCCCAGATGCAGGTGGTTGACCAGATAGCTCCTATGATCGAGGACATAGCCTATACGAGAGTACATGGGACCTTGGGCGAAGAGTATAAGCTCGATGCGACAAACCCTCTGGCCCTCGCTTCCATGAGCCAAGGCGCACTGCAGATATTCCAGGAGAATGAGGAAGCGATACAAAGCTTCGCAGGGAAGCTGGCCAAACGCATCAAATTTGATCAGCTTGAGCTGGGGCCAAAAGAAGTGGTGGTACCGGAGCAGAAGCAAGAGCTCTACCTCCCACCGCCAGAGCTTTCACACAACAGCGCCCTCTCTTCCTACTACTCCTTCTTGCAACGATATCATCTGGACGAGGAGAAATCATGAGCACCCATCCCAAGCAAGTTGCATTGGAAGGGGTCCTGAGAAAGCTTTTTGACGATCTGGATCACTTTCTTGAAGATACCTTCCACGAACGCTATCCATTGCACCCCAATCGGCCGGCACGAGGAAAAGCTGCATCGGTAGCATACGATGGGCTCTTTTCCACCGGCACGCAGTTCACCCTCGGCTATGGGAGCAAACATGGAAGGGGATACATTGTGTCGGTGGAAATCAGAACGCTGTCTCGCGTCAAAGATGAGGACAAGCAAGAGATCGAAGAGGCTGCCATGAACTACCTGCGTTCACGAATCAAGACGTACTTCCCTGATCGAAAGATTGAGCTGAAACAGGATGGGAACGTCTATAAGTTGGTTGGGGACTTTTCGCTCGGCTCCTCAAGCAACGCATAGAGACCTCGAGCAAGCTTTGCTCGGGCCTCCTCGGCAAAGAGAGCAAACCTCTTGGGCCGATTGCCCTGTGCATCATCGCTGACGACGCGAAGCAGGGAGCAGGGAAGCCGGTGCATGTGTGAGGCCAGGGCAACCGAATATCCTTCCATATCGGCAAGGCCTATCCCCAAGGTTGTTGCAAGCTCCGGCTGCGACTCGCGCTCAGATCTGAGCAGGAACCGGTCAGCGGTCCCGAATACCGTAGGTGTAAACCCCTCGATCGAGGGTGCAAACAAATCCAAGGTCCCTTTCGTGATCGCTGCTTCGGGGCCAAAGGTATCTCCCCAACCCAACTTGAAGCGACGGAGGTCGAGATCGTACTGCACCACCTTGGATGCGATTACTGCAGCACCTATTTCCAGGCTCGGATCGACACCCCCACCAAAACCCAGTAGGATGACCTGCTTAGGTTGGAAGGTGTGAATCGCCTGCTGGACAGCAAGAGCACTTACCACCTTGCCAACCCCGACAAGGGTGCCGAGTACTCGTTTTCCTGCAATCGAAACCGGCTCATCCAATTTTGTTAGGATTCCTTCCAATTCATGTCTCAAGGGTGCAACCACCAGGACATCAAGCTCCATAGGGCACCTTTCTCCGGGCAAGGTCTGCAAAAATGAGCGAAGGCATAACCCCATGGCGGCGTTCATAGCCTGCGAGGAGTGTGCGTTCGATTGCAAGGGATGTATAGGTGGCAGAAGCCATTACCGATGTTCGGAAGGACTCCTTATTAAGCAAATGCCCAAGCAGGAGACTGGCGAAGAGATCGCCGCATCCAGGATAGGATGCATTCAAGTGCTGATAGGGAACCAAAAACTCTTGCCCTTGGTCAGAACAGGCAATAGCCTTGCCTGAAGAGAGGTTCACACTGGTGATGGCTACCTTTGCCTTGGTTTGTAAGGATAGCTTCCTTGCCCAGGAAAGTGCTGTTTCTTCATCAAGTTGCACCTGATAGGGTTCTCCAAGAAGCAGGGCTGCCTCGGTGGCATTGGGCGTGAGGACATCGGCATCACAGGCAAGGATGCGCATCGCCTCGACGTCGGATTCCTTCATCGGCCCATACAGGCTTCCCTCATCGCCAAGGACAGGATCGACCAGCACCAAAGGGTTGGCGCGTGCACGTTGTGCTTGTATGAAAGCCCTGATCGAAAGCACCTGTTCGCTGCTTCCCAGAAAGCCTGTATAGATGGCATCGAACCCAAGGTCCAAGCTTTCCCATGCAGAAAGAATCTGTTTCAAGGCATCGGTAGTGTCGGTGAAGGTATAGGAAGAAAAGCCATCGGTCTGGCTGGAGAGCAAGGCCGTGGGAACCGGGCATGCTTCAACGAGCATCACTTCCAGGGTGGGAAGCACGACGGTGAGTGAGCTTTTCGCATAGCAGCTCAAATCGTGGATGGCAGCACAGGTAGGCAACATACAACCACACTAACGTACATCTGCAAACTAGGCAATATATGGTATACTCGCCTCAGTGGAGGTCCTATGCTAGTCTACGATACCCTTAGCCATCTTCCCATTGCCGACGAGCACGTCGATGCACTGTCGTTTCCCGTCCCATCCCACGATGCCGTCCTGCAAAGCCTTGCATCCATGATCCTCTCAGCCTCAGGCTGGAGAAAGGTATTCGCAAAAAGTGGCGATGAGGAAGACTCCACCGACCAGATCACTGCAGAAGATGCCACCCTCACTGCCCTGGCCGCCCTCGCTCTCTGCCGCCATCTTGGATTGCCGGCTGCAAGCAAGGAAGCGGTGCTCACAGGAGAGCCGGTGCTCACGCAAAGTGATATCACCATACTCGTAGGCCTTGATGCCAGACCCACAGGAAGGGTTCTCGGCGATATAGTATGCAGGACTTTGACCAGCCTCGGGTGCAAGGTGCGCTACCTCTTCATCACGGCAGCCCCCCAGATCATGGCCGACTGCAACCTGTATCCGGAGGAAGCATCAGCCTTCTTCTACATCAGTGCCAGCCATAATCCGGTGGGACACAACGGTTTCAAGTTCGGCAGCAAGGGCGGTGTCTATCCCGCAACCGAAGCGGAGGTGTTGAAGAAGCACTTCCTTTCGATTGTACAGGAAGAAGACCAAGCCTTCGCCTACCTGCAGAATCTCAGTGCCTCAATGCCCACCCAATGGTACCAGGAGGTGCTCTCAGCAGTGAAACAGCAACGCGAGCAGAGTGAGGAGCGCTACGAGGCCTTCACGCTGTTCACCGCCACTAAAAGCAAGGTGTCTGCCGATCATGATGCGTTTGTCAACGCCCTGTTTGCGGAGGGACAAAGAAGTTTCTTGGGCATTCTCGGGGAACTGAACGGTAGTGCTCGCTCTGTGAGCATCGACAAACGCTTTCTTACCAGATTGGGTATCAAGGTAGTTCTGCTCAACGACAAGGTCGGACAAATCGTCCATGCAATCGTACCTGAGGGAGAAAGCCTCCAGCTCTGCCAGCAATCGCTGGAGAGCCTGTATGCACGCGACAACTCATTCAGAATCGGATATGTCCCTGACAATGACGGGGATCGGGGAAACCTGGTCTACATCGACACGCGAAGCGGCAAAGCACAGATACTTGACGCCCAGAGCGTATTCGCCCTTGTGGTTCTCGCAGAGCTCTCCCACACACGCCTGGCCCACCCGTCTGCCCTTCTGGCTACGGTGGTGAATGGCCCTACTTCATTGAGGATCGAAATGATTGCCCAAACCTTCGATGCAGAGGTCTTCCGCTGTGAGGTGGGAGAGGCCAACGTGGTTGAGCTTGCTGAGAAGAAGCGCGATGAGGGATATCTTGTCCCCATCTTAGGAGAGGGGTCGAACGGGGGGAACATCACCCACCCGGCGAAGGTACGCGACCCGCTGAACACCCTGCTCAGCCTGATCAAGCTGCTGCGCAACCGAGATATTGCCAAACTCTGGTTCCGTGCAAATGGCCATGATGTACCCCATCCCATCACCTTGGAAAAGATCATCGAAAGCCTTCCGGTATTCCAAACTACCGGAGCATTCTCAAGTGACGGGAAGATGCAGGTTGCCATCAGCCACCAGATCCTGAAGAACCGCTACGAGGTTCTCCTGCAAACAGAGTGGGAGAAACGCAAGAGAGCACTTGCTGAGATGGATATCCACAGCTTTGCTATCCTTCAGACCGAAGGCACCGAAAGCCATGAGGGCATGGGGGAAGCGTATAGGCATGAACCCTACACAGGTGGCTATAAGGTGGTGTTCAAGGATAGGGACGGAAGTATCACCGATTTTCTTTGGATGCGGGGCAGCAAGACCGAACCGGTCTTCCGCGTTGTGGTTGATGCAAAAGGTGAGGATCCAGAGCGCTACCACTATCTTCTCAACTGGCATCGCTCGATGCTTGCAACTGCAGCCGAAGCCTAAATCTCACCAAGCTGCCACAGCTCGTTGAGCAACCCGTTCAGTGTCTCCTCCCGCCTCCTGGCGGGAGAGAATTCGCACTCCCACACCACCAGCACACGGTAGCCCATGCTTAGCAGGCGTGCAGCAACCTCTTGGTCACGTTCCCGATTTCTAGTGAGCTTTTGTTCCCAGAACGGTCTGTTTGTCTTTGGTAATGCAAAATGAGAGCACCCCTGATGGGCATGCCAAAAACACCCATGAAGAAAGATGACCGTCTTGTATTTGGGAAGCACAATATCAGGCTTGCCGGGCAGGCGTGCATCGTTGACCCGAAAGCGGAACCCGTGGCGGAAGAGATGGCGTCTGACCAACACTTCCGCCTTGGTATCCTTTGCTTTGATGCTCGCCATGATCCTGCTTCGCGTTTCCAGCGAAAAACAGTCACCCAATTGCAAACCCTCCCTAGAGGCTGAGTCCTGCGATGGCTGCCCCGATGGTTGGTGAATCTTCGATCCTTACAAACTGGTAGTACCGCTTGTGCTCAAGCTGCAGGTACGTATGCAGATAATACTCGGTGTATTTCTTCAGGTACTCAGTCTTGTAGAAGGTGGTTCCATCAGCATTGATGCACACCGGATGACGCGGATCGGTTCCCGCTCCGCTCTTGATCACCGTTGCGGCAAGGTTTGCGGCAGTGAGCTTTGCAGCGCGGGCGATGACGGCATCGATGATCATCCACAAGGCAATGGCATCGTCAGTGTTGCCGTCACAGCAAGCAACCAGTGCATACTCCTTGTTGTAGGGCATCTCCAGGTAGTTGCTCATCACCGTCGTATTCACCCCACCAAGCTGTGCGTACCGCTGGGCAAACGTCTTGCTGAGCACTCCGTCTTCAATCGCCTTGCTGATCACCAAGCTGCTCAGGGGACCAAGATAGGCCCCGCTGATCATCTTTTCCAGATGGTACTGCTGGGGTTGCTTGGTGGAGTCGAAGAACTGGCGATCGAGCTCACTGGGACAGAAGTCAAAGTTTCCTGATTCGATGTTGATGATCTGGCTCTTGCCATCAGCAAGGGCCAACTTTTCAATGGCGCTGTTGTGCTCCACATAGGCGGTATTGGTTCCGGTTCCCAGAATAAAGCCGATATAGCCGCTGAAGGCGGTTGAAGAGGGTGCCGCCTGGCCTGCAAGCAGCGTCGCCACGGTATCGTTGAGTACGGCAATCTTTTTTCGTGATACATCATAGCCACGTCTGGAAAGATCTGCGAGCAGGCTTGCCCCAACAGGCTTGCCGATTACCTCAGGAGCCTTGATCTCCTTGGAAAACACCAAAGGAATGCCATCATGGTCACGCGTGATGGATGCGGCATACGAGAAGCAGAAACCAATCTTGTCACTCTTGTCGATCAGTCGCTCCACGTTGTCAGCAAAGGTGCTGAAAAACTGTTGGGCACTGACTTCTTCCTTCACCCCAGGCATGGAGACCTTCTTGAAATCCTCGATATGGGCCACTCCCTCCTCATCGAACGTGACAAGGCACGTACGGAAGTTGGTTCCCCCTGCATCAAGGACGATGACCGGCTCCCCCTTGGGGAGTGTCTCAACAATTTCCATGTAGGTGGGGATCATCTTCAGCGAGCCGTTTTCATCACCGGCGAGGCCCCTCTCCATCTCACTCAGGAAGGTATTGATGAGCTCGTGCATGTCAACGGCATCAGGATCTATCCCCCGCCTGGACAAGAAGTCTGAGGTCATCTGGACAATATCGGACATGGTTCCTCCTAGGGGTCGGGAAAGCCGATCTAGACTCCCCGCTCCTCCCCATTGATTTTTAGCGTAAGGGGACGTACTGAAAAGTATCCCTCATCATCAGAGTGTAGCATAAAAGTCCCCTCAACACGAACAGGAGTGCTGACCCTTCTGCCATCTACCGTCACGTCGGTAGCCACAAGAATGGGGGGGATCCGTCCGCTGGTCATCACGCTTGCCATGAGGCTGGTCAGTGTCATCCCCTCCCCCCAACTGGTAACAGCAGCTCCTTTGAGCACAGCATGGCCAACCTCCCAGCCATGGACAGTAAGATACTGGATGGCGATGTCGTTCAATGGCCCGCGTGCTGCTTGCAACAGGGAGGCGAAGAAGGATGTTCCCCCTTCCTTGGTCTTGAGAAAAACCGGCAGGTATGAGCCGATATCGGACTCCTGGAAAATAAGGATGGAAGGCAGAGACTCATTCGGCCTGAAATGGAGTTTGCTCCCCGGCAGCTCGAGAGCGGGAGAGTTGAGGAATGCGGCCACCGAGCAGATCGCCGAATCGGTGATGGCGGCAATAGCCACCGTCACATCGTTGGCGGTAGGGGTTTGTGCCCCAAGCGGGGAGAGAAGAGACAACAACAGCACTATGGTCACTAGGTATTTCATGACAACCCTTTTCCTCCATCATAAATCACTGATGGAAGGAGAACAACCTCAGCTGGGAAAAAAGACAGAAGCCGGCGAATGTGATACACTTGCTTGCATGAGTTACCACGCCAAACAAACCACCATCTTCTGGTATGACCTTGAAACCTTCGGTCTGGACAGCAGGTATGACAGGATCGCACAATTTGCAGGACAGAGGACAGACCTCGACCTGAATCCCATCGGAGAGCCCATTGTGCTCTACGCAAAGCTCAGTGATGATTACCTTCCCGATCCACTCTCCTGCACGATAACCGGCATCACCCCCCAGGAGGTGAACCGCAAGGGAGTGTGCGAAAGCGAGTTGATCGAGCGCATCAATGCAGAGTTTTCCAAGCCAAACACCGTGGTAGCCGGCTTCAACACTATCCGTTTTGACGATGAGTTCATCCGCAACGCCCTCTATCGGAATTTCCTGGACCCCTACAAGAGGGAGTGGGACAACAACTGCAGCCGCTGGGACATCATCGATTTGGTGCGCGCAGCCTACGACCTGCGCCCCGAAGGCATCAACTGGCCACCGCGCAAGGAAGAGACAGGGAATCCTACCTTCCGCCTTACCGCTCTCACCGAGGCAAACAGCATCGAACAAGTGGGAGCCCACGATGCACTGGTGGATGTGAAGGCAACCATCGGTATAGCACGCCTGATCAAAGAGAAGCAGCCCAAGCTCTACGACTACTACTTCACCCTTCGGGCCAAGACCCAGGTCAAGAAGATTGTCGGAACCCCCTTTGGGGAGCCGGTGCTCTATACTGCAGCCTTTTTCAGCAAGAACGAGGGATGCTCACGCCTGATCACCCCGATAACCCACATGCGCAACAACCCCAATGCAATCATCTGTTTCGACCTGAGCCGGGATATTGCCCCGCTTCTCCATGCAAATGAGGAGAATCTGCTGAAGGTCGACGGGGTTTTCACCCTTGCCATCAACAAGTGCCCATTCGTCTCCCCGCTCAGTGTCCTTACCGACCAGCTTGCCATCAAGCTGGGGCTGGACAAGCAATTGGCCCTCTTCAGGCACCAGCAGATCATCAACGAGCCGAAACTGCTTTTGCTGGCACGCAACTATGAGGACAAGTTCGAAGGCGTTGATGATGTGGATTTCCAGCTTTATGACCGCTTCTTCGGAGATGCTGACCAGAAACGTTTCGCCCTGATCCGTGCTGCTCAGCCCAAGGAAAAACTTTCGCTGAACCTCGACTTCGAGGACATGCGTATCCCAACCATGCTCTTTCGGCATGTCGGTCGCAATTGGAGTGAGGTTTTTACCGAGGAGCAGATGCGAAAATGGCGCTCCTATTGTGCCAACCGAACACTGAACCCACCGGGCCAGGTGAAGATGAACTGGACCTTTTTCAATCGCAAGATAGAGGAAAAGTTGGCAAGCACCGACGTCTCTGCTGAGGAGAAACGGGTACTTGCCGATCTGAAATCATATGCTCAGGAGCTGGAAAAGCGGATCTTCTCCTAGATCAGGCCCATCTTCCTACCTTCCGTTACAAAGGCTTCAACCGCGCGATCCACATCCGCTTTGGTGTGGGTCGCCGAGAGCTGGACCCGTATCCTCGCCTTACCCTTCGGAACGACCGGGTAACAGAATCCGATGACATAGATGCCGGCCTGCAAGAGGCGGTCGGCCAAGGCAACAGCCTTCGGCTCGTCATAGATCATCACCGGCACAATGGCCGTCTCACCTTTGACCAGATCAAACCCAGCCTTTTCCATCTCACTTCTGAAGTAGTGTGCATTGCTGAGCGTACGCTCCTTGTAGGGGTTGCCCGCTTCCAGAAGATCGAGCACCTTCAGCGTCCCCCCGCAGATGGCAGGGGCAAGGGTATTGGAGAAGAGATAAGGTCGTGCTCGCTGGCGGTAGAGGTCGATCAAAAGCTGGTTGCCACTGATGCAGCCACCACTTGCTCCCCCACAAGCCTTGCCGAAGGTCGTGGTGATCAGGTCAACCTGGCCTTCCACCCCGCACAGTTCCACAGTACCCCGACCAGTCTTGCCCAAATAGCCGGTGGCATGCGAATCATCCACCATGACCAAGGCATCATACTGCTTGGCTAGGGCGCAGATCTCCTGCAGGCGTGCAATGTCTCCATCCATGGAGAAAACCCCATCGGTGGCAATCAGGCGCCTTCGGCTCTGCTTGCTCTCCTCAAGACAAGATTTCAGGCTCTGCATGTCACTGTGCTTGTATCGCAGGCGCTGTGCCTTGCAGAGTCTGATACCATCGATGATGGATGCATGGTTCAGCTCATCGCTGATGACGGCATCCTCTTCGGAAAGCAGGGGTTCAAAAAGTGCTCCGTTCGCATCGAAGCAGGAAGAGAAAAGAATGGTATCATCGGTTCTCAGAAAAGAACTGATACGTCTTTCCAGCTCTTTGTGGATCTGTTGCGTGCCGCAAATGAAACGGACAGAAGAGAGTCCATATCCCCACCTGTCCATTGCTTCCTTCGCAGCCTGGATGACTTGCTGGTTGTCGGAAAGTCCAAGATAGTTGTTGGCGCAAAAGTTGAGTACCGGCTTTCCGTCCACCGAGATCGATCTGCCCTGGCTGCCCTCAAGCACACGCTCGCGCTTGAGCAGTCCTTGTGCTTCCTGAAGAGACAGAAAACTCTCCAGCTCCTTTCTTACCTGTTCGGTCATGTTTCCCTCCTTGTGATGGTTTGCAGCATGTCGGTTGTCATGGCTCCAAGGTCATACTTCGGTTTCCAGTCCCATTCCACCCTGGCAGCGTAGTCCTCAAGACTGTCAGGCCAGGAGTCGGCGATAGCCTGTTTGACAGGATCTATGTCATAACTGATGGTGAAATCAGGAATATGCGTACGTATATAGGCAGCCTGTTCCTCCGGACAAAAACTCATCGCTGCAATGTTGAATGCATTGCGATGCCTCAGCTTGGCAGGGTTCGCTTCCATGATCTTGATCGCCGCTTCCACCGCATCGGGCATGTAAATCATATCCAGATAGGTATCACCGCGCAAGAAACAAGTGTATCGGTGGTTCCTCACCGCCTCGTAGTAGATTTCCACCGCGTAGTCGGTGGTACCGCCGCCCGGAGGCGTCATGTTGCTGATGACCCCTGGGAAGCGGATGCCGCGGGTATCAACATCGAACTTGTGATAGTAGTAGTCACAGAGCAACTCGCCTGCAACCTTGGTCACCCCATAGATGGAAGTCGGTCGCTGGATGGTATCCTGTGGGGTGAACTGCTTGGGAGTGGTGGGTCCGAATGCGCCGATCGAAGAGGGGGTGAACACGGCACAGCCGAGCTCACGGGCAACCTCCAAGGTGGTGATGAGCCCGCCCATGTTCAGGTTCCAAGCATTGAGCGGATCCTTCTCGGCCCTGGCGGAAAGAACGGCTGCAAGATGATAGATGGTATCTATGTGATGGTTCTTGACAATCCGAGCCACTGCCGCCCCATCACGAGCATCAATCTTGTAGAAGGGACCACCCTCCACCAGAGGCCTATTCACATCGTCGCGGATATCGGTCAATACGACGTGCTCGTCCCCATAGCGACGGCGGCACTCAATGGCAATCTCAGAGCCAAGTTGGCCCAACGAACCGATGATCAGAATATTCTTCATCAAGACCTCCAGAGGTCGCATTCCTTGACAAGGCAGACAACCCAGCTTACAATGGACATGTTCATTATAGTAAACTTGTTTCACTATGTCAAACTTTTTACCCCGCAGGAGCTCTGAGATGGATACCCCTCCGATGATTGGCAAAAACATCCAACGTCTTCGCAGCAGCCGAAAGCTCACCCTCAATGTTCTCTCCGAACGCTCGGGAGTCTCCAAGGCGATGCTCAGCCAGATCGAATCCGACAAGGTCAACCCGACGGTTGCAACCGTTTGGAAAATTGCCCGCGGCCTGAACGTGGAACTGAACGACCTGCTGGATACCGACGACCAACCCAAGCGTGTCTTCACCCTCAATCCTGCAGGCGAGGAAGCCCCGAAGTTGGAGACTCGGGAGAACGGGGTATCGATCCGCATCCTCAGTCCGCTGAACATGGTCGAGGAGCTGGAGATGTACCTGGTAAGCTTCGAGCCGCACAGCAAGCTGGCAAGTGAGCCCCACTATCCCGGTACCCAAGAGTTCTTGACGGTGGTCAAGGGAGCAGTGAAAGTACAGGTGGGAGAGAACAGTGCAGAGATACGCAAAGGCGATTTCCTTGTCTACCACTGTGATATCGAGCACTCCATCACCAATGAATCCAACCAGCCTGCAGTGGTGCATATGGTGGTCCGTTTCACCGTTGACAAGCATTGACAGCCAAACCTTTTGACAACACTCCCTTCGCTCATGTATAAGTGAAAGGCAAGGAAGGTGTGTCATGGCTAAGAAAGGCATCATGGTCTCCTACGGAATGGGCAAGTTCATCGCCGAATTCCTCACCGGTGCGTTCGGTTCGATCGTCTTCATGTTCTATGAGACCGAAGTGGGGCTCAGCGGGGCATATGCAGCCTTGGCCACCATCATCTACTCGGTCTGGAATGCCGTGAACGACCCGATCATCGGATACATCACCAACAAGGGAGCACCCTTTTCCAAGCGCCTTGGCAGGCGCTTTCCCTGGATAATCCTTGGCCTTGTGCTCTCCTCGGTCGCTTTCATTCTCATCTTCTCTGTTCCCACCAGCTGGGATGCAAAAAGCAGGCCGCTTCCGGTTTTTTTCTGGATGGTAATCACCATTTGCCTCTATGATGGGCTGTACAGCCTCTGGGAAGTGAACTACCAGAGCATCTATCCGGACAAGTTCCGCAGCCAAAAAGAGCGCACCGCCACAGCGGCGGTGGGCACCGGCATCGGAGTCCTCGGCATCGCCAGTGGTTTCATCATCCCTCCCCTCTTTTTCTCCTATGGTGATCGGGCAAGCTATGCGCTCTGCGCACTGGTCATCGCCCTCATCGCAGGCCTTGCAACCCTGCTTGTCAGCTTTGGCGTTTTTGAGACCAAGGAGATGATCAACCGCTTCACCCTGCAACAGCACCACGAGCAGGCTCCTCCCTTCTTCAGCCAGATGCGCAGGGCCCTGAGGAGCCGCAACCTGCTTGCCTTCGTCCTCTTGCTCTTCTTCTACCAAAGCGGTTGCATGCTCATGACAGCCTCGATCAACTATGTCGTCAAATATGTCCTTGCAGCAAAGAGCAGCCAAGCTACCCCCATCTTTGCAGGAATGCTGGGAGGCACACTCATCTCCATCCTCCTCTGGACAAGGGTTGCCAAGAAACTGAAAAACAACCAGCGCATGCTCATCCTCTGCTCCTTCGTGCTTGCCTTCTTCGCTCTTCCGCTCTCCTTCCTCGGCTCAGCAACCTCCTACATGGTGGCGATGGGGCTCTGGGGACTGGGGTTCGGGGGGTTCTGGACTTTCATGAGCCCGGCAATGGCCGATGTCATCGATAGCCTGGTTGTGGATCAGAAGAGGCGAGATGATGGGGTGGTCCTTGGAATCAGGGCATTTTTCATGCGTTTCAGCTATGCAAGCCAGGCCATCGTCTTCTTTGTTGTACACAAGCTTACGGGCTTCGACCCAATTGCCATCAGCGACCAGGCCATCTGGGGCATCCGCTTGCATATGGGCGTGATCCCAGCCCTTTTCTTCCTGGCAGGGGGCCTCCTGTTCCTGAAGATGAACCGACTTGGGCCAGCACAGGTGGAAGAGAATAGGCTTTTGCTTTCCCAACTGGATATCTAGCAACGCTATGCAAAGAGCGGCCTGTTTTGTATACTTTCCCCCTAGGAGATACCGATGCTGAAAAAACTGCCCGAGTATGAGAAACAACTCGCAGAAATAGATGAAAAACTCAGTCGTCCTGAAACCATGCAGGACATGAAGCTGTATAAGAGCCTCAATCAGGAACGTTCCCACCTCTCCCCCATCATTGATGAGCTGAAAACCATGAAAAGCCTCATCAAGCAGATAGCCGAGGCCCAGCAGATCCTGAAAGAGGAAGACGACCAGGAGATGCTCGAGCTTACCCGTGAGGAGCTGCATGAGCTGGAAGCACATTTGGTGAAAAGCGAGCAACAGACGAAGATGCTCCTCATCCCCCCCGACCCACTGGAAGGCAAGGACATCATCATGGAAATCCGAGCCGGTACCGGTGGGGAGGAAGCTGCCCTGTTTGCTGCCAACCTCTTTCGCATGTACAGCCATTTTGCCGATGCCAAGGGGTGGAAGATGGAAATACTCTCCTCCAACGAAACCGGTATCGGCGGCTACAAGGAGCTGGTGGTATCCATCAGCGGTAAGGATGTATATGGAAGCCTTCGTTGGGAGAGCGGTGTCCATCGTGTACAGCGGGTCCCGGAGACTGAAAGTGGTGGGAGAATCCACACCAGTGCAGTAACCGTTGCCGTCTTGCCTGAAGCTGAGGAGACAGACATCGAAATCCGCCAGGAAGACCTGAAGGTCGACGTCATGCGTGCCGGAGGCCCGGGTGGCCAGTGCGTCAACACCACCGACAGTGCCGTCAGGCTCACCCACCTTCCCACCGGCTTGGTTGTCATCTGTCAGGATGAGAAGAGTCAGATCAAGAACCGTGCAAAAGCACTCAGGGTGCTCAGAAGCCGTCTCTATGACCTGGAAGAAGAGAAGAAGAACCGCGAACGGGCAGAAGCGCGCAAGAGCCAGGTAGGCTCAGGAGACCGCAGTGAGCGTATCCGTACCTACAACTTCCCCCAGAATCGTCTTACTGACCACCGCATCAACCTCACGCTCTACAAGCTGGAACTGATCATGGCCGGGGCTCTTGATGAAGTGGTGGAAGCACTGAAGATTGCCGCCGGTGAAGCTGCCCTGAAGGAGAGCTGAGGTGGATGGCATGACCGTCCAGCAATGGAAGCGCTCAACTGCCTCCAGACTCAAGGACGGCTCTTTGGATCAGAGCGCTGAACTCGATGCTCGCCTTCTCCTGGAGAAGGTGACCGGTTTGGACCAGATCCAGCAGATCCTCAACTACGACCAACCGCTGACCGAAGAGAATCTGCTTACGCTCGAGACGCTGGTCCAGATGCGCTTGTCCCACCGTCCCATCGCCTATATCCTGGGATCGAAAGAGTTCTATGGAAGGGAGTTTTCTGTCGATGAACGGGTGCTCATCCCCAGAGCTGATACCGAGATCCTCGTAGAGCAAGTCCTTGCATTTGCCCACAAGAAGAGGATGGGGAACACCCTCTCCATCATCGATGTCTGTACCGGCAGCGGGGCGGTCGGCATCACCTTGGCACTGGAACTGGGATGCCACGTCACCCTGACCGACATCAGCTCTGAAGCGCTTATGGTGGCAAAAGCGAATGCCGAAACGCTGGGAGCCGATGTGCAGGTGAAGCAAGGAGACCTGCTCTCCCCAGCAGAGGGAAAGTATGATATCATCGTCAGCAACCCCCCTTACCTGACCGAAACCTGGTGTGATCAGGTGTCGAAGGAAGTGGCCTGGGAGCCCAGGCTTGCCCTTGATGGCAAGGAGGACGATGGGCTTGGCCTGATACGGACCTTGGTAAAGCAGAGCACTGGGCGCCTGAACCGAGGAGGGGCTTTGTTCCTTGAGTGTGACTACAGACAGGCAAGCGAGGTGGCAGACTTGCTGAAAGCCCATCGGTTTGAAGAGGTTGCCAGAGTGCGTGACCTCGCGTTTCTTGAACGGGTTGTGTGGGGGGTTCTTGCATGTACGAGCAACTGATCGAACGGTTCATCCAGAAAGCCTTCAAGTACCCCAAAGCCGACCAGGAAAAGATCCTGGCAGCAGCCACTTTCTCTGCGAGCAAGCATGAGAACCAAAAGCGTGCAAGTGGGGAACCGTACATCATCCATCCCTTGGCAGTAGGAGAGATACTCATCCAGCTCAAGATGGATGCAGATACCATCTGCGCAGGCTTGCTGCATGACACGCTGGAAGATACCGACACAACCCACGAGGAACTCGCCTCCATCTTTGGCCTCGCGGTTGCCGATATGGTTGAGGGCGAGACCAAGATAGCCAACCTCAAGACCATGAACAAGAGTGTCCAGGAAGCGGAGACCATCCGCAAGATGTTCTTTGCGATGAGCAAGGATATACGGGTCATCATCATCAAGCTGGCCGACAAACTGCACAACATGCGCACGCTTCAGCATCTCAACCCCGAACGGGCACGAGAGATCGCAGGCGACACCCTGGACATCTTCGCCCCCTTGGCTGACCGCTTGGGCATCTCCTGGCTCAAGGATGAGCTGGAAGATTTGAGCCTGAAAATTCTCAAGCCAGACACCTTCAACTACATCCAAGAGTATCTGCTGAGCAAGAAAAGCGAGCAAAACGCCTACCTCAATCGGGTGGAAAAGTCCATCTATCGTGCCTGCGGTGATGCAAACCTCAGTGAGGTGCTGGTCACCAGCCGGGCCAAGCACACCTACTCGGTCTACATGAAGATGAAAAAGCGCAAGAAGGAGATCGACGAAATCTTCGATATCCTTGGAGTGCGCATCCTATGCAATACCGTAACCGAGTGCTACACCATCCTTGGGGTGGTACACCGTCTCTGGCCCCCGATCGAAGGAAGGTTCAAGGATTACATCGCCATGCCCAAGGCGAACAACTACCAGAGCCTGCACACCACCGTCATGGCCTTGGATGGCAAGCTGCTGGAAATCCAGATCCGCACCAAGGAGATGCACTCCACCGCAGAGTATGGCGTTGCCGCCCACTGGAGTTACAAAGCCGATACCGGCAGCGACAGCGGATCATGGTCGAAATTGGACAACGAACAGTTCTCAAAGATCATCAGCAAGCTCAAGACCTGGTCGAATGAGATTGAGACCAGCGAGTCCTACATGGACGACATCAAAGGCGAGTTGCTCAAGGATACCATCTACGTCTTCACTCCCCAGGGACATATCGTTGAACTGTCAGCAAACGCGACCGCACTGGACTTTGCCTACCAGATCCATACTGAGGTCGGAAACCATACGACAGGGGCAAAAGCGGATGGCTCGATCATACCGCTCAACGCTCCGCTGAAGAACACACAGGTCATTGAAATTCTCACCAGCCCCAACGCCAGACCACACCTTCAGTGGTTGCGATACGCACAGACCAGCAGTGCACGCAAGAAGATCAAGGCATGGCTGAACAAGTACGATGAGAACATCCTCATCGACAAGGACATCATCGCCAAGCGCAAGGCCCCCGAACCGCCTCCAAAACAGGAACCGCCGCAACCGCCGCCGTCTCTGGCCGACGGGGATGAGATCGTCCGGCAGGTCTTCGATGCAAAACGAATGAAGTTCCGCGTCGGTGATGAGAAGAATATGATGATTCACATCGCCCAGTGCTGTTCACCGGTGCGTGGTGATGACATCGTGGGATACATCAGCCGTGGTCGCGGTATCATTGTGCACAAACGTGAGTGCCCGAACCTGAAGAACATGAGCGAAGTGGTCGATCGGTCGATTGAGGTGGAGTGGGAGACCGAATTCCCCAAACTCACCAAGCGCTTCAGCGTCACCAGCAAGCGGACCTACGACCTTTTTGGTGAGATTGAGGGAGCACTGCGCAAGTTCAAGGGCCATCTGATCGAGGGACGGCTTCATGACGATGAGGAAGGCAAACTCATGGGTACCTTCACCATGGAAGTGGAGAAGGAAGAGGACTTCAAGAAGATCATCAAGAGTCTGAAGACCATCCCCAGCATCAACACGATATCCGAGGTGAAGTAACCTACTCTTCCAAGACTCTCAGCACTTCAGGAAGCAACTGCTTTTTCCGTGAAAGAACCCCAGGAAGGCTGAATATGCCCTCCCCGATCTTCTTGTAGGCAAGTTTGCGCTCGATGATCGGCATGCTGGTCATCAACAGCACGCTGCTCTCCTTGACCACATCGGTGATCAGGAACAAAGCCCAGTCAAGGGCGTGCGAGCGCTTGAGGTTCTCAAGCTCCGCAAGGTATGCATCCTTGTAATCATCCACATCGGTGAGGGTGGTAACCTCGCATTGGCCGATGCCAAAGCGGACTCCCAGTTCCTTGTAATGCTTGAAGTCTGCCTCAAGCATCTTCTTTGGTGTCTCTTTTGCAAGGGAGGCTCCGCTGCGGAACATAGTCTCGCCGAAGGTCCGCATGTCCGGAACCTGGCCGAGAGCCAAGAGATCCTGAACCGCCGTATAGTCTTCGAAGGTAGTGGTAGGACTCTTGAGCATGATGGTGTCACTGACAATCCCACTGAGCAGCACCCGTGCAAGGTGGGCAGGTATCTCGACATCGTTTCGCAAAAACAGCTTGTAAATGATGGTGCAGGTCGATCCCAACGGCTCGCAGCAGATGAAGATGGGATTACGGGTCTTGGCGGCGCCGAGGCGGTGATGGTCGATGATCTCAACCACCTCAGCCTCATCGATGCCTGGCACTCCCTGCTCATTCTCATTGTGGTCCACCATGATCAGCTTGGTCTTGGGTTTTTCCAAAAAACAACGCCGGGTGACGTAGCCCAGATAGGAATCCCCATCAAAGACGGGGAGTCCCCTGAACTCGCTGTCGGCAAGAATATCCCTTGCCTCATCAAAGAGGCTGTCAGCTTGCAGGCTGGGTGGGTTCTGTACCATGAGCTTTTCCACAGGTACGCTCAAACGCAAGAGACGCAGCGATTCAGCTGTATCCAGAGCACTGAGAAAGACGGTTCCCTTATAGGCGTCCCAATCGACATTGCTGGTGACTTCCTGTTCAATTCCTGTAAGAACGATGGCCGGAATCTGCAATTCGATAGCTTTACGGATATGGTCTTCCCTGTCACCGACCACCAATATTGGGGCCTGTCCTTCCAACGCTTCCATGTGCTTGCAGAAGACCGTGTAGCGCATGGCTCCTACCATGATCGGAGCATCGAAGCTTGGCATCTCCCCTTTTCGCAGGAAAGAGCCTTTCAGGACTTTGGGGAAATTATCCACCACAAAGTGGTAGATCGGACGCTTTCCGCTGTTCTCCTTGAGGATGAAGCTGCTCACCTCGTCGACACTCAGCAGACCACGGTACTGATCCCCCTCCATGACGGGGACGACCGAACTGCGGCTTGTGGATCCGTAGAAAGAAACGAGCGTGTAGACCGGATCGGTTATCTGGACAGTGCTCTGGGTATTTCTGCTTACTGCAGAGACCTTGGTCCGCACATCCTTGATGAAAGGGGGTGGAACTATGTTCAGTCGCTCAAACTGGGCTTTGGTTGCATCGTTGAGGTTACCGCATCTGACCGGCAAGTAGGTATTGCTCGGATCCAGTTTGTTTTTCAGAAATGCATAACTGTAGGCAGCACAGATGCTGTCCATATCCGGGTTCCGATGCCCGCTTACATATATCTCTGCCACTTCAAGCTCCTATCGATGAGACATTTTACCCCAGTTGCAAAAAGCTTACAACTCAAAAGACGCTAGGCAGGGTTTTGCAAATGCGCTACCATCAAGGTACGGAGGAAGTGGATATGCCAAATATCGTACTAGCAAATGACCATGGAGCGGTTGAGCTTGCCGCCCGTTTCGCCGACCATCTGAAAAAGAATGGATACACCGTGAACCACCTGGGAGTACACTCACCAGACTCGGTTGATTACCCGGATATGGCCAATCTGGCCTGTACCGAATACAAGAAGGGTGGCTATGAGTTCGGCATCCTGCTCTGCGGAACCGGCATCGGCATCTCGATCAGTGCCAACAAGATTGAGGGCATTCGTTGTGCGCTCCCGCAGAACAGCTATGCCGCTGCTATGGCCCGCAAGCACAACAACGCCAACTTCATTGCCTTCGGCGGAAGAATCGACTACAGCGAAGATCCGGTGGAAATGCTGCAAGCCTTCGTGGACGCAAGTTTTGAAGGTGATCGCCATCAGCGAAGAATCGATAAGATGATGGCCCTCGAGCACAGCTGCTAGCGATAATCCCGATAGGTGCCGATGGCATAGAAATCGTATTTCACCAAGTCGAAGAGAAGTGCAAACTTCTGGTTGCTCAGGTTGTAGGCAAGGGTGAGCGCAAAGAGCCGCTCTCTCTTGCCGGTGATCGGGCTGCCGACCGTAAGCGGGGTGAGCGTCAGGAGCAGGTGGGAGATGCCAAGGGTTCCCTCGCTGGTATAGGGACTGATCATCACTCCTGCTCCCACCAACGTATTGATCCCCACCCCGGCAGTTGAAGAGCCGGTTGACCGCTGTCCCAACAGCGCTTTCTGCGCTACCAAGGAAATTGAGGAAGAACCAAAAAAGGTAGGAACCAGCTGGGTGTCCACCTGTACATCAAACTCCCAAACATCCGTCAGTCCCACCGATGCACCCCAAGCCATTTTCATTCTGCTTGGATCGAGATCCTTCTCAAACATATGCACGTTTGTTCCCAGGGTGAGAGCCAGGTCGAAGTACCCGGCAAAGGCGGGCAAGGTGAGAAACAGCAAAAGACTCAACAACACAACGCTCTTACGCATACCAACCTACTTGAAGAAAAAGGTGTACCGCACCAAATTCACGCCCCAACTGTCCAATTCTCCACTTTTCAGATCATAGGTCAGGAAGGGGGAGAAAAACTCGTACCAAAAATCCTTCTGGCTCAACTTGAAAGGACTGAGTCCCACACTTGCCAAGGAGAGGTTCCTCCTTGGATCATACTGGTAGGCAACGCTTACCGAGGGGGTGTAGGCAATGACATTGTGTGCCAGAAAGTTGAAGGGATGGTCAATGATGCGAATCAGATCCACACTCATCCCCACTTCCCAATAGGGAGCAACCCACTCCCCGTCCATCTCGGTTCCCACCGAGTTTTTCACATGCAGCGAGGGATTGAGGAAGGCAAGCAGGAAGGGCTTGTACACCAAGGAGAACTCAGCACCACTGCTTGCACGCTCTGGTTCCGCTTCTACGTTCTGGCCATAAAAACCCACCCCATATCCCAATGAGCGGGCAGAGAGGGATGTACAGAGCAATAGGAGCATCAGGGAGAACAAAAGCTTACGCACGCTCAACCTCCAAAGAAGCCAACGGCAAACCGTGGCCAGTTGGCAAAGGTCTGCCAAGCTTCTGCCATCGCTTCTGTGATGGATACCGTCTTCTTGTACAGCTCATCGAAGTGTTTCTCCATTTCGCGGGCAAGCTCTTCGCTGTCGATGACAAGCGATGTCTCATAGGCAAGGTTGAAAGAACGGTAGTTGATGTTTGTGGACCCGATCACCACATAGCGGTC
>LVBG01000031.1 GCA_001603115.1 Spirochaetales bacterium Spiro_05
TTATGAGTATGAGAATCATGAACCAGTTATGAAGATAATATCTTGTAAAGAAGAGAGTTATCGTGAATTATGGCCTTTAGGTGGTCCTCGTTGAACCAGTTTTTGGAGTCAAAACCATTTGCTGTGTCAAAATGATACATTCTTTCGGCCGTTGAGTAGTGTGAGGGTGCAGATTGCCCCAGCAAGGTGTTTGTGCGGGATGCAAGCAAGCAACTCTTGCTGGTGAAAAATTTATAAAACAATACTATATAAACAAATAAAGTCTTTGTGTTGTGCTGAATGGAACTTGGCACGCTTGTTGCAGTGTACTTAATGAACCCGATGAGGGCAGAAAACAGAACAACAAGAACACGGAGGTGTACTATGAAATACTTGGCTAAAAGAAACTATGATTCCCCGATGGTGTCAGCATTTGACTCGCTGTTCGACAACATGCTCGGCGATTGGGGCCTGCTGCCTTCCAGAATGCCTGCCGTTGACATTACCGAAACATCGGATGCATATGTCCTTGAGGCGGAGCTTCCTGGGTACAAGCAGGAGGATGTGAAGGTGAGTGTAGAGAAGCATGTTCTGAAGCTCAGTTCCGCCAAACAGAGCAGCAAGGAAGAGAAGGACAAGAAGCGTTTGGTTTCTGAGCGCTGCTACCAGTGCTTCGAGCGCTCTTTCACGCTTCCTGAGGATGTGAACGAGCAGAAAATCGAGGGAGAGTTTGCCGATGGCATTCTCAAGCTCACCCTTCCCAAAATGGAAGTGGCAAAGCCCAAAGCAATTGAAGTGAAAATCAAATAAGTGGTTGAAGAACCATCCTGTACTTGCAAGGCCCCGCATCCGCGGGGTCTTGCTTTCAGAAGGTGGTGATCAGGTGGTTATAGAAGTGCTTGGCCAAGGCGATGTTCTCGCATCCGATCCGCTCATCGGGGCCGTGCATGCGCGCTATTTCTCGCTTGTCCATCCTCGCTGGGGTGAAACGGAAGACTTGGTCGCAGAGCGCTTGGTACTTGCGTGCATCGGTGGCTCCGAGCATGAGATAGGGGGTGACCAAGGCTTCGGGAAAGGTGGCGAGGATGGTGCTTTTCAACGAAGTGAAGACCTCGGTATCGGTTCGGCTTACCAGGGAAGGTGGGGTATGGCGAAGAACGCTGACCTGGATGGAAGGGTCGGCGAGTGTACGCTTCACCCATGCAATCGCCTCCTCTTGCTTCTGGCCGGTCAGAAGGCGGATATTCACTTGGGCTTTTGCTTCCAAGGCAATGACGTTGCTTTTGTCACTGGCACTGACGACGGTGGGAACCACGGTCGTGCGTATCAAGGCATTGAGGGTGGGGTTCTTGGAGAAGAGGGAGAAGAGCACCTGTTTGAAGAGTGCTGGATTGAGAAAGAGCAGGCTGTAGCCGAACGGCCCCTGTTCTCCCAGGCTCTTGAGCATCGAGCGCACCGGTTCGGTCAGGAAGGGACGCATCTGGTGTCTCTCCAAGCGGGCAAGTCCCTGGGAAAGCGTCCCCAGAGCGGTAGGAAATGAGGGGGTGGAGGAGTGCCCGGCTTCCCGTTTGACTGAGAGTTCGAGATCAAGATACCCCTTCTCTGCAACTCCCACCACGGCAATGCTCTGCTTGAAGCCCTTGATGTAGTTCTGACTCACCACGCCGCCCTCATCGAGGACCAAGGAGAAATGCAACCCTTGCTCGGCAAACCATGAGGCGATGCGCGTTGCTCCTTCGCCGGATGCGTTGCACTCTTCGTCGCATCCAAAGGCTAGGTACCAAGTGCGGTGAGGTTGCTCTCCTCTTTGAAGCATCTCTTCACATGCTTCCAAGATTGTTATCACTTGCAGCTTGCAGTCAAAGCTTCCCCGACCCCAGACATATCCATCAGCAATGTGTCCTGCAAACGGAGGGTGAGTCCACTCATTTTCCACAGCTCCTACGACATCGAGGTGGGCCGTGAGCAGTGCAGGTTCACTGGATGTATCCTTTCCCTCGAAGCGATATACAAGGTTGTAGGATCCAAGTTCGGGATCGGTGATGCGCATGGTTTCGCACAAGCTGTAGGTCTTGGAGAGCAGCTGTTGCAAACGAGTGAAAGCCTCCCAATCGGTTGCGTCCGCATTTTCCTGTGAAATGGTCCTGCATCCGATCGCCATAGAGAGCGCTTGCTCAGCATGGGGGTCGCGCACTGCTTTGGGGCCTTGGGCGCTGGAGAGTGTTGTCTCCCTTTGCATGAGTGTCTTGGCTGTCAGAATAAGCAGGAAAAGCAAAAGGACAGAGCCCAGAAGGGAGAAAAGCATGGTGAATCTCCAAATGCGTTCTAGTGTTTTTTACAGTATAATGCTATATTGTAGAACAACAATACTTTTTCCGCCAGGTACATACGGGAGATTCGACTGATGCCCAAGAAGATAGATCATGAGCTAAGAAAGGAGAAAATCCTGCAAACTGCCCTCAAAGTGTTTGCAAGGGAGGGGTATCGCGACTCAAACCTCTCCTTGATCGCCACCGAGTGTGGCATCTCCCGGCCAACCATCTATCAGTACTTCAAGGACAAGGAAGAGATCTACTACTATGCCGTGAAACTGGTGACCGGCAGGATGTTTAACAAGTATGCTTCCTTTGCCTGGTCGACCGACCAGGATTATGTCTGCCGCATCACCACCATCTGCCTTGACATCATGCAGACAGCCAATGAGCATGACGGGGAATTGACCAGCTTGGTGGATGTCATGCTGCAGATGAAGAAAGAAGGCAGGGATTTCAACGAGATCGTCCTCAGGCGGACGGCCAAGCTCACGATCCTGTTCAAGCGCCTTCTCAGGATGGGGGTCAAGGCTGGGGATATCATTGAGTGTGATGTGAACAAGGTGGCCGATCATCTCTTGCTTCTGCTGGAGTCCTCGTGCTTCCAGGTAGCATTCCTCGATACCTTCGATATGAAGCTCAGCCAGCAGTTGGTCAGCACCTATCTGGAATTCTACCGCCCCAGGCCTCGTTCCTAGCCGATAGGCACAATTCTCACTATATTTGTTGTGTACAGGAATGAACCCGTCAGGGTTCGGTTGCTTCATACCCAAAGGTGAGGAGTATCCATGAATAGTGACAAAATGACCATCAAATTACGGCAGGCCATTGGTGATGCCGACATGCTTGCCCATGATCGTGGTAATGCAGAGATAACCTCAGAACATCTTCTGCTTGCCCTGCTTGCCCAGAAAGAGGGGCTGTTGCCCCCACTCTTCGAACGCTTGGGAGTACCCACCCAAATGGTGGTGGGCAAGCTCACCGAGCTTGTGGACAAGCTACCCAAAGCATATGGCGCAAGTGCTCAGCGCTCCCTTTCTGCGCAGCTGGGCAATCAGCTGTATGCCGCCGAGAAAATCGCTTCAGATTTCAAGGACCAGTACCTGAGTGCAGAACATGTCCTGCTTGCCATACTCGAGGATGGATCGGCTGCAGGCAAGGCTCTGAAGAGCTTGGGGGTGAGCAAGGATTCTGTCATGCAGGCCTTGCAGACAATCAGGGGAAACCAGTCCATCCAAAGCGAAGACCCCGAGAGTCGGTACCAGGCTCTAGAAAAGTATTGCAAGGACATGACCGCCCTGGCCAGACAGGGTAAGCTCGATCCGGTCATCGGACGGGACGAGGAGATTCGGCGTCTGATGCAGGTTCTCTCACGCAGGACGAAGAACAATCCGGTGCTCATCGGAGAGCCGGGTGTGGGAAAAACGGCCATTGTTGAAGGGCTGGCCCAGCGTATTGCCGGCGGTGACACCCCTGAGTCCCTGAAAAATAAGCGTATTCTCAGTCTTGATGTGGGTGCTCTGGTTGCAGGTGCGAAGTTCCGAGGCGAGTTTGAGGAACGCCTGAAGGCTGTGGTGAAGGAAGTCACCTCCAGTGAGGGTGCCATCATCCTCTTCATCGATGAGCTGCACACCATCGTCGGGGCGGGAGCGAGCGAAGGGTCCACCGATGCTTCCAACCTGATCAAGCCGGCTTTGGCGAGAGGCGAGCTCCATGCCATTGGGGCAACGACCTTGGACGAGTACCGCAAGTTCATTGAGCCTGACAAGGCTCTGGAACGACGTTTCCAGCCGGTCTACACCAAGGAACCCTCGGTTGAGTCGACCATTGCCATCCTCAGGGGGCTGAAGGAACGCTATGAGGTTCACCACGGGGTGAGGATCAAGGACGAAGCCTTGGTTGCGGCCGCAACGCTGAGCAACCGGTACATCACCAACCGCTTCCTTCCTGACAAGGCCATTGACTTGGTTGATGAGGCTGCAAGCCAGCTGAAGATGGAGATTGAGAGTCAGCCGGAGGAACTTGATCAGATAGAGCGAAAGATCCTGCAGCTGAACATCGAGGAGCAAGCCCTGTCCCGAGAGACTGACAAGGCGAGCAAGGATCGGCTGGAGAAGCTGCACAAGGAGAGGAGCGAGCTGCAGGGAAGGCGCGATGCCATGCATCTGCAGTGGGGCAACGAGCGTTCGTTCATCGCCAAGCTGAGGGAGAGCAAGGCTCAGCTTGAGCAGTTGAAGGTGGAAGAGCAGCGGGCAGAGCGGGATGGGGATCTTGCCAAGGCTGCACAGATCAAGCACGGCCAGATTCCCCAGCTTACCAAGGAGATTGCGAGCATGGGTGAGCAGCTTGCCGGTGTACAAACCGAAGGCAAGCAGATGCTCCGTGAGGAAGTCAGCGAGGACGACATCGCCCGGATAGTGAGCAACTGGACAGGAGTTCCCGTTGCGAAGATGAAGGGCAGTGAGATGCAGAAATACCTGCAGCTGGAAAAGACGCTCTCTGAACAGGTGGTGGGCCAAAACCAAGCCATCGGGGCGGTCAGCAATGCCATCAGGAGGAACAAGGCTGGGATCGGCGATGAGCACAAGCCCTTGGGAACCTTTCTGTTTGCCGGGCCTACCGGGGTGGGAAAGACGTTGCTTGCCAAGGTGCTCGCCCAATTTCTTTTTGATGATGAGAAAGCTCTCACCAGGATCGATATGAGCGAGTATATGGAGAAGTTCTCGGTCAGCAGACTCATCGGAGCTCCTCCGGGGTATGTGGGCTACGACCAGGGAGGCCAGCTTACCGAGGTGGTCAGGCGGCGTCCCTACTCGGTCATCCTCTTTGATGAGATTGAGAAGGCGCATCCTGATGTCTTCAATGTGCTTCTGCAACTGCTTGATGACGGAAGGCTCACCGATGGACAGGGCAGGGTGGTCGATTTCACCAATACGGTGATCATCATGACCAGCAACCTGGGCAGTCAGCAGCTGCTCTCCTCTTCCTCTCATGAAGAAGGATCGAAAGTGGTGATGGAGATCATCCACAACTCCTTCAAGCCTGAATTCATCAACCGTCTGGACGAGATCATTGTCTTCGAGCGGTTGGGAAGTGAGCAGGTCCGCAAGATTGTCTCGTTGCAGCTGCAGATGCTTGCCAAGAGGCTTGAGAAGCGTGGCTTCCGCCTGAGTTGGGAAGAAGCTGTGGTGGATGCCCTCTATGAGGAGGGGTATGATCCAGTCTACGGAGCCCGTCCGATCAAGCGTGCGATACAGAGACTGGTTGAGAATCCGTTGTCAGTGCAGCTGCTGTCCGGAGCATTCTCTCCTGATTCCTCCATCCACCTCGTCCGATCGGGTGATCAGATCATTGCTCGGTAGCGAGCAGATGGTGATAGGCCTCGAGGGTATCGATGTCGGTGACGTATGCCGCGTCCTCCACCTCGAGGCGCTGGGTGGGATACCTGCTGAGCAAGGAACGCATGGAGAAGGGGAGTTTTTCCTCAAGGATGATCTGCCTGAATGAAGGGCCCAGCAACACGGGGTGCCCAAAATGCCCTTGGAAGCTGGGCCTTACCACGTCCATATGTGCGTTTTCGGCGATCCAGTGATAGTGCTGTTTCCCAATGAGCGGCATATCAGCCAAGGAGATGAAGAAAGGCTCATCCTGCGAGAGATGACGGGCGCCTATCTGGGTTGAGCTTCCTTGTCCCAGCAGATAATCGGGGTTGTGGACGATCAACAGTGAATGGCAAGCCAGTGCCTTGAGGTGTTCGGCCACCTCGTCAGATCGGTAGCCGGTTACCACGATGGTGAACAAGCCCGCCTCAAGGGATGATCGGACTGCATTGGCAACAATGCTGGTTCCCTGATAGGGAAGCAAGAGTTTTCTGCCTTCGCTGCGTGAGCCCAATCCAGCAGCCAACAGGATATTTTGCATGGTTCTTCCTTGAGTGAGTTATGCAAACGTATTATACTCGATGCCATTATGATTGCCACCTATTTCAACGCCCTCATGGTCATCCTTGGATCCCTTTTAGGACTTATTGTCAAGAACAAGCTCAAAGCTTCCTATCAGGAAGTGGTGTTCACCTCTTCCGGCCTGATCACGCTGGTGATTGGCATCTCGATGGCCATGCAGACCGGCTCGTACCTGATCCTGCTCTTCTCTGTGGTCATCGGCGGTTTCATCGGCTATGCGCTTCGCATTGAGGAAGGGGTGCTTGCCCTGGGCTCATGGATGGAAAGAAGGCTGAGCAAGGGAAAGGGGAGCGCTGAGAGTGCGCGCAACTTTGCCCTGGGATTTTTGAATGCCTCTCTGCTGTTCTGCTCCGGTGCGATGACGGTAGTGGGATCCATTCAGGCAGGAACGGTGGGTGACTACCAGCTGATCCTGGTAAAATCGATCATGGACGGTTGCATGGCGATCATCTTCAGCTCAATCTATGGTATCGGCGTGATGGCCAGTGCCCTCTTCATCCTGCTCTACCAAGGGTTCTTCACCCTTGCAGGCGGCTTCATCGCACCAGTTCTTGGAGATGCAGGGATCACCGAGCTTGCTGCGGTGGGCGGGGTGCTGTTGATGATGATTGGGTTTTCCTTGCTTGATGTACGAAAAAGCAAGGCAGGCAATTTCATGCCTGCCATGGTAATAGCACCGCTGCTGGCGCTGCTTGCTCCCCATCTTACTGGTATACTTTCTTCTCTCGGTCTGTAGCAATACAGTTCTTGTAGCTGGTGAGGAAGCACCAGATGAAATCCAACTCTCTTTCATCGAACTGTTCGATGAGAGAGAGGATTTCTTGTTTGCGGTCTTTTGGCCGCTCGCAGACGTCTTCATCCTCACGATACCCTTTGGTATACCCGAACTCAAGTTCTTCAAGTCCCAGACCGGTCAGCTGCGAAAGACGCAGCAATACATGCATAGGGGGTCTTCTGTCGGCATGAATCCAACTGGAAAGTGTGCTGCGCTTTACTCCCAAGACCTTTGCCAGGTCCACCACAGTAGGGGAGTGCAGTAGAATTTTCATGCGTTCCCAGAATTTTTGCATGCTCTGAATATAGCAGTCGGAAGATGCGAATGACGAGATATTGTCATTAAAATATAGTATTTTCTAATACATTAGATATCTCTATTATATGCAGAAATTTATGAGAGGCCCCAATGACGAAAAAACATCACCCCTTGGGGATTGGGGTGATGAAAATTCGGCAGGATGCTGTTCTACTTCCGTTTTGCTGCATCTGCAAGCGCAGTATCGAGGGACGTATCCTTTTCAACCGGACAAGGTGCAATATCCCAGATATCCTTGGCATATTGGGCGATGGTCCGGTCACTGGAGAACTTCCCGCTCGCGCTGATGTTGAGCACCGCTCTACGGTTCCACTCCATGTTGTCACTCTTGTAGAGTTCACGTGCCATGCGGTGTGCATCCCGGTACATGCCAAGATCGGCAAAATGGTAATAGCGGTCCCCTTCTTCAAAAAGGCTCCGGCGCAGCGGTTCGAAGATGTTTGGCTCATTCACGTTGAAGTAACCGCTGAACAAGAGGTCGACGATACGTTTGATCTGCTCGTCCGCCATAACACGGGAGAACGGGTCGTAGCCAAGGCTGAGCTTGGTGATCTGCTCTTCAGTATGGCCGAAGATGAACATGTTTTCGCTGCCTACCTCTTCGGCGATTTCCACATTTGCACCATCCATCGTACCGATGGTCAGAGCCCCGTTTGCCATGAATTTCATGTTTCCGGTGCCGGATGCTTCGGTGCCTGCAGTTGAGATTTGCTCGGACAGGTTGGTGGCTGGGATGATCAGCTCAGCCATCGAGACACGATAGTTGGGCATGAAGTGCACAGCAAGCTTGTTCTTGGTGGCTGGGTCGGCGTTGATGACCTTGGCGATGTTGTTGATGAGCTTGATGATAAGCTTTGCATTGACATAGCCTGGGGCAGCCTTGCCACCGAAGAGGAAGGTGGTGTGTTCCATCTCCTTGGTAGCCTCACCCCCGTTCTTGAGATCTGTATAGATGAGCAGGATGTTCAGGGCGTTGAGCAGCTGTCGCTTATACTCATGGATTCGCTTGACCTGCACATCAAAGAACGAGTCAGGATTGATGATGATGTTGCTCTCCTGCTTCAGGAATGCTGCTGCCCGAACCTTGTTCTCCTGTTTGATCTTTTCGAAGTCACCCAAGAAGTTCGTATCCTTGGAGAAGGCTTCAAGCTTGGCTATCTGGCTATAGTCGGTGATCCAGCCATCACCGATAGCGCTGGTGATCAAGGATGCCAGCTTGGGGTTGGATGCAAGCAGCCAGCGCCGCTGGGTAATCCCGTTGGTCTTGTTGTTGAAACGATCGGGATAGATGAGGTTGAACTGGGGGAACATCGTTTTTTTCAACAGCTGGGAGTGCAGCTCTGCAACACCATTGGTGCTGTGGCTTCCCACGATGGCAAGGTTGGCCATACGAACCTGCTTGGGGTTCGACTCCTCGATGATGCTGATCTTGCTGAGCATCTGTGGCTGGAGCGGGAAGTAGGCGACTGCCTGCTGGAGGAATCGGTGGTTGATTTCGTAGATGATCTGCAAATGCCTGGGAAGTATCTTCTGCAGCATCGGCAACGACCACTTCTCCAAGGCTTCAGGCATCAGGGTGTGGTTGGTGTAGCCCATGGTTCGCACGGTGATATCCCAGCTCTGGTCCCAGTCGAGGTTCTCCTCATCGAGAAGAATGCGCATCATTTCAGGGACAGCCAGGGAAGGGTGGGTATCATTGAGCTGGATGGCGGCAAACGAAGGGAAGGTTGACCAGTTCTGCTTTTCCCGCTTGAAGCGCCTGACAATGTCTGCAAGCGAACAGGCAACAAAGAAGTACTGCTGCTTGAGCCTGAGTTCCTTGCCCATATACAGGGTATCATTGGGATAGAGGACCTGGCTGAGGTTCTCCGCCGATATCTTCGAACGCACTGCCTCGGTATAGTCTCCGTCGTTGAATTCGTGGAAATTGAACTCTTCCGGGCTTTTTGCTGACCAAAGGCGCAAGGTGTTCACCGTCTTGCAGCCGTAACCGATGATCGGGGTGTCGTAGGCAATGCCCTGGACAATCTCTGAACCGGACCACTTGAATTGGTCACGGCCGTGATCGCGGATTACCTGCACCTCACCACCAAACTGGACAGGATAGACCACATCGGGTCTGATCACTTCCCAAGGGTTGCCATCACGCAGCCAGTTGTCAGGTTGCTCGGCCTGCCAGCCGTTCTTGATCTGCTGGCGGAAGATGCCATAGTTGTATCTGATGCCGTAGCCGTAGGCCGGGATTTCCAATGTGGCCAGAGAGTCGAGGAAACAGGCGGCCAGCCTTCCCAGTCCCCCGTTTCCCAAGCCGGCGTCCGGTTCGACTTCGCTGAGTTCCTCGTAGGTGTAGCCGAGGGAGGAGAGGGCTTTGCGAACCTCCTCCTCGATGCCGAGATTGATGATGTTGTTGGTCATGGCACGACCCATCAGGAATTCAAGGCTGAGGTAGTAGACGCGCTTTGCGCTCTTCTTGCGCTGGGTTTTGCGACTCTGGTTCCACTGATGGATGATCCGGTCACGAACGGTAAGGGCTAGTGCTGTATAGCGACCCTCTTGGGTTGTATGGTACATATCTGCGTCTTGGCTGTATTTCAAATGTTCTGCAAAGTCTTGTGCAATGTCATTCGCAGTATGGCCATAACGAGTCTTTTGCTGGTCCTTCATAAGGAACTCCTTGTAATTATAACAAATACGTGTGATAAATTATATCTGATTGCGGAATTCTGAGCAACCGGTCCAAGTTTTTCCCCTTTCTCAGTGGTGCGTATTGACAAAAACCATGCACTCTGGTAAGTTTGCTTCTGCGTGTTGAAGGCAGATGCATCTCGTACTTTGTCTTGCATGCAACCGACGCCCTTGTAGCTCAGTCGGTAGAGCACCACCATGGTAAGGTGGGGGTCAACGGTTCAAATCCGTTCGAGGGCTCTTTTTTTATCCCCTTCCGGTTTAGTAGGATGGGTAGAGGTGAAAACTCACCGAGGAGCATGAAATGGGTGATGCAAAGAAGAAAGGTCCCGTGGAGAAAATAGCTCTCCAGTGCACCGAATGCAAGCAGAAGAACTATACAACCGAGAAGAATCGGCGAAACACTCAAGGTAAGCTTGAGTTGAACAAGTATTGTCCGTTTGAGCGCAAGCACACCTTGCACCGCGAGACAAAGATCAAATAGGTAGTTTGATCGAGAAGCAAATAGGCCAATAGCTCCAATTGGTAGAGCGCTGGTCTCCAAAACCGGATGTTGAGGGTTCGAGTCCTTCTTGGCCTGTCTGCTTCTCGATCTTTTTCCACAAGGAGCCTTTTCATGAAGAAGCTTATCAAGTATTTCAAGGAGTCTCACCAGGAACTGAAAAAGGTTGTCTGGCCCTCCCGTGAAGCTGTCATTTCTTCCACTAAGGTCGTACTTGTCTCCACGGTGCTTGTCGCAATATTCCTTGGGTTGGTGGATTTCCTCCTCCTCAAGGGTGTGTTGTTCGTACTGTAAGGCGGCACCATGGCAAAGGGCTGGTACGTAGTACATACTTATTCGGGTTATGAACAGAAAATTGAGCGAATCATCAACAAGATGCGCGAGACCGATACGGACTTCGCGCTCGTCTGTTCTGAAGTGAAGGTCCCTTTTGAGACCGTCGTGGAAGTGAAGGACGGGGTGAGGCGCGATGTCAAAAGGAAAATCCTTCCTGGATACATTCTTGTAGAGCTCGACCTGCCCGACAACAGCTGGAAGACTTGGTGCTCCCAGATCAAGCGCATTCAGGGAGTGACAGGATTTGTTACTCCCAATGACAGCATCAAGCCGCAGCCGCTCTCTTCCGGAGAGGTGAAAAGCCTTTTCCAGAAGACCGGCGATCTTCCTGCTGAAAAAGTGTTCAAACCCAAACAGACTTTTTCTGTGGGTGAACAGGTGAGAATCATCGAAGGGCCGTTTGACTCCTTCACTGGCGTCATTGAAGAAGTCAACCTTGAAAAGGCTCGCATGCGGGTCAGTGTTGGTATCTTTGGACGCTCCACTCCGGTTGAGGTGGATTTCCTGCAAGTAGAAAAGATTCTGTAGTCGTCTTTTGGACTGGATGGCTGCACGAGAGTTTTCTGATTTTTTACAACCGAGTCCATTTGTGTGTGATTACTCCCTCATCACTGTATGAGGTGGGAGCCTGATCGTATGACAGGCGTTAAGACCAGCGCGAAATCGAAAAACTTCCTGGTATTTTGGGAGTGATTGTCGCGTAAGGAGAGAAACATGGCAAAGAAAAAGGTAACTGCAGTCATCAAATTGCAGTGCCCTGCCCAGAAGGCTACGCCGGCACCCCCGATCGGGCCCGCGCTTGGACCCCATGGTGTCAGTGCCCCCAAGTTTGTCCAGGAGTTCAACGACAAGACGAAGAACTACGAAGCTGGACTCATTCTTCCCGTCATCATTACTGTGTATGCAGACAAGAGCTTCACGTTCATCCTGAAGACTCCTCCTGCCGCCGTGCTCATCAAGAAAGCTCTTGGTCTGACCAGCGGTAGCGGAAGTCCGAACAAGGTGAAGGTTGGTAAGCTCTCACAGGCACAGCTGACTGACATTGCAACGACCAAGTTGGAAGATCTCAATGCAAATGACATTGAGGCTGCCAAGAAGATCATTGCAGGAACTGCCCGCAGCATGGGCGTAGAGGTGGAGCAGTAAGATGAAACACGGAAAGAATTATCGCGAATGCATCAAGAAAGTTGACCGTGCAAAGCTCTACACCTTCGAAGAGGCTGCTGCCTTGGTGAAGGACATTGCCTTTGCAAAGTTCGATGAGACGGTGGAAGTATCCGTCAAGCTGACTTTGAAGAAGAGCCAGAGTGTCCGTGACACCGTAGTTCTGCCCAACCAGTTCTCCGCCCAGAAGCGCGTACTCGTATTCGCAAAGGGTGAAAAGGCTGAGGAAGCTCGCGAGAATGGCGCCGCTTATGTTGGCGACGACGACTTGATCGAGAAGATCCGCGGCGGCTGGATGGATTTTGATGTGGCAGTCGCCACCCCTGACATGATGAAGGACGTAGGTCGTCTCGGTCCCATCCTGGGCCGCAGAGGCTTGATGCCGAACCCCAAGACCCAGACGGTTACCTTTGATATCAAGGGAGCTCTTGCTGAGCTGACCAAGGGTCGTGTCGAGTTCCGCTCTGACAAGACCAACGTCATTCACCTTCCCATCGGAAAGGTTTCCATGGATCCGGCTCTGGTGAGCGAAAACGCTCGCGCCGTGGTCAAGGAAATCGTCCGCAAGAAGCCTTCTGACGCTAAGGCTGACTTCGTGGTCAGCATCGCTCTTTCCTCCACCATGGGTCCGGGCGTCCGGGTCAACGTGAAGGATATGACGGCTTCGGTATAAGAGGAGATGCACACTATGGATTACAAGACTCGTATCACCCCCGCCAAGGAAGAGGCCGTCAAGCAGCTGAAGGATGAGTTCAGCCAGTACACCGGGTACATCTTCACCGACTACCGCGGAATGACTGTCGAACAGATCACCAACCTGCGCAGAACCCTGATGAAAAAGGATGCTGCATACCGGGTTGTGAAGAATCGTTTTGCAAAGATTGCCCTGACCGAGCTCAACAACCAGGCTGATGAACAGCTGGTTGGTCCTACCGCCATCGCACTTGTTCGCGGAGATGAAGCAAATATCGTCGCCAAGGACCTGTTCGCAATCGGCAAGGAAGGTGCTCCTCTCAAGGTGAAGGGCGCTATGCTCGATGGAAAATACTTCTCCCCCGAGGAAGTGGAGGCTTTCAGCAAGCTCCCGACCAAGTTGGAGTTGATTGCTTCCTTGATGGGCACCATGAAGGCACCCGTGCAGAAGCTGGCGGCAACATTGCTTGCCTATGTCGAAAAGAATGGCGGCTCTGTTTCCGCCACCGAAGAGAACTGAACACAGTCTTAGTCTTCACAGGTAACCTGCTATGACTGTGCAGACAAAATTTGTATAAGGAGAAGATAATATGGCTACAAAAGAAGAGATTTTGGAATCGATCGCAAGTATGTCCGTCATGGAAGTCGCTGACCTCATCAAGATGATGGAAGAGAAGTTTGGTGTGCAGGCAGCTGCCGCCGCCGTTGCTGCAGGCCCCGTTGCTGAGGTTGCTGCTGCGGTGGAAGAGCCCACTGAATTCAACGTCATCCTCAAGGCTTGTGATCCCGCAAAGAAGATTGCAGCAATCAAGGAAGTTCGCGCCATCACCGGTCTCGGCCTGAAGGAAGCGAAGGAACTTGTTGAAGCTGGTGACAAGGTTGTCAAGGAAAGCGCCAGTAAGGCCGATGCCGCAGCTCTCAAAGAGAAGCTCGAGGCAGCTGGTTGTACTGTCGAAGTAAAGCCCGTTGACTAATCTGAGTCGGGGGAGGCGGCCCTCGCGGCCGTTTCCCTGCTCGCGTTTTTTGCAAGTGGGCAAACGCCCGGTTTAGTGAGCCACCGGATAGACACCGGTGGCCTATTGTGTCTTTCGTTTTCCTCTTCACTGAGGATACTGTCTGCTTCTGAATTGACTTTGGAGGGTACATGATGGTTGCCAACGGCAAATCCATAACACGCACGTACATCGGTTCTGAATTACATGAAGTCTGTGAACTTCCCAACTTGATCGGAATCCAGCTTGATTCCTATGAAAGGTTTCTCCAGCTGGAGCGCATCATGCAGGGTATGAACCCGGATTCGTCGTACGGGCTTGAGGAAGTGTTCCAGTCGACATTTCCCATTGACAGCCCCAATGGTGAGATGCGTCTCGCCTACAAGGGCTATACCATTGATTATGATAACATCAAATTCTCCGAAACGGAGTGCAAGAAGAAAGGTCGTTCCTACAGTGTACCCATAAAAGTCACGATCAGCCTCGAGTTCTCCAACGGAGAGATGAGAGAGAAGGAGATTTTCTTCGGAGATATCCCGCTGATGACCGATCGAGGTACCTTTATCATCAATGGTGCCGAGCGCGTCGTGGTCAGCCAGATTCACCGCTCACCTGGTGTGATTTTTTCCAACGAGAAGGATGTGTACTCTTCGAGAATCATCCCGTATCGCGGCAGCTGGCTGGAATTTGAAATTGATGACAAGAAGCATCTGATCTTCACCAAGATCGATCGCAAGAAGCGTATTCTCGGTACGCTCTTCCTGCGCGCAATCGGCTTCGATACCCGAGAGAAGATTCTTGAGCAATTCTATGCAGGGGAGGCCGTTGAGCTTGCTGACGACTCCGACCTGAAAGGCCGCCTCGAGAACCGCTACCTGTTCAAGGATGTATATGCACAAGTGGACGGAGTACAGAAGAAAGTACTGCGCGCCGGCGACATGCTGCATGCCCACGAAATCGATGAATTGCTCAAGCTCAAGGTACACACCGTCGAGTTGATCAACCTTCGTGGCGAGGGCACACTGCATAGTGATATGATCCTCAACTGTTTCGAGATTGAGGATGCAAAGTATACCCGCGAGGGTTGTGATGAGCCCACCAAGGAAGATGTCCTCTCCCCGATCTTCTCCGTGCTTATGCCCGGTGAGATGATTGCCATCGAGCGAGCGGAGAAAGACCTTCCCGATATGTTCTTCTCAAACCGCCGCTATGATCTCGGTTCCGTGGGTCGCTACAAGTTCAACAAGAAGTTTGGAAGCGGTACAGAAGAGGAAGAGGAGAATGCTTCCACCGACCTTACGGTTCTCACCCCCGCCGATATCGTCAATACCATGGCATTCCTGATCAAGGTGTTCATCCGCGAGGAGAACGTCGATGATATCGACCACCTTGGCAACCGCCGTGTCCGTTCGGTAGGGGAACTGTTGCAGAATGCACTGAAGAGTGCGTTTGCAAGGATGGAGAGAATCGCAAAGGAGCGCATGAATCTGGAGACCGGTTCGGTCAAGCCCCAGGATCTCATCTCCATCAAGCCGATCGTCGCCGCCATCAAGGAGTTCTTCGGCAGCAGCCAGTTGTCCCAGTTCATGGACCAGGTCAACCCGCTTGCTGAGCTGACCCACAAGAGAAGGCTCAACGCACTCGGCCCCGGTGGTCTGAGTCGTGACCGTGCAGGCTTTGAGGTCCGCGACGTTCACTACACCCACTATGGCAGGATTTGTCCCATTGAGACTCCAGAAGGTCCGAACATCGGTCTGATAGTCTCATTGGCCAACTATACTCGCATCAACCAGCATGGCTTCTTGGAAACCCCCTACCGCAAGGTTGTGAACGGGGTGGTGTCCAAGCAGTATCGCTATCTTGATGCAAACGATGAGGAGAAGTTCTTCATCGCCCAGGCCTCCGCCCCCATCGATGAGCAGGGTAACTTCATCGACAATGAGGTTCCTGTTCGCCGTAGCGGTGACTACTCAACCAAGCCTCCCGCCGACATCAAGTATATGGACGTCGACCCGAAGCAGGTTATCAGTGTTGCCGCCTCCTTGATTCCTTTCCTCGAGCACGACGACGCAAACCGCGCCCTGATGGGTTCGAACATGCAGCGTCAGGCTGTCCCCCTTGTCTTCCCCGAAACCCCGCGTGTTGGTACCGGTATGGAGTGGAAGACTGCCTATGACAGCGGTGTATTGGTAAAGGCAAAGAGAAGCGGTACGGTCACCTACGTCAGTGCTGACAAGATCCATATCCAGCCCGATGATCCTGATTTTGCAGGAATGCCGGATATGTATGAGGTTCAGAAGTACCAGAGGACCAACCAGGACACTTGCTTCAACCAGAAGCCGATCGTTTCGTTCGGCCAGCATGTTGAGGCTGGGGATGTCCTTGCTGATGGTCCTGCCACCCAGAGTGCAGAACTTGCTCTCGGACGAAATATCCTGGTAGGGTTCGTACCTTGGAATGGGTACAACTATGAGGACGCCGTTCTCATCAGTGAGCGCGTGGTAAAGGATGATATCTTTACTTCTGTGCACATCAAGGAGTTCTCCACCGATATCCGTGAGACCAAGCTCGGACCTGAGAAGCTGACCAGGGATATTCCCAACACCAGCGAAAAGATGCTCGAGCAGTTGGATGAGGATGGCATTGTCCGCATCGGTACCATGGTCCGCCCCGGTTCCATCCTGGTCGGAAAGGTAACCCCGAAGAGTGAGAGCGATACGACTCCCGAGTTCAAGTTGCTCAACTCAATCTTCGGTGAGAAGGCCAAGGAGGTACGTGATACCTCCCTGAAAGTTCCCCATGGAACAGAAGGTACGGTCATCGATATCCAGCGGTTGAAGCGCAGCAACAATGATGAGCTTCCTCCTGGTGTCGAGGAGACGGTGAAGGTTCTCATTGCCACCAAGCGAAAGCTTCGCCAGGGTGACAAGATGGCAGGCCGCCATGGTAACAAGGGTGTTGTCAGCCGCATTCTTCCTGAGGAAGATATGCCGTATATGGAAGATGGCACTCCCCTCGATGTCTGTCTCAACCCCTTGGGCGTTCCTTCGCGAATGAACATCGGACAGTTGATGGAGACCCAGCTCGGTTGGGCAGCTGTAAAGCTTGACAAGTGGTATTCGACCCCGGTCTTCCAGAGTGCAACGATGGGCCAGATCGAGGAGAGGATGCGCGAGGCAGGTCTTCCTGAGAACTCGAAGACAGTGTTGTACAACGGTCTTACCGGTGTGCCATTTGTCAATCCGGTATTCTGCGGGTACATCTACTACCTGAAGCTGCACCACTTGGTCGATGACAAGATGCATGCTCGTTCCACTGGTCCCTACTCGCTGGTAACCCAGCAGCCGCTTGGTGGTAAGGCCCAATTCGGTGGTCAGAGACTTGGTGAGATGGAAGTATGGGCGCTGGAGGCCTATGGTGCTGCAAATACCTTGCAGGAGCTGTTGACCATCAAGAGTGACGACATGAACGGTCGTGTAAAGATATACGAGAGTATCGTCAAGGGAGAACCGGCCACTACTGCAGGAATGCCCGAGGCATTCAATGTATTGGTTCAGGAGATCCGCGGCTTGGCTCTGGATATGTCTGTGTATGACTCCAAGGGTCGGCAGGTGCCCCTTACCGAACGTGATGAAGAGTTGATCGCCAAGCAGTCGAAAGGCTCCCTCAACTAACCAGGAGAAGTACGGATGAAGGAAATTCAGGATTTCGATAGCATCATGATAAAACTGGCTTCGCCGGAGCAGATCAAAGATTGGTCGTACGGCGAGGTGAAGAAGCCGGAGACCATCAATTACCGCACGCTCCGTCCGGAGCGCGACGGTCTGTTTTGTGAGAAGATTTTCGGTACGACCAAGGAGTGGGAGTGCTATTGCGGCAAATTCAAGTCCATCCGCTACAAGGGTGTCATTTGTGACCGTTGTGGCGTTGAGGTAACCAATACCAAGGTAAGACGTGAGCGCATGGGCCATATCACCCTCGCTGCTCCTGTCTCGCACATCTGGTACTACCGCTCGGTCCCCAGCCGCATGAGTATGCTGCTGGACATTACCCGCAACTCTCTGCAGAGCATTCTCTACTATGAGAAGTATGTGGTCATCAATGCAGGGGACACCAATCTCAAGCCCAAGCAGTTGCTCTCTGAAGAGGAGTACTGGCAGGCTCGTGAGCAGTATGGTGACTCCTTTGAGGCCGGCATGGGTGCAGAGGCTGTGCGCAAACTGTTGGTCAATCTCGATCTTGAGGAGCTCTCCAGGGAGCTTCGTGAGCTGATGCGCGTCAAGGCTGACAAAGCCGATAAGCGTCTGCTCAAGCGCATCGAGGTATGTGAGAACTTCCGCGACAGCGGCAACCGCCCTGAATGGATGATTCTTACCGTCATTCCCGTTATTCCCCCCGACCTGAGGCCGATGGTCCAGCTCGATGGTGGGCGTTTTGCCACCAGCGACCTGAACGACCTCTACCGCAGGGTCATCAACCGAAACAACCGTCTCGACCGCTTGGTCAAGCTCAATGCTCCGGACATCATCATCCGCAACGAGAAGCGCATGCTTCAGGAAGCGGTTGACGCCCTGTTCGACAACTCCAAGCGCAAGCGTGTGGTCAAGGGTGCTTCCAACCGACCCCTGAAGAGTCTTTCCGACATGCTCAAGGGCAAGCAGGGTCGTTTCAGGCAGAACCTGCTTGGAAAGCGCGTTGACTACTCCGGTCGTTCGGTTATCGTCGTCGGTCCCGAGCTGAGGATGCACCAGTGTGGTCTTCCTTCCAAAATGGCTCTCGAGCTGTACAAGCCCTTCATCATGAAGAAGCTGGTTCAGGATGGCGTTGTCTACAACATCAAGAAGGCGAAGAGCCTGGTTGAGGAAGAGACCGATGCCGTATGGTCCATCCTCGATGAGGTGGTCAGGGAACATCCTGTGCTGCTCAACCGCGCACCTACGCTGCACCGTCTTGGCATCCAGGCGTTCGATCCCGTACTTGTTGATGGAAAAGCCATCAAGCTGCACCCGCTGGTATGTCATGCCTACAACGCTGACTTCGACGGTGACCAGATGGCTGTCCACGTGCCGCTTACGCATGCTGCCCAGCTTGAGTGCTGGACGCTGATGCTCAGTGTCACCAACCTGCTCGACCCTGCCAACGGCAAACCGATCGTGTATCCTTCGCAGGATATGGTCCTTGGCATCAACTATCTGACACGCGATATGCCGGGCGCTCCTGGTGAGGGCAAGTACTTCGACAACATCGGCGAGCTGGAAATGGCCATTGACAGTGGTTTGCTCTCCTATAATGCAAATATCAGGTATCGGCTTGAGGATGGAACCAAGCTGGAGACCACTCCGGGCCGCATCCTCTTCAATTCCGTACTTCCCAAGAGTGTTCCCTTCCAGAACGCAACCCTTGGTGACAAGGAGCTGAAGGCGCTTATCGGTGATACGCTGAAGGCAAATGACAATTCAATTGCCGTTGAGATGCTCGACTCCATCAAGGATGTCGGCTACAAGTATGCAACCTTGTTTGGTGCCACCATTGGTTTGTCTGACATGATTGTTCCTGCTGCCAAGCAAGAGTTGGTCTCCAAGGCCAATGCCCTGCAGCAGAGGATCCTTGACCAGTATCGCCAGGGTCATATCACGCAGGAAGAACGGTACAACCGCGTCATCGAAGTCTGGACTCAGACCAATGACCAGCTGACCGATGCGTTGATGGCAGAGTTGAAGGTGAGTCAGAATGGCTTCAACCCCCTCTTCCTCATGGCTGATTCCGGTGCTCGTGGATCGAAGACGCAGATCAGGCAGCTCGGTGGTATGCGTGGCTTGATGGCAAAGCCGTCCGGCGACGTCATCGAGTTCCCCATCAAGTCGAACTTCAAGGAAGGTCTTTCCATCATTGAGTTCTTCATCTCCACCAACGGTGCCCGAAAGGGACTCTCCGACACCGCCCTCAAGACCGCAGAGGCAGGGTATCTTACCCGCCGTCTGGTTGACATCAGCCAGGATGTGGTGGTCAATGAGGACGATTGTCATACCATCAATGGCATTCATCGTGGAGCCATCAAGGATGGTGATGAGATTGTCGAGACCCTCTCTGAACGCATTGTGGGTCGTTGCCCCGTCGAGGATGTTCTGCATCCCTTCTCCCGTGAAGTCCTGGCTGTGGCCAACGAGGAGATTGATGATGCAACCGCCAAGAAGATTGAGGATGCCGGTATTGAAAGAGTGTTGCTGCGCACCGTGCTTACTTGTGAAGCCAAGCATGGCGTATGCCGCAAGTGCTACGGACGCAACCTTGCCACCAACCGCCCGGTCGTCATCGGTGAAGCGGTCGGTATCATCGCTGCCCAGTCAATCGGCCAGCCTGGTACCCAGCTTACGATGCGTACCTTCCACGTCGGTGGTACCGCTTCGACCAGCTCCGAGGAGAATAAGCTGACCTACCACTACCCGGTCATCATCGGAAATATCACCGGTTCAAGGGTTGTGCGCGCAAGCGATTCGGTCAACGTGTTCACCCGAAAGGGGCACATCGAATACTTCCGTGTCAATGCAGTCATTGAGGAAAAATCCTTTTCCAAGTTGCTGGTTGAGGACGGAATGGTTGTAGCCAAGGGAACCCCGATCTATGAGAAGGGTGGCAAACAGGTTCTCAGCGAAGAGAACGGCTCGGTAAAGATGCTCGGCTCGAAGATTTATTTGGTTGGTCATGCTACCAGCCAGGTGGTCAAGACAGGTTCCGAACTTCTTGTTGAGAGCGGGCAGTTTGTTGAGGCCAAGACTCCGATTGTCTCCTTCGACCCCTTCAGTGAGCCGGTGCTTGCAGAAGAGGCCGGGTTTGCGAAGTTTGTTGACATCAAGCTGGGAACCACGCTCATCGAAGAGGTGAACGAGGAAACCGGCAATATTGAGAAGAAGATCACCGAGCACAGCCTTGAATCACTGCAACCCCGTATCGAGATCACCTCAGCTGAGCATGGAAAAGGCGATGTTGTCGCAGTCTACTTGCTCCCCGGTGGCTCCTACCTGCAGATCAAGGACAACGCTCCGGTAGCAAAGGGAACCATCCTGGCCAAGTTGCTCAAGGAAGGTACCAAGACCAAGGACATCACCGGTGGTCTTCCCCGAGTCGGTGAACTCTTTGAGGCACGTCGTCCCCGCAATTCAGCCATTCTGGCTCAGGTCTCAGGCTTGGTCAGCATCGGTGCGATTGTCAAGGGAAAGCGCACCATCATTGTCTCGGATGCCTATGGCCACGAGTACAAGCACATGGTGCCGATGGGCAGGAACCTGCTCGTCCGCGATGGTGACTCAGTAGAGGCTGCTGAAGCTCTGTGTGACGGTGCAACCGATCCGCACGACATTCTGGATATCCTCGGAGAGAATGCATTGCAGTCCTTCCTCGTGGATGAGGTTCAGGAGGTCTACCGGATGCAGGGTGTGCAGATCAACGACAAGCACCTGGGCGTTATTGTCAGACAGATGCTGCGTAAGGTCGAAGTTGTCCATGTTGGTGACACCAACCTCATCCATGGTCAGCAGGTCGACAAGTATCGGTTCTTCGAAGAGAATGACCGGGTAATCACCGAAGGCGGTGAGCCTGCAGTAGCACGGCCCCTGCTCTTGGGAATCACCCGAGCTTCGCTGAGCATCGACTCCTTCATCAGTGCCGCATCCTTCCAGGAGACCACCAAGGTCTTGACAAACGCAGCTATTGCTGGTAGTAAGGATGAGTTGCGCGGTTTGAAAGAGAACGTCATCATCGGCCATCTGATTCCAGCGGGAACCGGAATGCGCAAGTATCGTGATGTGAAGCTCAAAGACGAGGAACTGCTTGCATTGCAGCAGAAAGTTGATGCAGTGAAAGAATCCAGACGGCAAGAGATGATCGATGACGATGACTTTGACGTGGAAGATTTGGCAGACATGAAATCCGTAGGTGATACCGTGGATGTGGACGAGTCGGACGAGGACTGACCTGTACGCCTGTCGGCGTGCTGGTTTTCCTGGGAAGATTCGTGGAAAAACCATACCACTGTGTCCATGCTGGGTACGGATTTTACATACGACGTGCTGCCCGTAGGGCGGCACAGGCCCCCGCTTTTGTGAGAGGTGGTGGACCAAAGAAAGAAAAGGGAGTGTGTCTACAAGATGCCTACTATTAATCAGCTGATCAGAAAGGGAAGGAAGAGTGTCGTAAACAAGACCAAGTCCCCAGCCCTTGAAGGTTGTCCCCAGAAGCGTGGTGTTTGCACCAGGGTTATGACCGTCACCCCGAAGAAGCCGAACTCTGCACTGAGAAAGGTTGCACGTGTGCGCCTTTCAAACGGCATTGAGGTTACCGCCTATATCCCCGGTATTGGCCACAACCTGCAGGAGCACTCGGTTGTTCTTCTGCGCGGTGGAAGGGTCAAGGACCTTCCTGGTGTTCGTTACCACATTGTTCGCGGTGCCAAGGATACCCTCGGTGTTGCAGATCGCAAGAGAAGTCGCTCCAAGTATGGTGCCAAGCGGCCCAAGGCTTGATAGGGAAGGAGATAGAATATGTCAAGAAGAACTACTGCCCCTGTCAGGGAAGTGCTGCCCGATCCCGTATACGGAAGTGTCATTGTTGAGAAGTTCATCTGCCGCATGATGGTTGATGGCAAGAAGTCCATCAGTACCAGAATCATCTACCAGGCTATGGCTTTCCTTGGAGAGAAGACCGGCGAAAAGCCGCTCGATGTTTTCCTCAAGGCGCTTGAGAACGTAAAGCCTGTCGTGGAGGTCAAGAGCCGCCGCGTCGGTGGTGCAACCTATCAGGTTCCCGTCGAGATTCGTGACAATCGCCGTGAGGCATTGGCAATGCGCTGGATCATCACTGCAGCTCGCAACCGAAATGGTCGCAGCATGGCTGAGAAGCTTGGTGCAGAGTTGCTGGATGCTTTCCAGAACACTGGTTCCGCCTTCAAGAAGAAGGAAGATACCCACAGAATGGCCGAAGCCAACAAGGCTTTCAGTCACTACCGCTGGTAGAACCAAAACAGATGAAAAACCGGCTTTTTCTTACGAAAAGGTCGGTTTTTCTTTATCTTTATGGAATTAGTCTGCATCGCTTGACATAAAAAGTGCTTTCGCATATAGTGCTTAAGGTGTCCGCATAGGTATACCCATGCGGTGCTATGAAGAGCCAAACCGATTATTGCAGAAGCAATGATAAGGTGGTTTCAGGCAGTACGAAGTTTTTTATAAAACTTATACTATGTCGTCAGGGTGGATTCTCCAGACCTGCCGACCTCTGGAATCCTCTTATGAATTTGTTTCCCCATAATTAGTTTGTCTCAATAGGAATGGTAAAGGCTTTGGGCCTTTATGAGCACATATTAATTATTTTTTGTGACAGTCAAAGAAACGTCACAAGGAGGAAATGATGGCAAAAGAGAAATTTCAGAGGACGAAGCCACACGTAAACGTAGGAACCATCGGTCACGTTGACCATGGCAAGACTACCCTTACCGCCGCAATTACCATGCATTGTGCAAAGCTGTTTGGCGACAAGGCTCTTAACTACGACGCAATTGACAACGCCCCTGAGGAAAAAGAGCGTGGTATCACCATCAACACCAGACACGTTGAGTATCAGTCCACCAATAGGCACTATGCTCACGTTGACTGCCCGGGACACGCTGACTACATCAAGAACATGATCACCGGTGCTGCACAGATGGACGGCGCCATCATCGTCGTTGCAGCAACTGACGGTGCCATGGCACAGACCAAGGAGCACATCCTTCTTGCTCGCCAGGTTGGTGTACCCTGTCTCGTTGTTTTCATCAACAAGTGTGACCAGGTTGACGATCCCGAGTTGATCGACCTCGTTGAGGAAGAGATGCGCGACCTGCTTCGCGATTACGGTTTTGACGGCGACAACGCTCCTGTCATCCGCGGTAGTGCCTATGAGGCCATGACCCAGCCGGACAACCCCGAAGCAACCAAGTGCCTTGACGAACTGCTTGATGCCATGGATAACTTCATTCCGCTTCCGGAGCGCGCTGTTGACCAGGCCTTCCTGATGCCGATTGAGGACATCTTCTCCATCTCCGGTCGTGGTACTGTTGTTACGGGTCGTATCGAACGCGGTATCATCAAGGTCAACGAGCCCGCTTCCATCGTCGGTATCCGCGAAACCCGCGACACCGTCGTAACCGGCGTTGAAATGTTCAACAAGCTGCTCGACGAAGGTCAGGCTGGTGATAACATTGGCGCACTGCTCCGCGGTGTTGACAAGAAGGACGTTGTTCGCGGCCAGGTTCTGGCAAAGCCCAAGTCCATCCAGCCCCACGCCAAGTTCCTTGGTACCGTATACGTACTGAGCAAGGACGAAGGTGGCCGTCACTCACCGTTCTTCGGTGGCTACCGCCCGCAGTTCTATTTCCGCACCACTGACATCACTGGTACGGTAAACCTGCCCGAAGGCAAGCAGATGGTTCTGCCTGGTGACCACACTGATATCATCGTTGAGCTCATTCACCCTGTCGCCATGGACAAGGGACTCCGCTTCGCTATCCGCGAGGGTGGTAGGACCGTTGCTTCTGGCCAGGTTACCGAGATTGTCGAGTGATTTTTTGACGAATGTCTTGCCATCATCGGCTGATGATGGCAAGGCCCGTTTTTTGGAGGAATAATGGCTAAAGAAAGAATTCGAGTAAGGTTGAGAGGCTTTGATATTGAGCTGGTTGAGCAGAGCTCCAAAGCTATCGTTGAAACTGTTGTCAGGGCTGGTGCCACTGTATCAGGTCCTGTTCCTCTCCCGACTCGTGTCAATAAGTACACTGTCCTGAGATCGCCCTTTGTCAATAAGAAGTCTCGCGAGCAGTTCGAGATGAGAACCCACAAAAGGTTGATTGACATTTTGGATCCTACATCAAAAGTCATGGATGCCCTCATGAAGCTTGAGCTCCCTGCCGGTGTGGATGTAGAGATTAAACAGTAAGAGAGTTGAGGTAAGAGATGTTAGGGCTTATCGGCAAAAAAGTTGGAATGACACAGGTGTTTGATGCGCAAGGCAGGCTGACACCAGTGACTGTAATAAAAATTGAGGGCAATGTTGTTGTCACGGAACGTACCGAGGAAAAGAATGGCTATGAAGCCACCGTCCTTGGCACCGGCGACAAGAAGAAAAGCACTATCACCAAGCCATATGCTGGCCAGTTCAAGGAAGTATGTGAACCGAAGCAGCATGTCATTGAGTTCCGCGATTACGAGAAGGAAGTCAAGGTCGGCGAAGTGTTGGGCGTGGATATATTCAAGGACATCTCCTTTGTGGATGTTACCGGAACCTCGAAAGGCAAGGGTTATGCTGGTGGTATGAAGCGTCATGGCTTTGGCGGTGGACGCGCCACTCACGGCTCCAAGTTCCATCGTGATATCGGTGGTACTGCAATGTCTTCCACCCCTGCCCGCACGTTCAAGGGTACCCGGATGGCTGGCCACATGGGTAATGAGAGGACGACGGTACAGAACCTGAAGGTCGTCCGTGTCGATGAAGAGATGCAGGTCCTTATGGTTAAGGGTGCAATCCCTGGCCCCGCCCAGAGTGTCGTCATCGTCAAGAAAGCGATCAAGAAGTAGGGGCGAGATATATGGAAACCAAAGTCTTTTCTATCGACGGCAGTGAAGTCAGGACCATCGTGTTGAACGACGAAGTCTTCAACAGGGAGGTCAGTGACGGATCCATTTACTATGCCGTAAACAACGAGCTTGCAAACCGCCGCGTCGGTACTGCATGCACGAAGACCCGCGCTGAGGTCCATTACAGCAATGTGAAACCATACAAGCAGAAGGGAACCGGCAATGCACGTGCTGGTGACAAGAAGTCCCCTGTCTGGGTTGGTGGTGGTACGATTTTCGGACCCAAGCCGCGTGATTACAGTTACACGCTTCCCAAGAAGATGAAGAGGCTTGCTATGAAGAGCCTGCTCTCATTGGGCGTGAAAGAAGAGCGCCTTGTTGTTGTCGAGGATTTTTCCATCGAGGGCGGCAAGACCAGGGATCTGAACCAGATCATCAAGAATTTCGTCAAGGATGAGACCAGAACCATCCTGATCCTGAAGGATGACGATGAGATGATGCGCCGCGCTGCGAAGAATATTCCGTACCTGCGTGTCCTTTCATACAACAGGCTTTCCGCAAAGGAACTGCTGTATGGGAGAAAGCTCCTGGTTCTGGAAGGTGCCGCTAAGAATCTCAACGATTTCTACGGCGACAAATAAGGGGACCGGAAATGAGAGCAGACCAAGTTATCATTGAGCCCGTACTGAGCGAAAAAACAAATATTGCTCGTGAGGGCGAAATCAAAAAGTACACGTTCAAGGTCCGCATGGACAGCAACAAGTTCCAGATCAAAGCTGCCGTCAAGGAGCTGTTTGGGGTTGAAGTTGCCGATTGCAACGTGATGATTGTGAAGGGCAAGCCTAAGTATTCCCGCGGTAAGGGTGGTAGCATCCTTGGTAACACCGGTGATTGGAAGAAGGCTGTCGTAACCTTGGCCAAGGGTGAAACCATCCAGGCCATCGAAGGCGTATAAGGAGAAGTTGGAACATGGCTCTTAAAACTTACAAGCCCAATACTCCAGGCCTTCGCCAGAAGACCACCTTGGTCTTCAGCGAGCTGACTGCCACCAAGCCTGAGAAGTCCTTGACCATTGGCCTCACCAAGAAGGCAGGTAGGGATACCTTTGGGCGCATCAGCGTTCGCCGTAGAGGCGGCGGCCACAAGCGTGCATATCGTATCATCGATTTCAAGCGCGACAAGTACGGGATTCCCGGTACGGTCAACACAATCGAGTACGATCCGAACCGCAGTGCAAACATCGCTTTGGTATTCTATGCCGATGGTGAGAAGCGCTACATGATCGCTCCCAAGGGCCTGACAGTCGGTACGACCGTCATCAGTGGACCTGACGCCCCCATCCAGAGCGGAAATGCTCTTCCTTTGAAGAACATTCCTCTCGGTCTGATGGTACACAACGTCGAGCTTACGCTCGGTCGCGGTGGTCAGCTGGTTCGCAGTGCTGGTCTGGGTGCAACGCTCGTTGCCAAGGAAGGGGACTATGTCACCCTCCGCCTCCCCTCTGGTGAGATGAGAATGGTGTTCGGCGAATGCTACGCTACCCTCGGGCAGCTCGGCAACGAAGATCACATGAACGTCAGCCTCGGAAAGGCCGGTGCAAGTCGCCATCTTGGAAGAAGGCCGAAGGTTCGTGGTGTTGCGATGAACCCGATCGATCACCCACATGGTGGTGGTGAAGGCAAGACCGCAGCAGGACGCAACCCTGTTACCCCATGGGGTAAGCCGACCAAGGGTGGAAAGACCCGATCCAAGAAGAAACCTTCCGGTGCATTCATCGTCAAGAAGCGGAAGTAGGAGTAGAAAGTGGCTAGATCAATCAAGAAAGGTCCTTTTATTGAGAAGAAACTGTATAAGAGGATTCAAGAGTCTCTAAAGACGAATCAGAAGCAGATGATCAAGACTTATTCCCGCTGTTCTACGATCATCCCTGAAATGGTGGGGTTCACGATTTCCGTGTACAACGGAAAGACCTGGATTCCTGTATATGTTACGGAAAACCTGGTTGGACACAAGCTCGGCGAGTTTGCTCCTACCAGAATCTTCCGCGGGCACGCTTCCGACAAGAAGGTCGGTTAAGAGATGGGTACTAATATGGAAGAAAAGAAAGGTTATTCAGCGACTGCCAAGTATCTGATGGTATCTCCTTCCAAGGTTCGCCCCGTCGCCAATCTTGTTCGGAATAAGTCGTATGTGGAAGCAGTTGCAATTCTTGAGGCCATGCCCCAGAAGGGATCGAACCTGATCCTGAAGGTATTGCAATCCGCTTGTGCAAATGCACTTGATCAGAACAAGAAGCTCGATGAAGAGAACCTTGTGGTCAAGGAATTGCAGGTTAACGAGGGTCCGAGGCTCAAGAGAGTCTGGCCGAGATCCCATGGAAGACGGGATATTCTGCTTAAGAGGATGTCGCACATTACCGTCGTCGTTGACGAAAAAGCAAGCGTGAGGAAATAAATGGGCCAGAAAGTTAATCCTATTGGACTCCGTCTTGGAGTCAACAAGACCTGGAAGTCCAAGTGGTATGTGGACCCCAGGGAGTATGCGGACACCCTGCATGAAGACCTGAAGCTGAGAAAGGCTTTGGTGGAATGCCCGGAAGTCCAGGGTGCTGAGATTTCGGATGTGGAAATCATTCGTAAGCCCCAGCGCATCACGATCGTGATCACAACCAGCCGCCCCGGCATCATTATCGGAAGCAAGGGTGCAAATGTTGAGAAGCTTGGTGCACGCCTGCAGAAGCTTTCCAACAAGAAGGTACAGATCAAGATCAAGGAGATCAAAAAGCCTGAGGCTGACGCCCAGCTGATCGCCATGAACGTTGCCAAGCAGCTCATGTCCCGCGGTTCTTTCCGCAGAGCAATGAAGACTGCTGTTTCCAAGGCAATCCAGAGTGGTGCACAGGGTGTTAAGATCCGGCTCTCCGGTCGTATCGGTGGTGCAGAAATTGCACGCTCAGAGTGGATGAAGGAAGGACGCGTTCCTCTTCATACCCTGCGCAGCGACATCGATTACGGATTTACCACGGCAAACACTACCTTTGGTGTCATCGGCGTCAAGGTTTGGGTTTTCAATGGTGAGATCTACGATCGTGCAGTCAAAGAAGACGCCGGTGGGCTGGTAAGAAAGCCCAGCAAGAGCGAAGGCGTTGAGGCAAGGAGTTAGTAGGCCATGCTTAGTCCAAAGAGAATCAAATACAGAAAGAGGCAGCGTGGTACCACCGATGGTGTTGCCCACCGCGGTAATACCATTGCTTTCGGTGAGTTCGCTTTGCTCGCGCTTGAGCCGAAGTGGATAACCAACCGCCAGATTGAGGCAGCTCGTATCGCCATGACCCGTCACATCAAGCGTGGTGGTAAGGTTTGGATCAGGATTTTCCCTGACATGCCCTACACCAAGAAGCCTGCTGAAACCAGACAGGGTAACGGTAAGGGTTCCCCCGAAGGCTGGGTGGCCGTGGTAAAGACCGGTGCTGTGATGTTCGAGATGGGTGGCGTAAGCGAAGAATTGGCACGTGAAGCATTGGCTCTTGCAGCGTCAAAGCTTCCGATCAAGACAAAGTTTGTCGCCAGAAGGGAAGTGGAGTAAGAGTATGAAGAATTCATATACAGATTTAACCCTTGATGAGCTGGTAGCCAAGAAGGAACAACTTCATAAGGAGTACTTTGACCTTCGCATGGGCAGAGTGCTCGGGCATGTGGAGAATCCGCTGGCTGTTCGTACCATCAGGAGGAACATCGCTCGTGTGAATACCCGCATTCGCGAATATGAGCTCGGAATCCGGAAAGCGGCAAAGTAAGGGAGAGCGATTCAGATGGAAGTTAACAAGAAAAGTTTTACCGGCCAGGTGGTCAGTGACAAGATGGATAAGACGATTGTCGTCGCCATCTCCTCCAGAAGACTGCATCCCCTGTACAAGAAGTATGTGACCACCACCAAAAAGGTGAAGGCACATGATGAACGCAACGAGGCCAATATCGGCGACACTGTGCGTGTTGTTGAAAGCCGCCACATCAGCAAAGACAAGTGCTGGCGTCTCGTGCAGATCGTCGAGCGCGCTCGGTAATAGGAGAAAGACGATATGGTACAGATGCAGACGTATTTGAATGTAGCGGACAACAGTGGTGCCAAGCAGGTGCAGTGCATCAAAGTTCTTGGCGGTAGCCACCGGTATGTAGCCGGCGTTGGTGATATCATCGTCGTTGCTGTTAAGAACGCACTGCCCCACGGCGCCATCAAGAAAGGTGACGTCATGAAGGCCGTAATTGTTCGTACGAAAAAGGAATACCGCAGACCTGACGGTACCTATATCAGGTTCGATGACAACGCATGCGTTATTATCGATGCCAACAATAACCCGCGCGGTAAGCGCATCTTCGGGCCCGTAGCAAGAGAGCTGCGTGACAAGTACATGAAGATCGTTTCTCTCGCGCCGGAAGTGTTGTAGGAGTGTGTGCACATGAAGCTTAAAAAGAACGACACCGTATTGATTATTGCAGGTAAGGACAAAGGAAAGACCGGCAAGATCGTTAAGGTAGACCGTGAGAAAGAAAGGGTCGTCGTCCAGGGTGCCAACATGGTCAAGAAGACCATGAAAAAGAAGAATCCGCAGGATAAGGGCGGCATTATGGAAATTGAGGCAGCAGTGCACATTTCCAATGTTGCGTACGTCACCAGCAAGGGTGAGCCTACCAGGATCGGGTACAAGTTTGATGAAAGCGGCAAGAAAGTCCGCTATGCCAAGAAAACCGGGGAAGTAATCTAATGGAAAAATTTGTACCAAACCTCAAAACTAAATACCTCGAGACAGTAGCTCCGGCTCTGTTCAAGGAACTTGGCTATTCCTCCAAGATGCAGGTCCCTGCCCTCGAAAAGATTGTCGTCAGTGTTGGTGTCGGTGAAGCTATTGTCAACAAGAAGCTTCTCGATGCAGCGGTGAAGGAACTTGAGCAGATCACCGGCCAGCATGTACTGAAGACCAAGGCCAGAAAGTCCATTGCTAACTTCAAGGTCCGTGAGGGCCAGGAAATTGGCGCCATGGTTACCCTTCGCGGTGACAACATGTGGTTTTTCCTGGAGAGGCTGATCAGTATCGCCCTTCCCCGTGTCAAGGACTTCAAGGGTGTAAAGCCCAATGCCTTTGATGGTCATGGAAACTATTCGCTCGGCGTTACCGAGCAGATTATTTTCCCGGAAATCGACTTCGATAAGATCGAGCGTGTCAGCGGCTTCAACATCGCCATTGTTACGACCGCGAAGACCGATGAAGAAGGCTTTGCCCTGCTTGAGAAGCTTGGCATGCCCTTCAGCAAATAAGGGTGGAGACATATGGCAAAGAAATCAATGATCGTAAAGGCCAATCGGGAGCCCAAGTTCAGTACCAGACACGTCAATCGCTGCAGAGTTTGTGGCAGACCCCGTGGCTATATGCGCCAGTTCGATATGTGCAGGATCTGCTTCCGCAAATTGGCAAGTGAAGGCCAGATTCCTGGTGTTACCAAATCCAGTTGGTAGGAGAGAAAAATGGCTGTAAGTGATCCAGTTGCTGATATGCTGACCAAAATCAGAAATGCTAGTTTGGCTAAGCATGAGAAAGTAGATATTTCCACTTCGAAGATGAAGCTTCAGATTGTCAAGATTCTGAAGAATGAAGGGTATATCAAGAACTTCAAGAAGGTCACCAAGGATGGGATTTCCTATATCCGCGTCTTCTTGAAGTATGATGAAACGCAAGGTCCTGTATTGCACGGGATTGAACGCATTTCCACTCCCGGCCGCCGGATTTATACCGGTTATCGGGATATGCCCCGTGTGTACAACGGACATGGTGTCGTTGTAGTCTCCACTTCTACTGGTATCATCACCGGTAAGAAGGCGACTGAGAACAAGGTCGGTGGTGAGCTGATCTGCTCTATTTGGTAAGGTGGTAAGAAATGTCCAGAATTGGAAAATTGCCGATCACAGTACCGCAAGGGGTCAAGGTTGCCATCGCCGATGGTGTCATCAATGTTGAAGGTCCCAAGGGAAAGCTGAACTGCCCGACCCGTCCTGAAGTGGTTATCGCCATTGAAGGTTCGGAGATTACGGTTCAGCCCAAGGATGAGTCCAAGGAAGCCAATAGCTTTCAGGGTCTCTACCGCCAGCTGATCAACAACATGGTCATTGGAGTCTCCCAGGGATATTCCAAGACTTTGCTGATCAACGGTGTTGGATATCGTGCCGACCTGAAGGGTGACCTGTTGACACTTAACCTTGGATACTCCACTTTGATCGAAGTGAAGCTTCCTGAGGGAATCACTGCTACGCTCGAGAACCCGAACAAGGTTACCCTCAGTGGCATTGATAAGCAGCGTGTTGGTCAGACTTGTGCTGAGATTCGTTCTCTCCGTGGTCCTGAGCCGTATAAGGGCAAGGGTATCCGGTATGAGAACGAGGTTATCCGCCGCAAGGCCGGTAAGACCGCTTCGGCAAAGAAATAGTGGGTAGGTAAGAAAGATGAATAGAGTAATCGATAAGAGAAAGAAGCTTGCTCGGCGAAAGCATCACATTCGCAAGAACCTCTCCGGCACTGCCAGCAGGCCGAGAATGAGCGTTTTCCGCAGCAACTCCCACATGTATGTTCAGGTCATCGACGATGTAGCAGGCAGCACTCTTGTAGCAGCCAGCACCATGGAAGGTGAACTGAAGGGCTTGAAGAACACGGTATCTGATGCTGCAAAGCTTGGGGAGACCATTGGAAAGAGAATGCTTGAGAAGAACATCGATACTTGTGTGTTCGACCGCAATGGCTATCTGTTCCACGGCATTGTCAAGGGCATCGCTGACGGCGCACGCAAAGCCGGCGTTAAGTTCTAGGGGGAAACTGTGGAAAGATCAAGAGATAGAGATAAAGACAGAAACGACGGGTACGTAGAGAAGCTGATCAAGCTCAATCGCGTTGCCAAGGTTGTAAAGGGTGGTAGAAGGTTCTCCTTCTCCGCACTGGTTGTTGTAGGTGATCAGAATGGCAAGGTCGGATATGGATTCGGCAAGGCCAATGATGTCACTGAGGCAATCCGCAAAGCCGTCGATCGCGCTAAGGCTAATATGATCGTAGTTCCCGTGAAGAAGACTTCCATTCCTCATGAGATCGTGGGCAATTACAAGAGCGCCAGTGTGCTGCTCAAGCCCGCAGTTCCCGGTACTGGTGTCATCGCCGGTGGGGCTGTGCGTGCTATCTGTGATGCATGTGGTATCAACGACATCCTGAGCAAGTCTCTGGGTTCGAAGAACTCCATCAACACGGTGAAGGCTGCCTTTGATGCGCTTGAGCATCTGTTCGATGCGAAGGTCGTGGCCAAGAATCGGGGCAAGTCCCTGAGTGAGATGTGGGGGTAAGATGATGGCTGAAGCAAAGAAGATCAAGGTAACCCTGGTCAGAGGGCTCTCCGGTACCCTGCCCAAACAGCGCAGGACCGTTAAGGCTCTTGGACTTGGCAAGATTTCCAGCTCGGTTGTACATGATGCCACTCCCGCTAACCTCGGGATGGTCCGTGTAGTTGCACACCTTGTGAAAGTCGAGGAGATGTAAGATGGGACAGATCAATGCACCGAAGGGTGCCAATACCAAAAAAACGATCGTAGGTCGTGGCGCTTCATCGAAGGGTCGCTCCTGCGGTAGGGGTCACGATGGACAGAACTCCCGCTCCGGCGGTGGTGTCCGTCTTGGCTTTGAAGGCGGTCAGATGCCTCTGTACCGCCGTGTCGCAAGAAGGGGTTTCTCGAACAGCGTATTCAAGCAAGAGTATGTGGTCGTGTCCCTCGATGTGATTTCTGCCAACTTCGAAGATGGAGATGTAGTTACCCTCGACGCCCTTAAGGACGCTGGGTTGGTCAAGGGATACGATGCACAGGCCAAAATCCTGAGCAACGGCGAACTTACCAAGAAGGTAGTCATTGACGGACTGAAGGTTTCCGCAAGCGCAATCGAGAAGATTAAGGCTGCGGGCGGCGAAATCAGATAACAAAGAAGGGCTTTATGGCAAACTCCTTAGTTGAGATGTATAGAATCAAGGATCTTCGCAAGAAGATTTTCATAACCCTGGGCCTGCTGATCGTCAGCAGGATCGGGGCGGTGATTCCTATTCCTGGGATTGATCCGGAAGTTCTGAAACTGTTTTTTCTTTCACAGAGTTCCAGTTCCAACATCGGTCTTACCGAGTATCTGAACTTTTTCTCTGGCGGAGCATTTTCCAACTTCTCACTCTTTATGCTTGGTGTCATGCCGTACATCAGCACTCAGATTATTGTGCAGCTGTTGATGTTGGTCTTGCCCTCGCTGAAGAAGCTGGCTCAGGATCCGTCAGGCCATAAGAAGATCCAGCAGTACACCAGATATGGTACGATTGTCGTTTGTCTTGTTCAGTCGTATGTTGTAACCATCTACGCCAACTCCATTCCCGGCGTGATGACGATGGGCGTCCTGCCGTTCACGTTGATTGCTATGCTCACCGTGACCACCGGCTCGATGCTTTTGATTTGGATCGGCAATAAGATCACCCAGTGGGGTATCGGAAACGGTATCAGCTTGTTGATCTTCGCCGGTATCGTCGCAAGATTCCCCGAGGCCGTCTCGGTCCTGTTCAGAAGCATCTCCGCGGGTGTCCTGAACCCGATCGTCGTCTTGGTGGTCTTTGTGATGTTTTTGGTGGTTGTCGCTCTCGTCGTGTATGAAGAGCAGGGCGTCCGCAAGATTCCTGTAAACTATGCCAAGCGCGTGGTAGGCCGGAAGATGTATGGTGCACAGAGCACATACATCCCCATCAAGGTCAACCCCTCTGGTGTTATCCCGGTAATCTTTGCGAGTGCATTGCTCTCGTTCCCGCTGCAGATCGCCACTACCTTGGGCCCGGAAGTAAGGTGGCTTGCCGCCTTTGCCAACTGGCTGAATCCGCAGGGTGCCCCCTATCTGATTATCTACGCCCTGTTGATCATAGCGTTTGCTTTCTTCTATACGCAGGTGTCAATGAACCCGGTTGAGATGGCCAAGCAGATTCGTGAGAACGGTGGCTCGGTACCTGGAGTACGGTCCGAGAAGCTTGAGGAGTACCTTACCAGGATCCTTAATCGCATCGTCCTTCCCGGCTCCATTTTCTTGGCTTTCATTGCCTTGATTCCCACGCTGGTACAGAAGTTCTTCAACTTCCCCTCGACGGTGGCCATGCTTTTCGGTGGAACGTCACTGCTGATTCTTGTCGGCGTTGACTTGGATACCATGCGCCAGATTGAGGGTGTCATGAAAATGCACCACTACGATGGGTTCAATGTGGGTAGCAGAAAGTCAAAACATATTTAGGCTAGGAGCTAGAACATGAAAGTAAGAGCAAGTGTCAAACCGA
>LVBG01000003.1 GCA_001603115.1 Spirochaetales bacterium Spiro_05
TTCTTCCATGAGGAAAATACCCCTGCTGGTCAGTGCATGTTTGCTGGGTTCTCCCTGTCGCTACAATGGAAGGTCAGTCCCTTTCGCACTGGCAGAGAAGATTCTGCAAACCTTTGAGGTCATCGCTGTTTGTCCTGAAGAGATGGGAGGGTTGCCCACGCCTCGACCACCCTCTGAGAAGGTAGGCAACAAGGTGATTACCCAAGCAGGAATTGATGTGACCAAGGCCTTTGAGGAAGGTGCTCGGATTGCCTTGGAGAAAGCAAGGCAAAAGGGGTGCACCACCGCGCTCTTGATGGAGCGCAGCCCTTCATGCGGCCTTGGCATGATTTACGATGGCAGCTTCTCCTCTCAGCTCATCCCAGGCAACGGAGTTCTTGCCCAGCTCTTGCTTGATGAAGGTTTCACCATCTTCACTCCCAGCACACTAGAAGGCTATCTTCATTCCATGGGTGATGCATCAGCCTTTGATGGCGCCTGCAGATAGCCCATTTACTACTTTCTCTTGGGCAAAGATGTAGAAGATGATGATGGGAAGTGATGCAATGAGGATCGCCGTAAGGACAGCGGGTATGTTGACGGTCTCACTTCCAAAGAATTCCCTGATACCGAGCGGCAACGTTTTCTTGCGTTCCGTATTGAGCAACGTCATGGAGTAGATGAACTCATTCCAGCAAGTAAGGAAATTGTAGATAGCTACCGTTGAGATTGCAGGCGTGGAGAGGGGGAGCATGATCTTCCAATAGATGGTGAACGGAGAGGCTCCATCGATGATGGCTGACTCCTGGATGCTGATCGAGATTTCACGAAAGAATGACGTCATGATGTAGATGGCGATGGGCAGGCTGAAGTTGACGAACGGGAGGATCAAGCCCCAGTGTGAGTCGATCAGGCCGAAAGCCTTGGTCAGCTGATAGATGGGTACCAAAGTGGTATGTACCGGAATCATCATGCCTACCATGAAGAAGAGCAACAGGTACGGGGCGTATTTCAGTTTCAGGCGTGCTATCGCATAACTCGCAAGCGAGCCTGCAAGGATGGAGATGGTCACACTCAAAGCAGTGACAAAGACACTGTTTGCAAAGTAACGGGGGAAATTCGAGGCGAAAACCCGTGCAAAGTTGCCGAAAAAGAGTGTAGAAGGAAATCCCCAGAAATTCCCCCCGAGAAACTCCATCTGAGACTTGAATGACATCACGATGGTAATGACAAAAGGGAACCCGAAGAGGACCAGATAGAGGCCGGCCACACCATAGAAACCAACTTTGTCCATGAGCTTTTTCATAGTATGCTTGCCTCCTTTACTGATTGTCTTTCTGCTTAAGCATGAACTGGACGATGATGATGACCACCAGTGAGATGACTATCATGCTCGAAGCCACTGAACTCGCATATCCCATCTGGTCTTCTGTGAACGCTTTCCTATACATGTAGGTAGCCATCAATTCAGAGTATCCATTGGGACCCCCGCCGGTCATGATCCATATCAGATCAAAATACTTCAGTGATCCTACGATGGAGAGGACTGCAGAGGTCTTGAGCGTACCGGAGAGTAATGGAAACGTAATCTTCCAAAACTGCTGCCACTTGTTAGCCCCGTCGATGACAGCGGCCTCGTACACCTCAGCAGAAATGTTGGTCATGCCGGCCCTGAGCAGAATCATGTATTGGGGGCTGTACTGCCAACAAATGACAAACATGACGGCAAAAAGCACCACCTGTTCTGAGCCGAGCCACGAAAGGCGCACGTCAGGACTGATGATTCTTAAAAGTCCGTTGAACAGACCAGTATAGGGATTGAACATCAAAAGCCAAAGGATACCGGTGGCAACTGTGGACAGGAGCAAGGGCATCGGGTAGATGGTCCTGAAAAACTTGGTTCCCTTGTTCTTGCTGTTGATGATCAGCGCAAGAATCATTCCCGTGCTGAGCTGGAAAACGATGGAAACAACGACGAGTAGGAAATTATTCTTGATGGCATGCAGGAAACGTTCATCGGCGAACAGCTTCACATAATTGGCAAACCCGATATTTGCCGAATTCGCAACAGGCCCAAAGCCTGACCAATCATGCAGACTGAACTGGAATGTTCTGAAAATGCTGCTTGCCGTGTACAGGGTATATACCAGAAAGGCAGGGAGAATGAACAAAAGTGCAGTCAGATGCACGCTCGCAGATCGTTTTTTTTCCATAGTGATTCCTTCCGATGGGTACAGAAGAGCCCAGGAAGGAAGTTTCCCTTCCCGGACTCTTGTGATGAAGTAACGTTATTTGAGGCCGTCAGCAGTCTTCTGCATCGTCTGGGCAGCCTGGACTGCTGTCATGGTACCGCCAAACAAAGCTTGTACGGTGTCCTTGTGCATGTTTGCAAGCTCAGGAGCCAAAGTCTGGTCGATGAAGTTCTGGATGAACGTTGCATTGGCGATCTGGGCCATGGCATCCCTCAGCAGCGGATCGTCTGCAGGAACCGGGGCAAACTTACTCGCTCCGATAGCTCCGCCCTTTGCATACTCTTCCATCAGCTGAAGATCAGTGGAGAGGAAGCCGACGAGTTTGGCTGCAATGTCCTTATTCTCAGCATAGGCGGAAACGCTGAATGCGTTTTCACCGGCGAGCAAGTCGGTTGCCTTGCCTTTCCCACCCTCGATGGAGGGATAGAGCATTACGCCAAGTTTATTCTGGTAGAAGGCGGGGTTCTCTGATTTCACGATACTGAGCATGTTGCTGGTCTGAACAATCATAGCAGCTTGTTCTGCATAGAACATGACGCGCGATCCACCGGTATTGTAGTCTATGCCGTTTACCCCTTCAGGGAAGTAGCCTTTCTTGACCATATCCTGCAGCATCTCTCCGGCCTTCACAAAGACCTCATCGGTGAATTTGACTTCGCCATCAATGGCTCTCTTGAAAATGTCCGGTCCACCGAGTCTCATCGAGAGCAGTACAAAGTGTTGTGCACCGGGCCACTTGGCCTGGTTGGCCAGAGCAAAGGGGATGATGCCGTTCTTCTTGAAGGTTTCAGCTACCTGCACAAGCTCACTATAGGTCTTGGGAGGAGTCAGATTGTACTTTTTGAAGAGATCCTTGTTGTAGTACATGATGGTGGAGGAGTTCATGTACGGCGAGCCGTATACCTTTCCATCATACACGTTCAGGGCGAATGCACTTTCACTTACCTGGTCCTTCCAAGCTTTGCTCGCCTCTGTGATGTCGGCAACCATACCTGCATCAACAAAGGATTCCAACCAACTGCCACCCCACGAATGGAATACGTCAGGGAAGTCGTTTCCGGTCACCGTCTTGAGCTTGGTTTTGTAAGGGTTGGCTTCGATGACAGAGATGTTCACCTTCACCCCGGGGTTAGCAGCTTCAAATCTTCGTACTGCGTTCTCAATCGGCCTTTTTGCAGTCTCATTTACCTGGATGTGCCACAGCTCAAGGGTCGTAGTCGGTTTTGCTGCTGTTTCAGCAGCTCCTCCAGCGTACAGACCGAATGTGACGGCTACCATAAGCAGCAGGGCAATCATCATAGTCTTCTTCATAGTTTTCTCCTTTTAGAAATCTCCGAGCAAGCTCGGTTGTTCACACGTTGTTTTCAATTGCACATGAGAAGATGTTGCATTAGAAACATGGATGGCATGCATAATCTCAAGCACATGCCGGGTCAGATCCCCATGTGCCCGATGGCCTTCACCAAGTGAGATTGAACGAGCCATCTCAGAAATTCCCAAACCACGAGAATTCTCCTTGTAGGAGTAACGCAACGGGATTTCTGACCATCCTTCCTCTCTGAACCTCCTGAGCCTTACCGGGCCTCCGAAGGTATTGGGATCGGGCACCTGGAGGGTTCCCTCCGTTCCGTAGATTTCGATGAAGGGCATCGAATGGTTCCAGACATCAAAGCTGGTGACGATGGTTCCTGCAACCCCATTGGCAAACTCCAACAATCCAGTCACGTGGGTGGGAACATCCACGGTGATCGTAGACCCCTTGAGAGGCTCACTGAGAATGGTTCGCTCAGCAAAGGTAGTTTTTGTCAGGCCGCTCAGCCGTTTGACCGGGCCAAGCAGATGGACCAGAGCGGTGAGGTAGTAGGGTCCCATGTCAAACATCGGGCCTGCTCCTTCCTTATAGTAGAACTCAGGATTAGGATGCCAGTGTTCATGGCCGTGGTTCATCATGTAGGCACATGCAGCTACAGGTTTGCCAATCCATCCTTCTTCCAGAAGCTTTCGGGATGTTTGCAGCCCGGCTCCAAGGAAGGTGTCGGGAGCACCGCCGATGCGTACCCCCTTCTCTTTTGCGAGTGCATGCAAACGATTGGCCTGTTCCATGTTCAGGCTCAATGGTTTCTCAACATACACGTGCTTTCCCGCAAGCAACGCCTGCTCACAGATGGCAAAGTGGTGTTGCGGTGTGGTGAGATTGAGAACAATCTCAATTTCAGGATCGGCAAGGAGTGCATCAGCATCCATGATATTGGGTATCTGGTACTTCTCTGCATTCTCTTTTGCCCGTTCCTCGATCAGGTCGGAAATGGCATGGATGGTGATGAATTCCTTGAACTTGGTTGTCAGGTTATCCAAGTAGATCCCGCTGATTTTCCCAATGCCGATGATTCCAGCTTTCATAGGTGTTTTCATATCAGAACATCTTCCTGTCGGTTTTGAATTCATCGATGGTAAGGCCTTTGCGAACAGCCTCACGTTTTCCTTCAGCAGCCCAGAGCATGCCGCGCTTCATCAACTCCCATGCTTCGGCTACATCAAAGACATCGTTATGATGGCCGAGTGCATTGTAGAAGACTCTTCCGTGTCCCCATTTCTTCGTCCAAATGACCGGAACACGCACCACACCATTGGTGCTGTGATACCAGTGGACAGTAGGAAATTCTGTGGTTGCAAGCACTTCTACTGCAGGGTCGACATGGAGATAGTACTGTTCAGTGCATACCTTGAAATCTTCAATATCCTTCACTAATTCAGAGGAGGATTGGCGGATGTTTACGGTGAAGGGAACACCATCCCCACCGGGGTGTGCAACCCAGTTTCCGCCGGTCATAAATTGCCAAGCAACATTTGTTCGGAAAGCGTCACACATTCCGCCATGACAACCAGCCAGGCCAACTCCAGAACCAATAGCCTCCAGAATTGGGCCAACAGCATCTTTTGGGAGTTCTCCCATTGTCCAGATAGGAACAAAGAGATCAAGTTCCATCAAACGCTCTTTCTGGGAGAAGATATCGAGATCGTGGTACATATCTACGACAAAATTGTTGTCTTCTAGAAATTTTTTGCATCGAGCGGAGACCAAGTCGGGCTCATGGCCTTGCCATCCGCCAACGAGAATCGCAGCTTTTCGAACGGTATCATGCATGTAGGGTGTTCCTCCTACTTGACACGATACGTCTTGTAGGGGTCCCCCGCTCGCCACTTATTGCCTAGAACACCTCAAAAATTGCTATTTCAAGTACTTGTTCCGATATTCTGTCGGGCTGCAATACAAATATGTTCTGAAGGTACGATTGAAGGTCTTGATACTGGTGAATCCACATTGATAGGCAATGTCTGTTATCTGGTCATTCGTATCGATGAGCAGCGACTCAGCTCTGGTGAGCCTGAGACGGGTAAGGTAGATATGGAAAGTCTGACCGGTATGCTGGTGGAAGAACCGGGCAAAATGATATTTGCTTAGGTGCGCAACTTCGGCAATCGTGTCCAGCGATATCTCTTCTGCGTAGTTCTCATGTACATATTTGAACACCTTGTCCAGGATGACATTGCGGTTGGCCCGTTTCAGTATGTCCAAGTTGCTGATTTGCTGGATGGGAGCTTCCCTGAAGAGCAGGAGAAAGAGCTCAAACATGGTACTCTTGATAGCCAAGCGATAGCCGGGTGTCTGTTGCTTTGTCTCCGTGTTTGCCTTGTCGAAAAGGGAGCGGACTTTCCCATGAAGCTGTGGATTTTTTCGCTGTGAGAAGAAAGGATCCTTTGCCAAGGATGTGTGGGTGAAGATCATGTCCCGTATTTCAGAGAGTGAGGGGTCGAGGAAGCCCAGGCCTATTTGGGCGAGTGTTACCTTGGTCCCGAAGCCTGCATCAAAGAAGCCATGAATGTAGTTGGGGTTGATGAAGAGGATGTCATTGGTTTCAAGCTCAAAGTACTTACCCTCAATTTGGGCTCGGATGTGCCCACTCTGAATCTTGATGATCTCAATGCAGTCGTGCCAATGCAAGGAGAATCCGCGAAGATATGCATCCCACAAGTAAATAGGGAAGGTCGGCTCGAGATATCGCTTTTGGTTCCAAGGTTTGCTATCCATCCTCTCCATTTCAGCTCCAATCCATGATGTTTCCCAAGTGAGGCAGCAAACAATGAGTCTACAGCTTCGCGTACGCTCCTGCCCGTCTCAGTGCCTCAGTTACCTTTCCCCAATCCTGAGCATCTCGGAACATCCAGCTGCCGGTCATCCCCAGCACATGGGGATTGGCCAGGTAATGAGCTGTCATCGCTTCATCGATGTGTCCAGCAACAAAGAAGGAGAAAGCTCCCTCTTGTGCCATCCTATCGATGAATGCAAGCCCCCCGAGCTCTTCCACAGGATAACAGCCAAGCACATCAAGATTCCACTGCCTGGCGAGGGCTGCTTGTGTGGTAACCGGATAGATCGGAATCGACCGGCTTTGGCAGAGCCCGATCATCTGCTCATCAAAGCAAGGAGAGAAGAGGAAAGCAGCCCCGTTGTCCAAAGCCTGAAGTGCTTGCTCATAGGTCTGTACATTCCCACCTCCCGCAAGGATGTCCCCTTGCATGGCGAGGTAGCGCAAGAGTTCAAACCCGCCATCTTGCTGTACCGATACGTTGACAGCTCCCACACCGCTGGTGCGCAGTGCTTTTGCAAGCTCAGGTCCAGCATGCTTGGGAAAGGCCTTTGCCATGGGTATGCAGCGGATCTTGGCCAATGTCTGGGTGGTCTTGTCCATCTTTCGTTCCTCCTGATTCTTCCAGTTTACTTGGTTTGTGCCATCCAGTCGACCAGAAAATAGTAGAGGATGAAGATGATGCTGCTGATCGTCCAGGTGACAGGATAGGCCCAGAACACCACACGGACATCAAGAAAGAGTGAGAGCCCGACCTGGATGAAGATGATGCGGAATACGCACCAGATTGCAAGCATGACGCTCATCGGTACGATGGATCTTCCTGCCCCTCGGAAGATGCCGGTCATGACGTGGCTGAGTGCGAGAGCCCACATGAAGAAGCTGGAAATCTTTGCTTTCTCGATGCCGATGGCGATGACTGCAGGGTCTCGGCTGAAGAGGCTGATCAAAGGATATGCCCCGAAATAGAGCAACAGGCCGATGGACTCGGCCAAAATCATGGCGAAGATAGCCCCGAACCGTGCGGCTTTGCGAACCCGCACATACTCTCTTGCCCCAAGATTCTGAGCGGTGAAGGTTGTCAGCGCAAGAGCGAAGGCGGTGATGGGGATGAATGCGAAGCCTTGGATGCGCATGAAGGCACCGTTGCCTGCCATGGCATCAGCACCAAATAGATTGATGGAAGCTTGCAAGATGACATTTGCGAAAGACGTCACTGAGTTCTGGATCCCCGAGGGGATGCCAAGCCTGAGGATTCGCTTCAAGAGATACGGGTGGAACTTGATGGAACGCACCCTCACCCTGACCAAGTCCTTGGTGGTGAACAAGAGGCGGAAACAGAGGATTGCACTGACTCCTTGTGAGATGACCGTGGCATAGGCAGTCCCCGCGATACCAAGATGGAAAACCCCGACGAAAACCAAATCAAGGATGATGTTCAGGATTGCTGCGACAACCAGGTAGTGGAGTGGGTGCTTGCTGTCCCCCACCGCCTGCAGGATTCCGCTGGCAGTGTTGTAGAGCACCAGGGTGCTGATCCCCAAAAAGTAGATGCGTACATAGCGGGACGCATCGTCGTAGACTTCGGCAGGTGTCTGCATCCAGGTAAGGATGAGCGGGGTGAGATAGTATCCAAGGATGGTGAGCAAGATGCTGCTGGCGATGCCGAAGGCGACCGAGGTATGGACTGCCTTTCCGACTTCTTCCTTGTTCCCCTCCCCGAATGAGTTGGAGATCACCACCCCGGCTCCCACAAAGATCCCCTGGAAGAGACCGACAAGCAGCATGGTCAGGCTTGCAATGGAGGAGATGGCAGCCAAGGCCTCCTTGCCTACAAAGTTTCCGACTACCAGTGAGTCGGTGGTATGGTAGAGTTGTTGGAACAGATTGCCAAGAAAAATGGGAATAGCAAAGGAGAGGAGGTTCCTTTGTATTGAGCCCTTGGTCATGAGTCTTACATGCGTTCCCATATGGTCTTGTACTCTAGTCCATCAAGGCCATTCATGCAATCCACAATGCAGATGGGAAATGCTGTATATTTGTGCTGGCATGTATGGAAGTTTTGGCTATATACTACCATATACGTACTTGTTCATTACTCATCAACCCGGTTGCATCAAGGTGTTTACTGTAGGATTTGGTTTTCTGAGAAGGGAGATGCTGTTTGAAACGAAAGATATTGGTCGTGGGCTTTTCGTCGCAGGACACCAGATTGATGCACTCCCTCTTGGATGCAACATATGGGCTGACCTCAATTGAAGCTGATGAGGTTTTGCAGCACTTGCATGCCTCCAATGATATCGATCTGGTCATCCTTGATGAGTCAGTTCTTTCAGAGAACCTCCTTGCATCCTTGTTGTGTGAAGAGATCACAGCAAAGCTTCCCTTTTGGGTATACGGGTCTGAAAAGCTTCCGTTTGCCTGTCAGCTGACAAGACCCTTGCAATCGGGTGAGCTCGTGGACCGGCTCGAGCGACTCTTCGGCCAGCCTGATCAGCATACGCTTGAAGAGCGACTGGAAGAACAGACTTCTCTCTTCAATGCCATCTTCTGGCAAGCCCCCATGGGAATCACCATCTCTCATGGGAAGTGCCCTGCAGCAGGGCAGATAAGCGAACTGTTCAACGTCAACCCCAAGTTCGAAGCAATTACCGGCCGCAGCAAGGAAGAGCTGAAGGAGCTGGGTTGGGCGAGCATCACGCATCCTGACGATCTTGTCCAGGATATGAAGCTCTTCTCCCAGCTGCAGGAAGGAGAGATACCCAGCTATTCCATGGAGAAACGGTACCTCAAGCCCGATGGCTCCTATGTCTGGGTTGATATGGTTGTTGCCCCGCTCAACCTTGCAAACGGACATGATTACAACCATATCTGTCTCGTGCAGGACATCACCAAACGCAAGGAGATGGAGCACTCGCTCAAGGAAAGTGAACGCAGCAAGTCGGTCTTGCTCTCCCACCTCCCGGGCATGGCGTATCGGTGTAGATATGACCAGCAATGGACCATGCTCTTCGTCTCAGAAGGGTGCAGGGATCTCACCGGGTATGAACCGGACAGCCTTCTGGCCAACCATGACATCAGCTTCAATGATCTTATTGTCGACTCCTATCATGAGGAGATCGACAGGGAGTGGGAACGTACCCTTGCCCTTCATGAACCTTTCCGTTACGAGTATGAGATCATCACCAGTTCTGGCGAGCGCAAATGGATCTGGGAGATGGGACAAGGTGTCTATGACGAAGAGGGGAGGGTGCAAGCTCTGGAAGGCATCATTCTCGACATCTCCGAGCGTAAGCGAATCGAGCATGAGCTGACCTACTTGAATGAGCATGACAGTTGGACAGGATTGTTCAACAGAACCCATCTTGAAGCGCTCTTGCGTTCTGATGCAGAGCGACATCATGGGCTCAGGCGCAGCCTTGTAACGGTGAACATCAGCGCCCTCCATGCATCAAGCCTCACCTACGGACATCAGTACGCCCAGCAGATCCTCAAGCGCGTTGCCACCAGTCTGGAGGCGCTTTGCAGGGAAGACTGCACGCTCTGCAAAACACACGAGTATCGATTTACCTACTATGTGAAGTGTTGCCGGAACAGGGACCAGCTCCAGTCGTTCTGCAGGGAGATATCCCAACTGCTTGAGAGCCTTTTGGCTGTGGAAGGCATAGGTTGGGGAATTGGGGTGGTGGAAATCGACTCCTCCAACGCCAAATATGTTGATCAGCTGCTGCGCAATGTCCTGGTGGCTTCGGAGAAAGCGCATACGCTCTGGGGTAGTGAGATCCCCTTCTGTTTCTTTGACAAGGAGATGGAACAGCAGATGTTCCGCGAAGAGGAGATAACCAGTGAGCTGATGCACCTGGCTTCGGGTGAAGGGTCGGGGTCGCTTTTCCTTCAGTACCAGCCGATCTACGATGTGGCCAGCGAGAGCATCTGTGGTTTTGAAGCGCTTGCAAGGCTGAAGACGCCCAACCTAGGACTCATCTCCCCACTGGAGTTCATCCCCATCACCGAGAAGACAAAACTCATCATCCCCCTCGGAGAGACAATCTTTCTGCAGGCCTTCCGCTTCCTCAATCGGCTTCGGGACCAGGGATGCACACAGATGAGTGTTTCGGTCAACGTGTCAGCCATCCAGCTGCTCAGGCATGATTTCATCCCCTCCTTGCACCGAATGATCAAGGCGATGCAAATTGATGCCCGGTATCTGGTTCTCGAAATCACTGAATCGGTATTTGCCTCCAACCATCAGGAGATCAATCGCATCCTGGGCCAATTGCAAAAGATCGGCATCCAGGTTGCCATGGATGATTTCGGCACAGGGTACTCCTCGCTTGCCAGGGAGCGGGAGTTGAATATCAATTGCCTGAAAATTGACAAATTCTTCATTGATAAGCTGATGGATCTTACCGATGAGCAGGCCATCAGCGGCGACATCATCTCCATGGCTCACAAGCTGGGCCACTGTGTGGTTGCCGAGGGAATCGAGCATGAGCGTCAGTTTTCTGGCCTTTCGCTGTTTTGAGTGGGTAGAATCCTAAAGAGACAAAGTGATAGTGGAAAACTCTG
>LVBG01000032.1 GCA_001603115.1 Spirochaetales bacterium Spiro_05
GTCAGAGGGACCAACAGCGGAATGACCTGTGTCATCGATGTCACCGGAAAGATTGTCGACCCCATGGAGCCCTTCAAGGTAGGCTGGCACATCTATGATGTTCCTGTCTTTACCTCAGAAGCGCACGGGTTTACCTTCTATACCCGTTATGTTGACTGGTTTGCCTTTTTGACCATCTATCTTTCCATCTTCCTTCTGGCAGGCTCATCCCTGTATCGTTTGTATCTGTTCTTCTCGAGGAGAAAGTAAACACCAACATGACCTACCTCAGCGCAGCACTTTTCATCATCGGGACGGAACTGACCCGCGGTGTCATCGCAGACAAGCATTGTCAGCTTCTGTCCAGCCAGCTCACCCAACTTGGGTATCGTGTCGACCGTATGGTCCTTGTTCCCGATGATGGCACCATCGCCGAGGTTCTTGAGGATTGCATCGCTCACTGTGACGTTGTCCTGCTTACGGGAGGCCTCGGTCCCACCAGCGACGATATGACCCGCTCGATTGTTGCCTCTCTTGCCAAAGTACCCCTCGTTCGTGATAAGCAGACCTTTGAGCTGCTCTACCAGAGAATCGGGGAACGTATCTGGGGCGCGAACGAACAACAGACCATGATACCCGAGGGCTTCGAGGCTATCCCCAACCCCTTTGGGACTGCGGCAGGCTTTCGCGGGTTCATTCCCTCTGGCAATCGTCATATTGCTTGTGTGGCAATGCCCGGTCCTCCCCGGGAGATGGACCCTATGTTCTTCGACGAGGTACTTCCTTGGTTGGCCCAGCTCATCGGCCATGATGACTTCTCCCGTAGTGAGTATTCCACGTTCTTGATTCCCGAAGCAAAGCTCGAGGAGTTGTGCAAGTCCGTCACCTTCAACGGCCTTACTTGGGGGACACGCTTCCAGGATCTGAAAATCAGCCTCTACCTCAATGGAGGAGATAGTGAGGAGCGTACGGTTATGGCAGACCACCTCAGATCTCTTGTGGGGCCTTCGTTGGTGATAGATGGTGATGTAATGCCTTCGGATTTGCTGACCGACCTGCTGCTAGAGCGCAATGAGACGATCAGTTGTGCAGAGAGTTGCACTTCAGGTTTCATCGCAAAGCTGCTTACCGATAAACGTGGCAGTTCCGCTTGGTTCTATGGCGGGGTGGTAACCTATGCAAATGAGGCAAAACGGGAGTTCCTCGGCGTGTCTGAACTGACCTTGGATACCCATGGAGCTGTCAGCGAGGCTTGTGTACGGGAGATGGCAAAGGGAGTGCTCGACCGTTCGAAAACTGATTGGTCTATTGCAGTCAGTGGAATTGCCGGCCCTGATGGAGGCAGCAAGGAAAAACCAATTGGTACTGTCTGGTTTGGCTTTGCTGGAAAGAATAGGCCAACTGAGGCTGTGTGTGTCCATCTCAGTACATGGGGGAGGGAATCTGTACGCAGGAAAGCCTCTGTAGTGGCACTTATTCTCGCCAGCCGTTACATCAAAGGAGATTGCTTGCTTGACACTGTCGACAAGTGGCAATATATTTAGATTACCAACCGCGGAAATCCTACAAACGAATCGCTATTTCATTTCCGCATATGCAAACATCCTGTATTACCGTTTAGGAGCCGGGCCTCTGGTGCACTTCTTTTTGTAGTGTAGTGCCCAATAAAACCTGTTCCGCTGGAGTTTATCCTATGTCTTCCGAAGAATTAATCCAATCTGAAGCTGAACTGTCACTACCTTCTGAGCCTGAAAGTGCAAAGAAACCGGTACGGCGCATCACCAGAAAAAAGAGTCCTGTTGCAGCCAAAGCTTCAGAAACCGAAACCCAAGCACGCGAAGCTGAGCCTCAGGTTCACGAAGCTGTCACTGAACAGCAGGAAGATTCCGAGCAGAAAAAACGCAGAGGCCGCCCCAAGAAAGGAACCACTGCAAAACGCACAGAGAGTGAAGCAGCCAGCTCCGAGCAACCTCAACTGGATCTTTCGGTTGAAGAGAAGCCTGTGGTTGAGAAGCGTGAAGCGCATCCAGAGCCCACTGATTCCTCCCAGAGAAATCGCGACAACGACCAGCAACCGCCAAGAAACCAGAACCAGTTTCGCAAGAACCCCCAATTCAACAACCGCAACAACCGTAACAACCAACCCAATCGTGGCCATGCCAAGAGCTCTTTCCAGAAAAGCCAGAGCTTCGGGTCAAACCGTCCCATGCGCCAAAACCAGGTGGAAGACACCTCCCTTGATCTGAATATCGAGGAGCACCCTGAGGCTCCAGTTCTCCAGCTTGAGCACTATACCAATCTTTCCATCGACGAATTGAGGAAAGTAGGCATCGAGCGCGGTATGCAAGCCGATACGATCCTTGATCTGCGTAAGCAGGAAATCGTTGCAGAGATCTTGCGAATACACACCACAGCCGGTGGGGTCATCGTAGGAACGGGTACGTTGGAAATCCTTCCGGACGGATTCGGATTCCTTCGTTCCCCCTTCAACAGTTATCTCTCAGGTCTTGAGGACGTCTATGTCTCTCCTGCCCAAATCAAGAGTCTCTATCTGAAAACAGGTGATGTCGTCTATGGACAGATCAGGACTCCGCGGGAGAATGAACGGTTCTTTGCCATCCTCAAGATCCTGAAGGTAAACGGGGACGAGCCCATTGTGGCAAAGATGCGGGTACCGTTTGACAGCCTTACCCCGCTTTTCCCCGATCAGAGACTTCGCCTGGAAACACTCGAAGAGGATATGTCTGCCCGTATCATCGACATGTTCTGTCCGATCGGAAAGGGTCAGCGATCGTTGATCGTCGCCCCTCCCCGTACTGGTAAGACGGTACTTTTGCAGAAAATTGCAAATTCGATCAGTACCAACCACCCTGAAGTGGTGTTGATGGTGCTTCTTGTCGACGAGCGTCCTGAGGAAGTGACGGACATGCGTAGGCATGTAAACGGGGAGGTTATTGCTTCTACCTTTGATGAGCAGGCAAGTCGTCACGTACAGGTAGCAGAGATGGTCATAGAAAAGGCTAAGCGCCTGGTTGAGCACAAGAAGGATGTTGTCATCCTGCTGGACTCCATCACCCGTCTTGCCCGCGCATATAACCAAACGGTCCCCGCCAGCGGAAAAATTCTCAGTGGTGGTGTTGACTCCAACGCACTGCACAAGCCCAAGCGCTTCTTTGGTGCTGCCCGAAACATTGAATTTGGAGGAAGTCTTACCATCATTGCAACTGGTCTGATTGAGACTGGATCGAGGATGGACGAGGTTATCTTTGAAGAGTTCAAGGGAACCGGAAACAACGAAATCATTCTCGACCGCAGACTTGCAGACAAGCGTCTCTGGCCCGCAATCAATATCAAGAAGAGCGGAACCCGGCGTGAGGATCTGTTGCTGCCCCCTGATGAAGCTGCTCGTATCTGGCTCACCCGTAATGCAGTCAATGATATGGACGACCAAGAGATGACTCCATTCCTCATTGACAAAATTCGGAAGACAAAGGATAATGAGGCGTTCTTGCGTTCGATCAATACCGGTATTCCTTCGGGCTCTGCGGCATACTAGGACCAAGTGAAGTACAGAAGTTTTTCTGCTGCGTACAGCCAGCAGAACACATATTCTCGGAGGAACTGAAATGAAAGACGGAATACACCCCCGCTATGAACTGATTGAAGTCCGCTGCTCCTGTGGCAACGTGATCAAGACCAAGACCACTGCAAAGAGTCTCGAGCTCGACATTTGCTCTGCTTGTCACCCCTTCTTCACTGGAACCCAGAAGATGGTCGATACCGCCGGACGTATCGAGCGCTTCAAGAAGCGATATGGTTTGGAAAAATAATGAGCTTGCAAAAACCACCAGCGATGGTGGTTTTTTTATAAGGCTTTCAAACCTTCTGATGTGCATCTATCGATTCTGTGGGAAGATGCGTCGTTGCTGAACTCTACAAAAAAAGGTTTTTTGTTGCATTATGCCGACAAGTATCCTAGAATTGACCCATAAAAATTAGGTTGGGGCATGGATAACGTTATCAAACAACACAGCAAGGAGTACGGCGAGACTCCGCTGGTCATAGCACAGGTGCCGGGTACTTGCACCTTGCTGGGCAGTTATGCAGACGCGTGCAAAGGGTGGTCCCTTGTTGGATCTGACTCTTCTGCGCTCTATGTTGCTGTGTCCTACCGTGATGATCAATTGGTTCGGCTTACCAATGCCACCTTGAATGATCGAAAACGCTTCTCTCTCGGTAATATCAAGTTCCGGAAGGAAGATCGTTGGGGCAACTATATCAAAGGCGTCGTTGCCATCCTTGCCAATGAGGGAGTTTCGTTTACCGGCTTGAACATCACGGTTGAGGGCAGCCTCTTGTATGGTGACAACCAGATGGTAAGCACTGCCTGCAGTCTTGGCACCTGTCTCGCCCTTGATGCCCTGCTTGGATTGAATATGAGTCTCACCAGCCAGATCAGGATCTCCTATCAGGCGTGTACTTCCTTCAACAACGAGCTATGCAAGATAAGTGATCTGCTTACCATGCTCAATACCCAGAAGGGCAAGGTGCTTTTCTTTGATCTGCAGCATGTCACCTACAAGGAATTGGGCTTTCCGTTCACTGATGCCAACGAAGAGCATGTGGCCATTGTTGTAGACAGCAAGATCAGCCCGAATGCCATGCGTGAAGAGATTGCCAGCAAGCGAAGGGCCATCGAACGAGCCTTTGCCAAACTCAAAGAGTTGAAGAGCGGTGGCTTTTTGCGTGATTTCCCTGAAAATGAACTGACTGCCAGAGTTGTGCCTCTCGATGAGGATGCACGCCATATCTGTGAGTATGTGCTGATGGAGTCCCACTTGGCCAATGATGCAGCATCCTTGCTGAATGCAAAGGATGCACTGCTCTACGGGAAGTTGATGAACCGCGTGCAGGCAGGGCTCAGAGACCTCTTGGAGGTCACCTGCCCCGAAGTTGACTGGCTTACCAAGCGAGCTTCAGAGCTCAACGGGTGTCTGGGGTCGGTCCAGATCTCAAATGGGTTCAGCGGCAATATCATGGTCCTCTTGAGTAAACAGGCGCTTCCAAGTTATATTAGCCGTCTGGAGGATTATGAACACATCTTTGGTTTTCACCCCCGCTGGTATACTTACGAGGGGAGTGATGCTGCCAGGGTAGTGTTTCCTGAACATAGATGAACATACTGCTGACCAACGATGATGGATACCAAAGCGAAGGGCTGAGAACGCTCTCTGAAGCATTGGTGCGTGCAGGTCATGCAATATGGATCTGTGCCCCCACTTCTGAGCGAAGCGCCAGCAGCCACTCCATGACCTTGCGTGGAGAGATCATCATCACCGAGTATGGGAAGAACCGTTACCATTGCAACGGCACACCGGCGGACTGCATTCTCTACGCCTCCAAGGGAAAGATCTTCAATACGCTTCCCGATTTGGTCATCAGTGGTATCAACCATGGATACAACATCTCCACCGATATTCTCTACTCAGGTACGGTGGGAGCAGCACGGGAAGCTGCGTTGACGGGCATGCGATCCATGGCCGTCAGTTGTACCCGCGGCAGCGACGGAACCTTTCCGTTCGAACGCAGCGCCGCCTTTGTCATCGACCATCTGGACGAATTCTATCCCTTGACCAGCAGTGAGTGCATCATCAACATCAATGTTCCCGGGGACGGGAATGGACAATGGAAAAGTGCACAATTGAGCTATTTGGACTATCATGATGCGGTAGAGACGAAGCGAGAGGAACAAACTCGGTTTTATGACACCTCCTCAGTACGCTTTGGTACCTCGGTTGTTCTTGCCCTCAAAGGGGGAGTCTCTCCAGTACAGCGATGCAACACCCAGGATACCGATTTCCAGGCCGTCCGTGATGGATATGTCAGTGTAACCGCTCTTTCCATACTACCTCCAGTCCATGCTTCCGTGCAGGCCCGTTTGCAGGAGCTGAGCCAGGAGGCTTATCGTGGGTAAGTGCTGGGAAGAGAAGTGTACCAAGTGTGGTCTGTGTTGTCATGAGAAAGCCGTCTACGGCAAGAAACTGGTGATAGACCTCGACTCTTGGTGCGAGTTCTTCGATCCCAAAACAAAACAGTGCACAGTCTATGCCGAGCGTTTCACCCGCTGTGAACGCTGTAAGAAAATGACCTATCTCAAGGCGATGTTCGCTTCGTATCTTCCTGAAAGTTGCGGCTACGTCGCTTGGGCCAGAAGTCACCACTTGCGTTTTGCCAAACGGCGTATTCTTCAATTCATCCATAGCAAGAACTGTCCCCAAGAGGACTCAGACGACCACCTGTACAAAGCATTCCAGGCATAATCGGTACGTGGCTTGACCTTTGGGGCCCCGTATAACTATGGTTGTCTATGAGGTGTATCTATGGAACAGCATATTATTTATTTGGATAACAATGCGACTACTCCGATGCATGAAGATGTCATCGAAGCGGTCCATGAAGCACATATCCTGTACGGAAACGCTTCCAGCATGCATGGCCTTGGCCGTGCATCCGCCCAGGCCATTGAACAGAGCAGGCAAGCGATTGCCTCCCTGATCGACTGCTCTGCGAAAGAGGTGGTTTTCACCAGTGGGGCAAGCGAAGCGAACAACACAGTTTTTTCCATCATCAGGGAGCAAATCGACCTCGGTTCGAAGCGCAATCGCATCATCACCACTACGATCGAGCACCCATCCATCATTGAGACGGTCAAGTATCTCAAGAGTAGAGGGTACAAGATCGACGAGTGTCCTGTGGACAGTACCGGAAGAGTCGACCTCGCCACATTCAAGCGTTTGCTTGGCGAAGACGTTGCTCTGGTGTCGGTCATGACCGGGAACAATGAGATTGGGACGATCCAACCCATTGAAGAGATCACTGAACTCTCTCACGCCGTCGGAGCCTTGGTGCACACCGATGCCACCCAGGCCATCGGCAAGATTGAGGTCTCGATGCGTAAGATGGGTGTCGACTATCTGAGCCTTTCCGGACATAAGTTCTATGGGCCGAAAGGCATTGGGGTCCTGGCAGTGAAGACCAAGGCCCCGTTCACCCCCCTTGTCCATGGCGGGCATCAGGAGGGTGGCAGAAGAGCTGGTACCTACAATACGGCTAGCATCGTGGGTATCGGGGTAGCCGCAAAACTGGCCAAGGCAGACCTGCAAGCAGAGCATGACAGGCTTTGGTCACTGAGGGAGATGCTGCGCAAGGGAATTGAGGAGCGTATCCCCAACGTTGTGGTGAACGGCAACCAGCAACACTGTCTGCCGGGAACCCTGGATGTCTCCTTCCCCCATGCGGAAGGCGAGTCCATCTTGCTCTATCTTGATATGGAAGGAATCATGGTTTCCACCGGGAGCGCTTGTGCCAGTGGGTCGCTTGAACCCAGCTATGTGCTTCTCGCCTCCGGGGTGGATATTGAGCTGGCGCACGGCTCCATTCGCTTCAGCTTCGGCAGGTACAATACCGCCGACGATGTTGCCTATGTTTTGGAGAAACTGCCGCCGATCATCAAGCGCTTAAGGGAGATGTCAACAAGATGACAAACTTTATGAGTCAATGGGTCTACACTCCAGTGGTGAAGGACCATTTTATGAATCCCAGGAATACCTGGAAAGAAGGTGAGGATTTTCAGGCTGATGGAGTCGGCGATGTCGGTTCCTTGGCTTGTGGCGACCAGATGCAGATCATGATTCAGGTCAAGGATGACAAGATTGCAGATCTGAGATGGCTGACCTATGGTTGTGCATCAGCAATTGCGAGTACATCCATGATGAGCGAGATGGCGATTGGGTTGACGCTCAAAGAGGCGTACAACCTGACCCCTGCCATGATCACTGACGCTCTTGGGGGGCTTCCTGAGCACAAGTTCCACTGTTCGGTACTCGGTGACAAGGCCCTCAGGGCAGCCATCGATGACTATCTGGAGAAACAAGGGAGGGATAATCCCTTCAAGAAACATGTGGCGAAGGTCATCTGTGAGTGCAAGAGTGTTACCGACGTCCAGATTGAAGACCTGGTGAAGTCCGGTCAGGCGAAAACACTGGATCAGTTGCAGGAGATCACCGAATACGGTACGGTCTGCGGCAAGTGCAAGGAAGCGGTCAGCGACCTCTTCGACGAGTTCAAGCACATCTACAATGTCTGATGCAAAGAGAGGCGGCCGAATGGCCGCCTTCCTCTTATGATGCAAATCCCAACAAGGCAAGATGCTTTCCTATATGCTTTTCCAGCAGCTGGGCGTACAGCCTCTCCTCTTTTGCCAGCAAGGTGAAGAACGCATCCTTGAATAGCGTATTTCCATCACCGTCCGTATCCTCCAGAAGGAACCCATAGGTAATGTGCAGCAACTGCCTGGCATTATCATCATCAAGATAGTGCACAAGGTCGGCACCCTCAGTCTCCTTGAGAGCCTTTATGGCAGATACATCAGTGGTGACATGGTAGAAAGCACGAGCATCAGAGAATCGGGAGAGAGCATGCTGGTGCATCTTTCTGTAGAGCGATGGATCTTTCAGGGCGACCAAGCGCATTGCTTCCAGCCAGTTCGTTCCTGCTGTTTTGACGTGGAAGCTTCCCTTGATACACTTCTTCAGGATCGGGAAGATGGAGAACTTGTCACTGCCTGAGTGCACACTCAGCCGGTAGCCGAACTGATCGGCTATGCCCACATGGGCAAGCAGGTCATGCTCAAACGACTCCAGATCTCCCCGGTAGTCGATGCCTTTCTGGAACTCGCCGATGAAGCGAGGGGCCAAAGTGGAGACTGCAACCTTGCGTCGTTTCAGCTCCAGAGCGATGAAAAGATGGCTCTTTGCATCGGTTGGGGTGTCTGTCTCATCAATGGAGACCTCGAAGTCGAGTGGTCTGATCGGAGTGGCTATGAACTGCTCATAGATGGATTGGATGAAATCCAAGGCACGGTGATAGATGAGAATATCTCGCTTCAGATGTTCTGCATCGAGGGTGTAGGTTTGGTCTGCAATGGTGTATACCTGCTCAAGATACTTGGCTTCATAGCTTAGGCGAAGCTGTGCATCCACCTGAGCATACTTTGCATCCACATCCTGTGAATTCATGGTGAAAATGGTGTTGTCAATCAGATCGGAACTGTCCAAGGTGATCATGGTCACTCCGGCCTGCAATGCCTTCTCAATATCCTCTCTTTTCTTCAAGTGGTCCCCGTCAGCACCATAGCCGCTTGTGTATCCCTCCTGGAAAACGGCATACGCTGCCTTGTCGATGACATCTTCAAAGGTTCTTCCTGTCAGCGTGAGTTCACGCACACTCTGTTGGGCAAAGATGGGAAAGACTTCTGTTGTGCGTAGGGCTTGGATGTGCCCACTTGTAGCCTCCCCAAGCCTATCACCTAGTCCGATCGATGGTCTCTTGGATATATTTGCATGAGGTTTTGTGTAGGGAAGGTACGAATTAAGCACCAGCCGGTTTGCATGGTTTGCAGGACAAATCTTGCATGAGCCTTCTGTTGTCCCTTGCAGTTCATCAAACACCGGCCCGCTTCCTTTGGCAACAAGATACTTCTCCCTTCCGGTCCTGACCAAGACCAGGGTGCACTTACCAAGACTGGTCAGCGATTGTTCGTAGATGGTCACGCTTTTGCCAAGTCGCTTCTCAAGGTTTTCAGCCACTATGAGTTTTTCTTCGTAGAGTTCCATGATGGTCTCTCCTTTATTCAGATGACGTCGAATTCACTGCCGCCGATGAACTCCCTGAGCAGGGAATCATAAGGGACAAGTGTATCGGGGATGGGATTCACATGCTCGAGGAATCGCAACAGTCGTCGGGCCGTCTCATAGGCAGGCCCTGCTGCAGGTTTTACCATCTTCAACAAGGGTTGTGCGTAGGTTGTCAGCACTCCCAGCTCGTAGTCGAGGGCGCTGTTGATCATGACATTTGCATTGTTCTGGAAGGGGAAGATGTAGCGGTCCTCTCCCCTCTGCACAGATGGCCACATGTTTAGGGTGGTCTCCGCATTCGTGCCACGAGTGCGGTTGTCCCGGATCATGCGCCGGATAATGCGATTGTCGGTTGTGCTGATGCGGTTGTGGTCATCAAGATTGAGCTGGGTGAGAGCGGAGATGTAGACCCTGAAAAGCAGGTCCTTGTCCAGTGAGGCGGTAAGCTCAGGATTCATCCCATGGATACCCTCGATGATGAGAATCGTGCGCTTATCCAGTTGTACCGGATTCTTCTCGTAGGTGCGTGTTGCACTCTTGAAGTCAAAACGGGGGAGTTGGACCGGATCGCCTGCGAAAAGGCGGGAGAGATCCTCCTGGAACTTGGGTACATCCAGGGCTTCCAGCGCTTCCAGATCAGGTTTGTTGAACTCATCCTTCGGGGCTTGGCTCGGAGGCAGGTAGTAGTTATCCAGCGAAATCTTGATTGTTTTCTTGCCCAAGACCTGCAGCTGCAACCCCAGTTTATGGGCGAACGTGGTTTTTCCCGATGAAGAGGGGCCTGCCACCAGTACAGCCTTCACACTGCTGTGCAGGTTGATCTGGTCGGCAATGCTGGCAATTTTCTTCTGTTGCAGTGCCTCGGCAAGGCGGATGAAGGATTCGACGGTATTCTGGTTTCCCATCTGGTTCAGCTGACCCAAGCTTTGGATGTTGAGAATGCTTCCCCAAGCCTTGTACTCCTTGAAGATGGAAAAGAGCAGGGGATTGTCGACGAACGGGTCGAGTCCCTTGATGTTGTGTGAGCGCGGGTAGCGAAGCAGCATGCCCCGGTCCTGGTAGGGTTTGAGCTCCCACACCTTCATCAGGCCGGTTTCTGAGAGAAGCGGCTCGTACGAGATATCAAGATAGCCCTGCAGGCGATAGAGATTCACCTTCGGTTCGTTGCGGGTGGAAAGCAGGGCAGCGGTCTGGTCGAAATGGTTCTGCTCAAAGTAGGAGAGGGCACTCTGATAGGGCAGGGTGACTTCCTCGATGCTATGATTCTGGTCTACCAAGCTCCTCATCGTGGTTTCGATTGCTTCGATATCGGTGCGGTTGAGGGTGAGATCATCGTCGAAGCTGAAGTAGTAGCCGTCTCCGAGTGAGTGTCCGATGACCAATCGCCTCTGAGGATAGAGCATTGAGACAGCAGCGCAGAGCAGGTAGCAGATTGAGTGGCGGTACATACGCTTTCCCATATCGGAAAAGAGGCGTATGGGTTCAAGCGTGCAGTCTGCGACCAGAGCACGGCTGCAGGAGTGCAGTTCATGGTTTACCAGTGCCCCTACATAGGGGTTGTCTTCATAGGCAGCAGTCTGGCAGGATTCGACCAGGTGGGTTGCAAGCAAGACATCCTCGACAGTCGATCCAATGGCTAGGGAGAGTTGTTGTTCCTTGATGGTTACCTTGATCTGTTTCATATTCCAATCATACTAGAGCGGCTTTGTCCGAACAAGGGGAAAGCGTTTTTCATCCGAATGTGCTATACTACTGTTTTCCCAAAGATAGATTGACAGCAGGTTTGGAGGTAGCTACCTTTTGTATATGAAAAAGAAGCGTGCACTGGCGTATCCTTATCGCCATCGTTCGATATTGCATATAGATATTGGCTCAGAGACATATTCGCAGCTCCCTTTGGAAGAAGGTGAGGGAAAGGCGTTGCTCGGTGGGCGTCTGCTTGCTCTCACGCTCTGGGAGCGGTTCGCCCAATTCGATCAGCTGCACGAGAAATCGTATGAGAGCGGCAATCCTGTTGTCTTTGCTCCGGGCTCCGGGGTCGACACCCCCCTCAGTTGCTGTACTTCCTACACGGTGGTCACCAAGAGTCCGCTGACGGGCCAACTTTCGATCACCAGTGCCTCCTCTTCCCTTGCCCAAGCAATTGTCGACTGCGGCTATAGCGCCTTGGTCATCACCGGACGGGCCCGACGGCTCTCCCGGTTCTCCATTTCCGATGGGAAGGTGGAGTTCGCCAGTTCAGAAGAGTTTCACGATATGCTCACCACTGAAGTTGCAAAGCGTTCGGGCGCTTCCCATGTGGTGGCGATCGGGCCGGCAGGAGAACACCTGGTGAGCCATGCATCCCTGTATGCAAATGGGCAAAACATAACCCGTGGCGGGGTGGGACTGGTTTTTGGAATGAAGAACATCAAGTTCTTCACCCTCCATCCTCACCTGCATGGTAGGGAGTCGTATGACTCCGAACGGATGGGTAAGCTCTCAGCCTCGCTTCTTCGAGAGATGAACAGCACGAAAATCGGGAGAACCGTTGCCGAACAGGGCTCCATCGCCTTGCTTCAGAAGGCTAATCATCATGGATGGGCTGCCATTGACACCTACTCGATGCGAATTGATGGTCGTCTTTGGGGCCTCTGTCCCCGATCGAGTGAGCAACTGAGCGAGGCGAAGGTTCCCACCTGCCCGGTGTGTACCGAAAAGAGCAACTTTGAACTTGAAAGTGCGATGGCCCTCGGCTCGAACCTTGAGTTGTTTGACAGCAGAAGCGTACAACAGCTGGTGACCCGATGCCTTGAGAACGGCCTCGATCCGGTGAGTGTCGGTTCTGTGCTTGCATGGGCAAGAAAATGCCGTCAGGATGGGCTATTGGTCTTCCTTCCCGATATGCAGCGTTCATCGGCAATGCTCTACTTACGCTTGCTCGATGCCATGGCTTTTGGCCGAGGTACCGGTGAGCAGCTCGGCAAGAGTCTTGCTGAGCTGGTTTCTCTGTATGGAGGCTCTGATTATGCGTTCATGGTACAGAGGCTTCCCTTGCCGCCCTATGACTATCGAGCTCTGCCGGTGCAAGCGAGCCTTGCCGCCATCGGTGATGATACGCTGGTAATGGGGGAGCTTTTGTGGGGCAACCGCCATAGGCGTGGCAACGAGCGAAGGCTTGCCTCTTGGGCACTTTTTGCACAGACCCTCGGCTATGCCATGGAGGGAGTGGGGCTTTGCCCATGGGTTGCCATATCCCACTTCGCCCACCCTCTCTTGCACTTTCCAGCATTCAAGCGCTCAAAGAAAGCCTTTGCTCAGCTTGCTGAGCTGGCATCCTTGGCAGAGGGGCATGAGATAGACAGCTCGTGGATGGTGAGCTATGCACGCACCTGCCTGAAAAAACAGCGCGAACTGAACAGTCGCCTCCGAGGGAAGAGCGGTCCGCATGGGGAACTTCCCGATCAGCTGTTGGTGAATGGGAAAAGCAATTTCCGCTCTGCCCAGGTAGTCCCTCTGGCACGCTTGCTGGATGCCTATTGGTCGCTTTCGTCGAAAAAGTCGTACTGGAGAGAAGGCAAGTAGCGATCATCATCAAAGGCTCGTATCGATATCCCTTCTGCATCCATGATTGCATAACTGGGTCCCAAGCTTGTTCTGGGGTAGGTAGGTGAGCCTGGGTTGATCGTCAGGATCCCTTCCGCATCCATCTGCACTTTTGGCACATGGGTGTGTCCGCAGAGGAAGATATCCCCTTTCTTGAGGTCAAGTCCGTAGGGTGAGGGAAATCGATCCCCATGGGTCATCACCAGACCTCTCCCTTTCCAGACAGTTCTCCACACAAGGGGCGGCAAGCTCAACGCGGCATTGGAAAATTCGTAGGAGCTGTCACAGTTTCCTCGTACCGAGTGTACGGGGATTTCTTGACGCAACAGGGCCGAGAAGAGGGGATTTTCGGGAGGGCAGAGGTCGCCTGCGATCAGGATGGCATCTGCCTTGAACGCTCGCGCCTTTTCAAGCACACGTTCGAGAACACGAACTGAGCCATGGATGTCGCTGGTTATCAGGTAGGTTGGCGTCACAGGCGAGAATCTCCTCTATAATTTTCCATTTGACGGAAGCATGGTTCTTGTGATGTGCTCACATTGTTGCTATTATGATACGGGAATTATATAAAAATATACAATACAGGGGGAAGCCTATGTCATCCATCAGGGAGCTCAGCTGCAGCGATGGGAAATCTGTGTGGTATCGCGTCTGGATTCCTTCGAACACCCAGGTGGAGGCAGTGCTTCTCATCCTGCATGGTATGGCTGAGCATAGTCTTCGCTATGAGCGTTTTGCAGCATATCTCAACACAAAGGGAATCGCCGTCTATGCACCCGACCATCGGGGGCATGGAGAGACCGCAGTTCGCAGTTCTGAGACCTTGGGATGGTTTGCCGAGCGTGAGGGCTGGCAGCGAGTGGTCGACGATGCCTATGAGCTGACCAATGTCATCCTCTCCGATTTCCCCAAGAAGCCTCTCTTCCTGCTTGGTCACAGCATGGGATCTTTCCTTGCCCGTACCCTCATGGTACAGCACTCCGATCTCTTTGATGGGGTGGTCATCATGGGCAGTGGCCCGAGTCAGGGCCTGCTGGGGAAAGTGGGAAAACTGCTGGCAAGAAACCATGTATCCAAATATGGGTCCAAACACCCCGATTCGCTGCTGGATAAGATGAGCTTCGGCGCCTTCAACAAGAAGATAGCCAAGCCGCTGACTCCTTTCGACTGGCTCAGTCGCGACAAGGAACAGGTGGCTCGCTACATTGAGGATCCTCTCTGTGGCTTTATCTGTACCTCCAAGTTTTTCGATGACCTCTTGGACGGGGTGAAAACAGCCAATGACCGCGCTCGTGCAAGAAAGCTTCCGAGCGATCTCTCTCTTCTGGTAATCAGTGGAGAGAAAGATCCCGTAGGAGGCTATGGCAAAGGCGTGCGGAAGGTCTATGAACTCTATCGGGAGAGCAATATCAACGATCTCACCTTCTATTTGGTTCCTGAGGCACGACATGAGCTGCTGCAAGAGACCAACAGGCTGTCCACCAAGGAGTACCTCTACTCCTGGATGCGCCAAAGGATCTAGGGATGTCGTTCAGGTCGGTGATACAACAGAATCTCAGGCGTCTGGGCCTCTTCTATGCCACGGTCTTTCGGCAGGCGATGAAAGACAACATCCTCAACTCTGCCTCTGGCCTGGTCTACTCGACCCTGCTGGCCATTGTTCCGGCGCTCACCTTCATTTTTACCTTCTTCAACGCACTGGGACTCCTTGAGCCCTTGATAGCCTTCCTCTCCGAGTGGCTCACTGAGCTTGCAGGGGAGAGTGCGGGAGGCGAATTGATGGTGTTGCTCACCCGCTACACACGCAATGCAACCAGCCTTGGGGTGGTCGGCCTTATCTCCTTCCTGGTCACGATGGTCCTTCTGATCAACAAGGTCTGGACGGTGATAAATCACATGTACCGCTCATCCAGGTCTAGAAATCCCTTGAGACGTTTTGCCGGCTACATCACCTTCCTCATTGTGGCTAGCTTGCTGTTGGCTGCGTATGTAAGTGTACAGTCGGTCCTTACCAGCTGGTATCTGAACCTGCTCGGTGTGAGTATGGGGCGCTGGTCGACGGCCCTGCAGTCCTTCGCCCCCGCAATCATTGTCGTCTTGGTGCTGTTTCTGCTCATCTACTTCGTCCCCAATACCAAGGTACGCTTCAATTCAGCCTTTCTTGGCAGCCTCTCGGGGGTGGTGGTCATCTCCATTTTCAGCAAGTTCACGACTCTGCTTACCAATCAGGCTACCAACTTTTCCGTCATTTACGGGTCGTTTGCTGCGGTCTTCCTGTTTCTCTTTTTCTGTTATGTGTTTTGGGCTACGGTCTTCTTCAGCGTCGAGCTTGCCTATGTCCACCAGTTCCGACCCGATGCGGCAAGCTTTCGCGGCTTGCCCCAAAGCCCGGCCTTGCAGCTCTCTGAAGGTACGAACATCATGATGCTCATCGGAAGCAACTTTCGTGAAGGGCGGGGTGCCACTTCCACCAAAGAGATGCTTGATCGGCTTGCCATCCCGTTCAATCGACTGCAAGGCTTTTTGGACCTGCTTACGCAACTGAATTTCATCACAACCACCAACAGCAGCAGAACCAGCTTCATCCCCAAACAACCCTTGGAAAGCCTCAGGATGCAGGACTTGGTACTGGGCCTGTTCGGCCTTGAGAACATCGATGAAGTTGAGCATGATACGGCAGGGGAGGCGGTGGCCCAGCAGGTGCAGGACCACGGTATTGCCTCATTGGGGAATCTTACCCTCGAGAACCTGCTGCAGCGCATCTAACCCAAGGCAACATCCAGGATCATCATGGTTGCAAATCCGAGCATCGTGCCGAACGTTGCATAGTGGATTCCCTTGTGGTCCCCTTTCTCCGCCTGTGATTCAGGTATCAACTCCTCGACCACCACATAGATCATGGCCCCTGCAGCGAAGGAGAGGGCATACGGAAGGATGGGTTGCATTTGGGTGACCAGCAGTGCACCAAGCACCCCTCCCAGGGGTTCCACAACCCCAGAGGCTTGGCCGTAGAAGAAGGCTTTGCGCCGACTCAGGTTCTCTCTGCGCAGCGGGATGGAAACAGCAGCTCCCTCGGGAAGATTCTGCAGTCCGATTCCGATGGCGACCACCAGAGCTGCCATCATTCCCTGGCCTGTGACGGCAGCAGAGCCTATCGCTACGCCTACCGCCAGACCTTCAGGGAAGTTGTGCAACGTGATTGAGAGTACCAAAAGAATGGATCTTCTTAAGTGAGTCGGAACACCCTCCTCATCCCCCTCTTTGGATCCGATGTGCGCATGGGGCAGCAAGTGGTCGCTCAGCCAGAGAAAGCCCCCTCCGAGCAAGAACCCTATCGAGGCTACGATGTAGGCAGGAATCCTGCCTCCCTCTGCTATCTCGATGGCGGGAGCAAGCAGCGACCAGAAGGAAGCAGCAATCATGACGCCGCTGGCAAAACCAAGCATACTGTTCATGACATGCGCCTTGATCGTCTTGAAGAAGAACACAAGAGAGGCCCCCAAAGCGGTCATCGCCCAGGTTCCCATGGTGGCAAGGAATGCCAGAAGCACCGGATTGTTACTCATATCCTTACGATACGAACCAACCTTGCATCGGTCAAGAGGAAAACCGCTTGCCTTGCACTGCAGACAAAGGCTACTCTGGTGGTGGAGGATCCTATGGTGTTAGACCCCGTGACCCAACAAGTAATCGACCCTCTCATCTGGCACTCCTTTCCCGATGAGCGTGACGGCGTCCTTGCCGATGAGATATGGAAGTGTGGAGACCTCGTCTGCACACTCTTGAAAGACCCTGCATGCAAGAGTGGGGAGGATTTGGTGCGCATTCCTTACTCGATGGTGGTCCAGCGCAAACGCAAGACCATTCTGGCAGTCAGCCTTGAGCAGGAGGATCTTCGCTCCCTCTCCTACAAACTCGGCTGCTCGCTGAGGGAGTTGCAGGATGAGTATCAGACCAAAGGGTACTTCTCGGAGAACAGGGCGTATCTCTACACAGCCTTGGAACGAGAAGATCTTGGCCTCTATGACGGAGACCTGGATTTGCAGAGCATCAGGATCTTTTTCCTGGAGACCATCTGCGATACCTTTGATATCCTCAGTGAGCCGGTACAAGTCAAAGGGTAAAGACAAAGCTCCCTGAGAAGCTTACCGAGGATGAAGGGCCTGAGGGTTCCCGATAGGGAGCCATGATTCCCTTTCCTCCCTCCTTGATCGCCAGCGGTGCATAGAGGGTGGAGGTCTCCTCGTGGGGAACCAGTGTTGAAGTCAGGGCAGCAGGAGCTGGGGCTATCTTCGCCTTGAGTACGACGCCCTCAATTTCCAGCAGCACCCACTGCCCATAGGTATACCCCGCCTCGAACAGTTCAGCTTCGCTGAGGGAGATGGTCAGCATTTCGGTCACCGGCTTTCCTGTCACCTCGAGAGAGATGGGTTTTGCCCGTTGGGTAGTGCTGCATGATGCCAGCAGCAACAGGCTGGCAAGTATGGTCGCGATATATACGTTTCTCATTCAATCCTCCTCAATCAGGGTGAAGAAGCTCTTCTGGTACTCCAAAAGGCCTTCACTGCGCATCTTGCTCAGTTCACTGGACATGGCACTTCGTTCTACACACAGATAGTCTGCCAACTGTTGGCGATCGAACGGAATGGAGAAACTCCTCGACCCTCGTTTTTGCGCCTCAGCAGAGAGATAGGAGAGCAGCTTCTCCCGGGTGCTTCGCTTGGTGATATGATTCATCTTCTTCATGAGCTCCAGATTCTTGTAGGAGAGCAGGCGAACCATGTTCTCGATGAGAGCGTGGTGAAAGCTGCACCCTTTGGAGCAGGAGGTGATCACCTGATGGATATTCAGGAACAGAATGGTGGTAGGCTCGCAGGTGATGACCGACACCTCACTCATCTGTTGGGTGCAGACGAGCGTCTCGGCAAAGCTGTCAGCAACCCCGAGATTGGATACCACGGTCCTGTTGCCCCAGAAATCATGGCGCTCTATGTTCACCGAACCGCTGAGCACAATGCCCAGTTCATCGGTGAACTCGCGCTCATCGATGATCGTATAGTCTTTGGGGAACTCGGACTTCCTTGCCCGCAGGCAGGTGAGGAGGTTGGGAATATCCTCTGCCTGGATCTGTGAGAAAAGGACTGAGTGCCGCAGAATGGTAACGATATCCATAGATCTTCCTTGTTTGTTGCAAAAACAACATAATCTCTTTGAAGCCCATGGTACCATAGCTTGCGATACGAGACAATGGAGGATTATATGATCAGACAGATGATTACCATAGATGAAGAGAAGTGCAACGGTTGCGGCTTGTGCGTAAGCGCTTGTCAGGAAGGAGCCATCGGCTTGGTAAACGGAAAGGCTGTCCTTCTGCGGGAGGACTACTGCGATGGGCTCGGCAACTGCCTGCCGGTCTGCCCCACCGGCGCCATAAGCTTTGAGGAGCGTGAGGCCCCTGCCTTCAACCATGAGGAAGTGGAGCGATTGATGGGTGAGCAGAAGCCAGTCTTCAGTTGCCCCGGCAGTCAGATCAAGGTGATGAAGCAGGAGAGCCGGAAAGAAGAGGTTCCTTCCGCACAAAGGCCACAGAAGATGGCAAGCCAGCTTCGCCAGTGGCCGGTGCAGATCAAGCTCGCTGCGCCCAATGCCGCCTTCTTCAACAACTGTGACCTGCTCATTGCTGCCGACTGTGCAGCCTATGCCCATGGGGATTTCCACAATACCTTCATCCGCAACCGGGTCACCCTCATCGGCTGTCCCAAGCTCGATGAAGGCGACTATGCAGAGAAATTGGCTGCAATCTTTTCAAGCCATGACATCAGAAGCGTCACGGTGGCACGGATGGAGGTCCCTTGCTGTGGAGGCCTCGACCATGCCGTAAAGCGTGCCATCACTGCCAGCGGGAAGATCATTCCCCTTGCTGTGGTGACCATCTCCACCGAAGGAGAGATTCTTCGCTAGTAGATCCAGGAAGCCCCTACGCCAAGAGCAATCCTCTGATCGCCCTCCCAATTGAACAGATCCGAGCTCTGTCCGAAGGGAGCGGAGAGGAAGCCTACCAAGCTGAACCCCTCAAAGACCGACCAGCTCGCCCCCACTGTCGCATTCATCGACAGATCGAGCGGGCTGAGGATGCTCCTCAGACTGAGGGAGAGGCTGCTTGTTGGGGTATACACAAGCTCTGGGTAGAGCAGGAAGGTGCAATTTGCATCCTCCTGACCTTTGAATGCCCAGCTTTGCAGAGGCCTGCTGAGAAATTCCAACCTGAGTGTCAGGGTTCGGTCACCGGGGAAATAGAGAGAGTGGAACAAGCCGCCGGTAACCAGAAGGTCAGAGGTGGATGCTGTGAACTGTCGATCCAACTCAACGGAAGAACTGAGATACCAATCGGCTCCAATGTTTCCCTGAAGGCTTACATAGGGCTTGTGTTTTCGTACCCCTGCATCGGTGGTGGCGAATCCCGCCTCCACCTTTGTCTCCCCCACATTCGTGTAGAATCGGAAGCCGAATCCTGCATCCTCAATCCTGCCAGAAGTGCTGGGGATGAGTATGGTTTCAAAAAAACTGAAGAAACCCAGCGGGTAGTTCAGTGCTGCCATCCAATCTGTCTTGTCCCGCAGCACTGCCTGCGTCAGGCTTACTGAGGTTGAAGAACTGCCATAGAGCACATCTCCTGCATTGAAGAGCATGCCGTCGCCCCAGCTGAGGCGGGTTTTCCCTGCAGTCAAGCGGAAGGAGGGGAAGCGTGCACGCAGGTACGCCTTGTGAATGACCTCTTCCAATGTTGGAGAGGAATCGGGATACGATGCCTTGAGCACCACCTCCCCGCGGACATTGCCCGAGTTCGGGGAAGGGAGGGAGATTTTCAGATCCATACTGGTTCCCTGATGAACCGTTTCTGTTGAGGGCTTGTAGGAGACACCTCCCAAAAGTGACATATCCACCACAGGGACTACCGCAGCCAGAAGCGGAGTCAGCAGAAAAGAGAGCACAAAAGCCAAGCAAAGCGTTCTTTTTCCTACCATGTCAGATTCTCCAGGGAGAAGATGTTTGCCCCAAGCGGAACATTCACTTCCAGGCTATCCAAGGTCATCCAGGTTGCACTGTCGCGTTTCATCTTGTCCTCAATCTTGGTCTCGGAGGGAAGCGTTCTGCCTGCCACCTCAACAGTGGAGAGCACTTCCATCACCTTCAATAACCGTTTCTGGGCTGTGGAGTACTCAGCCTTCCACACCAGGTAGGTCTGCTTGTCCACCCAGATCTTTTGCACCGGATAGGCAACGGTTCTCTTCTTTGCGGTGAGCGTCAGCACATGGCAGTCATGGCCATTGACGATCTCACTGCCTTCCAGGACCACCGTATAGCTGTCAAGTGTATTCTTCTCCTCGGTCATATCCTCGTAGGAGAGATCGCTTCCCAGCACAGACTGCCTCAAGGCAGCGCCTTGCAACCGGATCAGTTCCTCGGCATCGGGATAGAAAAGATAGAGACTCGACTGGGTCCTCAGTATCTTCTGCCCACGTTCTGCAGTGCTGGTAAATTCGATCAGGGAGTCACTGGCCCCTCGTGCCCATGCCTTGAAGGTGCTGATCTTGGTTCCGAACCTGTCGGTGGTCTTGATTGAGCCTGTGGAGACCGAGGTTTCGAAGGTAGCCATCTCGTCCATCTTCTGGATGACTTCCTCGCCGGTGAGGGCGAACAGGAACGAAGGGATGATGCAAAGAAGCGAAAGGGTCAAAAGGAGTTTGACGACAGGTTTAGACATAACGCAGAGCCTCCACTATTTGGATTTTTGAAGCACGTCGGGAAGGAATGAGGGTGGAAAGGGATGCAATGATGATCGCATACACCCAAACAAAGAGGGCGATGAAGAAGTTGACCTGTGGGTAGAGGATGGAGGAAATCTCCATATCCACTCCACTCATTGCCTCGGTGAAGTTCAGCCCCACCTTGCTGAGAATGAAGACGATGATCAGGCCGGCGATGGTTCCGAGGGTGGAGCCTATGATGCTGATGAAGCTGCCTTCGAGCAAGAAGAGCCTGGTAAGCTCCTTGCCTTGCATGCCCAATGCTCCGAGTGTTCCGATCTCGCGCATCCGTTCATAGATGACCATCATCGTGGTGTTGATGATCACCGTACTGCCAAGTAAGAAGAAGATGGCTCCCATGACGTAGTAAATGAACTTGGCTATGGAGAGCAAGGAGTACATCGCATTCAGGTCCTTCCATGCTTTGGTTTCGGTTTGCAGCGAGAGCTCGGTCTGGAGTAGCTCTTTCACGGAAGCGGCCACATCCCGCTCCTTGTATCCATCCTCGGTCAGCAGGAGTATCTCCTGGACCTGTCCTTCCATCCTCAAGAGGTATTGGGCTCTGTCAAGTGGAACGTAGAGCACCTTTGCATTGAGCCCTCCCACGGGGAAGGAGGCAATGCCCACGATCTGGAAGGTCATGGCATTCGATCCGCGCAAGGCCGTGGACGTGAGCACGGTCACCTTGTCCCCAAGGTTCAGATGGAGATCGCGGGCAAGCAAGGCCCCGATGAGCATCTCATTACTGCCCTCAGTGGGGAGTCTTCCCTCCTTTACCAGCGAGGGGAAGTCTATGAAGGCCTCTTCGGAGGCAAAGTCCACCCCGACGCCCAGTGCAGCATTGTTCTTGCCGTTCAGATAGAGGTTGGCAGGAAAGTTGATTCGCTCTGTTGCTGCACGTACTCCCTCCTGCTTTTCTACCAAAGGAAGGACCTCATCCATATCGAGACTCAGATGCAAGGGGTTGTAGCGCTCATACTGCTCAAACGACTCATGGCGGATTCTCACTTCGCCGGTGTAATAGCTGACCAAGTTGGTTGCCATGTCACTCTCCATTGCCTCCAGCAGGGCAAGGAGGGCCATGATGGCCATGGCAGAGACTGCGATGGCGATGGCACTGAGCATCGAGCGACGGAAATTTCGGAATATGTTGCGAAACGCAACGGCAGGAAGTTTGATCGTCATTGCATTTCCTCCTATTGGTGATGCAGACAGGTGGGGATGTCAAGTTTCAGTGCGCGCCTGATGGGGAAGATCGCCACCAGCATGGACAAGCCGATCCCACTGAAAAAAGCCTTGGCGATGGTTGCAATGCTCCAAGCGCCGCGCATGACATTCTGGATTCTGAAGCCGATGTCCATATCCCTGAACATAAAACCGAAATCGAATCCGACATTGACCAAATAGAGATTGGCCAGGACCCCGAGCAGGACGCCGACCAACGATCCGACCAAGCCGATTCCCCCTGCCTCAAAGAGGAAGGAGAAGAGGATGTCACGATCTTTCATTCCCATGGCGCGCATCATCCCAATCTCGCGCATTCGCTCGAACATTGCCATCAGCATGGTGTTGGAAACACCGACGGCTGCGATGATGAAGACCAGGAAAAGGATCAATCCTGTTCCTCCCTGTTTTGCCTGAAGCAAAGCGAGGTAGTCGTGGGCAAGGTCCTCCCAGGTAAAGACACGCAGCTGCGGGTCGATGGAGGCAAGGTCAGCCTGCAGGGTTTTGCTGACAGAGGCCAGGTTGCTCTTCTCTGGAAGCAGGATGTCAATGCTCGTCACCGCGCCTTCCATGCCCAGGTAGAGATCCGCAGCATCCTTGTCCATCATGACCAAGGTCCGGTTCACATTTGGGTTGGGACAGTTGACAATGCCTACAATCTGCATGTCGAAGGCCTCATAGAAGCCTCCCTTTCCGCGGGTGACGAAGGTGACCCAGTAGCCTACCTTTGCCCCGATGTCTTCAGCGAACCAGCTGCCGAGGACCACGCCGTCCATCTCGCCCTTTTGCAGGAAACGCCCCTCAAGCAGGGTATCCTTGAAGCGGTAGACGGAAAAATCCGTCTCCGGGTTGATGGCGGTCACCTGGACCGTCATATTGCCGTCCTCACCGAAGTCATCCTGATAGAGGATCATGTCGGCAGTAAAGACCGTGCGTTCGGTTGCCGCGATACCCTTTTTTGCAAGGAGATCCAGTACTGCTTCGGGATCTCCGATGGATGACTCCAACGGAAGGAACATTCGCTCTTCCCAATAGGATTCCTTATGAACGCGCAGAGATGCGGTTTCGTACCATTTCAGGTTGCGCATGGATTCCAGATTTGCCCCCATGAGCAGGGAATCCACGAAGATGTACATCATCAGTCCCATAGCGATGGCTATGGAGGTGATGATGGTTCTTCGCTTGTATCGCAGCAGGTTCTTGGCCGCCAGTTCCAAGATGAATTTCATCAGGCTCTCCTTTCATCACTGACAATCATGCCATCATGAAGTTGTACCAGGCGTGTGGCATAATCCATGACCATCTGGTCGTGGGTTGAGAAGATGAAGGTGGTACCATACTTCTCATTCATCCGTTTCATGAGCTTGAGAATCTCTTCCCCGGTCTTGGAGTCGAGGTTGGCAGTCGGTTCATCGGCAAGGATGATCTGCGGCTGTTTTACCAAGGCTCGTGCGATGGCAATCCTCTGTTGCTGACCCCCGCTGAGCTTTGCCGGCCTCCTGTGTTCCATGCCACTCAGCCCCACTTCCCTGAGCACCTCCATGGTCCGCTCCTCAATCTCACGCTTCTCCACATCCAGAAGGGAGAGGACGAAGGAGACATTCTCGTAGGCAGAGAGCACTGGGATCAGATTGTACGTCTGGAAGATGAAGCCCAGGTTGTTTCTGCGGAAGGTGGTCTTCTCGGCTTTGTCCATCCCGCTGATCGGGATGTCATTGATGAAAATCTCCCCCTCATCGATGGCATCGATGCAGCCGATGAGATTGAGCAGGGTGGTCTTGCCCGAGCCTGAGGGCCCTGCAATGGAGAGAAATTCTCCCTTATCCACTTCCAATGAAACCTTTCTGAGAGCCTTGACGACACTCTCCCCGCTCTTGTAGTTGCGCGAAACCTTATCTACTTTGATCATACTTGTTCCTTCTGCTTTTCTGCATGCTCTGATTCCTGTTGTTTCTGTAAGGCTGCACTGCCAAGCACAGCTCCAAAGTCCATATGGTCCAGGATGGATGCAGGCATCAGCATCATGGAGTTGTTCTGCCTGATACCCTCATAGATCATGTTCATTGACCTGAGTTGGAGTGCGATGGAGTCCTTGGCGTACTCTGCCGAAGCCTCACGGAATTTCTTTGCTATCTCAACTTCGGCAGCACCAAGAATGATTCTTGACTCCTTCTCCCGTTCTGCCTGTGCCTGTTTGCTCAACGAGTCTTCAAGTTCCTTAGGGATGATGATGTCGGTGATTTCCACCGAAAGTATGGACACTCCCCAGGGGTTGGTCTTTGCATCCAAGGCTTGCTGAATCTCACGACCCAACTCCTCTCGCTTGCTGAGAAGGCTCGAGAGGGGGTGTTTCCCGATGGAGTCCCGAAGCGCGGTCTGTGCCGAAAGGATGACCGCCTCGGTGTAGTCCTCCACCTCAAGGATTGCCTTCTTTGCATCCCAGATCATCCAGAAGCAGAGTGCATCGACATGTACCGGCACGGTGTCCTTGGTCAGGGTTTTCTCTGCGCTGAAGTCAGTCGCCCTGATACGCATATCGAGGAACTCGGCGATTCTGTCCACCAAGGGTATGAGCAGGAACAGCCCCGGTCCCTGCACTTTGTGGAACTTGCCCAACCGGAGGATGATCACCTTGTCCCAGTGGTAGACCAGCTGGAAGGAGGAGGAGAAGAGAAGTCCCAGGGTAGCGAAGATGGTGATGGGGTAAAGATAGATCGAAAGCCCCCCAGCCACCCCGACCCACAGGATCAGCAGGATGCTGGTCATGGTGACCCACAACGGGAAGATGGCTATGACCAGTGCACAGACAAAGACTGCGGTGCTCACCGCTACAGCTGCTTCTATCCCAAGGAAAGGGAAGAGGGCGAGCTGGAGGGCCGATCCGGCACCGAGGAAGAGAGCCAACACCAAAAAGGAGATTGACCCAAATGCGAAATCTTTCTTGAGGGTGAACCCTTTCAGGTTCTTGATGCGTTCAATTTTCTTCTGGTACAGATTCATGATTATTCCTCTTTTCTCTGTTGTTCGGATCCAAGGTCACTGATATTTTGCAGGATTTCCTCGAGGCTGAAGCCATAGCTGGCAGCCTTGCTGAGGAACTCCTTGCTTATCTGGGAGAGAATGCGTTCACGCTCGATGGCATCGATGCTGACTTTCTTGTCACTGATAAAGGTTCCGGAACCCTGCTGGGTGACTACGATGTTGCGGATTTCCATCTCTGCATACGCTCGTGCTACGGTATTTGGGTTGATGCTCAAATCGACAGCAAGGCTGCGCACCGTTGGCAACTGAGCGCCTTTCTCCAGCCTTCCGTCAGCGATGGCCATCTCCACCTGCAGGATGATCTGCTTGTAGAATGGGACCCCGCTCTTTGCATCCAGGCTGAAATCCAATCTCGGCTCCTCTTTCAGTTTCACCGACTATCCCTCTCTTCTTGTACTATTGTACTGGTGTATTAGTACAATGTCAACACAAGCTTTCTTATGTCCAACAAAAACGGCTGCCTCCGGGGGAAGCAGCCATGTCTAGATTCAGGATGGTTGTTATGCGTGTTTGATGAACGTTCCGTCACGAAGCTCGCGTTGTGCAACGGCAAGCTCTTCAGAGGTGTTCATGACGATAGGCCCGGCCCAGGCAATGGGTTCCCCGAGGGGTTTTGCACTATAGAGGAAGATTCTTGCTCCTTCATCCCCGGCCTTCAGTGACAGGGTATCACCCTCGCCGAAGAGAATGGCACGGTGGTAGGGTACCTCTTGCTCCGCGGTGTGGACAGAGCCTTGGACAAGGTAGATGAACAGGGTGTGTTCAGGATCGAGGGTAAGGGTGAACTCAGTCCCTTTCTCCAGCTTCACATCAAGGTAGAGGGTACGGACATAGTCGCCCTGCTCAGGACCAGAGACATCCTCGTAGGTTCCGCTGATTACCCGTACTTCCTTTCCCTCTCCCTTGACCACAGGAATCTGTGGGGGGCGGATGTCACGGTAGGCAGGATCGGTCATCTTGTGCTTCTTGGGCAAGTTGATCCACAGCTGGGTTCCGAGCATCAGGTTGCTGGGTTTGGGCATTTCTTGGTGGATGATGCCACTGCCGCCGGTCATCCACTGACAGCAGCCATCGTTGATGCTGCCTTTGTTGCCCATGCTGTCCCCATGCTCGATCTCCCCCTCAATGAGGTAGGTAACCGTCTCGATTCCCCGATGAGGATGCCAGGGGAACCCCTTGATGTAGTCCTTAGGGTCGGTTGCATCGAAAGCATCGAGCATCAGGAAGGGATCGAACTCCTTCACATCGTGGTACCCGATGACCCGGACGAGTTTGACACCGGCTCCATCATACTGGACTGCTCCTCCGGTGATTCTCTTGATCGGCTTGACCTGCATACGTTCTCCTTTTTTCAAACAAAACAAAACCGGCCCAGAAACAGGCAAAGCCGGTGACAATGCTCTTAGATTACCAGCGAAGGTGGGCTGAAGACTCTGCTTGCCAACTCTTGATTGAGCATGTACAGGCCCTTGCTGTCAGATCCGAAGACTTCAAACTTCTGGATATTCTCTTGGGCGTTCATCTCCTCTTCACCCTGTTCCTTGATGAACCAGTTGAGGAATTCCAACGTACGATAGTCCTTTGCCTTCGATGCTTCCTCATAGATGGTATTGATGGAAGCGGTGACATACTCTTCGTGCTTGAGCGCCTCAACAAGCGGTTGCTTGAGGTTCTCATACTCCTTGGTGGGGTCAGCGATGGCTGAAAGGGTTACTGCATAGCCATTGTTCAGCAGGTATTGGCGGAACAGCATGGCATGGCTCATCTCCTCCTGTGCCTGGACCTTGAACCAGTTTTCGTAGCCAAGAAGGCCCTTGCCTGCATAAAAATTGGCCATATCCAGATAGAGATAGGCTGAATAGAACTCTTTGTTCACTTGTTCATTGATCAGGTCAGCGATAGGTTGTGCTAACATCGGAATTTCTCCTTGTGCGTGTACGGTGATATTCAAAGTATACTAGTAAGAATTAGTATCGACAAGGAGAAAAAGGGGGGGGAGTTGTTTCACACAACCTGACGGTGTAGAATGCACTCCATCATGAAACCGAAGCGCAAGCAAGGCTTGCAACCCAACCACATCTTGCTGATTGGCTTTCTTGTCATCATCCTGATCGGCTCGGTTCTTCTCTCTCTTCCCCTTGCACAGAACCAGAACGTTTCCCTCTCCTATCTTGACGCTCTTTTCATCTCTGCCAGCGCTGTGTGTGTAACAGGACTGGTGACCGTCGATGTAGCCCTCACTTTCTCCTTGTTCGGCCGCACCGTCATCGGCCTGTTGATCCTGCTTGGAGGGCTCGGATTTGCCTCCATTGTCATCTCCTTCAGCTTGCTGCTTGGCATGAATATCGGTATCGGAAAGCGCACCCTCATCAAGGAGGCCTACAACCTTTCCACCATGCAGGGGACACTGAGGGTCGTTCGTGCAGTCGCCATCGCCGGGTTTGCATTCCAGGCTTTGGGGACCCTCATTGAGTATTTCATCTTTCGCAGCACGTATGCACCTGCAGCTGCGTTCGGCCATGCCCTGTTCAATACCATCAGCGCCTTCAACAATGCCGGCTTTGACCTGATGGGCGAGTACAGGAGCCTTACCGATTACCGTACGCATCTGGGGATGAACCTTACCACTGCTGTGTTGATCATCTTGGGCGGAAGTGGCTTCTTTGTGCTTGCCGATGTGTTTCGCAACCGTCGGTGGAGCAAGCTGAGCATGCATACCAGGATCGTACTTACCATGAATCTGGTGCTGTTGGCAGGCGGGACCCTCTTTTTTGCCCTCGAAGAACGGTTGGACCTCCTATCGTCTTTCTTCCAGAGTGCCACAGCCCGCACAGCAGGCTTCAATACCGTGGATATCGGATCGTTCAGCCAAGCAGGACTGCTGTTTATGATGGGCCTGATGTTCATCGGCGCCTCGCCGGGATCAACGGGTGGTGGTATCAAAACCACCACTACCTTTACGCTTTTCCTGAGCCTGGGCTCACTGATGTTTCGTCGTGAACCGGCAGCCTTCAAGCGAAAAGTTGGCAATGAGAGTATCATCAAGGCCTTTCAGGTATTGCTTCTCTCCTCCTTCTTGGTGTTTGGCGGCAGTTTTCTCCTCTTGCTGATTGAGGGAGAGCGGTTCAGTTTCATCTCCATTCTCTTTGAGACCGTGTCGGCATTTGCCACCGTAGGGCTTTCCACCGGTATCACTACAGAACTTGGACCCCTGTCCAAAGGGGTCATCATGATCATCATGTTCGCTGGAAGGGTTGGCCCGATCACCATCGCCACCAGTCTGAAGGCAAAACCATCTCATCTCAGTCATGTCGAGGAACAGGTGTTCATCGGCTAGGGGAGGCACGTACCATGAAAAAGGAATTCGATCCTGATGCATACGGCATCATCGGCTTGGGAAGGTTTGGACTGTCCCTTGCTCTGGAACTCACCGCTGCGGGAAAGCATGTCATCGTCCTGGAGATTGAGGCTGAGAAACTGGATGCAGTGAAGGACCAGATCGAGAACATCTATCCGGTGAAGGCCATCACCACCGATGTGCTCAACGAATCGGGTATCTCCCACTGCCATACCGCAATCGTCTGCATCGGAAAGGACATTGAATCGAACATCCTGGTGACCATGAGCCTCTTGGAGCTGGGCATTCCCCGTGTCATCGCAAAGGCGACCAGCCCCAACCACGGCAAGGTGCTTGAACGCATTGGAGCGGAGGCCGTATTCCCCGAAGTGGAGATGGGTTCCCGACTTGCACGCTCCCTGGTGTCGACCGGGACTTTGGACTTCCTTGAGCTTTGTGAGGATTTCTCCATCGCCAATATCAACCTTACCTCCGTTTTTGCCAACCAGACGGTTGCTGATATCAATCTACGCAAACGATATCACCTGAATATCATCGTGGTGATACGAGAAGGGAAGGCCATCACGGAGATCGGCCCTGATCTGGTCTTGCTGGAGGATGACGTGCTGGTGGTCGGTGGAACCAATGAGGCGATCAAACGGTTTGAGAAGATGACCGAAATCTAGCCGATTTCCTGCTTGCCGCTGACAAGGTCTGCGGTGAAGAGCGCATACTCCTCGGTGTTCTCCCTGATTTTCTCGTACTCCTCATCGGTGAGGATGCGCACCAGCTTGGCGGGAACACCCATCAAGAGGGAACGGGGAGGGAAGCTCTTGTTCGGAGAGACCACAGCTCCTGCACCCACCAAGGACTGCTCACCGATAAGACTCCCGTCCAACACAATGGCTCCCATCCCGATGAGGCACTCGTTTCCTATGGTGCAGGCGTGCAGGATGGCACTGTGGCCAACCGTGCATCGAGCACCCACCACCAGATTCTGATCCTTGGTCACATGCAACACTGCATTGTCCTGGATGTTGGTCTGCTCCCCGATCTCAATCGAGCCCACATCTGCTCTGAGGGTGGCATGAAACCAGACCGAGCAGCCGTCTTTGAGTGTAACTTTTCCTATCAGGTCAGCAGAGGGGGCGATGTAGCAATCTCTTCCAACCAGTGGTTTGTGTGTGTTGTGTGCATACAGCATGGCTCGATTGAACCATATTCAAACAGGGATGTACAGAGAGAAGGGAAAATTTGCGAATGACTTGCAAATTTTTACCAACTTCACTATCTTGGAGTGCGTACCAGGAGGTACCATGAACAAGCACTTTCCCATTCTTATGTATACATTGCTTCTTGTCCCCGCCCTTGTGTTTTCAACGGGGAATCGTGAGCAGACTCCCAGCGATGCTTTGCCCATTGTGGCGGTTAGCATTCTTCCCCAGGCCTATTTTGTGGATCGGATTGCTCCGTCCTTGGTCGATACCCTCACCTTGGTAGGGGAAGGGCAGAATCCTCATTCCTATGAACCGTCGCCCTCGCAGATGGCTCGCTTGGCAAAGGCGGATGTGTGGGTTCTCAGCGGAACCGACTTCGAGCACGCACTGGAGGACAAGATCCAGGCATTGTATCCCAATCTGCTCGTGGTCGACGGAACGAAAGGCATGACCTTTCGCACGTTGGAAGCTCATGGCCATGATGAGGAAGAGGCACATGAGGAGCACGACGAGCATGATTTGAACATCGACCGTCACACGTGGTTGGGTTGGTCCCAGGCAAAGGTTCTGGTAAAAAATACCGAGCAAGCCCTGCTCTCCGTGCTCGATGAGCAGCATCATGCAGTGGTGCAAGCAAACACTGAAGCCCTGCTCTCCGAAATGGATGCACTCTTTTCCGATATGCAAAAGAAACTCGCTCATCTTTCTGGCAGTACCGTCTTTGTCTATCACCCCTCTTTCGGTTACTTTCTCGATTCTCTCTCTCTCATCCAGGAAGCGGTGGAGACCGGAGGAAAGGAACCTACCGCACGGGATCTCTCGCTTCTGATCGAGAAGGCGAAGGCGGAGCAGGCGAAAGCAATTTTCGTACAGAAGCAGTTCCCCGTTGCCAGTGCCCAGACTTTGGCAAAATCAGTCGGGGCGGAGGTGGTTGCCCTCGATCCCCTTGCCTATGAGTGGATGGAGAATATCCGCCTGATGAGTGAAGCGCTTTTGCGCGTAGGAAAGGGAAGGCAGTGATGAGCGTGCCCATCGTTCTCCATTTCCATGATGTCTCGTTCTCCTATCCCCACCTCACGGTCCTTGAAGAGGTGGGTTTTCACGTGCATGAAGGGGAGTTCATCGCACTCGTAGGTCCAAACGGTTCGGGCAAGACCACCCTGCTCAAGCTCATCCTTGGCCTTGAGCAACCAAAATCTGGAACCATTGAGCTGTTGGGGCAGAATCCCAGCAAAGCACGGGTTCAGATCGGGTATGTACCCCAGCACGCCTCCTATGACCCCAGTTTCCCCATCTCAGTCCTTGAGGTGGTGAAGATGGGGATGGTGGAAGCTCGTGGCAGGCAGCCTAAAGAGAAGCTGAGACAGCTGGCCCTCGAAGCCCTGCATCAGGTCGAGCTCGCCTCACTTGCCGACCGTCCTTACAGCGATCTCAGTGGAGGGCAGAGAAGACGGGTTCTGGTAGCCCGTGCATTGGCATCCAAACCGAACATGCTTATCCTCGATGAACCTGCCGCCAATATGGACAAGGAGAGTGAACAGCGCCTCTATGAGACCTTGGCCAAACTCAAGGGAAAGACAACTGTGCTCATCGTCACCCATGATATGAAGCGGGTCTCCGCCCTTACCGACCGTGTCTTCTGCATCGATGCACATAAGGAGGGCAAAGTCGGACGGACGGTAGTCCAGCATATGCTGGAGGAAGAGCCGGATGATGGGGTCAAACGCATTCTTCACGATGTGGAAATTCCTGCAGACCAATGCCGCTATCCCCAGGAGGCAGGCAATGAGTGAGTTCATGGGCTTTTTTGACGCTCTGTTCAGCCCCGATTTCCCGTTTGTCCGCAACGCTTTCTTCGCAGGGGTGCTCTCTTCGGTTCTCTTCGGGGTGCTCGGCTCGGTAGTTACTGTCAAACGAATTGCGGGCCTTGCCGGGGCGATCAGCCATGCAGTGCTGGGTGGCATCGGCATTTCGCTCTACCTTTCGGCCACCGGCATGGTTCCCAATCTCAGTCCCATGGTTGGAGCCATAGTCTTCGCTCTGCTCTCGGCACTCATCATCGGTACGGTCTCGTTGAAGTCCAAACAGCGTGAGGATACGGTCATCCAGGCAATCTGGGCGATAGGGATGAGCATCGGAGTGCTCTTTATGGCCAAGACCCCAGGGTATACAGACCCCTCCAGTTATCTGTTCGGGAACATTCTCTTGATCTCCACCCAAGATCTTGTCCTGCTTCTTACCCTCGATGTGGTGGTGATCCTGCTTGCCTGGTACTTCTACCCCCAGATTGAGGCAACAAGCTTTGATGAGGAGTTCAGCCAGGTGCGGGGCATTCCCACACGCTTGGTGTTCTTGGTCATTCTCGCCATTACTGCGGTCGCAGTGGTGCTGCTGCAGACCTTTGTCGGTATTGTCATGGTGATAGCCATGCTTACCCTGCCTGCAGGAACTGCAGGATTCGGAGCGAAGAACCTTGTTGCCATGATGGTGGGTTCGACGCTCTTTGCACTCCTTTTCTCCTTTGCCGGGCTTGTTTCGGGGTGGGTGCTGGACCTCCCGGTAGGTGCAATGGTTGTGGTCATTGCTGGAGCCTTCTTTCTTGGGCGCTCGGTGGGGCACCTGATAAAGATGAGGAGGAGCAGATGACCAAGGCAAGAAAAGCCATCTTGGAAGCACTGAAGGCAAGTGTCCAACCCGTGACGGCAATGATGCTTGCCAAAGAACCTTCGCTTTCGTACGACCAAGCAACGGTATATCGCAATTTGCACTACCTGGAAGAGTTGGGGATGGCCCAATCCTTCATACTGCACTGCACCGAACATGGCACCGAGCGTTACTACAGCTATCGAGGAGCCGACTGCGGTATCCACCACCACTGGTTTCACTGCGAGAAGTGTCACCGCTTCATCGATCTTGGAAGCTGCGGCTATGATGAGCAGATGCACGCTTGGGAGAAGAAGTGGGACTTCACCATCACCGATCATACCTTCTTTCTGACCGGAATCTGCAGTGCCTGCAAAGCCTAGCTGTTGAGCAGTGAGAAGAGTTGAAGTCGGTTGTTGATGCCTAGTTTGGCATAGATGTTCTTGATGTGGGTCTTCACGGTATTGGGGGAGATGAAGAGCTTTTTCGCAATCTCCTGATTGCTCAGTCCTTCCACCAAAAGCGTAATGATCTCCTTTTCTCGGTCCGAAATCCCCAGTTGCTTCGCCTTTGCAGAAGTGAGCTTTCCTGGCTTCTCATAGGTGAGGAAGTATCGGCGGCTGATGAAGTAGTACAGGTACACCGAGAGTACGGCAAAACTCAGATACACGAGCTTGAACGCAACCTTCCGAAAAAACAGTAGGTCCAGGGGGAAGAGGAAGACCAACGGCAGGAAGGTGTAGCAGATGCCCTTCAGCAATCGCTCCTCCTCCCATGTGGTCGCCCTTCTTGCATAGATGCACCCAAGGATTCCGTGGATCACCAGGAACATGCTTGCGCTGAAAAAGTGGTAGCGCATGGTATCATCCAGGGCCTTGACCCAATCGCCTCCGCTTTTTGCGAAGACAATCCACAGGCTGAGGATGAAGAAGAGGAAAATCAGGAGGGTGAGAATGCGATTGCCCAGATGCTTCTGTTCATCGCTGGCTGTGATGAGCTTGATCAAGTACCTGCTTAGCAGGAGCAGAAGCAGGGTGGTCAAGAGGATGGAGAGCAGGGTAGCTCCCAAGGCATATATCTCATACGATTTCGATTGGAGGGTCTGCTCATCCAGTACCCGGCTCAGATAGGTAGTCAACAAGGTCAGGCAGACTTGTAAGCTCAACGGGGTGAGGACGGTAAGGAACGCGCCGGTATAGGCATCGTTCATACGGACGCGCAACAGGACGCACAAGCACGTTATGGAGACCACCAAGGCTGTGGTAAGGAAGAGCAGAAAGTCGGATAGGATCAGCATAGAGGCCCTCCAGAAAAATCCTATCACATAACCGGTGCTAGAACCATGCTTGCAGGCCTACCATGACCACATCATTATCGTCCCAACTCTTGTAGAGGCTGCTCTTGGTGCCTAATGCTCCGTAGATGGTGGCCTTCCCAAATACATGGAGATTGTCCAAAAGAGCATAGGAGAGCCCAAGCAGAAATGCGTATCCTTCACTCTCCATCTGATACGTCAAGGCACCTCGGAGAGTCAGCTTCTGGTGTATCAGCGGATACTCCACCACGAAGATGAGCGTATTCTCGTATGCCTTTCCATCGTAGGAGGCAAGGAAATCGACATCCGAGGGATTCGTGCTGAAGTCGAACACATACCTCCCTTGATAGGCGAGGGCAACAAAGGCCTCATATGCAGGATGGGTGTAGGAGAGCTCGGCAAGGTAGGCGAGTTTGTTGTTGAAGAGGGCGCTTTCACTTCCCGACCTGTCCTCACTGAGAAAGAAGCCACCTTCGAAGGCCAACGTGAAGGGCTCAAGCAAGAGACTGGATTCCAGACCGAAGAGCTGGTAGCGGGTATAGATCAGGTCTATAGAGAGTGGTGCCAGGCTTGTGATCGAAAATCCCGGGTCAGGATAATGGCCATTGAAATAGAGCAGTCCCGCATCCAGCTTGCCCAAGGAGACGCGATATCGGCTGCCTATTTCGTATGCCGAGAGTGCATGGGTCTCCATCTCTGTTATGGTAGCAGTTGCGAAGGCTGGTGGGATGAGACTGTATCTGCCCTCGGTGGGAAGAAAGGAGGGGGCGAACCCAGGCTTGAACAGCAGTTCCAGTGAACTGGTTTCCCAATAGGAGGTGAAGAGGGTCATGAAGGTCGGCCGCTTCATCTTCTCCAAGTCATCAACCAGCCCACGCCTGAGATCCCTGCCTTGCAACACGTCCACGACATGTGTTGTGGAGGCACTTCCCCAAGGATGGGTGAACAACCCTGCCTTGAGTGCATGCTGTCCGAAAAATAGGGAGAGGGAGAGCTCATTCGCCTCCAGACCATTCTTTGCCGAGTCGTAGGTGAGAGCGGCCAGTCCGCGGTAGCGTTCCTCGTTGTACTCGGCAAGCAAGCGTAGGTCGATCTGCTGGTGAAACTGCTTGTCACGATAGAGGCCGAATGTTGGTTCGAGCTCGAAGGAGACGGTTCTGCTCGCCTGTTCGGCAAAGAAATCGAAGCTGTAGAGCGGAAGCAATACAAGAATTAACAGGATTGCCAAGCATATGCGTTTCATCATAGCCTCCCGGTTTCCAAGAATTTCAGGGTGAAGTATGCGCTGTTCAGCGGAACATCAAATCGGGTCTGCATCATCACCAGACGGGTTGCATGACCACTGCTCTCGGTTGTCATCGTAAGGGCCTTGGCTATGGGTTTTCCGTCGACCACATCGGTTTGGTCGGTAACCAAGGTTTTCAAAAGCGTTGTTCCATCCTTGTCATAAAACTGTACACGCAGGGGAAGCAAGGTAACCTTGTCCACTACGGAAACCGTCTTGCCATAGGTCTGTTTCTCATACGGAATCGACTGGATGACATACCGTGTTGCATCCTCCTCCAGCATTTGATGTACTGCCTGTTTCTCGTCGTAGGTGATTGAGGCCATATCCGCATAGGAGAAATCACTGCCCATGAACGAGCCTCCTTCCTCTGATGATCCGATGCGTCTGCTTCGTTTCATGGCGGGCAGGTAGATCCACATCTCACTCTTCCCGTCTTCCTTCTCAAGGGAGAGAAAGCGGGTATTGCGGACATTTTCCGGAGAGAGGAAGATCGTGAGGGAGGATGTCAGTCCATCCTTGGTCTGGCTCAAGGTTTGGATTCTTCGCTCGCGCATCTGTCCGTTTGGATCGATGAGGGTAAGCATCAGGTCGAGGGCTGAAGAGGAAGAGCTCTGCGTTTCCATGACCTTGGCCATAATCTGATTTGCAGACAGATCCGCCGAGACCAAACTGGAAGCCAGGATGAGCAGGGTAAGAGTGATGAATAGTCGTTTCATGGGTTCCTCCGGGTGATGAGTGAGCTGTAGTGCACCTTGATGGCACCGAGAATGAGCAAGGCACTGAGTGAGGCGCTTATCATGGCAATTGAAAAGAGCAGTCCCATGTTTGCTATGGGGATGAAGCGGCTGAACAGCAAGCCTGAGAACCCCAAGGCAACCGAGGCGGCATTAGCGAGAATCGCCTTGCCGGTTGTCTGCATGATGGTGGCGAGATCTTGGTCATTGCGTTGGAATGCTGCAATCAGATGAATGGCATAATCTATCCCTACCCCGATGCAAAGGGCTGCAAGCAGGCTGGTGATGATATCCAGCTTGATGGAGAAGATGGCCATGGCAGCGAACACCGCAGCCAAGGCAAAGAGGCAGGGGATCATGCTGATGGTGGCAAGCTTTGCCGATCTGAACGTAAGCAAGACCAACAACCAGACAGCAATCAGCGAACTGAAGAGGGAGATGATCTGGCTTTTGGTCACCAAGTCGGTAAGGGCGAGGCTCACCGCCTCTCCTCCACCAATCTCAACCGTCCAGGATGAGGGGAAGAGGGTCGGGATCAAATCGGAGAGATGTCGCAGTGTCTGGGTATCAGACCCCTTGAGCAGGATGGTGATGAGCAGATGCTCCGGCTCAAGCGGATCATCGATGAATGCATCGAGGGAGGAGCTGTACAGAAGCAGATATTGGGCGATGAGGGAGGAGAGTTGGTTCTCATCTTCCAATCCGTATCGCTCTGGATCCAGCGGAATCTCATACCGTCCCTGTCCTCCTGCTTGTGTGGCTTGAGGCTCATAGGGTTCCCAGCTTGTGGTATCAGGGGGTACGTCAGAGAAGAAATCAAAGACAGGCTCGGCCTCTCTTGCCGGTGAAATGGGTAGCTCATCACCGGGTCCAAGCAGTTGGTTCATTCGCTTCACGAAGGGAAGGATGGATTGGACTGACCCTACAAACGGTTCCTTTTCCAGCTCTTGTATTGCTCTCTCGATTGTGGAGAGTGTCTGGGGATGGAGTGCCGAGTCGCTCGGCTTGAGCATGACAGAGAGCGATGAACTGCCTTGCATGCGCTGGTTGAACGATTCTGTATCCTGAACCAAGACAGAGGATTTGGAAAAGAATGCAAGGATGTTTGTTCCCTTTTCGAGGTTGCTGTAGGAGAGCGGCAGAATGAGGGCCACCAAGGCGAGCGAGATGAACAAGAGAGCCTTGCCATGGTGGTTTGACAGGGAGCTCTCCACCCTCAGCCATACCCCCCTGCCTCTTTTTTGCTGCACCTTGTGATGCGCAGGCCTTTTCCGGTAGACCAAGCGGATCAAAGCAGGCAGCAGGATCAGGGAGCTGAGGGCACAGACAACCACCCCGATGAAGCTGAGCAGGCCGAAGGTTCGGAAGGGGAGCAGGGGGCTGGTGATCTGTGCGAGAAAGCCGAAAGCCGTTGTGGCTGCAGCAGAAAGGATAGGGTAGGTGTTCTTTCTGGCTACCTTGGAGATGGCTGCATTTACTCCTACCTCTTCATACTCCTCAAAGAAGTGGCTGAAAATATGGATGGTGTAAGCACTGCCCACAATCAGAAGCAGTATGGGAACCAGCATGGTAGCCATGGTGAAGGTGATGCCGGTCCAACTCATGATTCCCAGTGTCAATGAGCTGCTGAAGAGCAGCGGCACAAGGCAGAGCAGTGTCGCCTTGATGCTTCTGAGGAAAAGATAGAGCACAAGCATGATGAGGACGGCAACAACCGGACCGAGGGTGACCATGTCGGAAAGGAGACTGAGCTTGATCTGCTCGTTTACCACCGGCAGCCCCAAAATGGACGTTTTCACGGAACCTTCCAAGGGAGATAGCAACTGCTTGAGGGAGGTGAGGAGCAGAGAAGCGTCGTAATCAGTCTGTGTCTGGATGAGGATGGATACACTCGTTCGGTCCTCGCTGAGGAATATGCCCTCATAGAAGCTTGGCCAACTGGCGATGCGTTCTTCCATCTCTGTGATGCTGCCAGTGGTGAGCGGTACGACGTTCACCCCGTCCAGAGCACTCTCAAGATGCTTGAGATTGCTCAGCGAGCTGGCTTGCTTCACTCCCTCCAATTGTGCAATACGGTCTGTGAGTTCTCCAAGCAGGGCGAGATGCTCGGTGGTAAGTATGCCTTTCTCATCCTCAAGGCTCACAACCAGGGCATCGAGAGAACCGAATGATGCTTCAATGCTTCTGTTCGTCTCCACCACCGGTGCTTTGGATGGGATGAATACGTCGGTGGAGGAGTCGATTTTCAGCCTTCCGACTCCCACGAGGCTGAGGACTGAGACAAGAGCGCATACGGTTATGATGACTGCATCTCGATTCACTTTGTATCCCATATCATCACTGTATCGGGTTCAGTCAGGTTCGCAATCGCCCTCTCAGAGCATATTGGCTCACCTTTGCGGGTGAGAGCACTGTTTTTGGTCCGGTTTGCATGCTTTACAAAAGGCTGTCCATCTACGATGATTGGCGTAGGGGGCAAGGTATGAACTACACAAAAATTGTGGCTACACTCGGGCCTGCAAGCAGCACCTATCCGATGATCAAGGCCATTCTCGAAGCAGGGTGCCGGGTCATTCGTCTCAACTTCAGCCATGGCAGTCATGAAGAGCAGCAAATGCGTCATGACCTTGTGCGCCAGGCCAGCAGGGAGTTGGGCATTCCTGTTGCCATCCTGATGGATCTGCAAGGACCGAAGATTCGTCTCGGACAGCTGAAGGAACCTTCCTACACGCTTGCAAAAGGAGAGACGCTGGTGGTTACCACCATCCCTTGCCTGGGAACCCGCAACCGGGTGAGCATCGACTACCCATATCTGCATGAGGAGATTCTGCCCGGCTCCAAAATCCTGATCAACGACGGGCTTGTCTCATTGGTGGTGGAACGAGTAGAGGGACAGGATATCCATTGCAGGATGCTCGAGGAGGGAACACTGCTTGCACGCAAGGGGGTGAACCTCCCTTCTGTTCCCCTGCGCTATCTCAGCTCGTTCACCAAAAAGGATGAGGCGGACCTCGCCTTTGCTTTTTCCAACCACATTGATTATGTAGCGCTCTCCTTTGTACGCAGTGCAGAGGATGTGAAAGCACTCAAGGAGTATATGCTTTCCACCTTCGGCTCGACCATTCCCATCATCAGCAAGATTGAGAAACCGGAGGCAGTGGTGAATCTCTCCTCCATCATGGCTGAGTCCAGTGTAATCATGATCGCCCGTGGCGATCTTGGAGTCGAGGTTCCTGCCGAGGAAGTACCCCTGATCCAGAAGGCGATCATCCGCTCCTGCATCGATGCAGGGCTTCCGGTCATCACTGCCACCCAGATGCTTGAATCGATGATGCACAACCCCCGTCCCACCCGTGCGGAAACCAACGATGTTGCCAATGCAGTCCTCGATGGGACCAGTGCTGTCATGCTCAGCGGTGAGACGGCTGCAGGGGAGTATCCCTTGCAGGCAGTCACCACCATGGCACGCATTGCGAGCCTTGCTGAACGCAGCACGGCTTTCCGTCGTCAGGTCTTCAACCAGATCAGCACACTGGATCCTGGTCGCAAACAGACCAAGACCGAAGCAGTGGGTATGGCTACCCGCGAGCTTGCACTCTCCATCCAAGCCTCGTACATCGCCTGTTTCACCCAATCTGGTTCAACAGCCCGACTTATCGCCAAGTTCCGTCCCTCTGTTCCCATCATCGCCTTCTCACCCTTGGAAAGTGTGGTGCGATATCTTGCGCTCTCTTGGGGGGTGACTCCGATCCTCATCGATCCGCAAGATTCGGTAGACCAACTGCTTGCCTATGCACCCCAGTACCTTCAGGAGCATGGCTTGGTCAAGGAAGGAGAGACGGTGGTCATCACCGCCGGGGTCCCGGTAGGGAGCTCGGGCAAGACGAATATGATCAAGGTGGTGGAGATAGAGTAGCTCAGTTGGGTTGGAAAGAGATTGCTGCCCCTAGGCTCAAGGCTCTCCCCTTGTGGTCAAAGAGATCCAATGCTCGCAATTCCAGCCCAAGATATACCGAATTCACCAGCTCGAACGGAAGCAGGCGCAACCCGACATTCACCAAGCCCCGGTCATCAGCATCGGAGAAAGAGGGGGTTGCGCTGTAGCTCACGTTTCCGAAGTCGAGCAAAAACGCCACTTTGTCCTTGAATGTGTCTGCAAAGAACGGGGTCTGGAAAGCCAGGGCGAAGTTGATGTTGCTGTTCATCTTCTCTTGGAACGAGTAGCCGAGCAGTATCGTCGTCTTGGAAGGCCTCTCCATGATTGAGCTTTCAAAGGTGGAGGCAACATAGAGTTGCAAGGCAGCTTGGTTGCTTTCCGAGACTGAACTGATCTGGCCAAGCAAGCCAAGAGCAAAGCTTGTGTTCTCCTTTTGGGAAAATCTCCATTTTGCATTGAGCAACAGGTCTGTATCCTGTGCGATGTCCACGGCAAGGCTGGTCTCGAACGTATCCCTGAATGAGAGCAGGACTGAAGGGATATGGGCTACCTTCTCCTTGCTGAAGGTGGCTGAGTAAGCAGTGGTAACTGCAGGGGAGGTGGTGCTTTTGGTGATTTCGGCACTGCTGACCACCAGATACCCTGTTGATCCGTTAAGATTGGTTTGAGCCCAGAGCAGGCTGAAGCTGAGGCAGAAGAGCAGAATAAGTGGGATTCGTTTCATGGCAGTCTCCTCCCCTTAGCGTGGCGAATTCTTCTCTTCTGGTCAAGAATCAGGCTTTCTGTGCTTTCATGTCGGCTTTGCAACGGTACATTGCATCATCGGCCTTGCTGACGATGTTTGCAAACTTTTCCTTCTTCTTGGGAATATAGACTGCCGAACCCACGGCTACCTGGTAGGTTACTTTTTGTGAAGTGGAGAAGTACTCAAGCACGGTGTTTGCAAGGTTCTGGACGCTTATCTCGGTGACAGAAGGGATGATGGCAAGAAATTCATCCCCACCATACCGGAACACCTTTGCATGATGTGGCAGCAGGTGAACCAAGCGCTGGGAGAAGTCCTTGAGAATCAGATCGCCGGCTTTGTGCCCTTCTCGGTCGTTGATGAGTTTCAGATCGTTGATATCCATCATCAATACGCCCAGGGGCTCCAGATGGGTTTTTTTGGTAATCCGTTCAAGTTCCCGTTCATAGGAAGCTCTGTTTCCGACTGCAGTCAGGGCATCGGTATATGCCATTTCCAACAACATCTGCTCCTTGAGCAGCCCTTCGGTCTTCTGCCGAACCAACGTTATGCTATGCCAGAAGAGCACCACAGCCGCCATGGCCATACCAAAGTGGAGGATGACTGCACTTTCGAGGGTGATGTTCATTGCTAGCAGCACCACCTCGGCAAGGATGGAGAAGAGCAGAAACCCCATGGCCAGAAGAAACGAGCTGAGCTTGGAGTTTCCCTTGAGGTACTCAATGAAAAGACATGCGAAGAGACTGAGCAAAAAGAGTGCCAGTGCCAGTCCGCTTACCAGCAGAAGATCCGTATATTGGGTGATTCCCAGAACCTGTAGCACTGCTCCGAGAACGTAGACAAGGATGAAAAACAGGCTGATTCTGCGGAAGTGGCGGATTCTCCGATGCACTGGGTAGGAGTGATAAATGTAGTTGACCAGAAAGTTGGGAAGCAGGTAGAGAGAGAAAAAGCTGAGGTTGATCAACAAGGCGGGATTGCGGAAGAAAAGAAATTTGCTGGGCGTCTGACTGAACACCCAACTGCCAAGCATGAGCAACACCAAGCCGAAGTAGAAGAAGCTCTTGCGCTCATCCTTGGTTTGGATGGCGAAGGAGAACACGAAGATCAGCGTTCCCAGCAACAGGAGGGAAAATCCAAAGAAGAAGGATGGCCACTCCTGAAACTTCGTGAGCAAGAGCGAAGCCTTGCTTCCTGCCAGTACTGGCCTTATGTGGCCTGCAAATGAGTTGTTAGATGTGTAAGCGTAGATGAGGGAGAGCTTTTTTCCCTGAAAGCGGTCATCGATACGGACGAAATGAGTAGTGGCTCCTCCGTACACCGGACGCTTCCAGCCCTTCTTCGGCCCCGTGAAGGAGTAGATCAGCTCATCATCAACCTTGACCAAGAGGCTGCTCATGCTGGTATCTACTGCGATTGCTGTGTGATGGTTCGGCAGCTCAGCTGGCAATTGCATGGAAATGGTGAATGTCTTGCCTAGATAGGGTCCGCTGATGGTATAGGGAAGCGTTACATTCCTTGCGATGATGTTCCCGTCCTCGGCGATGGTCCATGGACCTTCCCACTCAGTCACCGGTTCGTTGAGCAACGCCTCCATCTCGAGGAAGGAGTCGAAATGAAACGCCAGAACCAAGGCGACCAAGGCAAGGAACACAAGTATTCTCTGAATCTGATGTTCAGCCGATGTTGCAGACATACACACCCCTCATTGCTCTGTGTCTATTGGGCTTTCCTGATCTCCGGATGCCCCTTCTCATTGAGTTTGCGTTGGATGAACTTATCAGCTTCCAACTTGGAGAGAAGGTTTCCGAGGCTTCGGTAACTGCTGCGCTCGATCATTCTGCTCTTATCCATCTGGTGAAACTTCACCCCAACATAACTGACCAGTTGCCAGGCATCGGGATCGAACGACTCGACCACCTTTTTCATCAGGTCTTCCACCATACGGTCCATCTTTCGGGTGTGGGCAGGATCACTTTTCTCTTCGCGCTTGGTTTTTGGGCCTGCACTTTCCTTCACATCCTCACTCTTTGGTTTGGGCATGAAGGACTCAATGATCAGAATCTCATCACAGCAGTTGTTGAAGATGGGTTTGTCGCTGACCATCTCCTTGGTGACCAGATACACTTCTTTCCCATATTTGCGCAGGGCTTCCATGATGACGGTGAAGTCGCTGTCGCTGGTGATGAAGACATAGCGGTCTATCACCGGGGTGTTGATGATGATGGTCTCAAGCGCCTCCAAACTGATGATCAGGTCGGCCCGATTCTTGAAATTTGTGGTGATCGAAGGAGTGTCACGGATGGTGAAATTATACTCGGCGAGTTGTTTCTCGAGCTTTTTGATGGACTTGGAATTCCCGCAAGCCATCTTGATGACGAAGATGTTCTCCTCTTCAGGACTGTCGTTATGCTTGAGCGTGAGTTCCTCGAAGAGCATCTTGAGGTCCAGCCCCGAAGGGATGTTCTCCAAGTCGATGTAAATGGCATTGTTCTTTCTTCTCATGGGTGACCCTCTTTGCCTACTATACTACACCTTTGGGCAGGCCGAAAGTGCGAAGTAGGGAGGAAGCTTGTCTAAAAGGGTACTTTTGTCATGAAATGGAGCCGGTTATTATGAGTTGGATGGGTAAAGCTTAACGATTGGGCGTGGAGGTGCAGTCTTGTTTCCATACCTGTCCCGTAAAGGCGGTCTCCAAGTATGGGCAACCCAAGTCCTTTTGGATGGGAGCTGTGCAGACGCAGTTGGTGAGTTCTTCCGCTGTGCGGGGTGAACAGCACTCGAGTGACAAGCATCCCGTTGTCCAATCTCTCAACTGCGAGGCGCTTATAGCGTGTGGTGCCCCACTTGCCCTGCAATTCGTCATAGATTTGTCGGGGTCGGTTTTCCACATCGAGGCGGAATGGGAGGGTGATGACTCCCGATTCAGAGGTGAGTACACCCTCCAGCAGTGCGACATATTGCTTGTCCACCGACTGGTTCTGAAACTGCAGAGAGAGGGCTCGATGCGCGTGCTTGGTCAAAGCCAGCACCAGAAGTCCCGAGGTGTCCATATCCAGACGATGGACAGCGCACTGAAGGGGAGCCTGGGGGAAGAGGGCTCTTACCCTGCTCTCGATGCAGTCCTGTTTCTCTTCCCCTCTGCCGGGGACCGAAAGCAGGTGAGCTGGTTTGTTCACCACCACCAGGTCCTCATCCTGATAGACGATGTCCAGGCCGAGCATCCGCTCAAGGATTGGCTTGCATTTTTCATCACAGGGGCCATAGAACTCCAGATGGGTCCGCTTATGGTCGGCTGTTTCATTTCCGAAGAAGAATTCGGCCATGCTCACAGGGCGCATGCAGTGCGAAAAGGCGTACGCAAGCAGCTTGATCGCACAACAGTCCCCGCTTCCGGTGGGAATCTTTCCATCCGGGAAACAGTCGAAAAGGCTGACCGTGTCTCCGGTGATGGTCGGGATCCTGTAGAGGGAGTAGTAGGCTTGGAGGGCTTTGCGTGAGAGATGTGAGCGGGTGCGTGACAACGCGCTCTTTTTTTTCTCATCCTGCTCTTGGAGCATGGCCTTCCCCAACTCCTTGATTTGGGGATCGAAGGAGCGTTCGTACTGATGAAAGGTATCATCATCAATGAGATGTCCTACCCAGCCGGGAAGATTCCTCCTTCCCAGGCAGCTTCCGCTGAAGGCCTTGAGCAAGACTTCATTACCTTCCACGTCCAGGGCGACAAGCACGCCGAACATTGCCCCTCCTTTGGCAGCGAAGAAGCCCTCGATGCCCAATGAGCCTTCTGCATCAAAGTCAACCACAGCGGTGGTGAGAAGCAGGTGCTGCAGTACTCGTGCATGCATTTGGGCCTTGTATTCGCTCAGGGGAGGATTCATGTTCCCTATACTACGCAAAGAGCTGTCCTGGTGCAAGCTTGGCCTTGGCAAAGGCTATCGGCTGTGGCAATATGAATCCAAGGAACAGGCAATGAAACCAACGTTGGAACTTGATATGTTTTCGGTGGTCCTGATGCTATTTGCAATCGTCCTCGCCTACAGGAGTGTGAGTACCAATCCTCGCAATCGGTGGTACATACTCTCCTGCCTCTCCTTGCTTCTTGTACTTGGAACCGAGCTGTTCGCCTACCAGGTTGATGATGTGGGAGTTGCGAGCCAGATTTTCTTCCATCGGCTCACCAATGTGCTCGGCTTTTCCCTCAATCCTGTGGTGTGTTACTTCCTCTTGCACTTCATCGGCTATTCGCACTATCAAAAGAGAAGCCGGCTACTCCTGCTGCCTCTTATTGCCAATGCTTTGCTCAGTGGTATCAGCTACCATACCGGTTGGTTCTTCTCCGTCGATGCCATGAATATCTATCACCGTGGACCATTTTTCTTCGTTTCGGCGGTGATCACCCTCTTTTACTACTTTCTCTGCATTCTCCACCTCATCAAGACGCTCAAGCGGTATGAGGCTTCTGACCGGCCCCTGCTCTTGTGCATTCTCATCGTTCCGCTCATCGGATTTGCAGCCCAGATGATTTGGCCTTGGGT
>LVBG01000033.1 GCA_001603115.1 Spirochaetales bacterium Spiro_05
GGCTTGCGGGAAAGCTCTCGGGGGAGTCGGGTGAGGACCGCGCGCTTGCGGTACAGGAATTGCAGGCCCATTGGCTGGAGGCACCAGTTTTGGGTTTGATCCAGTCCGGTAACAGGGACTTGGTTCAAAGTCATACGGGGAGCCTGCCTCTGTTCTTCCTTCGCTATGGCATCGTAGGGCTTCTGCTTTCCGCTCTTCCAGTTTTGTGGCTTTTGCGACGGGGGCAGCTGGGGCGTTTGGTTCCACTGGCTCCGCTCGCAATGACCGCCTTGGCATCTCAGCCACTTTGGGCGACGGGACCGTTTCTGGCTGTGATCGCCTTTTCTGGCTGTGCGGCCGGTGGCCCAGGTTTAGACCATTAGTTAGGGGCAGTTTGCTTGTCTGTTGTGGTTTTAGTGTTCCTCGTTTGCGTTACTGATTTATGCTTCCTGTCGAATATCGTGCCAAAGGTTCTGCTTATACGGGGGCGTCATTCTCTATTGGGAATCGCCTGCGCCGCGCTCTCTGGGGACTGGTTGCGTGGTTTCTTTTTGCGCCGAGCCCACGCTTTTGTCATTCTTGGCGGGCATTTTTACTGCGGTGCTTTGGCGCGAAAATTGGGGTTGGGGTCCATATATACCCTAAGGCGAGGATTTGGGCTCCGTGGAATCTACGATGTGGTAATCATGTTGGCATTGGTGATGGCGCGGAGATCTACAATCCGCGCTCAATTGATATTTCGGACTGGGCGACTATTTCTCAGGGGGCCTTCTTGTGTGGAGCCTCACACGATTACAGATCCAATGAATTCCCTCTGATTGCTGCGCCCATCGTGATTGAGCGCAAGGCCTGGGTGGCTGCGAATGCCTTCGTCCACATGGGGGTGACTATCGGTGAGGGTTGTGTCATCGGTGCGGCGAGTGTTGTAACGAGCTCGATGCCTGCGTGGAGTGTTTGCGCTGGTAACCCGTGCCGTGTAATTAAGGAGCACTATGAACGAATATAGCAGGACTAAAACGGATCGGCTTTCATCAAGCGATGCCGCTGAATTTGTCTGGGATACCATGGATTGTACGCAGGTCCATGCATACGTAGGCCCTGTCCTAGAGTCATGGCTTCAGCAGGCGAAGCCAGGTCGGGTGCTGGATCTTGGCTGTGGCAACGGCGCGCTTACTGCCCGTCTGGCGAAGTTCGCGACTCAGATGGTGGGAACGGACCATTCTGATACAGGAGTGCAGATAGCGCGGCAGCACTTTCCATCTATTCAGTTCTTTCGTTCTGATGTGGGGGAGGTGCTGCCGGTATCACATCACGGAGCGTATGATATGGTGCTCGCGACGGAAGTGATAGAGCATTTATTTAAGCCACGCGCGGTCTTTGAGCGGGCAAGGGAGGCGCTCCGCCCTGGTGGGGCTCTTATAATCACAACGCCATTCCATGGTTACTGGAAGAATCTTGCTCTCGCGGTTTCGGGGAAATTTGATGAACATTGGCACCCAATGCGAGATTACGGGCATATAAAGTTCTTCTCCCGTAGGACGCTCGGGCTTTTGCTTGAAGAGCAGGGGTTTCTTGCTGCTCGCTGGGCGAGGGTGGGGCGAGTGCCGCTGTTTGCGCGTTCTATGATGGTGATGGCTAGTTTGCAAAAGTAGTAAGTGTCATAATGATCTCGGTTCTGATATTAACCAAAAACGAGGAGCAGGATTTGCCGGGGTGTCTGGCCTCTGTCTCGTGGTGTGATGATATTCATGTCTTCGATTCGCTAAGCACCGATCGCACCGTGGAGATTGCAAAGGCGGCGGGGGCGCAAGTGATCACACGGCCTTTCGACAATTGGTCTGCACATCAGAACTGGGGGCTGGCCCATATCTCTTTTAAGTATTCATGGGTTCTTTATATTGACGCGGATGAGCGTGTGACACCTGAGTTGGCAAGGAATGTACAAGAGGTGGCCATGGATGCTTCGCCCATGAGTGCGTATCGCATAAGAAGGCGCGATTTTGCCTGGAACGGGCAGTGGCTAAAACATGCCCAGATATCACCTTTTTACCTCCGCCTCTTCCGGCCTTCGAAAATGCGCTACGAGCGTTTGGTGAACCCCGTTTCGATTGTCGATGGACCAATTGGCGATATTGAAGGGTATCTGGATCACTACCCTTTTAGCAAGGGTATATCGTTCTGGTTGCAACGTCATGTCCGATATGCCGAACTTGAGGCCCGTACGATTGCGGAAAATAGTGGGCGGCCATTTTCACTGTG
>LVBG01000034.1 GCA_001603115.1 Spirochaetales bacterium Spiro_05
ATTCAGCATAGCGATTTTCGTGATGTGGGGCAAGGAAAATATTATTGGTACAAGGCCAGGATTTTGTTCAGCATCTTGCAAAACTTCTTACGGAAGGACTCAGGACCAAGTATTTCCACAGAATCACCACACTGTATGATCCTGAGGTAGAGCTCGATTGAGTTTTCCACATCCATATTGCAAATGAGCGAACCGTCACTCTGCTTCTCAAAAACCGGGGTACCGTGAACAACGGAACGGAAGACGTTCATGGCCGATCGTTCCTTGAGTCTGAGGCTCAGCGGAATCATATCGATGCTCTCATAACGCTCTTCACTCTCGGGGAACTTGAAGGGCTTGAGGTTGTCAGGAATCGTATAGGTCTCATCGAGGATGGTGGCACTGGTGATCGTGCTGATGTCGATGGTAACAATCTCGGTGGTATGTCTCAGTCTTCCGGTGACGCTGATGGGATGTCTTCCTCCGGTGTCTTCCTCACGGAAGCCGATGAAGTAGGGGGCAAGCTCAGTTTCGATCGGATCAAAGCCCTTCAGGCTCTGCACGATCCTTACGATGCGCCCTGAGACCCAGCTGTCTATCAGGACTTCCAGGATGGCATTGAATTTGCTGCTCTCCTTTCTCTCCTGCAATTGCTTGTCGATTTGCTCGGCTAGGTTCACCACGTTCTCGCTGATCTTTGGAGCATAGGAGCGCATATTCATCGCAATCTTGCGAAGTCCTGAGGCGAGGTGAGGGTTCTGGAACTCGGTGCTGCTCGCCAACATCTCTGCAGAGAGGTTGAAGGCAAGGCTCTCATAGACGCTCAAGGCGATATTCTCATCCTCATCCCGATTCTTGATCTTGATGAGGTTATTCTCTTCATAGATGTCGATGTACAGCTTCAGCTCGTCAACATAGCGGCTGATCGTTGAGCGGTGTACTCCCAGTCTCCGTGCAATTTCCGCTCGTCTCAAACCCTCTGGATGGGAATGCAGCAACAATTCAAGTTGTGCAACTCGTTCGCCTTTCATGTGATTTCCTTTATTTGCACCATTCTGCAACAAAACTCAAGTCAGTATAGCACGTTCAGCTCATCTGGCAAGCCAAAATTGCACAAACCTACCCAGCGTTGCAACACACCCTACGTTGCCCTCCTCTACACTCCATGCTAGGATGAAGGAGAGAAGGAGCGACTACTATGGAAGAACGTCTGACTAAGCTGGAAGTGAAACTTGCATATGCGGAGGAGACGATAGTCACCCTTGACTCGGTGGTGACGGAGCAAGCCAAGGAAATCGCACTTTTGCAGAGCCGTCTCGAGAAATTGGAGAAACGGGTCACCGATATGGTGGATGAGAGCGGGGATGGCCTGCTCGGAGAGCAACGGCCACCCCACTATTGAGATGCAGATTAGATGAAGAGGTTGATCTTGCTCTCGGAAGCTGCACCCATGTAGGTTGCAACCCCTCCGATTTCAACACCGTCAAGCAGCTCTTCCTTGGTGATGCCCATGATGTCCATGGACATCTGGCAGGCTACCATGCGTACCCCTGCTTTCTTTGCCTCTTCGAACATCTGTTCCACCTGGTCGACATGCTTCTTCCGCATGCGGCCCTTCATCATCTTCGCACCCATTCCTCCCATATTCATGGAAGAGAGGGAAAGCTGTTCCATGCCCTTGGGAAGCATGCCAGAGAACATCGTTCCCATGAAATCCTTCTTTACCTTGGGGGCATGCTTCTTGCGAAGAACCGAAAGGCCCCAGAAGGTGAAGAACATCGTTACGGGCTTACCGGTGGCAGCAGC
>LVBG01000035.1 GCA_001603115.1 Spirochaetales bacterium Spiro_05
GATAACTCTCTTCTTTACAAGATATTATCTTCATAACTGGTTCATGATTCTCATACTCATAACAGGTAATACGGAGAGGTTCCACACGAAAAAGCACCTCGGTTTCGATCCCTGAGTACGCAGCATAGGAACCAGGATAGGCGTGCTGGTATGCAACAGCGAAGGCTGCATTGCGCTCAGCAAGGGGGTGGCCCAGATCGACGGCCAACCCCTCAATCTGCATGTTGTCAAAGCAGAGAGCCACTGAAGGGTTGCCCTTCATCTGCCCATACTTGAGGAAGGTCTTGTCGGTCTGGAAGTAGAAACATCCATCGAGAACGACACAACTCATCGTCCTGGCAGTGGTACGACCTTCGAAACTGGTGGCAAGGACCATTTGCTTTGCCTTGCCCAGCTTCTGATACACCTTTGCATGCTGATCCTGATATGCATCCATGCTCTTCGCTCCTTTTACCAGTCTAGCATAAAAAATGCCTCTGCCGGATATCAGAGCAGGTCGGTAAGGGTTGCCACCATGACGGCCTTGATGGTGTGCATGCGATTCTCCGCTTCATCAAAAACCACCGAGTGGCTGCTGCGGAAAACCTCATCTGTCACTTCCAGTTCGCTCAAGCCAAACTGTTCATGAATTTGCTGTGCCACACTGGTATTGAGATCGTGGAAGGAGGGAAGGCAGTGTTCGAAGAGCACCTCGGGATTGGAGGAAGCTTTCAGCAGATCCATCGTCACCTGATACTCCTTGAGCAGCTTCACACGCTTTTCGGTCTGGTCCTCCTCGCCCATCGATACCCAGACATCAGTGTAGATTACATCAACACCCTGCACCGCCTCATAGGGGTCGGTGGTAACCACAATCTTGGCACCGCTTAGCTTGGCATCTTCTGCAAGGGAAGCGACCAGGCTCTCCTCAGGAAAAAGCTCTTTGGGTGCGGCGATCCTATATTCCATACCCAGCTTGGCAGCACCGATCATCAGGGCATTGGAGACATTGTTCCTTCCATCCCCGATATAGGCGAACTTCAACTGCTTCGGATCCTTACCTGTATGCTCCATGGCTGTCAGCACATCAGCAAGCACCTGGGTGGGATGGTCATCATCGGTAAGGCCATTCCATACGGGAACCTGGCTGTGCTGGGCAATCTCGCGGATGACAGCGGGAGAGAACCCCCTGTACTGAATACCGTCATAGAGGCGACCAAGCACTTTTGCCGTATCTTCGATCGACTCCTTCTTGCCCATCTGGCTGTTGGTGAGAAAGGTCACCTGTGCCCCTTCATCGAAGGCTGCCACCTCGAAGGAGCAACGGGTGCGGGTCGAGCTCTTGTCAAAGATGAGGACGATGTTCTTTCCTGCAAGCAGCTTGCCCTGCAACGAAGCATCGTATGAGGCTCCCTTCTTCTTCGCTTTCAGCTCAAGCGAGAGATGCAAAAGAGCAAGAATCTCCTCGGTGGTGAAGTCCTTGAGTGTCAAAAAGCTGCGTCCCTTCAATGATTTCATGGTTTCCTCCGTTGCTGTAGGGATATATCGTACATATTTATGCATTTTCTGTCAATTATTTTGCATATTTATCCTTTTATTCTCGATATAGACGCATAACTATACAAAAACCTCCCAGTCGAAACCGGGAGGTCCATTCACGAATAACAATGCTTACTTGGAAACGAGTACAACCTCACCATTGGTGTAGTGCTCGGCCACATAGGCCTTGATCTTCTCCCCACGAAGGGCTTTGACCAGAGCAACAATACCGGCATCCTGCTCACGTCCCTGCTTTACGGCAATGACGTTCACATACGGGCTGTCTGCACCTTCAACCAACAAGCCATCGCGGGTTGCGATCAGGCCGGCGGGGATGGCATAGTTGCCGTTGATGATGGCTGCGTCAACGTCCTGCAGTACGCGGGGAAGGCTTGCTGCCTCAATTTCACGGAACCTCAGGTTCTTCGGGTTGGCAGCGATATCGAGCGGAGTAGCCTCAAGTCCTGCATTGGCGGTGAGGGTCAGCAACCCAGCACTCTGCAGCAGCAACAATGCGCGACCTTCGTTGGTCGGGTCATTGGGGATGGCAATTGTAGAGCCAGCGGGAAGATCGGCGAGGGTCTTGTACTTTCTGGAGTACAGGGCGAACGGCTCGACATGGATGCCACCAGCGTTTGCCAGGTGATAGCCCTTCTCCTTGTTGAAGGATTCCAGGTAGGGGATGTGCTGGAAGAAGTTTGCATCCAGCTCTCCGCTCTCCAGTGCTTCATTGGGGGTCACATAATCGGTGAACTCCCGTACCTTGAGGGTGTACCCTTCCTTGGCCAGATCCTCAACCACGAGACTGAGGAAAGCGGCATGGGGTTCGGGGGTTGCTCCAACAAGAATGGTCTTGGAGTTGGCTTCTTCCTTGGTGCCAGCTGCGAACAGGGATGCAGCGACCAACAGTACTACGAAAAGGCTTACAATCTTTTTCATACATTACTCCTTCTCTCCCCAGTCGGCGAGAGGTATGTGCTCGGATGATCAGCGTCTGGCAAGCAGTTTTGCGCTGATTTTGTTGCCTATCACCTGGATGATCTCAACGAGAACCAGGATGATAACGACGGCAATGAACATGATATCGCCACGGAAGCGTTGGTAGCCGTATCTGATGGCCAGGTCACCCAGGCCGCCCCCACCGATGGCACCGGCCATTGCCGAGTACCCAATCAGGTTGATGATGGTGAGCGTTACACCGCTGACCAAGGAGGGAAGGGCTTCAGGGATCAACACTTTCCGGACGATCTGGAAATTGGTGGATCCCATAGCACGGGCGGCCTGAACGACCCCCGGATCCACCTCCTTCAGTGCGGTCTCGATGACTCGAGCCACAAACGGTGCTGCCGCAATGGACAGCGGTACGATCGTAGCGGTGGTACCGATACTTGTTCCAATCAAAAGACGAGAGAGGGGAAAGAGGAGAATCATCAGGATGATGAAGGGAAACGAACGCAATACGTTGACGATTCTTCCCAGGATATTGTTCAGCACAGGACGCGGAATGATACCTCCCTGCTCCTCGGGAGAGGTTGCAGAGAGAAGGATCCCGAGCGGAAGGCCAAGAATGAGAGAGAAAAGGGTTGAGAAGAAAACCATGCTCAGTGTCTGCAGGGTGGAGTCGAAAACCAGCATCCAGATTCTGCTCATACCAGTTCCTCCTCTTCAACCACAACGCCCATCTGCTTCAGCGCCTCTACTGCACGAGCGCGTTCTTCCTCTGACCCACTGATATCGACGAGCATAGTCCCTATCTCCATATCCCCGACTTTCTGGACTCCCCCAGCACGGATATTGAAGTCCACTCCGGTCGTTCGGGTGATCTTGCTGAGAATCGGCTGGTCTGTGGTGCCACCACGGAACCGAAGGGTGTATGCCCCTCGTTTCTTCGACCAATGCACCATCTGATCATCAGAGGACGCAGTTTCGTCAACTCCCACAAGATGGGTGAGAAAATCCTTGGTCACTTCGCTTTGCGGATGTGCAAAGATATCGGTTACCAAGCCTTGCTCGACCACAATTCCATCATTGAGGACGGCAACCTGGTCACAGGCATCCCGAACCACTTCCATCTGGTGGGTGATCATGACAACCGTAAGGCTCATCTTCCGCTGGATCTCTTTCAGAAGGGAGAGGATGGAGTGGGTTGTCTGCGGGTCGAGGGCACTGGTAGCCTCATCACAAAAGAGTATGTCAGGATTGCATGCAAGCGCCCGAGCAATGGCAACACGTTGCTTTTGCCCGCCGCTGAGGGTGCTGATGGGAGCCTTGCCTCTCCCATCCAATCCAACAAGGGAGAGCAGCTGCTCAACCCTGGCCTTGATCTCAGCCTTTGGCGTTCCGTTTATTTCCAGAGGGTAGGCAATGTTCTGCTCAGCATTTCTGCTGGAGAAGAGGTTGAAGTTCTGGAAAATCATGCCAATACGCCGGCGTCTCTGGATCAAGCTGGCCTTATCAAGATTGTCGACCCTGCTGTCATCAAAATGCACTTCACCCTCATCAGGTCGTTCGAGCAAACTGATCAGGCGAACCAAAGTAGACTTGCCTGCCCCACTCTTGCCTATGATGCCGTAGATGGTGTTCGAGGGTATGAAGAGACTGATTCCGTTCACTGCATGCAGTGTACCGTAGGTTCTCTTCAGATTTTGCAACATAATTTGCATACTTATACCCTCTTTATTCATTAGGTTGATGAATTGTTACCATCATAGTGAAAAGGATTGTATTGGACAAGAGCAGAAGCTGAGAAAGCCTCTCCATATCCTATCATTTGACTAGTTGTTCAAGAGAAGCCCCCCCCAAAATAAGGAAAGAGGACGCTTTCACGTCCCCTACTCCATCTATGTATATCATACCGGCAAGCCGGTGATTGGCAAAAAAGAGGCCCGGCGGCTACCTACTCTCCCACGGCTAACCGTAGTACCATCGGCGT
>LVBG01000036.1 GCA_001603115.1 Spirochaetales bacterium Spiro_05
ATCAAGGTTTGCTACCTTCAGCAGGAGGCCGGAGGCTTCGCCCTCCACCTCATCAGGGCATAGCGCGATTCACTCCATTTACACACAGATGGCCTTCCAGGACCTCCACAAGGTTTTGGGAGGCCATCAAACTCATATTGCTCGATGCTTCGTAGGTTGCTGCTCCAGCATGCGGGGTGAGGATGCAGTTGGCCAGACTCGCCAAAGGCCCTTGGTAGGGGGTTCCCATCAGTGTTACATCCAAGGCCGCCGCACCTATCTGTCCCTCTTGCAATGCTACGGCAAGGTCTTCCTCATTGATGATGCCTCCGCGAGCGGTATTGACAAGGACTGCACGTTTTTTCATCTTGGCAAACACTTCTGCATTAAATAGGTTGCTGGTCTCTTGTGTTAGCGGGGTGTGGATGGAAATGAAATCACTGGACCGTACCAAGGTATCAAAATCCACGTATCGTACCCCATACCGCTCTTTCAACTCCTCATTCTCATACATGTCATGACAGAGCACATCCATCTCAAAGCCACGACACCGTTTGACCACCCCTGCCCCGATTCTCCCGGTTCCCAGAACTCCTAGGGTCTTGTGCCACATCTCCACCCCAGTAGGGCGTTGCGACTCACCTTTCTGCATCTGCTGGTGCATATAGGGTACGTGCCGTGCGGCAGAAAGCATGAGAGCCACTGCAAGATCCGACACTGAGTCTCCATTTGCCCCTGGAGTAATCGTTACCACGATATTTCGCTCTTGTGCATACGCGAGATCGATAGCATCATAGCCAACACCATACCGTGATATGACTTTCAGCCTCTCAGCTTTGCTGAGCAACTGGCGATCATACATTTCCAAGCCTGCAATGATGCCATCAGCTACAGCAATGTGACGGTCCAATTGTGCTTCAAGACTCTCCTGTTCCGTTGCTTTGAGATGTCGTACCTCACAACCATGGGCCGAAAGAAGCTCCCATGCTTTCTTGTCAGCATTTCCGAATGATCGGGCAGTAACCAGAACCAAAAATGATTGCATATACTTATTCCCCTTCTGCAATTCAAGGTGCAGTTTTCTGGTACCAATGAAGGTACCGTTGATAGTGTGCTTGATACTGCTCATGCAGTGCCGATGATGGTGTCAGCATTGATCGCTTTCTGTTCTGTTGTGCAAGGAGATCAATGCGTTGAGAACGGGCGGCCAGGACAAGTGCCCCAAAAAGGGAAGCATGCTGATGTGTATCCTCTTCCATGGGATGGCCGAAGTAATCGCAACACATCTGCTTCCAGAGTGCTGAATTCAACACTCCACCAGAGAGACGAATGCAAGAGATGGGAAGCTTTGATTCCCCCAGTTTCTCATAGCACTGGTAGAGGTTTGCCAGAACCCCTTGCAATACGGCAAGGTAGAGATCCTCTTTGGTAGTGGCAGACCCTACATCGTGAAAGCTCGCACGTCGGGTATCCTGCCAATTCGGACATCGCTCACCCACCAAAAAAGGAAGAAACATGGGTACTTGCTTCTCTACCTTCAAATTACTCTCAATATGCTGATAGGATACACGGTTACCGAAGGCTTGCTCCTTGTACCAATCGAGACAGTTGGTGCAACCACTAGTTGCCGCTCCAACCAAGTAAGCGGTGGGAGATCGGTAAAGCCAAGTGCTTCTTGAAGGAGAGAGCCACGGTGTGGGAGAAGCGAGACGGAGAGCACCACTGGTACCCAACGAAAGTGTCAATACAGAACCGCTTTCGGCCTCCGATCCAATCTGGTTGAGAGCCCCATCCGGCTGGGCGGGAAGCACCGGAACACCCTCATTCAGTCCGAGCAAGGAGGCTCCTTGTGAAGACAGTTTACTTACCTCCTTCCAGCCAACCAACGGTGCAAACTGACAGGGTAAGGCCATCGCCATAGGATGCAACTGTTCCTTACTCACCGAACAGAGAGCCATACCGCTGAGCATGCAGGCTGTCTCTTTCCAAGATCCCGTAATCCGATAGTGCAGAAAAGAACCCAACGAGCAAGCACGATGAGTCTCATTCAACACTCCATCACGATGCAACCGCTGTAACTTGAAATAGGGATAGAGGGCATTCACCATAGCTCCGCTCGTTTGGTAAAAAGTCTCCACATAGGCATCATCAGAGCGCAACTCATCACAAAAGGCTTGGTCAGAAATATCCGTCCAGTCCATCAGGGGAAAGATTGGTTTCATCGTGTTGTCACAAACAACCAAGCTGTGCCACGTACCGGCAATGGCAATCGTATCGACCGGGTGCTGGGCACATACCTGACTGCCCAATCGAAGGACCTGCTGACAAAGGTCCTCAATGGTCGCTCCTTTCTGGTGGCGTTCGGACAACACCAATCCAGCGCAATTGTCTGTATCCAGAAACTGTGCTTTGGATGAAGTGGTACTGATTTCAAGTGCCAAAAGCTTCATATCTTTCTCCAAACCCTACGAAAACCGGACCGTAGAAATACGGTTATTTTTATATATAATAAAGATTTGACTTCTCTAACATTCGGTTTATACTATATACAAATCTCTTCCTTTGAGGACGATCTCTAGCGTTCTTGAGAGGAAACCAAAAGGAGCATGCATATGCTGATAGGAATTTCCCCGTACATTGGGCCGGAGCTGCTGGAAGCTCTGGATCGCATGGGCCATGGTGATGAAATCGTCTTGGTAGACGCTTTCTACCCCGGCGACACTCGTTCTTCCCGATGCATCAGAGCAGATGGCATCACAGTGGAAGATCTGCTGGATGGCATATTCCGGCTGATGAATCCCGATGACTATGTCAAAGATCCGGTGGTCATGATGCAGCCATCCGTTGGTGACAGCGCAGACCCGAATGTGGAACGCTCGTTCCAAGCAGTACTGGACAAGTACTGGCCTGAAACACCAAAAATCCAAAAAATTGAACGTGACGCCTTCTATGACCGCGCAAAACGCGCATATGCAGTAGTGGTATCAGGTTCCATCGTCAAGTACGGTTGCATCATTATCCGCAAGGGCGTACTTCCTCATTAAGCGTGTGCATCCAGACCGCTTTCCTGGCGGTCTGGATATCCATTCAATCCAACAAAACAACCGGTTTGATCACTTTCTCATGCTCATCGGCGAAAACCGAAAAAGCCTCATCAAGCTGGTGCAAGGAATATCGGTGGGTTAGCAACAATTTGGCAGGAATCTTCTCTTCCTTGAGGAGCATAAGGGCTTGGGGAAAACCCCAGTTGGGGATTGCATGCGATGCGATCAGGCGTTTCTTCGCAAAGTGAAAGGCATTTGCATGAAGGGTGACCTCGTCATGCTTGAAATCGATGCCGTCATACACAATATAGGAGCAGAAGCCTGCCAATTCGATACCATCGGCGAGCGTCGAGGGTGGAGATGTCACGATGACACGCTGAAATCCGTCCGGAAACTGTGCCTTGAGTTCATCCTTCCATCCTGGCTTTGCACTATCACATACAAGATCCGCTCCCAAGGCATATGCAACCTCCTTTCGGTAGGAGCCTCGCACGGAGTCAAGATGATGACCAACCATCACCACCTTGTGTGCACCCCGCATGGTTGCCAACTTGATACAACTCAGCCCAATGATACCTGGTCCCATGATGAGCACATCATCCAATAGCTGGACTTGTGCCTCACGACTAAGATCCAAAGCAACGGTAATCGGCTCTGCCAAGGTAGCCTCGGGATAATCCAGCCCATCGAAGGGAATGACCATGGATCTGGGGACTACCAGATACTCTGCTATTCCTGCCTTGTCATCCATATAGCTCTTGATATGCTCACACGCATGAACCTTCTGGTTGAGGCATGCGTTGCAAATACCACATGCCACATTGTTCTGGACAACTACAGAGGTCCCGACAGCCAGATCATTGACAGCAGAACCCACTTGGTGGATACACCCACTGACCTCATGGCCCAAGGGGGTAAGGGCACCCGTCGGGAGATCTTTCACAAAATGCATATCCGTCCCACAGATGCCGCAGGCTTTCACCCGTACCACTACCTCATTGGGCTTGGGTTCTTCCAATGGTTTTCGTATGAGTTGAATTTGCTCTTCCCGATCGACCCAAGCACTGAGAAATTCCATACCTTACCTCACTTCAGAAAATCTTCGCTTCCCGAAGGAATGACACAGAGGAAAACCAACTCTTCAGTCTTTGAATCGTTGATCCACTGGTGTTCCTCACCACCCGGAACGAAGACGGCTTTATGGGGTATAAGCTGCTGTTCCCCATCATCTCCAACCACCCTGCCGATTCCCCCAAGGATGTACACTACATGCTCATGAAGGTGACTTCCTTTGCTGCTTTTGCCTCCAGGGGGAAGGGCAATCTTGCGCATCTCGAAGTTGGACGATCCATCTTCATGACCTACCATCCATCGAACCTTATTGCCCGAACCCGTAATGCTTAGTTTTGCCTGTTCTTCAGTTCGTACCAGGATCATCGTACGCTCTCCCAATATGCGGCACTGTCCAACTTCGCCAAAAACTGTGCCAATTCCTTTTCATTGGGCATTGCAGGGGCAGTACCTACCTTGGTCACTGAAAGCGATGCTACGGCAGTGGCAATATAGATTGCCTGCCTGAGGTCCTTACCTTGGCTGAGTGCGGTGGCAAGACCGCCATTGAAAGCATCCCCTGCCCCGGTGGTATCGACCACCTTCACATCCATGGTGGGAAACAAGAGGGCCTGTCCCCCAGAAGCCAGCAGGAAACACCCCATCTTCCCCAAGGTTATGATGACATCCTTCACTCCCTTCTTCTGAAGTACCTGTGCAGCTTTGTGTGCACTCTGTCGATCGACAACCTCGATACCTGTAAGGAAGCTTGCTTCAGTCTCATTGGGTGTCACCACATCAAACATACCAATAAAGGAGTCATCCAATGGCTTCTGTGGAGCTGGTGCCGGGTTGAGGATGGCCATCCCACCGTGTTGGTGCACTCGCTCAACGGCCGGTTCGAGGATATCAAGATTGGTCTCGAGCTGGGAAACAAGGATTGCTGTCTCATCAAGAACTGGGAAAGCTCGTTGCATCTCTTCTTCCGTGATTGCACCACAGGCTCCAGGCACAACGGTAATGCTGTTCTGTGCGGTATGCTCATCGACCATGATGAGCGCGATTCCTGTGGACAAGGTCTCATCCTCAAAAACAAACTGGGTATCCATTCCTTCCCCATGGTAGAAATCAAGGGCTACCTTGCCAAAAACATCCTTTCCCACCTTGGTGATCAAGGTGACGTTTCCCCCACACCTATGTGCTGCCACTGCTTGGTTCGAGCCCTTCCCCCCGGGACCCATCTTGAAGATGGATCCCTTCACGGTCTCTCCAGGTACCGGAATGTGGGGTGACCGGGCCATGAGATCCACTACAAAACTTCCTAGTACGGTAACCTTTCCTTTCATTGCATCACTTCCTTGTATAGCGTTCTATGAAGCTGTACGGAGAAGGCAGGCCGATGTTGCTCACCTCATCCAGCCGACTCATCTGTGTCTCATCCAACTCCCATGCAAGGGCTTCAAGATTCTCCTTGAGCTGGATTTGGGTACGGGCCCCAATGAGAGGGATGACTCCCTTGGACTTCTTCAGGATCCAATTGAGACTGACTTGGGATACCGATCGACCAACCTCAGACGCAATGGAATGCAACACCTCAATGATGTCGTAGGCTTGGTCATTTCCACGCTGCTCTGCACTGTCATCCCACCGATCTTTTCGGCCTGCACGGCTGTCGGAAGGAATATCATTTCCTTTGCGATATTTCCCACTCAGCCAGCCCCCGGCAAGAGGAGACCAGGCAAGCATGCCCAAACCCTCTTGTTGGCACAGAGGTATCAACTCCCACTCAGCACTTCGAACCAATAGACTGTATTCCAGTTGCAAGCAGGAAAATGTTTCCCAATGATGAAAGCGTGAGAGCATGATGGCCTTCATCAACTCGGAAGGAGTAAAATTCGAAGCTCCGATATACCGGACTTTTCCTGATCGAACCAAGTCATCAAGCGTTCTGAGCGTCTCCTCAAGCGGAGTCCTACGGTCATAACAGTGAATCTGCAAAAGATCGATATAGTCAGTCTGCAGACGCCTAAGACTGGTGTCCACACTACTGAGGATGTGCTTTCTGCTGGCCCCCGTATCGTTGACATGCTCAGAAGTGGGGAAAAACACTTTTGTCCCGAGGATTTGCTTGTCTCGTTCACCCCTCTCATGCAACCAGGATCCAAGGATTCTTTCGGATTCTCCACCGTTATAGGAGTCTGCAGTGTCGAAATAGTTACCTCCAGCCTCAACATACTGATCCAGCAATGCTTTTGATTGCTGCTCATCAATATTCCAGCCGAAGGTTTGAGTCCCCAGGGCGAGCGCACTCATTCTGAGCCCGGTTCTTCCAAGGTATACGTAGTACATCCCTACCTCCTCAAGAGCAACGAGCGCATATCAGGATCCTCGACCACATACCAGACCTTCCCGAAACTCTGGGGAGGATGGATATCATCTGATGCGGGCGCTGTAAATACCTCATGATGCAGATAGGGTTTCCAAAGGGAAAGCAGATGATGATGCACCTCGCCTTGATACCTGTACCACTCCTCCCAAAACAGATGATCCTGGTCATCTTCCTTGGGGATGGCATTCACCACCAAAAACCCGTGATTCTCCTTGACCAGCCATGTATGAAAGCGATAAGGATTCTCCACCAAGGTATCCAGACCAGGGAATATCGCATCTACGTCCAGTCCCAAGCGTTTGATCGTAACATCAACATCTTGTGCACGCAGTATCCTAGCCAACTCATGCATGTGCAACCTCCGAATAGTGTGTGAATTGTTCCAATTTCTGATAATGTTCTACCAAATCGTGATAGACGTCCTCGTAGAGAGGCAACAAGCGGTTGTAGAACTCTACGTTCTCAGCCACCGGCTCAATGCAACGTTCAAAATGCAGCAGGGTTTTAACAACATGAGCATTCTCATACATTCCAATGCCCATACCCCCAATTATGGCTGCTCCAAAGTTCTTGCTGTCCTTCAGGTGGTTGTGTGACACTACGGGAATTCCAAAGGTATCTGCAATGATATGTTTGTTGATATCGCTGTTCGCCTGTCCCCCGATCACCACAAGCTGTTGAGCCTTGTTGATGGGCTTGAGAGCCTCCCATATGATCTTCAGATTCAAGGCAACGCCCTCATAACAGGCACGAAAGACATCCGCTCTACGGGAATTTTTCTTGAGCCCAAGCAACGCCCCTCTCGCTTGGGGATTCCAATACGGACTTCTTTCGCCCATCAGATACGGAAGAAAAAGCAAGCCGTTGGCACCAGGAGGCGATTGCGAAACAAGCATCTCAATCAGATGCTGAGGGTTCGCCCGCTGGATCTCCGCTTGGTTGACCTCTTCCCTGGCAAGCTCATCCTTCAGCCAGTCCAACGAAGATCCGGCGGCTTGCATGGTTCCGCAAGGGGAAGCTTGGTCGGGCTGGATGAATGCCCAGTTGAAAGTCCTCATCTGCGGCTCCCAGTACGGAGTCTTTTTGGTCATCCCTATCCATGCCGAGGAGCCGTAATACAGGTATGCATCCTCATCGGTGGTACATCCCCCTCCAATGGCAGCGCACACCCCATCCCCAGCACCGATTACAACGGGAGTGCCAGGAAGCAAACCAGTGGCAATGGAAGCTTCCAACGTCACATGGCCGGCAATTTCCGTAGAAGGGATGGCATCAGGCAATATCTTGGGGCTGATGCCGATGATGGAGGTCAACGTTCTCGACCACTCCCGCTTGGTAAGATTGAAAAGGTTTGTACCTGAAGCATCCGAATAGTCGGTTACAATCTCACCGGTAAGGCGATAGACGATATAGTCTTTTGCCTGAACGACCTTGGAAGTCTTGGCAAATTGTTCAGGTCTATGGTTCATGATCCAGAGCAGTTTGCTCAACGTATAGGAAGCACTCATCTTATGCCCGGTGATGTGAAAAAAGAGGTTCTCATCAATCTGGCTTGCCAACTGCTTCGACTCCTTATCGGAGCGCATATCAGCCCAAATGATTGCGTTCCCTATGGGATCCCCTGCCTTATCCAAACAGAGACACCCCATCATTTGCCCACTGAAGGTCACCACAGCAATAGACTTTTCGTTGATACCCCGCATCACTTTTCGGGTTGATTCACATACAGCTCTCCACCAATCGTTTGGATCTTGTTCTACCTCATTGCCTTCTTTGTAGATAACGCGGTACAAAGAAAGCCAAGAGCTGATGATGCGTCCTTTCTCATCGTACACTACAGCCTTGTCTCCGGTTGTCCCTAGATTGTGCGATAAGATGAGTCTGTCATACATTGTGCGCCCCTCTCCTTGTAACACCCTACTGCCTGAACCAAGGTTCAAGACTGCGATACAACTGGGCGAACCGTTGGGTAAGTTCCTCGTAATACTGTACGTTCTCCCTATTGGGGGAGATAATCTGCTGGATGGGATTCATTGCTTCTATCAAAGAGAAATCTTCGTACAGGCCTGAGCCAACGCCTCCTAAAAGTGCTGCTCCCATGCTGGTGGCTTCCGTCAAGAATTTTGGGATTGCTATCTCACAGCCAAGAACATCAGCCATGATCTGACGCAGATATTGGTTGAGAGCCCCCCCTCCAATGAACATGACTTGCCGATCATCTGTCATGTTGAGCATCTCGGCGAAATTTAGCTTTTGGTTCATCGCAATGCCTTCCAATACCGCCCGACAATGGTCTGCAAACGTTGTATTGAGATCGAGCCCGACAAAAGCACCCTTTGCTTTTGTACTCCACCAGGGAGAACGCTCACCAAGCAGATATGGCAGGAAGAACAGTCCATGGGCACCACGCTCGGATGTTCGGGCCGTCTCGTTGACATTATCCAATGTTTTTCCGTCACTCTTTCCCAGATAGGTCTGGGCAAACCACGAGAGCGAGCCCCCTGCTGTTTGCATCGTTGCACACGGCTGATACAAACCTGCCACCGGGTGAGCCCATGTAAAACCAATTTTTTCTGGCCCTGAGAGAGGCCTCTTGCTTGCAATGGAAACCCATGAGGAACTTCCCATGTACAAATAGGGCTTCCCGAAGGACACCGAACCAGCACCAAGCGAAGCACAACCACCATCACCAGCTCCGACAATAACCGGCGTACCTTCCGGAATACCTGTCTGCTCACTTGCTTTGTGATGCACTTTCCCGATTATTGCCGAGGAAGGATAAGCTTGGGGAAAGAGACTCCGGGGAACCCCCATGGCGGTAAGAATCTCGTCTGACCAATCAAGGGTGGAAAGATCGAAGGCATTGGTTCCTGATGCATCGTTATAATCGGTTGCATACTCGCCTGTCAGAAGAAAATTCATATAGTCCTTGGCTTGCAACACCTTGAACGTTTTCTCATAGACCTGTGGGCGATGCTTCTTGAGCCAGAGCAGCTTGGTCAGGGAGTAGGAAGAGCTTGGCCGATGACCGGTGATGGCGTAGATACGATCGAATCCCAAGGTATCAATGAATTGCCGCTCTTGCTCCGTACTCCGTTGATCACAATAGAGCAACGCATTGTGCAGCGGTTTCCCTTCCTTATCTATCGGAAGGCAGCCCATCATCTGGCCGCTGAATGCGACTGCAGTCACCTGCTTTGGGTCGATGGTAGCCAAAACCTCCCGTGAGGAGGAGCAAACTGCTTCCCACCAGATCTTCGGATCTTGTTCTGCCCAATTAGTGTTGAACACATTCATCTGGTATGGAGTCACCCTACTGGTGACCAAGGCTCCCGTTTCATCAAACAATGTGGCCTTGTTTCCTGATGTTCCCAGGTCATGTGCCAATATGTACCGTTTCATTCCTTACCCCTTACTTGGTTTCAGCTCTTAACGTTCTTTCGTTTCTGGTCAATCCAAACTGAACCAACAATCAGGACACCCACGATGATTTGCAAAATGAATGCATTGATTCCAAGCAGGTTCCCTCCATTCTGGATCAAGGAAATCAGGAGAGCCCCAAGAACCGTTCCCAAAATTGTTCCAGAACCGCCACTAAGGCTGGCACCGCCGACAACAGCAGAAGCAATTGCATCCATCTCATAGCCTTGTCCTGCTGTGGGAATACCGTTTCCAAGTCTGCTGGTCATAAGAATGCCTGCAATACCACTGAGCAGGCCACTCATGGCATATACACTCAGAGTAACTTTAGCCGTATTGATACCCGACAACCGAGCAGCTTCGACGTTGCTGCCATAAGCGAAGATATTACGTCCGAATACTGTTTTCGTGGTCAGAATAAAGGTTATCAGAATGACCACCAACCAAACAAAGAACAAGGAAGGAAACCCAATGATTACCTTCTGGGCAAAAGCGGTAAAGGATTTTGGCAAGCCTGCTATCATTCTTGCATTGGAAAGGAGCATCACAATACCACGGGCAGCTTGCATCATGCCCAAGGTGGCAATGAACGGTGGCACCTTTCCGTAGTGGATAATCCATCCATTAAGCAAGCCAAGGGTTGTACTCACCAACACAGCAATCAGCAGTGCAGGAAGGATTCCAACTCCACTGACGAGCAGTTTGGAGACAACAATGCTCGACACCCCGACCACTGAACCAACCGATAGGTCGATCCCGCCACTGATGATTACGAATGTCATACCAAGTGCGATGATCCCATTTACCGAAGTCTGCCGCACCAGATTCCTCATATTATTTGCAGTGAAGAAATTCTTCGTTGCAAATGAAAGAATGACCATCAGGACAACGACAATCACCAGGAGGTTCCCTTCCGCAATTCTGAACCTATGTTTATTGGACAGCAATTTCATCTCTCTCTCCTTACCTGTTCGTACTTATAAGCCGGAAGCGTATCGCAGAAGGGTCTCTTCCTTGAAATCTTCCCGATCCACAACATGGGCCATACTTCCCTCATGCAATACTCCGATCCTATCCGAGAGTCCCATGACCTCCGGCAGGTAGGACGATATCAAGATGACTGCATGCCCTTCTCTTGTCAGTTCCTCAATCAACTTGTAAATCTCTTGTTTTGCCCCAACATCAATCCCAACCGTCGGTTCGTCAAAAATGAACAGGTTGCTCTCACAACACAGCCATTTTGCAATGATGACCTTCTGTTGGTTTCCTCCAGAGAGGTTCCGTACATATTGGTGGATGGAAGGCGTCTTGATTCGCAGACGTTTGACAGAGTCCTCGGATCTTGCCCGTTCTTTTTTGCCTTGCACGAAGGAGAACCGGGAAATAGCTTTATAGGAAGCCAGATTGATGTTGTGATTGATCGTCTGCGCCAGCGCAAGTCCCTGGTGTTTCCGATCTTCAGGGAGCAAGCCGATTCCAAGTGAAATCGCTTGGGAAGGATGCTTGATTTTTACAGGATTACCTTTGAAGTACACTTGCCCCCCATCAATGGGGTCAGCCCCATAGATGGCGCGCACCACTTCTGTTCGCCCTGAACCGACCAAGCCAAACAGACCAAAAATCTCGCCTTGCTTTACTGAGAAGGAAATATCCTTAAGAACCTTGGTACGGCTAAGGTTCTCTACCTTCAGCAACTCCTCTCCCTTAGGGAAGTGATCGATATTGTACATGTCGGTAAGGTCACGACCCACCATCAACGAAATCAACTCGTCCTGATTCGTCTTGGATACAGGGAGTGTTTTGACATGCTTCCCGTCCTTGAGTACGGAGACATTGTCACAAACGGAAAATATCTCCTCAAGTCGGTGTGAAATATAAATGACGGATATGCCGCTTTCTTTCAGCTTTCTGATGATTTCGAAGAGTATTACCACCTCTTCATTGCTCAAGAGTGCCGTAGGCTCATCAAAAATGATAAGTTTTGCCTTCTTGTGCACAGTCTTTGCAATCGCAACCATCTCCTGCATCGCAGGGGAAAGTTCGGTAATTTTCAACCTAGGATTGACATCAACGTTCAATGCCTTGAGGGTTTCCTCAGTTTTGGTGTAGACATAGTCCCAATCTATCAGTCCATTTTTCTTTCGAGGGAACTGCCCCATAAAGAAATTTTCCCCAATTGAAAGATGGTGAGCAAGGGTAAGATCCTGATAAACAGCAGCCAGACCCATTTTTCCCGCTTCTATGACATTGGGAATGTCAACCTCAGTTCCATCAAGGCTGATGCTGCCCTCATCCTTCTGATAGACACCCATGATAATCTTGATGATGGTGGATTTCCCTGCGCCATTTTCTCCAACCAGTGCATGCACTTCACCAGGGTATACCGTCAGGTCAACCTTATCGAGCGCCTTTACCCCTGGGAACTGTTTGGAGATGCCCCGCATTTCCAAGAATGGTCTAGCTTCCATCCCGGACCTCCTATCGTATATGACTGAAAACTGCCCTAGCTCCTCCTCGAGGAGAAGCCAGGGACTTTTTGTAGGTGAGGATGATCAATACTTCTTGAGTGTGAACGGATCCAGAATTCCCTGAGAAGCGGGATCATTGACATTGTGCTGCTCAACGATGACGACACCAGTGTCGACATATGCAGGAAGGGTTGCACCTTCGATTGCCTTGACAGCAGAATCAACGCCCTTGTAACCCATCCCATACGGATCCTGGACCATGATGGCCTTGATGGCTCCGCTCTTGATGGCTGCGACTTCTTCGGGGTCGGAGTCATACGCAGTGACGATGATCCTGTTGTGAAGATTCTGTTCAGTTATCGCACGGGCTACGCCGTCTGCGGAGTGGTTGTTGTCAGCAAAGATACCAATCAGGTCTCTTCCGTAAGTGGTGATCAAGTCCTCAGTGGTGGAGAGTGCCTTGATGATGTCGTTGTCAACATATCTGGTAGGAATAATCTCGATACCGGGGATCAGCTGTTTGATGCGAGTAATGAAGCCATTGTCGCGATCGGTCAGAACCTGGACACCAGCCATGGCGCTCACTACAGCAATCTTCTTGCCTGCGGTCGCGATGTTGTTCTTCTTCAGGTACTCAAACATTTTCTCTGCTGCAAGAGATCCACCATACGTGTTGTCAGTTGCGAGGAAAGAATGAACCTTCGGTGTATTAACCCTGTTGTCGACGGTGATGATCTTGATGCCCTTGTCATACGCCATCTCGAGAGCCGGAACGGTCGCATCACTACTGGTTGAAGCAATGACGATACCATCGGGATTCGTGGAGATTACGTTCTCAAGGATGGAGACCTGCTGGTCGATGTCTGCTTCCGAAGGAGGTCCATAGGTGGTTACCTTGACCAGATCGGGGTGTTCAACCGCATAGTTGTTTGCACCAACAAGCAGATACTGCCAGAAATCGGAGTCCGTTGCCTTGATGATTACGGCAATGTTGTAGGGCTTTACACCCTTAGGACCAGTTTGAGCTTCCTTAGCTCCCTGTGCGAACAAACCAGATACGACGATGGCAAGCAAAAGCAGCACTACCAACGCACTCTTTCCAAGTTTCTTCATAATTTCCTCCTAATTTTTTGAAAAAATGAACTTATGGAAGATATTGCAAATAGTGTGCCAAGAATCTCAATATTGTTTGTATATAACTAGTATCTCTATATAAAATTTAATGTTATAGATAATTGAAATAATTAAAGACATTCTCTGGGTACAGCTCAAGTGTACTGCACCCATCCCAATAGTGTTCAATTATTGTACATGTCTCTACACATGTTGAACACAGAGAGTATTTTCAGGCTATGGTTCCATCTCGCAGACGACTTGAACCAAGAGCGATGATTTATGTAGCTGATGATTTGAACTTACGTTCATTTGTTTTATGCATGTACAATGCAACATGAACACAAGCTTGCCTGATTTGGTGAATGATACAAAAGCTGGAATCCATCCTTCAAGGGATATGATTCCAGCCATATGCATGAACAGGAAGTTACTGAACCAATTCCGCCAACTGCTCGCCCATTTCCACAATATCCAAGCCCTTGGTGAACTGCAGGCAAGTTCCTGAGGGACGACGCACCTTCTCCACCCAATGATAGGGGATGGAAGAGAGGCCGTACTTGGCTCCCAAGATAGCGCCAGCTACTGCACCAATGGTATCGGCATCACGGGCAAAGTTCCCTGCCAGTACCAAAGAGGAACGGAAGTCACCGTTGCTGAGCCTGAGGCACGCAAATGCAGCAGGAATTGCCTCTGCAGTGGTCGCCCAGGTGCTCGCCTTGATCTCATCATGGAGTGCCATCCAACTGTCGATGACCTTGCCTTGAGCCTTGTCGACAATCTCGAAGGCACGCATCATGTTGTGATACAGCCAGCTGTCGGAGGGAATCGGCTTGAGGGCAGCAGCGAAGATCTCCTCCCAACTGCCATCCGCCATTGCCACGGCAACTGCAGCCGCTACTGCCTGTGCTCCCCACACCCCATCGGCATAGTGGCTGACCGAGGCATCGATGGCTGCCATCTCAATTGCACGGTCGGGCTCTGCTGCACAGATGATTCCCACCGGGGGAATGCGCATTGCCGTCCCGTCGCTCATATGGAAGGTGTTGAACTTCCCGCTCTGCGGGGGACGAAGGCCTTTGCGCAGGTTGTTGGCAGCAGCAACCTCGCTTGCCCCACCCCGCTTGAACTCATCCTGCACCACCACATCCTCAAACCACGCTTCAACCACCGCCTCGCTGGTCAGCTTTCCCTTGTTTCTGATCAAGGTCTTCGCCGTAAGCAGGGCGAACTCGGTATCATCGGTGCTCCAGGTGGCTCCGGCATTGAAGTCGGTGATGAACCCGTAGGTCTCCCGATTTGCCTGCATCCGGGCTGCATCCCCAAAACTGTCTCCTACTGCGAGCCCAATCAGAGCCCCTACAGCCTTTTCCCGCACCAACGCCCGGTTGGCCACCAATGCTGAACGTGTAATCATCCTAATTCTCCTTTATCTGCAGGTTGCCGAATCCGACTCGACCCCGCTCGTAGAGGGCAAAGCCCACCATCCCATAGGCAAGACTCTCATCGGCTGCATCCAGAGGGTCAAACCCTGACACTTCAAGGTGCATGGTTGTACCGGTAACGCTGAATGCAATCTCGTATTCGGTTTCCAAGGTGGGAAGTTGCTCTACAGCAGCAAGGGCAATCATCTTGTCCCCTGTATGCTTGAAAATTCCCAGTTTCCCCTCATGAAAGCCACCATAATAGCCTCTCTGTGCTCCCTGAACCCTCAGACTGAGCAAAGCAGATCTTCCGCTGTGCACAACCAAAGTGGAGTGAAGAGAGACATCCTTGGCAAAGTAGTTGCCCGTCATCGCCTCAGCATGGTCAAGCGTCATTGCCTCCATCCACCGCTTGTCCACCAGCTCCCAGGAACCATGGTTGTGGCTGAAGGGGGTGATGGAAGCAAACTCCTTGGTTTGCTTGCCAACATCGATGAGGTAGTCGGCTTTTCCTGAAACCCGGAAATACTGGAGATGGAGAACTCCGAAATCACGATTCTTGGCCGGGGAGTTCGCCTCGAAATGCAAGCCAATCTCATCAATCATCGCCCCTTGGAGTTTGGGATGATGGGGGTCGATGACAAAGGAGAGCTCATGTACCTGTTCGTCGTACACCACCTCATTACTGAACAACACATGCTCACCCGTGGTGGTATTGCGTACATAGGCCGAGATCAAGACCGACTCGCCGCTGAACTTCTCCAACCGATACGCCAGGCTCACCGTCTGCCCAGGGTACACGGTGGGAGAGAAGACAGGCATATAGCGCTCATCATCGAAATCGCTTCTCCGATAGAATGGCTTGTAGAAGAGCTTGCACGACTGGGGACGAACCATCCTGTCATAGCGCATCTCAAGTCCTTCGCCCCTATTGGAGAGGGCGCAAGCATTGGGATTTGAAACCCGGAAACCATGGATGGAACCAGGAAGCGAGAAATCAAAATCAATCGTCCCTTCCTCCCTATCAAACCCTTCAGGAACAGCCAACCCACGGGTTCTCAGACTGAGCGCACAGAGCTGTCTGACATAGGTGGGAATATCCAGGATGTTGAGGTAGCCTGAGATGCCGGAGAGTACCAGCATATCGTTGAGGGGAGCGCGATAATGCTCTTCCACTGCCTCCAATGAACCGGCAACACCAAGGATTGATCCCACATTTCCTGCATTGCAATCGGTATCCCACCCTGCCATGGTGGCAATCTCCACCCCACGGCTCAACTTCTTCCCATAGAGCAAAGCCATGACGCAAACCCCTGCATTGGGAATGATGTGGCAGATGCCCGGATACCGGTCATAGCCCCAGTTCTGCTGCAGATACGTGAGGCATAAACGCCAGTCCTTTGGGTTCATTGCATGGAAGTCCCGTACTGCGTTGACCACAGCAGCATAGGTGGAAGTGGGAGAAATCTGGGCCAGGGCGGCATCGAGGATGGCATCGACATCCTCAGTCTCGAACGCCTTGGCTATGGCTGCTCCAATGAATGCAGCTCCCTCAAGCCCCTCCCCGTCGTGGGAAACAGAGGCAGCTATCCGTGCATAACGGGCTGCATTCTTGCAATCCTCGGGAAAGAGAAAGCCCCAGGTATCGATGAAAATCTGGCCTCCAATCTGTTCGGCCAGTGTCTTTCCGTTTATTTCTATTGATCCAGACTTAGGGGCCGGGATCCCTGCTTTCAGATTCAGATAGGCGGTGTGTTCGGTACTCACCCCGTAGCCACCCCACCAGAACATGCCCACCCCTTCCCGGCTGTAGTTCAGCCAAGCCTCGGCTACCGATGAGCAGTCAAGCTCTTCGGATTGTGGAGTATCGTTGAGGGCACGCAAGAAGAAGACCGGTCCATTGGCATCATCATCAGCGGCGAAGTTCTTGAAGGACTTCACATACGATCTGATATCGCCATAGAAGCGCTCGATGCGTTCACTGGTCCATTGGCTCGGCTCCACCGGAGCTCCCAGCCTGATACCGATATTCATTCCCAGAAAACCTGCGTATACACGCTTCAGGTACTCTACAGTGGTCATAGACTTTCCTCATTGGGTGAAGGCCGGGGCAACGCCCCGACCTTCACAACACACTTACTTCAATACGGTTGCCAGATAGTCGCTGATCTTCGTTCCGCCAGCGGCATTCCACTTGGTCACGAACTCATCAAAGTCGCTGATCGGCCTCACCCCACGGATGATGTCGGTGGAGTACTCACGATAGAGCTTGTCCATGGCATCCTTTGCCGGCAACAGGTCCTCAGGAAGCAGGACATTGGTGTCGGGAGCAAAGTATTTGGCTGCAGCATCCAGCGAATCGATGGCAGGCTTGGAGAGCACTTCCCCGACGACGGTGGAAGTATCCAGGCCATTCATGGTCGGCCAGAACTTTGCCCACCAGGACGGGAACTGCTTGGTCAGCACATACTTGCCGCCTTCGACCGTATAGTGGATGCCTTCCAGGCCAAGCTTATCGAGCTTGCGTCCTTCAGGACCTGCCATGTACTCGAGCAGTGCCCACGCAGCATCTTTCACCTTCGAATCGGCATTGATGGCGAACCCACGGCTCTCCTTGGTGACATCGATGCTCTGATAAGCCTGGCTCACACCCTTGGCAGGAGGAAGCACGAAAAGATCGACACCCTGTGTCTCTTTCATCTTGTTGTTGTAGACGTTCACCACATCACCGGCGGTACCGCTGACAAACGCTGCGCTGCCTTCGTAGAAGGACTGCTCCATCGTCTCCCAGGTCTTGGTGACATACTCGTTGTCCAAAAGTCCTTCCTTGTACAGCTTGGCATAGAAGGCAAGCTTATCGCGGGAAGCCTTGGTGGCATTGGAATAGACCCACTTGCCGTTCTCCTTGACAATGGTGGCAGTAAGTCCGAAAGCATGGTTGAAGACTGAGTCGAGCTTGAGGATGCCACCATCGGTGGTGATGGCCCACCTGGCCATTCCGCTCTCCTTGATCTCCTTGAAGAAGGCGTAGTAGTTGTCTACCGTCGGGTTCTCAAGCAAGGCCTTGCCGGTCTTGAGCTTGGCGAACCAATCGCTTCTCATGACGGGAATCTGCACACGTGCAGGAGCCAGCCACATCAGGTAGGGATAGTTCTTCATCGCTGCCTTGGTATGGTCGCCCATGATCTTCTTCACATTGACCGACTTCTCCACATAGGGGGTCAGGTCTTCAAGCAAACCCTCCTGGGCCAACGGCTGGTCGTTGCCCTGGAAGTAGATCAGATCGGGGTTGATCTGGCCTGTCCTGTACGCAATGGGCACCACCGTGGCATAGCTTCCGGTCGGGGCCGAAAGGATGACCAGATCGATATAGGTCCCCTGCTTTGCCATGCCCTCTTCAATCGCCTTCTCCAGAAGCCCGAGTTGCTGGGCATCGGTAATGGGGTCGACATCCTTGCACAGATAGGTCACCGTCACCGGCTTGCCCGGTTCTCCGATGCCCCCTGTCTTTGCAGCAGGTGCTGCTTCCTTGGATCCAGCGGCCATCAGCATGCCGCCCAGGACCAACAAAACTGCCAGTACCACAAATACTTTCTTGTTCATCACAAACCTCCTTGGTTTTTGAAACACACACTTATTCCTTGATCCCACCCGAAAGCACATCCTTGGCATAGAAGCGGAGGACAAACGGGTAGAGAATCAGAATCGGGATGATTGCCACGATGATCGTGGCTCCCTTGAGGGCGCTGTAGTCGGCGCGGGCAAGGGCATTGTAGTCGAACACATTCTGCTGTCCCAGAATCGAGACCGTATCACCAAGCACCACGAACTGGCGCAACACCACCTGAAGCACCGTATCGGTGGATTTGCGGGTAAGGTAGATGCCGGCACGGAAGTACTCGTTCCACCTGACCACTGCATAGAACATCGTGATGGTGGCCACCCCTGCCTTGCTCAGTGGGTAGAAGATGTGACCCAGCATCTGCAGGTGGCTCGCCCCATCGATGGTGGCGGCTTCTACGATTGACTGCGGCACCTTCTCGAAGTAGCGCATCATGATGATCAGGTAGTAGACGTTCACCGCGGTGACCAGGATGACACTCCACTTGCTGCCCATCAGCCCCAACTTCTGTACCACCAGGTACTCGGGAACCAGACCTGGGTCAAAGAGCATCATGATGATCAGAAAGACCATGATCGGACGTTTCAAGGCCAGACGCGGCCTGGTCAGAGCGTAGGCTGCTGTGGTGGTGAGCACAATGTTCACCGCTGTCCCCACCAAGGTGATGATCAAGGAGTTGATCAAGGAGGGCACCAGGATGGGATGGCTGAAGACTATCCGATAGTTGAGCAGATCCAGCTGCCGGGGCAGGATGGAAAGTCCACCCATAAGGACCGACTCGCTGGGAGTTGAGAGCGACTTGGCCAGGATATTGAGCAGGGGCACGAGCATGGTCAGGGTCACGAAGAACAGGAAGAGGACCAAGACCAGCTGGCTGACTGATACGCGTTTTCTGCTTCTCATCACCACACCCCCGATCCTGTCATCTTCTTGGAGAAGATGTGCGTCGTGTAGACCAGGACAACCCCGACCAAGCCCTTGATCAGGCTGACTGCGGTAGCGAGTGAGTACTGCCCTCCCTCAATGCCGATGCGGTAGATGTAGGTATCGAGAATATCAATCGTGCTCTCCACCGCTTGGTTGGAGAAGTTGAACACCTGGTCGAACCCTGCGTTGAGGAAGAAGCCGAGATTGAGGATGAACATCGTGATCATCGGCGTTATCAATGCCGGCAAAATGATCGATTTGATGATCTGCAGACGGCTTGCCCCATCAATCTGGGCCGCCTCATAGAGCGAAGGAGATATGGAAAGGATGGCCGTATAGAAGATGATGGAGTCCCAACCGAGGCTTCTCCACGCCTCACAGATCATCAGTATCCAGCGAATCTTGGTTCGGTCGGTCATAAAATCCACCGCATCCCCACCGAAGAATATCACGATCTGGTTGACCGAGCCTGCCAAGGAGAGTGCGTTGATCCAGATGCCTGCGATGACGACCCAGGAGAGAAAGTGCGGGAGGTAGGAGACAACCTGCACGTATTTTCGGAACCGGAAGGAACGGACCTCGTTGAGCATCAGGGCAAAGAGCACAAAGCCGGGGAAGAGCAGGACATACTTCATGAAACTGATGATCAGGGTGTTGGCCAGTATCTGTGCAAACGCCGGGCTGGAGAAGATCATCTCAAAGTATTTGAGCCCGACAAACGGCCAGTTTCCCCGTGCCCGGAACTGGAAGAAAGCAAGGCGCATGTTGATGATCGGCAGCACCCTGAACAGGATGAAATAGAGCAAGGTGGGGAGGAGCAGCAGGTAGAGCACCCTCTGCGCCTTTATCTCTTTCAGCAGTTTCTTGCCTTTCATACGTTCTCCCTCCTAGGGAATCAGAAGATTCATCAGGGGTGCATGTTGCTGCGCCCCATACACATCCCTATCCCCACACGTGCCGGAACTGACAGGACGGCGATACGTGATCTTGATGCCCAAGGCAGATTCAAAGAAGTAGATGCCCAGCAGTTGCCCCGCAGCAAGCTGATAGCAGGAGTTCAGGGTAGCCTCACACAGCACCCCGCTCTCAACGACCCTACGGTAGGTAGCAAGGTCATCGAAGAAGAGATCGAGGGTAATGAGAAACGGGCCGCTGTTCTTGCTGCGGAGCATCCGGGCCAATTCATACAGTCTTGTCATTGGAGCCTCCCCGTTCCCACCACTGCCAAGGGAAGAGGGCGGTGGGTGAATCGACATCCATCAGATGATAGACACTGAACGCATAGACAGCACCGAAGGGAATATCACTCGGAGCAAACGGGAAGGCCAGGTTTCCGGCCGTCGCTTTCCGCCCTTCGTAGCCGTAGTGCATGAAGGTGGAACGAACCGATGCACACAAGGCATTGGCCAGCTCCTGGGTTGGGGCAAGCACCTCAAAGACCACCCCAAGTTCATGACCGACGGAATGTTCAGGCTCCAGTGAGCCCATCACTCCATCCTTACCGTAGTTGATGAAGTTGATCGAATAGGCATCCCTCTCAATCTCGGGGTACTGCTCCTGTACGCTCTCCCTCACCAAGACTTCGACTTCCTCAATCTGAGAGACCAAGAGAGGGTCACGCACACCGGCGACCACAAAGGTCCGATAGGCAACCTTGCGCGCACCTTCCAACTTGATCTGATAGGGATCGGTAGCCGAAAGGCGGCTCCCCTTCACCCTCACCCTGTTGCGGCTCAATGCCTCAAAGGAGCAGAGGCTGAGATCCATGGCAATGCCCGGACCATGCAACAGGTAGGGATGATCTTTTTCATAAAAGGTATGGGCGGCCACACTGGTGGGGGTACAAAGTCGCTTCTCATCGCAGGGATAGACCTCAAAGCAGTCCTCGTAGAGCACACCCAGCATGCAGTCCTTGGTAGTCCCTGGATTGCAGCAGAGCGCGCCGCACTCCAGGACCTTTCCCAGGTGGTAACTCAAAGCAAGGTCAAACCCATGGAGCACACCAACTGCAGCAAAGGGAGCTGGGTCGTAGGCCCTGCCACAGACAATGAGATCCGCCCCAGCCTGAAGGACTTCCAAAATCGGCTCGATGCCCATCTGGGCCACCACCCCGGTAGTCTGGCCGAGAACCTGCTCGTCAAGAGGAAGCTCGAGCGCATCCAAAGGGACAACCTTGCCCTCGTCCAACTGCGCAAGGATGGCCTCATTGGGGATATCGGCCCAAATGACCGCGGTCTTGGGCTGCCAATCCGGATGCTCGGTCAGAATCTCCTCGATGATATCCATCGTCCAGCGAACATGGCTCTCCCCGCCGCTGCCGCCGGCCGAACCGATCAGGACAGGGATGCCCAGCTCACATCCACCTTTGATGATGCGCAGCAGGTCCTTCTTTGCAGCCCTCCGGCTGACGATGGCAGTACGTGCCCCAAGCTTGTGAGGCCCTGCATCGGTGGAGCCTGCGTCCACGACTATCGCATCGGGTTTTTGCGAGAGTCCATAGGCAAAGGAGGCGTCAGGGAACCCATAACCAAGGATGCCGCAGGGGGAAAGGATGGTGAGCTTTTTCACTGTACACTCCCCGCTTCCACCCGTTGTCGCCTCTGGCGAACATTGGTGATATGCTGTTCCATCGCCTTGTGGGCAGCGTTCTTGTCCCTCCGACCGATGGCCTCAACAATTGCCTGGTGCTCCTGGGCAATGCTTTGCAATGTGCCTTCCTGCTTCTTGTTCGCCTGGGCCAGCTCCTCGATGAGGTCGTAGTAGGTGTCGATGAAGTTCATGTAAAAGATGTTCCGTGAAGCTTGGGCAAGCTTGTAGTGGAAGTAGTGGTCGAGGCTGAAGTGTCCGCTGAGCTTGAGTGCATCGGCATCCAGAGTCTGGCGAATCTCCTCGATCTCCTCGTCGGTACAGCGATCGATGACAATCTCCACCATCCTCGACTCCAATGAATCGCGGAAATCGAGAAGATCCTGGAAGGTCGCTTCCTTCAGGGCATCGGCGACCGGTCTGCTGAGACGATCGATGATGTCTTTCTCGATGAAGGTGCCGTTCTTTGTCTTGCGGCGGATATAGCCCAGCGCCTGCAACTGGATCATCGCCTCGCGAATCACTCCCCTACTTACGGCAAACTGCTCACAGAAGACCAGTTCACTGGGAAGTTTCTGTCCCGGTTTCAGGTCCCCACTGTGGATCATGCCCAGAATCTGGTTCACCACCTTGTCGGAGAGACGCTCATTGCGTACGGGTACAAAACTCACGGTAGGCTCCTTTTGTCCATTTGTCGGACAAATAGAAGATACCATCGAATCTGCATTCTCACAAGAAAAAAAATGTAAGTACCTGCTCTTTTGGTGCCGATGGTACCCCTATCTTAACCTAAAGAGATACCATACAGAGAGAAAGCCCCCTCCTGTACAAGACAAGAGGGGGAAGAAAAACCATGAAAACCGCTTACTTGGTTGAAAATCTGAGCACATTCCAGGAAGCTTTCTTCACCACGAGGGAGAAGATGCCACCCTTCTGCACAAGGTGCAACGGCAATCTCTTTGGTTCAACTGCATGGGGATTGGAGAAGGAGTTGACCGCTTTCAGGGGGAATCCTTCCATGACGATGTGCTCGATTCCTTTGAGCTTCTCAAACGAGCGTAGGTCGAAGGAGGTCTCAAGATCCTCATCGAGACTGCGGTTGAGCAAGAAGACCGTCAACTCCTGTTGCTCCTCATTGAAGACAGACACTGCATCAAGATAGGGAACCTGTTCCATCTTCTTGCAGTCATAGGTGGGAGACGAGAGCTGGACCGGCAGAGACTCTCCCCTTCCGTAGAGTGAGGCGTGGAGGAAGGGGTGGTAGATGGTCTGCATCCATGCCCCTTCCTTCTCCTCGGTCATGATGGGAGCGATGACATTGACCAGCTGGGCAAGACAGGCGATTTTCACGCGATCAGCATGCTTGATCAGGGTGATCAGGAGGCCTCCTACCAGAAGGGCATCCTCAAAGGTATAGATGTCTTCCAAGCGGTGGGGAGCTTCGATCCAGTGCTCGATTTTCTTGTCGCTCTCCTTGGTGTGGAACCAGACATTCCACTCATCAAAGGAGAGATTGATCTGCTTGTTGGAGTGGCGCTTTGCCTTCTCAGCATCACAGATGTTCACCACAGACTTGATGAAGTTGTCCATGACAAGATTGCTGGCAAGGTAGGAGGGGGTGTCGTTGTCGAAGTTGCCATAGTACTCATGAAGGCTGATGTACTCGACATGATCGTAGGTGAGGTCGAGCACCGTCGACTCCCACTTCCCAAAGGTCGGCATATTGGAGTTGGAACTGCCGCAGGCAACCAGCTCGATGCTTGGATCGATCCACTTCATCAGCTTTGCTGTCTCTGCAGCCAGCCGGCCATACTCATGGGCTGTCTTGCTGCAGATCTGCCAAGGCCCGTCCATCTCGTTGCCCAAGCACCAGGTCTTGATGTTGTACGGATCCGTGTGCCCATGGCTGATACGCAGGTCACTGTAGTAGGTGCCACCCTTGTGGTTGGAGTACTCCAAAAGATTGCGAGCCTCATCAGCACCACGGGTGCCGAGGTTGATCGCCATCATCAGCTCGGAGTCAACTTCCTCAAGCCACTGGGCGAACTCCTGCATGCCGACCTCGTTGGTCTCCTTGGTGAACCAGGCAAGATCGAGTCGGGTTGGACGATTCTCCTTGGGCCCTACCCCATCTTCCCAGTTGTATCCCGATACGAAATTGCCACCGGGATAGCGGATGATGGGAACCCTGAGCTTGCGGACAAGGTCGATGACATCGGTGCGAAACCCGTTCTTGTTTGCACTCGGATGGCCCGGCTGGTAGATGCCTCCATATACGGCCCTTCCCAGATGCTCGATGAAGGATCCGTAAAGGCGGTTATCGATGGGCATACCCATCCCTGAACGCTCGATGCGAGCAGAAGCTTGTTTCATTTCATCATCCTTTTATCCCAGTCATCGCCACACCCTGGATGATCTGTTTCTGGAAAATCAAAAATACTACGATGGCCGGAATAGAGGCCACCAGGCTTACGGTCATGGGGAGCGTGAACTCCGAAAGGTTTGCCCCTTGGAACTGGGGAATACCCACAGGCAAGGTCATCATCTTCTCACTGGTGATCGACAAGAAGGGCCAGAGGAAGTTGTTCCAGGAGTTGGTGAAGGTGAAGATACCCACTGCAGCCAGCGAGTTGCGCGAGAGCGGCATGCAGATGCTGTACCAGATCCTGAAGATTCCCGCCCCGTCGATGCGAGCCGCCTCGATGAGCTCATTGGGAAGGTCGTCAAAGAACTGCTTCATGATCAGAACGCCCAACGGCGCGGTAAGGCTGGGGATGATCAGACCCGTATAGGTATTGAGCAGCCTCAAATCGGCCATCGTCTTGTACAGGGGGATGATGATCGCTTCGATGGGAATCATCAGGCCCATGGTGATGACGATGTACATGATCTTCTTGCCCTTGAAGTGCAACTTGGAGAGAGAATATGCCGCCATTGAGGTGATCAGAAGGACAATCAAGGTAACAGCAATCGCAATGTATGCACTGTTGTACGTCCAGATATAGACCGGAGCCTTCTGTGAGATGATCGAGAAGTTCTCAACCGTAAAAGGAGGTGCAAATGCCACGGAGAGAATACTGACCGGGCTGCCCATCGGCTTGAAGGCCGAAACGGTCATCCAGACAATCGGAAAGAGCCAAAGCAAGGCAAGGATGTAGCTGAGGGCATAGGTGAGCACTCGTGAGAGACTGGTTTGTTTCAATGAATGTTGCATCGCTTACCTCCCTTCCTTATTGGCGAAGAGCTTGCGCTGCAAGAGCGAGAAGCCCAGAACGACGAGGAAGAAGGCGATTGACATGGTGGATGCATACCCCAGCCTTCTGTTGGTGAAGCCTGACTCATAGATGTAATGCACGATGGTGCGGGTATGGGTACCCGGTCCGCCGCCTGCCATCAGGTAGGTCTGTCCGAAAAGCTTGAAAGAGGCGATCATCTGCAGCATCACCACCAGAACCGTACTCTCACGGAGCATCGGGATGGTAATCTTGAAAAGCACCTGCGCCTTGGAAGCCCCATCAATTTCCGCTGCCTCATACATCTCGGTTGGGATGTTCTGCAAAGCGGCAAGGAAAAGCACCATGTCAAACCCTACCGTCCACCAGACGGTGGTCATGAGGATTGCCAGCCAGACGATTCCTCGGGTACTGAGCCAGAAAATCTCCTGCCCACCGAATTTGGTTATGATCGTGTTGATCAGGCCGGTATAGGGCTGGAAGATGAAAATCCACAAGCCGGTGACGACCGACATGGAGAGCACATATGAAGAGAAATAGGCAGTTCTCAGGAACACAGTGCCTTTGAGTTTCGCGTTGATGAGCATGGCAAGAACAAATCCTACCACGACGATGGTCGGGGTGCTGATGAGAACAAAGTAGAGGGTGTTCCCCATGGAACCCCAAAAATCCTTGTCAGCGAGCATCTCGGCATAGTTTTCCAGTCCGATGATGCGTACGGTTCCTACCAAGCGGGCATTTGTGAAGCTCGTATAGAGGCCGCGGAAGATGGGAAACAGGAGAAACGCTGCATATAAAGCGAGAAAGGGAAGCATGAACAGCCAAGCTGCTAATGACTCTTTTCGCTGTGCTGCATGCAAATCGTGTTGTTTGTTGAGAGAACCCATGCATGAGCCTCCTTATCAGTTGATTGGTCAAGAGGAACAACAGGACAGCACTCCATACTGGGGGCTGTCCCGTCATTATCGTAAGGATCGGATGCACCCGAGGGTGCACCTGATTACACTAGACTCAGCGCTTCTGGTCCAGAAGTCTCTGGTATCCAGCCTGCATGTTGGCAGCGGTGGTGTTGACATCCTGATCGCCAGCGATCATGGTTGCCAGCTCTCTCTGCACTACTTCGATCATACCGGTGAGAGAAAGGGACCTCGGATAGAAGTGGGCATACTCTGCACTCTTGGCATACTCGGAGCGGTAGGGAAGAGCCTTAAACTCAGCACTATCAACAATCTTGGTCTTGCTGGGGATATGACCGGCCTGTGCCCAATCAAGGGTGTTGTCAGCCATCCAAGCCATGAACTCCATCGCAGCCTGCTTCTTCGCATCACTCTGGCGGCTGGTGGGCATTACCATGGTGTGGGAGTCAGCATAGACCGAATTCACATTGGTGAACTGCGGGAAGGGCATGGAGATGAATTCAAGTCCATTGACCTTCTCGAAGATGGGGATACCCCAGTTGCCGTTGATGGTGGCGGTTGCGCGGAAACCCGTGAAGATCTCAGCACCATTCTTCTGACCCTTCGGCCAGATGCCACTGTCAACCATCTGCTTCATGACGCTCAGTGCCTTCTTGTTCTCAGCAGTGTCCAGGGTTGCCTTGGTGCCATCTGCGTTCTGGATCTCTCCACCGTACTGGGTCAACAGGGTGTACCACACATACTGGGGAAGACCGAACTGAGAGGTACCGGAAAGAGGCATCTGGTTATCACCAAGCTTGCCCTTGACTGCGTTGAAGTAGTCAAAGAACGCCTTCTCACCGCGAGCCATTGCAGGCTTGCCATTTGCATCGAGCATTCCCAATTCACCAAGCCACTTGGTGTTGAAATGCATCAACAGAAGGTGGGTGTCAAGCGGAACTGCATAGTAATTGCCATCAATCTGGGCAGCCTTCTGCAAGACGCCACTGAAGTCACCCCAGTTCATGCCAACAGCCGAAGCATACTTGTTCAAAGGTTCAAGCAAGTTGTCAGAGGTGAACTCAAGCAACCTGGACAGGTGCAGGATAGCCACATCGGGAGCGGAGTTTGAAGAGACGGAAACCATAAGTTTGGTATAGTACTCTTCAGACTTGAAGATCAGGAACTCAACTTCACTGGTTTTGCTCTGGGCGTTGAAGTCAGCAACAATGCTCTTCATGATGTCTCCATCACCGCCGCTGAACGGAGACCAGAAAGTGATCTTGGTCTTCTCACCGGGTTTTGCACTCTCTTGTGTGCCGGCTGCAAATACTGTGGCCGAAACGACCAACATGAGCGCCAATGCCAATACAAGCACTCTCTTTGTCATACTAGGACCTCCTTGTCACCAATGGTTTGATTTTGAAAAAAATATTCACGCTTTATCCGTCCATTGGAAACTATATTCATAGTATCAACTATAATCAAATATTTGTCAAACAAAACTTGTCACATTCGGCAATGTGCTCAAAAACTGAATACATATGCTATAAATATAACAAATTAGTTAAAACAACTTTTTTGTTATAATACAAGATTCGGCTTGATATCCTGGGCCTTACCTCCCCGAATGATGGCGGCAATCTGCTCTGGAGCCACTTTTGGAACCCGTTTCATGTCAAGCAAGCCATTCTTTTCCTGGAATACATCGGTAAGCTGGGTGTAACAGATACCGCGCACATAGCCCAAACCAAGAAAGGCTTGGGTGATATCCTTGAATCGGGCGAGGAAGGCCTCCTCATCCCCTACCTTCCCGAAATATCCCCAGCTGGAAGAGGATCCGTCATCGAAGGCGATCCCCCCGTACTCGGTAACAAGCAACGGCTTGTCCTGCGGCTTGAGATGGTCGATCATACAGCGCTTTTTCTGTGCTGAGGTGCCCAAGATTGCCTCTTGGGAGACAAAGTAGGCAGGATTGAGCATCGCCTGTACCGGGGTGTAGTCGTGAATGCCATAGAAGTCGGTCTCGTTGACCTGTTCCCAGCCGTCATTGGTGACGACCAAGCGGGTGCTGTCCATGCTGCGAACAAGGAAGTAGAGGGTTCGGGCAAAGTGCTGCTGAGCTGCAGAACTGACAATATCCCGAACACCCCAGGACTCATTGAGCGGCACCCAGGTGATGATGCAGGGGTGGTTGTAGTCGCGCAGGATGAACTGGCGCAAGTCACGCAGCATCGCTTCCTGACTCCGTTCGCTGAACTGGTAGGTGGAGGGCAACTCCCCCCATACCAAGAAGCCCAGCACATCGGCCCAGTAGTAGAAGTGCGGGTCCTCGATCTTCTGATGCTTGCGCGCTCCGTTGAAGCCGAAACGTTTGGCCAGCTCGATATCTCGCTTCAATGCCTCGCTTGAAGGAGGGGTGAGATAGCTCTCTTCCCAATAGCCTTGGTCGAGCACCAGGATCTGGCGCAGGTTCTGGTGGTTGAGCAGGATTTCATTGCCTTGGATTTCAATCTTGCGCATGCCAAAGTAGGTGTCCACGGCATCCAACAAGACTTCTGCTGAACTGAGAATGGCATGTACCCCGATGAGGTTGGGAGTCTCAGCTGTCCAGAAGTGGGTGTTCTTGATGTTGTCGATCGGAGGAACAGGGACAGTCACACTCCCCTCATTTCCAAGAACGGCAACAGTGACCTCGCTGGCGACCCGAGGAGCCGCAGACGGCTTGTAGGAGGGATCCATGGAGTAGCTGGAAGGATCGCGTGCAAGATTCTCATAGCTGAGGACAAGCTTCAGCTTGTAGGGTTGGTCTGATCTCCCCTCAATCTGATAAGCGATCGCGGCCGTATGCGTGTCGATGTCCGGTGTACAACGAAGGGCTTTGATCCAGCTCTCTCCCACTTTCTCCAGCCAGACCGACTGCCAGATACCAGTACTCGCCTGGTACCAGCACATCTCATTGTAGGTCTTCCAGTACTGCTTGCCCCGCACCTGTGCCGGGTCGAAACGGTCTTCCACCCGAACGGTGAGGTCTTGTTCCTTCCCACTGACAAGATATGCCGAGATCTCGAAACTGAAGGGGGTATAGCCTCCGGTGTGCGTTCCCGCCAACTTGCCGTTCACCCAGACCGTTGCCTGATAATCCACGGCACCGAAGTGCAGCAGAAGCTTTCCTCCCCGAAGAGCAGCATCGACCGTGAACAGGCGCTTGTACCAGACGACAGGATGATAGGAAGTGTCTCCGACGGTGCTCGCCGGGCTCTGGTAACAGTAAGGAACCTGGATGCTTTGCTCAAGCTGCTTATTCCCATACCAAGCTTCCGAGAGGCCTACCTCATCATCATCAAAAGCAAACTGATAGGTCCCGTTGAGCAGTTGAAAGGGTGAGCGTCGAAAATCGGGACGAGGGTACTCATGAGGCAATAGCGTTTCCATACACATCCATCTCCTTGTCTACCTTGGAGTATAGCACAGCTTTGTAAGAAGACAATTTTGCTAGGCATTTAGGTAGTGGCTGTCATGGAACCAGAAAAACACAGGAGCTTCAAGAGCCTTGGGCTTCCCGTTCCTCTTTCAGGAGGTGATAGACGGTTGCTGCAAGGGGGACGCCGAAGAGCACCCCGGGAATGCCGAAGAGCCCTGCACCCACCATCACGGAGGCGAACACCCAGACTCCGGGAAGCCCGACTGAAGTACCCACCACCCGAGGATAGATGAGGTTTCCCTCAAGCTGCTGGAGGATGACCAGAAAGAGCAGGAAAAGCAGGGCCAGCCGCAATCCCTGGCTGAAAAGGAGCACAAATCCAACCGCTCCACCAAGATAAGCCCCCACCAGGGGAATCAAGGCTGTCATGCCGACCACCGATCCGATGGTCAGTGCATAAGGAAAACGGAATATCATCAGGCCCAGGGTACAGAGCACCCCCAGGATGATCGCTTCCAGAAACTGGCCGGCAAAAAACTTGCCGAAGGTAGTGTTTGCCACCTTCAATACAGCGTGAATACGCAATCGCCGGTTCGTAGGAAGGAATCGAACGAAAAGATAGGAGACTTGCCCAACCAGCCGCTTCTTGCCGAAGAGCAGGTAGAGACTGAAAATGAAGGCAATGAGGGCTGTTGCTATCCCGCTGACTGCTCCTCCCAACAGGGAGAGCAGGTAGTCGGCAATTTTGGGTGATGAGTCCTTTACTTGCGCAACCACTTGGTTGAAGTACTGTTCCACCACCAAAAACCCCTGGGAAAGCTCCTCTCTTCCCTGCATGAAATCCTCTACTGCATCCACGCTCTGCTGATAGAGCACCGGAAGATTGATGCTGAACTGCCTCAGAGCCAAACCAAGCTGGGGAATGAGCAGAACCAGCACCAAGGTGATGATTAAAAGAAAGAAGACCAGACTCAGGAGGACGGCAAGCGGCCTGGCATGACGAAAGCGGAACTTCCGTTCCATCCGCTTGGCGGGCAGATCGACAAGATACGCAATGACAAACCCAAGCAGAAGGGGCCTAAAGAGAATCCACAGCTTCGAAAAGAGTGAAACAAAAAGCGAGAATCGCACCACCACCAAAGCCAAGAACGCTGCGAGCACCAACAATTGAACACTGTTGTGATAGGACTTACGATCCATACATCCTCCAAGATCTGCAATGAGTGTACGTCCAAGAGCAACAAGAACGCAACAGAAAGAAGAAGATGCCTAGCAAGTCCACACACCAGATCGGGAAAAGCAATACGATACGATGTACATGAACCCTGGCAAAAACTCTCACAAAAAGCTTCCTCACATACGCCTCTGCTTCTGACAAGTAGTTGGGGTGTCATTTATCCCTTTCTTGAAGATCTGACTTTCCTGCTTGATCCAATATGCATTATCCCAAGCACCATAAAAATGTTGCTTCAACCAACCTTTCGGTTCTCCCCAATTCTTTCACATATTTCTGCACATCCTTGAGAAATTGCAGACAATTTCTCCCGCAACTCCCAAAAAGTGGTGGTATACTGGAGCAAACAAAAGGAGATTGTTGCTATGAAAAAACTGTTCATGGTTCTCTGTGTCCTTGTGATCGCTTCCACCCTCGTGTTTGCAGCCGGTTCGGCTGAAAAACCCAAGGCTGCGGATGGGGGCCTTTCAGGGAAATTGGTGATCTACACCTCGATGTACGATGACGTCATCGAAGCCATCGATGAGACGCTCGAGAAAGTATTCCCGACCATCGACATCGAGTTCTTCTATGGTGGAACCGGTACACTCCAGGCCAAGATCGCCGCTGAGGTTGCAGCAGGAAAGCTTGGATGTGACATGCTCATGGTTGCCGACCCCTCCTACGCCTTGGAACTCAAGGCAATGGGAGTCCTCCAACCGATCATGATCAACAACGCCGCAGACCTTGCTTTCGATTATGACAAGGAAGGGTATTGGTATCCAGTACGCATCAGCAACATGGTGCTTGCTTACAATCCTGGCAAGTTCAGCAAGGCTGACATCCCCAACTCGTTCTATGATTTTGCCTATGACAAGCGCGTAGAAGGCATGATCTCCATGTCCAACCCGCTTACCAGCGGTACCGCCCTGGACACCATCAGTGCCCTGAAGGACAAATATGGCTACGAGTACTTCACCGCCCTTGGCCAGCAGAAAGTAAAGATTGAGAGCGGTTCTGTTGCCCTGACCAAGCTGGAAACCGGTGAGTGCAAGGTCATCATGATCCTCGAGGAATCCGTATTGCAGAAGCGCGAAATGGATCGATCCAAGATCGAAGTCATCTACCCCACCGACGGAACCATTGTTGTTCCCTCTCCGATCATGTCGATCAACGACCAGTGGAGCCCGAACAAGAACAGTGCAGCTGCAAAGGCAGTCACCGAATGGTTCATGTCGGAAGAAGGACAGAAGAACATCGTCAAGGCTTGGATGCACTCTGTTTCCTCCAAGTACCCCACTCCTCCTTATGACGCCATCCCGACCAAGGAAATCCTGAAGAACACCATTCCCGTCGACTGGCAGGCAACCGTTACGCTGCGCGAGGAACTGAGAACCAAATTCCAGGAAGCTGTAGCCAAGAAATAATGCCACCCTTCTCTTATTAGATACGGGGGCCCTTCGCTGAAGGCTCCCGTATCATAATCCAAAGGAGTCCCTTGCAATGCGAGTTCTCAATCAACAAGCACCCCTGAAGCAGGAGAAGCACCGCTGGTTTTTGGACCCAAAGTGGCTGATTATCATCGCCATCGTCGGGTTTCTTCTTGTGTTTCAGGTCTTCCCTCTCGTGTATCTGGTTTTCCGTGCCTTCTTCTCAACCGGCACCTTCAGCCTTGAAGCCTTCAAACGTGTCTATACGTACCCCCTCAACTGGTCGGCCCTGACGAATACCGTCGTCGCTGCGACCTTCTCCATGATTTTCGGCGTACTTATCGCCTTCCCCTTGGCCTGGCTGGTAGGACGGACGAACCTCTATGGAAAGAAGTTCTTCCGCACCCTCTTTGTCGCCACCTACATGGTTCCTCCCTATGTCGGGGCAATGGCGTGGATGCGCCTGCTCAATCCGACCGTAGGATCGATGAACATGTTCTTGCAGAAAATCTTCAACCTTGGGTCAGCCCCCTTTGACATCTATACGATGGGTGGCCTGATCTGGGTGCTTACCGGGTTCTACTACCCCTATGCTTTCATCACCATCAGTCGCGCCATGGAGAAGATGGACCCCTCATTGGAAGAGGCTTCCCGCATCTCTGGGGCAAGTCCACTGACAACACTGAGGACCATCACCCTGCCGATGATGCTTCCCTCCATCGTGGCTGCTGCACTGTTGGTCTTTGTAGCTGCCGGTTCCTGCTACGGAATCCCCTCGATCATCGGGGTACCCGGGCAGATACACACCGTAACCACTCGCATCATTGACTTCGTCTATATCGGAAGCCAGGAAGGCTTGACCGATGCTACCACCCTGGCAGTCTTTCTCATGCTCATCGCCAATGTGGTGCTCTACCTCTCCACCTTCTCCATCGGAAAGAAGCAGTACATCACCGTCAGTGGAAAATCCACCCGCCCCAACATCGTTGATCTGGGCAGGTGGAGGATTCCCATCACTGCCTTGGTAATCATTTTTGCTCTGGTGGTTGTCATCATTCCTTTCGTAACAGTCGCGCTCTCCAGCATCACGGTGAACTTAGGTGAATCAGTCTTTGCAGAAGGCAACATCACCTGGCGGTATTGGGAGCGAATCTTCACCAGAAAGTCCATCATCAACTCGGCAAGAAACAGCTTGGTAAGTGCCGTCATGGCAGCCACGTTCGGCCTCTTGGTTTCCTGCATGATGGCCTACCTGCTGGTCCGGACCAACATCAAGGGAAAGAAGATACCCGACTTCATGATTACGGTGGGAAGCGGGACTCCTAGCGTTGTCATCGCCCTCTCCTTGATCATGTCGATGTCCGGAAAGTTTGGGATCAACATCTACAACACCCTGACCATCATGGTCATCGCCTACATGATCAAGTACATGATGATGGGTATGCGTACGGTCGTCAGTGCGCTGACCCAGATAAGCCCATCACTGGAGGAAGCCTCCCAGATATCGGGAGCCTCTTGGCTCAGGAGTATGAAGAATGTCACCCTGCCCCTCATCGCCCCCGCTCTGGTGGCCGGCTGGTTCCTCATCTTCATGCCCTGTTTCTACGAACTGACCATGTCTACCCTGCTCTACTCCACCAACACCAAGACGCTGGGGTATGAGCTGTATACGTATCAGACCTATCACAATCAGCAGACTGCATCTGCATTGGCAACGGCCATCCTGTTCACCGTCTTCGGGATCAACTGGTTGTTGAATAAGCTGACCGACGGTGAATTTTCCATTTAGCGAGGTACACGATGTCCAATATTATCATCAAGGATGTAAAGAAAGCCTTTGGGGAAGTGGTGGTGCTCTCCCAGTTCAACGCAGAGTTCGCTGATGGGGAGTTCATCACCCTGCTCGGTCCTTCTGGCTGCGGAAAGACCACGATGCTTCGAATGCTCGCGGGCTTTGAGAAGCCCACCGAAGGAGAGATCTACATCGGAGACCAGGACGTGAGTTCTCCGAAGAACTTCGTACCCCCCGAACGACGCGATATCGGGATGGTCTTCCAGTCCTATGCCGTCTGGCCCCATATGACGGTCTACGAAAATGTTGCCTACCCGCTCAAAATGAAGAAGATGGGCAAGCAGGAGATCAAAAAGCATGTGGAGGAAGTACTCGAGACAGTGCATCTTTCCCAGTATGCCCAGCGCATTCCCAGCCAGCTCAGCGGAGGCCAGCAGCAACGGGTGGCACTCGCCCGTGCCCTGGTTGCCAAACCACGGCTCCTGTTGCTGGACGAGCCGCTCTCCAACCTCGATGCAAAACTGCGTGACTCCATGCGCTTCGAGATCAAGGAGATCCAGAAACAGCTGGGCATCACCGTGGTGTATGTAACCCACGACCAGATGGAAGCCATGACCATGAGTGATAGGGTCATCGTCATCAACAAGGGGGTCATCCAACAGGTGGGAGCCCCTACCGAAATCTATCGCCACCCAGCCAACCAGTTTGTCGCTGACTTCGTTGGAAAGATCAACTTCCTGAAGGCAACAAGCAAGGACAAGGTGCTTACCCTTGCCCAGTCCGGGCAGACACTGCCCTACGAAGGACCGCTCAAAGGCGATGTGGTCATCGGCATCAGGCCGGAAAATATCCGTCTGGTAAGCATCAAGGGCGATTTCGAGGGTACCTTGGTCAGCAAGTTCTACCTTGGCGATGTCAACGATTGCCGCATCGATTTGGGCGGTGAGCTGATCCGTGTCATTGCTGAGCCCACTACCTTTGATGTCTGTGAAGTGGGACAGTCATTCAACCTGAGAATTGATGAGTTCACCGTTTTTGAAGATACCGGAGAAGACGAACACACCAAAATCCTGACATAAGGAGAGGGCCATGGCACAAGAGCTGAGAATCATCACCACCGGGGGAACGTTCGACAAGCAATATGATGCGATTAGCGGAGAGCTCACCTTCCGTGAGTCCCAGCTGCCACGCATTTTAGGCCAATCCCGCTGCACCTTGACGGTACATCTGGAAGGACCCTTGGCGGTAGACAGCCTCTATATGACCGAAGAGCAACGGGGAGAGGTGGCACGCACCTGCTTTCACAGTGCCGAAGACAGAATCATCGTTGTTCATGGAACCGACACCATGTGCAATACGGCCAAGGTCATAGCCCAGACCCTTGGGGAGGAGAACACCAAGACGGTGGTACTCACCGGGGCGATGATCCCCTACTCCCTGGAAGGGTCTGATGCCATCTTCAACCTTGGTTGTGCAATCTCAGCCGTCCAGCTGCTTCCACCCGGGGTCTATCTGACTATGAGTGGAAGGATTTTCAGCTGGGACAACTGTCGCAAGAACAAGGAAAAGGGAATCTTCGAAACGCTTACCTAGCCTCGGGTCGGCTGCAGGAGTGCTCAATAGCTACCTGCCGCTTCTCTTGTGCTGCGGTAAGCAGACCGCTCATGACTGCAACCACATGCCGGGTAAGCTCTCCGCTTGCCCGGTTTTTCTTCTTGTCGGCAAGCGCGCAGGCGATATCAGCAACGCCGAAACCCCGTGAGTTCTCCGCATAGCCGTAGAGCAGGGGAATTTCCTTCCACTCCTTCGTACCCTTGCGGCAGAAAAGCACCGGTCCACCGAACGTATTGGGATCGGGAACCCTGAGCGAGCCCTCGGTTCCATAGATTTCCATATTCGGCATGCTGTGATACCAGACATCGAAGCTGGTCACCAAGGTGGCTACAGCCCCGCTTTCGAAGTGCAGATTGCCGGTGATGTGGGTTGCTACCTCTACATCAATAACCTGACCTTTCTTCGGTTCACTGGTGATGGTCCGTGTCTCAAAGCTCTTCTGGGCATACCCCGAAACCGAGTCCACAGGACCAAGCAGATTCACCAAAGCAGTGATGTAGTAGGGACCCATGTCAAACAGCGGGCCACCACCGTTCTTGTAGTAGAACTCCGGATCTGGATGCCAGCTCTCATGGCCGTGGTTCATCATGAAGGCGGAAGCTCCGATGGGCTTTCCGATCCAGCCATCATCGATGAGCTTGCGGCAGGTCTGGATGCCCGCACCAAGGAAGGTGTCGGGAGCGCCGCCGAGCATCAGGTTCTTCTTTGCAGCCAAGTCCACCAATTCGGAAGCCTGTGCAACGGTAAGGGAGAGCGGCTTCTCAACATAGACGTGCTTGCCACTCTCAAGAACCTGCTTGCACAAAGCATAGTGGCTCTGGGGAGTGGTCAGATTGAGCACCAGGTCGATGCTCTTGTCTGCAAGCAGAGCCTCTACATCGGCATACGGCTGTACATGGTAGGTCTCGCAGACCTCTTTCACTCTCGCCTCGATCAGGTCAACCACGCCTACGAGCTCGACCACATCATTGAAAACCTTGGTCAGGTTGTCCAGATAGATCCCGCTGATCTTCCCCAACCCAACAATACCTACTCTGAGTTTTTTCATATCAGAACATCTTCCTATCACTGGCGAACCGATCGATGGACAGGCCTTGCTCCTGGGCAATCCTCTTCCCCTCTGCAGCCCACAAGAGGCCGCGCTTCATCATCTCCCACGCCTCGGGGATGTCAAAGACATCGTTGTGGTGGCCAAGCGAGTTGTAGAACACCCGTCCATACCCCCACTTCTTCGTCCAGACCACAGGCATCTGCACCACACCGTTGGTGGAGTGATACCAGTCAACGGTAGGGAAAGCGGTGGTGGCAAGCACTTCCACTGCCGGATCGACATGGAGGTAGTACTGCTCACTGGAAACCGAGAAGTCCTTGATATCCTTGGTCAGCTCACTGGAGCTGTGGCGGATGTTCACCGTATAAGGCACCCCGTCAGAGCCTGGATGTGCAACCCAGTTGCCGCCCATGATGAACTGCCAGAGCACGTTGGTGCGGAATGCATCGCACATGCCTCCGTGACAGCCAGCAACCCCAACCCCACTGCCAATGGCATCAGCGAGGTGGTTGGTCAGCTTGGAGTGCAGCTCTCCCATCGTCCAGATGGGAACGAAGAGATCGAGGCTGAAGAGGTACTCACGGTCCTGGAGAACTTCCAGATCGCGCTCAATCCTGACAGTGAACCCCTGCTCTTCGAGGAAGGTGGAAAAACGCTTGGCAACAAGCTCCGGTTCATGGCCTTCCCAACCACCGACCAACAAGAGTGCTTTCTTTTCTGTAGACATGGTTACTCCTTATTCCTTTTCGGTATAGTGCAAGAATGCAAAATCTGCATGCTTGCCAAACCCTGACATATCCTGACACGAGAGGGTGAAGAACGCGCCGGTGAAGGCCGAATTATCCAGATGGTCATCACTGATGCGCAGAGCTGAGCAATCTTCTCCGTACTGGATGAAATGCTCCCCATCAGTTGAGTAGAAGAACTTCACCACCGCATGATCGGTCTCAACCCTGAGCCACACGGATGTCGTATCACCCACTGCAACCGGATCGAAGAGTTCTTCATGCTTGCCGTTGTCACAGCTCATGATGCACACCACCTTGCCCAAGCTCTCATCGTGGCTGAAACGCAGGTAGTAGTACTGGCGGGTGCCGTAATAGTAGGAGAGTCCCGCCATATGCTTGTACCAAGTGGGATCGAACTCCACCTTGGTGGTGACCGTACATACGAAGGATTGCTGGCGTCGCCCGACCAGAGCCTGGGTAAAGGTAGAGCTCAAGCTTTCCCTGCCGTAGAGTCGGAGATAGCCCTTGCGGTCCTTCAATGAGAGAATATCCTCACCAAGGGGAATGCGCAGGGTCTGGAAGTCGATAGGAAGCGTTTCCCCTTCGAAGGTATAGTGAATGTCAGCCGGTCCTGCAGGCACTGCATCGAACGGGGATTCGAAGAAATCACGAGGGGAATTGCCGCCGCCCTTGATCCTCGGCCAGCCATCCTTGTCGAACTCAATGTTCTGCATGGAGGTTTCCCGCCCAAGCATGCAATGCCTCTCGATCGGTCGGCCGCAGAGATGAACAAAAGCCCACTGTCCGTTCTGCATCTGTACCAAGGCCCCATGTCCAGCCTTCTGGATGGGAAGCTCGTCCCTGCCCTTGCTGGTTACCAAGGGATTGCCGGGCATCTGCTCATAGGGCCCTTCGATCGTCTTGGCGCGGGCAACCGACTCTGCATGATTGTAGAACGTGCCACCCTCGGCAACAAAGAGATAGTAGTAAGATCCAATCCGGTAGAGATGGGGACCTTCGGTCATCCCAATTTCGGTACCGGTGAAAATCAGGCGGGGATTACCCAGACACTTGCCTGCCTTCTCATCGAACTCCTCAAGCAGGATGCCTGCAAAGCGGCTCTTGCCCTTGCGGAAGTCGGTGGTCATGGTAACCACATACTTGCGCCCATCATCATCGTGGAAGAGCGAAGGGTCGAAACCATAGCTGTTCAGGTATACTGGCTCACTCCAGGGGCCCATGATGGAAGGAGCGGTCACCACATAGTTGTGGGTATCCTTGAAGTGCTCCTTGGTGTGGACAACCGTATAGACCAAGTAGAAGGTACCCTTGTCGTAGGTCAGACACGGCGCCCATACACCGGTGGAGTCGAGGCAACCTCGCATATCGAGCTGGCTGACCCTGTCCAAGGGGCGGGTCAACAATTTCCAGTTGACCAGGTCCTTGCTGTGGTGAATCTGCACACCGGGAAACCACTCGAACGTGGAGGTGGCGATATAGTAATCATCCCCTACCCTGAGGAAGGAAGGATCGGGGTTGAACCCCTTGAGAATCGGATTTGCAACGCGTGTCATGGAATCTCCTCTTAGCCTTTCAAGGCACCTTGGGTAAGGCCGTTGATAACCTTGTCCTGTGCCAGGAAGTAGAATGTGAGTACCGGCAGCGATCCTACCAAGATGGCGGTGAGTACTGCGGGGATGTTGATCGTCTGAAAGCCGTAGAAGTCTCGGATACCAAGCGATAGCGTCTTCTTGGAGCGGGTATCGATCATGACCAGTGCATAGACGAACTCATTCCACATGGTCAGGAAGGTGTAGACACCTACCGTCGAGACAGCGGGACCGGAGAGCGGCATCACAATCTTGCGGTAGATCAAAAAGAGGGAACCACCATCGATCATCGCTGCCTCATCCAGCTCCTTGGGCATCTCCTTGAAGAACTGGGTCATGATGAAGACCGAAACCGGGATATTGAACGAGACGTACGGCCCTATAAGGGAGAACAGTGTGTCATACACCCCAAGCTTGATGCTCAGCGAGTAGATGGGAATCAAGGTGGTGTGAATCGGGATCATCATGCCGGCGATGACAAGGAAAAAGATTCCCTTGGTCACGCGGAAGTTGAACTTCGCAAAGACGAAAGCCATCAGGGAGGAGACCAGAATCACCAAGCTCACGCCACTGACACTGACGATGAGGCTGTTGATGAAGTACCTCAGGAAGGTCGGGGCGAACACCAGCTTATAGTTGCCAAAGAAGATTTTCTTCGGAGGTTGCCAGATGTTCATCATGTACTCAGGCAGGCCCTTGAAGCTGTTGAAGATCAAGAAGAGCAAGGGAAAGCCGGTGAGTATCAAAACTACGATGCAGAAGGCATAAATCAATGCCTTGAACAGCTTATCGGATACAGGTTCTTTTTTCATATCAATGAGCCTCCCTCACCCTGGTGACATAGAGGAAGACACAGGCAAAGACGAAACAGATGATGAACATCAAGCCTGCGATGGCTGAGGCATAGCCCATACCAAATTCCACGAATCCTTTCTTGTACATGTACGTTGCCATAAGCTCGGTGGCACCACTGGGACCGCCTCCTGTCATGATATAGACCAGATCGAAGTACTTCAGTGAGCCTACCATCGACATGACCGCACTGGTGCGCAGTGTAGGGGCCATCAACGGCAAGGTGATTTTCCAGAAAGCCTGCCAGCGGTTTGCACCGTCGATGGTGGCAGCCTCATAGAGCTCGACGGAGATGTTTGTCAGACCAGCCTTGAGGATGATCATATAGAAAGGGATGAACTGCCAGCAGATGACAAACAGCACTGCAGGCATTGCCGTACGCACATCGGCAAGGAAGCCGATGATGTAAGCACCCAGTCCGACTTGCTGCATGACATAGGCAAGGATTCCGAACATCGGATCGAAGAAAAGCTGCCACATGATACCGGTTGCAACGGTGGAAAAGAGCATGGGCAGGAAGAAGATGGTGCGGAAGAACCGCGTTCCCTTGATGGCACTGTTCAAGGCAAGTGCAAGCAACAGGGCAAAGGGAAGCTGGATGACGATCGAGGTGATCATCAGAATCAGATTGTTCTTGACCGCGACTCCCATCATGGGATCTTTGAAAAGCTTGAGATAGTTGGCCAATCCGACAAAGCCCGTGTTCTGACTGATACCAGTCCAGTCCAAGGTGGAGTACTGGAAGGTCATGAAAATTCCGTAGAGATTGTACACACCATAAAACAGAAGACCGGGCACCAGGGCTGCCACAACAAAGAGAATCTCCTTATGGTTTATCGCTCGACGTTTCGTTGGAACCATGAATACATTCCTTATGATGAAGAGTGGGAGGCTGCAGGAGCAGCCTCCCGTGGGATGGCTTCAACGCCACACTCCTTATTTTGCGGGACCCAAGACCTCAACAGCCTTTGCTTCCACCAGCTTTGCAGCCTGTGCGGGAGTCATGGTCAAACCAAACAAGGCCTGAGTGGTATCCTTATGCACTTCTGCGAGGGCAGGAGGCATATACTGGTCGTAGAAGTTCTGCATGACCTTTGCACCCATGAGCACATCGTATTGCTGCTTGATGAGCGTGTCCTGGATCTGGATGCCCTTGACACCGGTGATCATGGAAGAGCCATTGATCATATCCTGACCATACTCAAGGTCTGAAAGGACTACGAGCAGATCAAAAGCTTCCTTCGGGTACTTGGTGCCACCATAGACGTGGATGACGTTTCCGCCACCGACGATCTCGTCAGCAGAACCCTTTGCACCTTCAATGACTGGGAACTTGAACAAGCCAAGATTGTTCTTGAAGAAGTCAGGAGCCTCATTGCGGGTGTTTCCGAGCAAACCGTTGGTCTGGATGATGTGTGCAGCTCTGCCGCTGTAGAACAACATTCTGGACCCGCCGGTATCGTAGTTGATGCCGTTCATGCCTTCAGGATAATAACCCTTTCTGACCCATTCCTGAATCTTGGCACCAGCTTTGACGAAGCTCTCGTCTTCGAAGGTCTTTCCATTTTCCCTGTTGAAGGCATCGATGAAGACCTGTGCTCCACCATAGCGCATCGAAAGGTAGATGAACGTGATGGCGCCGGGCCACTTGCTGGCGTTACCCAAAGCGATGGGGATGATCCCATTGGCCTTGAGGACGTCACAGTTGTGCTCAAACTCGGCGAGGGTTGTGGGAACCTTCAGACCGTACTTATCGTACAGCTGGCGGTTGTAATAGACAGAGGAGGGACCCAAGGTAATCGGGAGGCCATACACCTTGTCTCCGAGCTTACTGATGGAGAGACCGGGATCAAGATAGTTTGCGGCAACAGCCTTCACCGGCTCAGAGATATCGAGTACCTTACCGGCCTTGATGAACTCTTCCATCCAGCCACCACCCCAGGTGATGAACAGGTCGGGAGGATTTCCACCGCCCATTGCGGTCTTCAGCTTGGTTTTGTAGGGATCGTTCTCGATCGCCTGCTCAACAACCTTTACGTTCGGATTGGCTGCCTGATACCGGGCAATAGCCTTTTCCATGGTCGCACGGCGAGATACATCAACACCGATGTGCCAAACGTTCAGGGTAATCTGCTCACCCTTCGCTGCGGTTGCTTCGGGAGCACCAGCTGCGCTGAGCATGGAGATTGCCACTACCATGACAATAGCCAAGGTAATCAATCTTTTCATTCGTAACCTCCTTTAGGTAACGTCAAATCGTCGTGTGCGGGCACGTTCACCTGCACACCTTTTTTCTGCTTTCAATTCTGCGCCCAGTTATGACAACCTTGAATGCGTATAATTGGTTTTACATATGTTTTTTTGATATTTCAACTGATATACCAGTGAGACCAACAGCAAAAACGTTTAATACTATATCCTTACATAATAAAAAAATACAATATAATAGCAAAAATGTAGCAATACGCTATTTTGCCATATATTGTACAGACAAGAGGAATTGACTGGAAAAACCCCATTTCTAGCGCCCCAGATACCCTCCATCGACAGGAAGCATGATGCCGCACACATACGCAGAAGCATCACTAGCAAGGTAGACCGCGGCTCCTGCCATATCCTCTGGTTGTCCCCAACGCTTGGCAGGAATGCGTTGGCTCAGTTCAGCAAAGCGTTTCTCATCTTCCACCAAAGCCGTGTTGATTGCGGTTGCCATGTACCCGGGGGCAATACAGTTGACATTGATGCCTTGGCTGGAAAGCTCGTTGGCCATGACCTTGGTCATCTGCATGATGCCGCCCTTGGCTGCACAGTAGGCAACCGTATTCACCCCTGCAGCCAGTGAGTTGACCGAAGCGGTGTTGATGATCTTGCCCTTACCCTGCTTGGCCATCATGTTTGCCGCCCATTGGGCGAGATCGAACGCAGCGGTGAGGTTCAGTTCGATGACCGTATCCCAATCCTCGATGGGAAACTCCAGTACAGGATGGCGGATCTGGATCCCTGCATTGTTCACCAGGATATCCAGCATTCCCCCAAGATCTGAAAAAAGCGTTGCTTTCAGCTTGGCACGTTCATCCCGATCCAGCAGATTGGCAGCATAGCCCGCAACCGACAAGCCTTCTGAGCCCAGCTGCTCGGCCCGTTCTTTCACCAAGGGATTCACATCCACCAGCATCACAGAGGCCCCTGCCTCGGCCAGGCCTCTGGCCATGCCCAGGCCCAAGCCCTGATAAGCTCCGGTAACCACCGCACTCTTTCCGCTCAAGTCAAACAGGTTGCGCTTCATCCCCTCTCCTTGCCAAGCGGGTATCCAAGCAAAGGATTCCACCCATCATTGATGAATTGGTCGATGGTTCGGTTGGTGCTTCCAAAGGTGATGAACTCTTCTTCGGCCATTCCCTCGACTTCATATGCTTTGCGAAACTCAGCTAAGGTGGAAAGCCGTTCGATAACCTCCTGATCCACACGCTCTTCGATCTGCTCAGAGAAGGGGCCTTCCAGACTTACCAACTCCTCTTGGATCTTCGGCGAGATGGAACAGATCATCCTTGCCCCAGCCAAAGCAGCAATGTGATACCCTCCACGACAGCCGGCGGGCATGAGAAACGTATCATAGTTCCGTTCAGTGAACAGCCTGTATGCTTTCTTGATGCAGGCAGTGCCTGCTTGGCGGATATCGGACTCGGTTGCCACCGACTCCTGGTCCTGGGCAACATCGCGCAGGTAATCATCCAAACGACCCACCATGAGGACTGCGATGCTCAAACCTGGCTTGATGCCAAGGTCCAATGCCCGCTGTTTTCCTCGTTTTGCCGCCTCTGCTACCGCCAGTACCTGCGGTACCGTAAAGCTGAGTGTTGCTGCCACCGAGTAGCCACGAGCCACACACTCCTCGTACACTACAAGCCCTGCTTTGGTCGCAGGCAACTTGATAACCAAATTGGGATACCAAGAAGCATACCGCTCAGCCAAAGCAAGCATCGAAGCAGCATGTCCACAGCGGTTGGGATCTGTCTGGGCGCATACATACCCCTTACCTACTCCCCCTTTCTGATACAGAGGAAGAAAAGAAGTGGCATAGTGGCCGGTTACAGCCTTGACCAAGGAAAGCACCTTCTCCTCTCCCGACAAAGAGGTGTCCAATGAGGCCAGCTGGGTTTGCCAATCCTCAGGATGAGAAGCAAGGGTCTGGTTCACCAGGAAGGGGTTGGTGGTCATACCCACCGCACCCCAATCAAAAGCCCTCACCTGTTCCTTCTGATTGGCAGAATCATGCCACCAGATAGTCTGTGTCTCGGATGCCAACCACTGTAGGTAGTTTTTCACGTCTGCTCCTACTCGCCGATCGTCGTGCCGCTGACCTTCGCATAGAAGCGGGCCAGGGCGCTGTGGTCGTCGCCGCCGAAACCGTCGGCATGCAGCGTCTCCATCATCTCGCGCACGCTTGCCGTCAGCGGCAGGGGGCTTCCCACGCTGTGGGCCGTGTCCATCGCGTTGGCAAGGTCCTTGATGTGCAGGTCGATCTTGAAGCCCGGCTTGAAGTTGCCGTCCATCATCATCGGCGCCTTCGCGTTCATCACCGTGCTCCCGGCAAGCCCGCCCTTGATGGCATCGAACACCAGGTGCGGGTCCACCCCCGCCTTCCTCACCAGCGTGAACGCCTCGGCCACAGCGGCGATGTTCAGCGCCACGATCACCTGGTTGGCCAGCTTGGTCGTGTTGCCCGCCCCGATGGGTCCGCAGTGCACCGCACTCGCTCCCATCACCAGCAGGATGTCCTTCATCTCCTCAAAGAGGGCCTTCTCCCCGCCCACCATGATGGCAAGGCTGCCGTCGATGGCCTTCGGCTCGCCGCCCGAGACAGGAGCGTCAAGCATCCTCACGCCCTTCTCGGAGCAGGCCTTCTCAACCTCCTGGCTCGCAAGAGGCGCGATCGAGCTCATGTCGATCAGGATGAGCCCCTCGCTCGCTCCCTCGAGCACCCCGTCCTTGCCCAGCACCACGCTCTTCACGTGCGGGCTGTTGGGCAGCATCGTGATCACCACCGGCACCTGGGAAGCAACGTCGGCCGAGCTCTTCGCAGCCACAGCGCCAGAGGCAACCACGTCGGCCACGTTCGCAGCCACCACGTCGAAGCACACCACCTCATGACCCGCCTTCAGCAGGTTCTTGGCCATGGGCTTGCCCATGATCCCCAATCCTATGAATCCGATCTTCATCGTCGTTTTCTCCTTTACTTGCTGGACAGTACGTCGCGAACCTTCTGCGCCACATCCTTGGGCTCAAGGCCGTAGTGCCTGAGCAGGATGTCGTAGTTCTCCGCACTGGTTCCGTAGCGGTCGTCCACGCCCAGCATCTCCACCGGAAGCTTGCTCTTGGAAAGCGCCTGGCACACCACGCTGCCGAGGCCCCCGATCGTGCTGTGCTCCTCGGCGGTCACCACGCCCCTCACGCCCTCGCAGTAGCCGAGCAGCGCATCCTTGTCCAGCGGCTTGATCGTGCTCACGTTCACCACGCGCACGCTCACACCCTCGGCCTTCAGGAGCTCGGCGGCAGCCATCGACTGCTGCACCATCACACCCGTGGCGAAGATCACCGCGTCGGTCCCCCCAACCACCTCCGTCATCTTGCCGATGTGGTACTCGGCAGCCGGGTCGCTCACCACAGGCAGGTCGTTGCGGTTGATGCGGATGTACACCGGACCCTTGTGCTCGACCATCGCCTTCACCATCTGCTCCGTCTCCACCGCGTCGCACGGGGACAGCACCGTCATGTGCGGCAGCACCTGCATCAGGGCGATGTCGTCGATGCTCTGGTGCGTCTTGCCGTCGCCGTAGTCAGAAAGGCCCGCGCTCGAGCCGCAGATCTTCACGTTCAAGTCAGCGATCGTGATCGACGAGCGGATCTGGTCGTACGCGCGACCCGATGCGAACACCGCGAACGAGTTGATGAACGGGATCTTGCCCGTCAGCGAGAGGCCGGCGGCCGTGCTGGCCATGTTCTGCTCCGCGATCCCCATCTGGAAGTACCGCTCGGGGTACGCCGCGGCGAACAGGCTGCTCATCGTCGAGTTGCCCAGGTCCGCCTCCATCAGCACGATGGCCTTGTTGTCCTTTCCCAGCTCGACCAGCGTCTCGCCGTATGTCTTGCGCAAACTGTCGCTCGTTCTCATGCTTCCACCTCTCTTCTCATCTCCGCGATGCACTCCCAGGCCACCTTGTACTCATCCTCGGTCATCGAGGCGTTGTGGTACTTCGCCTTGCCCTCCGCAAACGGGAAGCACTTGCCCTTCACCGTGTGCGCCAGTATCGCCGTCGGGCCCTCGGTGTACGCCTTCGCCGCATCAAGGGCCTCAAGCACCTGCACCATGTCGTGCCCGTCTATCTCGATCACGTTCCAGCCGAACGCCTTCCACTTCTCCACCAGGTTCTCGATCGGGAAGATCTCCGCCGTCGTGCTGGTAGCCTGCACACCGTTCCAGTCCACGATCGCCGTCAGGTTGCTCGCGCGGAACACCCGCGCGGCCATCACGGCCTCCCAGATCTGCCCCTCGGCAAGCTCACCGTCGCCCAGGATCGCGTACACACGGCTCGCGCTCTTGTCCAGCCTCAGCCCCAAAGCCATGCCCAGCGATACCGAGAGCCCCTGGCCCAAGGATCCGGTCACCGCCTCGATGCCCGGCGTCCTGTCCATGTCCGGGTGACCCTGCAGCATGCCGTTGAAGGTCTTCACCTTCCCCAGCTCGCCCCTGTCGAAGTAGCCCAGCTCGGCGAGGCAGGCGTACTGCACCAGCACCGCGTGGCCCTTGCTCATGATGAGCCGGTCGCGGGTGGGGTCCTTCGGATCGGTCTTGCTGACCTTCATCGTGTGGAAGTACAGCGCCGCCATCACATCCGCTATCGAGCTGCTGCCGCCGAGGTGCCCCACCTTTCCGGGGGGAATCATCTCCAGGATGTTTGCACGAACCTGGATAGCCTTCAGCTGCAGTTCCTTAATGAGTTCTTGAGAATACTTCATCGTCTCTCTCCTATGCATAACGTTAAATACTACCTCAGCAGCAGGTGACCCCGCCGTCCACCGGCAGGGCGATCCCGTTGATGAAGGAGGCCTCGTCACTGGCGAGGTACAATACCGAATTTGCGACATCGCGCGCCGTGGCAAGGCGCCCAAGCGGCACCTCGTCCAGACGCTGCTGCTTCTTCACCGGGTCCTTGAACATCTCCTGCACCAACGGCGTGTCCACCGTGCTCGGGTGGATCGAGTTGCAACGGATGTTCTCGCTGCCGTACCGGCTCGCGATCGCCTTGGTCAGCAGCGTAACCGCTCCCTTGGTCGTCGTGTACGCCTCCGGCGTGTAGCGGTGCCCGATCAGCCCGCACACGCTGCTGGTGTTGATGATCGAGCCGCCGCCCTGGCTGCGCATCACAGCGAGCACGCTCTTGGTGCCCAAAAATACGCTGCCCACGTTCACGCTCATCATCGTGCTGAACTCACCCATGCTCATCTCTTCGATGGGTTTTCGGATGTTGATCCCCGCGTTGTTCACCAGTACGTCGATGCGGCTTTGCTCTGCAACAACCGTAGCAACAACCTGTTTCCAGGCCTCTTCATTGGTGATGTCCATCTGCAGGAACTTCACCGTTCCCGAAAGATTGGCCAGCTGGGCTTCAGCACGCTTGCCGCTTTCCTCATTGAGGTCGAGCAAGTACACCTTGGCACCGCCCTCGGCAAGCACTTGAGCCATTTCAAGACCCAGGCCACCGGCACCGCCGGTGATCAGGATCACTTTATCACGTACATGCATCCTAGCTCTCCAGGATGACTTTCAGCATCTTGCCCTCGCGGTTGTTCTCCAGGTCCTTGAAGGCCTGGACTCCATCCTCGAGCTTGTAGATGTTGGTCATCAGCGGCTTGGTGTCGATCTTGCCTTCCGAAAGGAGGCGAAGACTATCGGCAAAGCCGTCCAGATCGTAGACATAGTTGCCCTTGATCTTCAGTTCCATGGTAACGATCTTCTGCATCGGGACCTCGACCACCTTGGCGGCATTGCCGATCCAGATGGCGGTTCCCCCGATCTTCAGGCATTCCAGGGAGTTCTGCGCAGTCGGGGCAATACCCACTGCCTCGATGGAGATATCACAGCCCTTGCCGCCGGTGAGGCGCTTGATGCCGTCCATGAAAACCTCAGTTCTGGGGTTCAGGACGTCATCGGCTCCCATCTGCTTGGCAATATCGAGGCGGAAGTCGGTGGCATCACTGATGATGACATGCTTCGCTCCACGGTACTTGAGCAAGGCGAGGACAAGCAAGCCGATGGTACCGGCACCAATGACGATGATATGCTCTGCTTCCTTCAGTTCCTCATCGCTGATCTTGAAGACCGAACGGTAGGCTACAGCCAAGGGCTCGGTGAAGGCAGCTTCGTTGAAGGAGATGCCGTCGAACGGAAGCAGATACTTCTCGTCGATGGCCACATACTCGCACATCGAGCCATTGGCATCGAGCACACCCATGCAGATACCTTCAGGACAGAGGTTGACCATACCCTTCTTGCAAAGGTCACAGACCCCGCAGTAAGGCTTGGGGAACACCACGACCTTCTCTCCGACTGCATAGCGACCGCCTTTTGGAGCTTCGGCAATGATGCCGGAGAACTCGTGGCCCATGATCATGGGGGCAGTCCTGCGGCCGGTCTTTCCCATATAGCCCTCGAAGTCCGAGCCGCAGATACCATTCGATTTGACCTGGATGAGGTACTGCCCAGCCTTGAGTTCCGGCTTGGGGATGTCCCTCAGTTCCATTACCTTGTCAGCAACATAGAACAATGCTTTCATTTCACTATCCTTCTTTCAAACAAACCTAATAAATATAGCCAAGCAAGCGAGGCAGGAAGAGGATCACTTCAGGCACAAAGGTCATGATCATCAATGCCACTATTTCTATGAACACGAACGGCAAAACCGCCTTGGACAAACGTTCGATGCTGATTTTCGCAATCGGGGCTGCCACATAGAGACAGGTTCCTACCGGTGGGGTGATCAGACCAAGGTTGAGGTTGACCAACATGACGATTGCAAAGTGCAGTGGCTGGATTCCCAAAGCAAGTGCGATCGGCAGGAAGATCGGAGCAAGAATCAGAACGCTGGCACCCGGATCCATGATCATACCCATGAAGAGCAGGAAGACGTTGAGCAGCAGGAGGAATACATACTTGTTGCTGGTCAGACTCAGCATGAAGTTTGCAATCAGGGAGGGAATGCGCTCGATGGCCAAGACCTGGCCAAACAGGTTTGCCATAGCGATGACCAACAAGGTTACCGATGAGGCTACCGCTGCACCAACAAAACTATCAAAGACATCCTTCAATCTCATGGTCTTGAGTAGGAAGAGACCGGCAATAATTGCGTAGATACAGGCGATGACAGCTGCTTCGGTCGGAGTGAACATGCCGCTGAAGATACCAACTACCAGGACGACCGGACACATCATGCCGATGAGAGATTCCTTGAGGGTGTACAACACTTCCTTCATAGGAAGCTTGAGCGCTCTCCTGGGATGGTTGTACTTCTTTGCATACACATAGGAGAGTATCATCAAGACCAATGCCACCAACAGACCGGGCACATAGCCGGCTGCAAAGAGTGCACCAACCGACTCACCGGTAGCCATGGAATAGATGACCATGACAACACTGGGAGGGATGATGGGGCCGATGACCGAGGAAGCAACAGTAACTGCTGCTGCGTACTCAGGGGTGTACCCTTCCTTCTCCATGGCAGGAATCAGGATCGAACCCAGGGCTGCAGTGTCAGCGACACCACTTCCGGTGATACCTGCAAAGAAGACACTTGCCACGATGTTGATCTGTGCCAAGGCTCCGGGAATCCTGCCGACCAGCATATTGGAGAAGCTGATCAAGGCATCGGTGATCTTGGAACGGTTCATCAACTCGCCGGCGAGGATGAAGAACGGGATTGCCAGCAAGATGTAGTTGTCGATACCGCTGTACATCTTCTGACCGATCATACTCAGGGGGATGTTACCCAAGAACAGGAAATAGTAGAGGGAGGAGGCTCCCAGAACAAACGCAATGGGAATACCAATCACCATGGCGCCAATAAATACCACAAAAAGAATACCCATGGTTTACTCCCTTATACGCTGACAGTCTTGCCGGCTATTTCTTTGCTGACAAGCAGATCTCCAAGCCCCCAAGCAAGATGAAAGAACATCATGAAAAAGCTTGCAGGGATGAAAAGTTTCACATATTTCATCGAAAGTGCAATGATATCACCACGAATACGGGTTGCCTTGATGGCAGCCTCATAGCTGTTGAAGAAGAAATATACAACAGAGAACATCAGCACAAGGTAGGCAATTACCCCAACAACCTTGCCAATTTTGGCAGGGAGGCTGTTGACGACAAGGTTGACTCCTGCGTGTTGTTTGTTGCGTAGTGCTGCGCTCGCACCGACATACGTGAGGCTTACCAAGCCCCAGCGGGCGAATTCCTCAGTCCAGGAGAAACGCAGGCTGGTGAATCGGGCAACCACCCCAAGGGTGATGACCAGAAACACGCTGATAAGAATGATAGTTGCCATATAGGTGGCAATCTTACCGAGGACCCAACTGATCCTATCCAATACCTTAACCACAGTGTACCTCATTATAGGAAGACGACCGCCAATGAGCTTGGCGGCCGTCCAGTCTCAAAGTGCTTACCAGCCGAACTTGGCTTCAGACTTCTTCACTTCTGCAAGGAACTTGTCAACGATCTCATTGCCAACCTCACCACGGAGCCAGTCATAGGTGGGTGCGGCGGCCTGCTTGAAGAGCTCGAGCTCCTCAGCATTCGGAACGTAGATTTCCATCGACTTTTTGATGGACTCGAAGTCCAGAACGCGGGAAGCGAGTCCCTCTGCAGCGCGGTCAGCGGTCTGTGCATGGTATGCTGCAACCGTGATGATGTGCTGGTAGTTCTCAGGCAGCTTGTTCCAGAAATCGCTGTTGATCAACACGAAGTTCTCACTCCAGGTGTGTCCATCAAGGGTGATGTACTTCTGTACTTCGTTCCACTTGTTGGCAGCAATGTTCCAAATCGGGTTCTCCTGTCCGTCAACAACACCGGTCTGTGCAGCGGTGTAGATCTCACCGGAAGCGAGCGGGGTTGCGCTTGCGCCCATGGCTTCAACCATCTTGACGTAGATCGGGCTCTGCATAACGCGGAACTTGAGTCCCTTCATGTCTGCAGGAGTGCGGATCGGGCGTACGTTGTTGGTGAAGTGACGGGTTCCGTTCTGACCAACGGAGAGCATCTTCAGGCCGCTGATCTCTTCGAGCTCAGCAGTCATTTCCTTCCAAAGGTCGCTGGTGTCAAAGAAGTCCCATGCGATCTCGTCACTCTTGAAGACGTAGGGGAGGAAGATGACCTGGGTCTCAGGCATCAGGGAGGAGATGGTTCCGGTGGTGGTGACCATCTCGATACCACCGCTCATTGCCATTTCCATGGTTGCCTTGGTGTCACCGAGGGCATTGCCAGGATAGAGCTCAACAGCAATCTTTCCGTTGGAGCTTGCTTCGACCATGCTCTTGAAAACAAGTGCATAGGCATGCTCAGGAAGGGGAAGCTTGGAGATATCGGGCCAGGTGGCGGCATCATAGTAAGCGAAGCGAATGGTGTAGTCGGGCTTCACCGTGCGGACTTCCTGTCTCACAGAAACGGCTGTGCTCGGTGCAGCGGCAGCAGCAGCAGTAGCAGCAGGCAGGGTGCCAGCGGTGCTTGCAGCAGCGGTTGCCTTCTTCTCACAACCAAAGAACAGGAACGAGGCAGCAGCGACAAGCGCTAGAACGGCCAATGTTTTTTTCATAGCAGTACAATTCTCCTTTATGGATTCTAACAATAAACTCATCATACAAGTGAAAAATCAATCTGTAAAGAAAAATTTTCATAATTTTAGTATAAAGTAGCTATTTCTTTATAAATTATTGGTTTGTACATATCCTAGCAAAATACAAATATTTATTTATCGATAGATAAAGCTTGCATTGGAGAGAAACTACTTGTATTATAAGTATACAAAAGGAGAAAATCATCATGGAGAATATGGACGGAAAACCCCAGGCTTTGAGGACCCAAATCTTTCAGAAGCTGAAAAATAGGATCGAGGCCGGAACTTGGGATATTGGGGATAAATTCCCTTCAGAGAACCAGCTGTGCCAAGAGTATGGTGTCAGCAGGGTCACCGTCCGTTCGGCCATCCAGCAGCTTGAGGCAGTGGGTCTCATCAAGACTCACCAGGGAGGACGCACCCAAGTGGTCCGTCACCGGGTCAAGGGATCGGTCGCCTCGCTCAATCCCCTGGCAGGGATTAACCTGCAGACAGACATCATCAAGGTGCTCGAGTATCGCTTGGTCGTAGAGAAAGGCACCATCGGACTGGCAGTACAGCATATCACTGACGACGATCTGGCAGACCTGGAAGAGATCTTCAACATGATGCTCATCCATCACGATGATGTGAAGAAGTTCAGCCAAGCAGACTATCTCTTCCACCGCAAGATTGCAGAGTCATCGAAGAACCCCATCCTCATCCAGGCAAACCAGAGCATCGAGGAAGTGCTTGCAAACACGATGGACAACATCGTCACCCTCCTCGGTTGCGCCATCGGCATCCGGTATCACCGCCTGCTCCTCTCTTCCTTGAGGATGCGCGATAAAAATGCCTGCGAGCAACTCATGGAAGAGCACCTGCAGGCAACAATTGATGGAATCAGGAATTTCCTGGTGGTAAGTCAGGTATCCTTGGCTTAGGAGGGTTTATCCTTCTTCCTCCCCAAGACCAGGAGGAGGAGGAAGATGACCAGGATGACGGTAAAGATACCCGCCATCCCCTGTCCCATCAGCGTCAAGGATTTCAGAAATGTCGTGTGCATGATCGCCTCCTACAACAAGCCTGGGACAAGCCCCAGGATGACGCCGCCTGCGATGACCGAGGCGATTTGTCCGGCAACGTTTGCCCCGACTGCATGCATCAAGAGGTGATTCTGCGGATCGGCCTGCTGGCCCATCCGTTGAATGACCCTCGCCGACATCGGAAAGGCCGATATTCCTGCCGCCCCTACCATCGGATTGACCTTCTGCTTCACAAAGAGGTTGAGAATCTTGGCAAACACTACTCCTGCTATCGTATCAAAGACAAACGCTGCAAGGCCGAGAGCCATGATCATGAGGGTTTGGATTGTCACAAACGAGTCAGCCTTCATCGTGGAGGCGATGGTGATACCCAACAACAGGGTGATGAGGTTCACCAACACCGTCTGAGCCGCAGTGGAAAGGGTGTCGAGCACCGTGCACTCACGGATCAGGTTGCCGAACATCAGCATCCCTACCAAGGAGACCGATGCAGGGGCAATATAGCCTGCCACCACCGTGACGATGATCGGAAAGAGAATCTTGGAGCGCTTGGAGACCGAACGAGGATTGTACGGCATGCGGATCATCCGCTCTTTCTTGGTCGTCACCAGCTTGATGGCAAAGGGCTGGATGATCGGGACCAAGGCCATATACGAGTAGGCGGCAATGGCAATCGGCCCGATGTAGGTGCTGCCCAGCACTTGGCTTACCAGAATCGAAGTGGGTCCATCTGCAGCTCCTATGATGCCGATGGAAGCGGCATCGACCAGGCTGAAGCCCATGAGCGTTGCCAAGGAGATGGTGGCAAAGATGCCCCACTGCGCTGCAGCACCGAAGAGGATGAGCTTGGGATTCGCCAAAAGCGGCCCGAAATCGATCATTGCCCCAATACCGATGAAGAGCAGCAGCGGCATCGCCTCTGCAGCCTCGATGCCAAGGTGGAACAGCCAATCAAGGATACCTGGCACCTCTCCGATGCCGACCATCATCTGGTTGACGGCTCCCGAGAAGGGAAGATTGACCAAAATGGCCCCGAAGCCCATGGGAAGCAACAGAGAAGGCTCCAATTTCTTGGCAATCGCCAGATAGATGAGAAGACCCCCCACACCAAACATAACCAATTGCTTCCACGTGGTGTTGAGCAGCCCGTCCAACAAGAAGTCCATAGAGAACCCCCAGGGAGAAGAATGGGGGGAGAAGTTGACTTCGCACGATGGCTATGAAGCTCCCCCAACGTCACTCATGATAGAGGGTGGAAATGGTTTGGTCAAATACATATCACAAAGAACAAACAATTGAACGCGACTGTTGCTTGCCGTATAGTGTCTGCATGGCTATTCCACGCAAACTTTCCAACAAAGACATCAACTCGGTTCTCGCCTATATCGCCGCCGAAAAAGAGGTCAACCTGTTCATCGAAGGCGACATCGAACTGTACGGCCTGGAACGTGAAGTGGTGGAGCTGTTCGCCTTTGGCGATGACTGGGACAGCTTGCTGCTGCGCTACTACGAGAACTTCATGCTTACCAGCATCAAGAAAGAACCAGAATTGGAGCGTGTTGCTGCCTTCCTGAAAACGCAGAAGGTGCTCTGCCTCAGCGCAAAAGAGGAGTACTTGCTCCAGATCAGCCGGTATTTCCCACAGGTCAAAGTACAGGGGACCTACCTGTGCAGGCTCAACAAGGATTCATTCAATCCAAAGCCCTCCGGCGGGCAGGCACTGCTCAGATTGGGGCCACAGCATGCCAGTGCCATCGTGGAACTCTACAAGCAGATAGAGGAGTTTGCCCGGCCCTACCTCGAACATGAACAGGAGAAAACCGAACAAACCCGGGACAACTACGAGAAAGGCTGTATAGGGTACGGCATCTTTGAGGGAGGCAAGCTCGTCTGCACCGCCAACATCACCGCACGGACAAAGAGCGGAGCCATGATCATCGGGGTAGCCACCCTCCCAGAATACCGCAAGCGTGGGTACGCCTCCCACGTAATGAGCGAGCTGTGCAGGCAGTGCTTTGCCGATGGATTGAGCTTTCTCTGCCTCTTCTATGACAATCCTCTGGCAGGGGCGATGTACCATAGCATGGGGTTTGAGACAATCGGACGCTGGGCCATGATGAGGTTCTGAGCCCCGCTACAGATCCAGCAGCCCCTTCTCCCCGTACACCTTCTGCCAATCATCGGAGAAGTCCTGCACCGCCTTTCTGATCGAAGGCATGGCAAGACCGGTGGAGAGCAGCTCAGGCTTTACCGTGCAGCACCCCGCCCCGCTGGCATAGGCGGTGGTAACCTCTGCAACGTTGCGAAAACTCGCCGCCAACACCTGGGTTGAGCTGGTATTGGTCCACAAAAGGCTTGCAAGCTCTCTGATGACACGACTCGCATCGATATCCAAATTGAGCATCCGATCATAGAAAACTGCAATATAGCGTGCTCCGGAAAGCATCGCAAGGATACCTTGGATGGTTGAGAAAACGGTGGAAGCGGTAACGTGCAACCCCTCTGAAGCCAAAATCTTGATCACCTTCAGCCCTTCTTCGGTCACCGGAACGGCAATGAACGTCTGCTCTCCCAGCTTTGTGCAGAGATGGTGGGCTTCCTTCACCATGGTTGCAGCATCACGGGCAGTAAGCTGCACATGCAGATCGCGCTTCTCCCCGATCAAGGCCCTGATGGCACACAGGTGGCTCACCACCTCCGGTTGCCGCAAGGAGGCAAGCATCGAGGGGTTGGTGGTAACCCCTTTGATCGGATAGTACTCCAAGGCATGACCGATCGCAGTGAGGTCCGCACTGTCAAGCAATATGTCCATGGTCGTTCCTCTCTTTCTCTCCTAGCAGTGTGCCATACAACCAGCAGGGGGGCAATCATCACCCCCCTGTCCTTGACAAACACTTTTTGATATACAACCATGTCGGCATGAGTGAAACCATTCTTGACGAAAGTTCCTTCTTCTATGAACCTGCTATGCAACTGAAAGTCATCAAACGGGACCCTGAGCTCCCGTACCGGCTCCACAGCCATGAGTTTCACGAGCTGGTCTTCGTCGTCAGTGGACGAGGCATCAACTTTACCAAGGACGAGGAGCTGATGCTTCGCGAGGGCTCGGTTTTCTTTGTGCCCCCCGGCTTCGAGCACGGCTACAAGCAAGTGGATAATCTGGTGCTCTACAACATCATCTATGGACGCAACCTTGTAAGCCCACATGCCCTTGACCTTACCGAGCTTCCCGGTTACTGCTCCATCTTTTTGCAAACCGACTGCATCCCCAACCTCTCACTCACCCCAAGCCAGATCGCAGAGCTGCTTCCCCTCATCCAGCTGATGGAGAAGGAAGCTGACGACCAGAGCTATGGGTCGGGATCACGTACCCTCGCCTACGCGTATCTGGTTGAACTGTTGGTCGCGCTCTCGCGCATCTACGACCAGACACCCAATGAAGCAAACCAAACCGCACGCAGACTGTGGGAGGTGATTTCCTACATGGACAGTCATCTTGACCAGGCGCTCTCCACCGAGCAGTTGAGAGAAGTGGCCAATATGAGTACCAGCACCCTCAACCGCTGCTTCAAGCAGTGTACCGGCCTCTCCCCCATCGAGTTTCACATCCACAAGCGCATCGCTTACGCCTGCTCGCTCATCCAGAGGCGGGGCCTCTCGATGGCACAGGTCAGTGAAGCCAGCGGCTTCAACGACCCAAACTACTTCTCGAGGCAGTTCCGCAAGGTGATGGGGATGAGCCCCAAGCAGTACCAGAGAATCTTTACCAGCCGGTTTACCTAAGCGCCTCGAGGGCGGTGACCGCACTGCTGTAGAACTTCTCCTCTCCTGCAAGAGCGACAAAATCGAGTCGTCTCATCAGGGTGAGAACTGGAGATTGCACCCCGCAAAACAGCACATCCACCCCACGCTTTCGGCACAGCAGCACGATTTCGGTGAACTCATTGATCGAGCTGTGGTCAATTGTCGGCACACCACGGAGGCTGAATATGATGCGCTCCACACCTTCGGAGAGCAGTTGCTCCACGACCTTGCTGAGCTGATCCTGGCTGCCGAAGAAGAGCGAGCCGTCGACATACACGACCTTGGTGCGCTTGTCGTACTCGCCCAGATGCTTGGTTACCGGATCGATCTCGATGGAGATGCGATGACTGCGGACAATGAACATGATCATGGAGAAGATGATGCCGATGAGAATGGCAATGGTGAGATCGAACACCACCGTTGCAACCATGGTGATCAGATACTGGCTCATCGAGGTCTTGATGCGCTTGCTGAAAATCTGACGGATCGAGTGCCACTCGTTCATTCTCCAGGAGGTAACTAAAAGTACCCCTGCCAGCGAAGCGAGGGGGATCCGGCTCATGAAGGGAGAGAGCAGGAACATGGAGGCAAGCAAGCCGAAAGCGTGGATGATACCGGTAAGTCGGGTCTGCTGGCCGCTCTTGATCGCAACCGAGGTACGGGCAATGGCCGCAGTGGCAGGAATTCCCCCAAAGAAGGGAATGATGACATTGCCGATGCCCTGGGCGAAGAGTTCCTGGGTTGCATTGAGTTTTTCTCCTTTCATCTTCCCACCCGAAGAGCCGCAAAGCAGGCTTTCAACCATTCCCAAGGCAGCGATGGAAATCGCCGGGGAGAGGTAGGAAAGCAGAGTGGGGAGGGAGAGAGAGCCGAAGTGCAGTCGATTTTCGCCCAAGAGAGAGCGGGGAATGGCTCCCACCTCAGCCACCGGCAGGTTGAGAATCATCTGCACAACCAGGGTGATGATGATGCCCAAAAGACTTGCCGGGAAGCGTGCATTCCACTTCTTCGGCCAGAGTACCATCAACAGGATGACCAAGAGTCCATAGAAAAGGGTGGGCAATTGTACGGAAAAGCCCAACTCGGAGTAGGAGAAGAGCTTCTGGATGGCACTCTCTCCGCTGCTGGTGGTGCCAAAGAAGTTATCAATCTGTCCAAGAGCGATGATGACGGCGATGCCGCTGGTAAAGCCGGTGACCACCGGACTGGGGATGTAGCTGACCAGAGCCCCCACCTTCAAGGCAGCGGCAACAATGAGGATGAGGCCGCTGAGGAAGCCCGCGATGAAGACCCCTTCCACCCCGTGGCGCACCGACAGTGAGATGAGAATTGCCGCCATTGCACCGGTAGGACCGGAAATCTGAAAGGAGGCACCACCCAAGGCACCGATGATCAGGCCTGCCAAGATGGCCGTAATCAGGCCGCTGGCGGCATCAAGGCCCGAGCTCACCCCAAAGGCCAGGGCAAGCGGAAGGGCCACTGCCGTGACGGTCAGACCTGCGAGCAGGTCCTTCGAAAAAGCATTGGCGTTATAGCCGAAAAATTCACGTTTGATACTCCCAAGAAACCGAAGCTGTCCCATAACCGTTCACCACTCCTCTCAAATCGAGCGAAGCATAGTCCTTTCACACAGGAAGCTCAAGACAAGGAGCGTACCCAAGCCTCTATTTTCTGATCGGGACAATCTCCAACCAGTAGCCATCGGGATCGGAGATGAAGTAGATGCCCATCTGCTTGTTCTCATAGCAGATGCAACCCATCTCCCGGTGCTTCTCCCGAGCTGCTTCCAGGTCGTCTGTCTGGAAGGCCAGGTGGAACTCGTTGTCGCCCAGGTTGTAGGTGCCTTTCTCCCAGTTGCGCAGCCAGGTAAGCTCGAGCTGGTGTTTCGACTCCCCGTCTCCAAGGAACACCAGGATGAAGGAACCATCAGCTGCTTCCTTGCGCTTCACTTCCACCAAGCCGAGGGCTTCTTTGTAGAAAGCGAGGGACTTCTCAAGGTCGGTGACATTGAAATTGTTATGGACAAACCGAAAATTCATACTATCCTCCAAGTCTGCGGCTCAGCATGCAAGATTGCGACCGCAGTAGTCAGGTTTTGTTCTTGTAGCTCTTGTGCAAGACGAGAGCAGAGCTCATACGCTCCCCAGAGGTGCATCGGTACCAGGTATTTTACCGATATCTGTTCCAAAAGGTCCTTTGCCCCCAGGCTATACGCATCCTCAAGACGGGGGTCGACGGGAACGAAGGCCACATCAAGGGCGCGGGGAAGCAAGCGCAGCTCCTGGTGGTAGTCCTCCTCCATCTGACGGTTGTACTCTTCGCTCTCCCCGTTCCAGTGCCAGTGGTTCAGGTCCCCCGCAAAGTAGAGGGTCTTGCCCTCCATCTCCAGGATGAAGGCAACACCCTCATCGGTGGACTTGAGGGTCCTGATGGCTATGCCTTCAACCGCTGCCTCCTCATAGGGACCGAGCCACACCACAGACTCCACCCCGCCTGCATGGTGGGTGGCGATATCGGAGGAGAGGACGAAGGTCGTCCTACCCTCCCGCTTTGCAAGACCAAAGATCTCGGGACTGAAGTGGTCGCCATGACGATGGCTTGCAAACACCACCAGAGGCTTGTCCAATGCAGGAAGCGTTAAAGATCCCTTGGTGTAGTCGAAGAGGAGATAGACGTTCTCTGTTTCCAACAAAAAGGCACTATGGCCCAGATAGGTACAATCCATACCATAACCATGGACGAACAAACCCAACATGTCAAGCTCACCAAAGCTGTGCTATAGTGAACCCAGAGGAGGAAACGGATGCAAATCAGTGTGGTGAACCAAGAGAATCAGGTGGTGGCGACCAGCCGTCCCTGTGGGTATGGGGTTGCGTTGGAGTATACACAAGCCTACCAGGCTGGCGATGCGGTGGTACTTTCAGTCGAACAGGCTGGACTGTTTGAGCTGCAAATCGACGAATGCCTGGGAAAGAGTGTTGTCTACCTTGAAGAGGAGGCCCGTTTCCAGATACCTACCGAAGCGAGCAAGAGAACCTGTTACCCCAAGCTTGCATTCGCCGGTGATTGCCATCTGATGACCCTCACTCCCTTCAGCCCAGAGATGCGCAGAAACCTTGCACTCAATGCCTACGACCATCACCACACCAAGGGCATCCATCCCCATGCCAGTGCCAATGTGGAAACCCGCGGAGAGATGGTCTTTGCCGCACGCAATGCCATCGATGGGGTGTTCGCCAACCACAGCCATGGAGACTACCCCTATGCAAGCTGGGGCATCAACCGCGACCCCAAGGCTGAAATGTCTCTTGATTTCGGCCGCAGCGTCATCGTCGACGAAATCCGCCTCACCCTCCGTGCCGACTGGCCGCATGACAGCTGGTGGACCGAGGCGGTGGTGACTGACAGCAACCAAACCCGGTATGTCCTTCCGTTGACCAAGAGCCCGCTTCCCCAGATCTTTCCGATCAAGCCGACAACGATTACATCAATCACCCTGGGTGAGCTGAAAAAGGCTGATGACCCATCACCCTTTCCAGCCCTCACCCAGATCGAAGTCTGGGGAACCGAAGCATAGAGGTCATCTGCCCAAATCCTTTAGGTTCTCATACTGCTGCTGGACCACCTGGTAGGCGAGTTTGCGATGCCGCCTCCGCTCATCCAGCAAGCCTTTGCGGTTGTATCCCATCTGATAGCGGTTCATCCGCCGGGGCGAGCGGAAGTCGTAGAGAATCCAGGCAAAGGTGCCTTGGATATATCCAGTCCTGAGGATGCGTGCAAACTGGCGTTGGTAGACTGAGGCTTGCTTCTCCTCCGAGAAGAGGGCCTCTTTTGCATCATGGAAGCCCGACTTCGCCCCGGCCCCGAACTCGGTCACCAGTACCGGCTTCTCTTTTGCCGAGTTGGCGAGCAGGGTTTCCAATTTGGCCCAGTCCCCATCGTACCAGCCGTAGTACTCATTGAGCCCGATGACGTCCAGCTTTGCTTCCAGCCTATCCTCGATGCAGAGCTTCGCCTCGTTTACCAGACAGGCAGCTCCCACCAGGCGGGAGGAATCGAGGGTGCGGGCGTGATCGGCCAATGAGGACATGAAGGCAAGCCTTTCATCCGTATCAGGGTTCTCGTTGCCCACCGACCAGATGATGACACTGCCCCGGTTGCGGTCACGGACGATCAACTCAGAGAGCTGGTTTCGGGCACTCTCCAAGGCCGCGGGATCGGCAAAGGCAAGAGCCCAGTAGACAGCAATTTCTTCCCACAGCAACAACCCCAGCTCATCGGCCAGCTTGGCCATCAGGCGGTGGTGGGGATAGTGTGAGAGCCGGATGCAGTTGCACCCCAGGCTCTTCGCCTCCTCCAAGCTTCTGCGAAGCAAGTTCTCATTGACGAAGCGGCCGAAATCGGGATGGTCCTCATGCAGGCATACTCCCCGCAAGAACACCTCTTTCCCATTGAGCAGAATTGCTGTCTTCTCGGTCGTGATCAGTCGCAGTCCGATCAGGTCTTCCACCCGATCCTCTCCTGAGGTGAAGACAAACCGATACCGAACAGGATCCTCCAGACTCCATGCCGTCCCATTGAAGGGAACCTGATGGGTAGCTTTCCCCTCCTCACAGCTCAGGGTCTCCTCGAGGCCCAATTCGGGACAGCTTACCAGCACGGAAACAGAAGAAGAGCACTCCACCTCGATACAGAGAGAGTTTTCATCAACAAGATGGACAAACCATCGCTTGATGTACACTGCCGGCAGGGCAACGAGGGAGACCTCGCGATAGATGCCCCCATAGTTGAACCAATCGGTATTCTCCGAGGGTACTGCACTGGCAAGCCGCGAGTTGTTCACCGACAGCAGCAGATGATTGGCAGGCTCAAGAAATTCGGTCACCTCAACACAGAAGGGAGTGGATGATCCCTCATGGAAGCCAAGGTAGTGGCCATTGAGAAAGAGATAGACGCGGTTGGCGACCCCTTCGAAGCAGAGCCAATACCGCTTTTGATCTTCTTTGGTACAGGCAAACCTGCGCTGGTAGAGCATCGAGCCCTCATAAAACTCCCACTTGGGGGTGAGGGTGTTCCAGCAGGAGGGGACGGTGGTCTCCTGCCACCCTTCGAAATCACAATCCTGTGGGGAAGTAAAGGGAGGCTTGTAGGCAAACCATCGTGCCCGAAGGCAGGTATCATACTGATCTGGGCAGAGTTGCCACGTGCCATCGAGGCTGAGTGCCTCACGATTGCCGAGATCGATCAAGGTCTCGCTGGTGATGCGCTTCTGCTGATAGGGCTTGAGATACGCTTGGTTGTGCAAATGGTCGAGGTAGATGGTTTCCATACCAAAAGGATACCATCACCTCTGGCGGTTTGCCATCCCAAGCCGTCTACATTCCCTCAATACAAAGCAGGGCTTGGTCAAAGAGCCCCAGCTCATAGTAGAGATCGAGGATGGTATAGCGGTTGCGGATCATCTGCGCCCCAATCATGGCGCGCTTCAGATCATCAAGGCTTGCATTGATCTCTCTGGGATGAACTGGGCAGCCGACCAACTGCATTGCATGCTTCAGTTCCTGGTAAGGGGGAAGCTGGGTGGTGATCCGTTCCTTGAGTGTGGGGAGGGTGGCACTGATCGCCTTCCTCCTCTGCAGCAACGCATCCTGCTCCAAGAACTTGCTCTTGGCTATGGAGAGCGTCTGGTTGGCTACCTTCTCATCGGTGAAGAACGCCTTCAGGGAACCTTCTCGCTCTTCCCAGCTTTCGATGGGGTTTCCGTAGCAGTCGCAGGCATCCAGATTGAGCAAATTCTCATAGAGGAAAACAGACGCCAACGTCCCAACGGCCACCTTGAAGCCGTGGCTGACCGGCTGCCCATCCTTGCTTAGGTGTTCCATCTCCCAGATGTGGCTGATCAGATGCTCAGCACCACTGGCAGGACGGCTGTCGTGCATGATCTGCATCGCAAATCCACTCGCAGACAGGGCATCGAAGAGCTGTCCGATGGCACGAGTCTCCCGCTTTGCAATACCCTGATGCTGCTGGTATACCTGCCTCAGCGGTTTCTGGACCATCGTCCAGACATCGTCTCGGATGGCTTGCAAACCCAAGAGATCTGCGAGAATCCAGTCCATACCTGCGGCGAATTTGGCCATACAATCCCCGAAGCCGCTTGCGATCATCGGGGAAGGCGATTCGCAGAGAATCTGGGTATCGGCAAGGACGACGGTGGGTGCTGCACAGGGAAGGGTCTGCTTGAAACCCCCGATAGAAACGGCAGCCCCGTAAGAGGTATAGCCGTCAACACTCGGGGCGGTGGCGACCACCATGTAGGGACGATCGAGCTCAGAGGATGCTCGCTTGGTGATGTCATTGAGGGTGCCCGAGCCAAGTACAACGGCAATACTGGTATCCATTTGGAGGCTCAACCGCACTTGGGCGATGGAGTGTTCATCCGCATAGGGCTGAGGATTGGCGGGGAAGATGAACTGCCGCACTTCAATGCCCGATTGCTCAAGGCTTCTGGCAACGGCAAACCCCGCCACCCGTTGGGTGTTTCCGTCTGCAATCAGGAGAGCGGGAGAGCGACCGAACGCCTCGACAAAGACCGAGCCGACTTTCTGCAGGGCCCCATTCTGTACCAGTGAGATCTTCGTATCCATCAGAACCTCCGATCCGAGCATACCACGGACTCTTGAGCGAGGAAAAGCACTGCGCTACACTGCCTGCATGACAGCACCAACCTTTTCCATCCTTGCCGATTCCATCTCCACCTTTGCAGGCTTTGTTCCCGAGGAGAACGAGCTCTTCTATCCCCGTGAAGGGGTCGATGTCACCCGCAAGGAACATACCTGGTGGCACCTCTTGATCCAGAGAACCGGCCTCAGGCTCCTGACCAACGAGTCCTACTCGGGCAGCAGGATCAGCTATACCGGCGTCCGTCCGCTCACCTCCTGCTTCCAGGATGAGAAGCGACAGAGCCGGCTGGGCGGGGATCTGATCATCATCTTCGGCGGCACCAATGACTGGGGACAGGCCGACCAGCCGACCACAAAAGAAGTCTTCGCCGAGGCTTATGAAAGCCTGGTGAAGCAGATGCTCAAGCGCCACAGCACAAGCGAGCTCTATTTCTGCACCCCGTTGCAGCGGACCGACCGCTCACTGGATGAGCCGAACATCCACGGGTGGACCCAGCTCGAGCTTGCCCAGATCATTCGCGATACGGTGAAGGCAAGCCCAAACGCCCACTTGATCGACCTTGCCCAAAATCCCATCACCCTGGGAGACGGCTTGCTCGCAGACAACCTTCACCCTACCAGGAAAGGGATGGAAGCGCTCAGTTACTGGATGCAGGAAGGCCTAGGAGTGTAGCAGCACAGCTTCGCTCTGCTGCCTTCGATGCCAACTCTGGAGGACGTTCTCACATCTCATGTTCTCCAGAATGGTTGAGACAAGACCGAAGAGCTCACCTTCGCTTCGGTAGTCGGCAAGGGCGTAGAAGTTGATCCTGTTCTCGTTCATCAGCTTCTTGCAGGCAGCAAGCCTATTGGGGGCATGGACAGCAATTGACTTGCCCCCATTCTCCTTTACCAGCTTCATGCAGGGCACATCGGTAAGTCCGTCCCCGATGTAGATCATATTGCGAAACGGCACACTGCGATCCGCTTCCTTGGTGTAGTCATTCAGTGCCTTGTCATCATAGACATCCAGCACACCCTTGTTGATGCGAAAGAGGAATTGGGTCTTGGCTGTATAGTTGACCGAAAGCTTGGGCCAGACCGCTTTTCCCTGATCATCATAGAAGTACTCACAAGCATAGATACGCTTGAAGACCGAACCGATGGCCGAACCCTCGATGATTTCCTTGAGCCCTGAGGAGATGATGTAGTGCCCGATGGAGAGTCCGAGCTTCTCTCCCAAGGCATTGATGGCAGGGAACCACCCTTCCACCCCGGGATAGAACTCAAGGTCCCGACCAAGCTCGACCAAGTCACTGCGCTGGATCGGCTGGTTGCATCGTTTCGCCTCATCAAGCATGAGCTTGAGATAGGAGAGGATGCTGTCCATCCCCTGCGTGCGTGCCTGGTCGTTTGCCTTCTTCCAGAACTCCTCGCTGCTCAATCCGAGTTTGGGGATGAAGGTATACTCCTGCATATCCTTGGTGGTGAGCGTCTTGTCAAAGTCATACATCAAGGCGATGGTGGGTTGTTCTTGCATGGAATGAGTATACCACAACCACGGGACTGGCTACAGCACTTATTAGTTGACATATCAACCAATTTACGGTATAGAGTGTTTCATGTATTCCAGCCTTGCACGCCATCTGGCAATCTTGCACCGCCACAACCAACGCTACCTCAACCAGGTCCTCAAACCTTACAGCCTCACCAGCGGGGAGGTGGGCTTTCTGATGTCCCTCTACCAAACTGAAGGACAGACACAAGAGGAGCTCTCCGCTGCATTGGTCATCGACAAAGCCGCAACCGCACGTGCTTTGAAAGTGCTCATCGACAAGGGATTCGTCACCCGAACCCAGGATGAGAAGGACAAACGGTGCAACCGCATCCACCTTACCGAACACGCCAAAGCTTTGGAAGGCGAGCTTACCAACCAAGTGCGTAGGTGGAACCAGAACCTGATCGAGCAGTTCGGAAGCGAGACATACGAACAGATCTGTGCACACCTGGCTTCAATACAGAAGGAACTTAGCTGACATGCAACAGACGGCCGAACACACAAACCCCTTGGGGACAGAACCTATTTTCAAACTCCTGATGCGTTTCAGCATCCCCGCCATCGTCGGCATGATGGTCAACGCCCTGTACAACGTCGTTGACCGCATCTTCATCGGCAACAGCCCGTCCATCGGGGCGAACGGCATCGCAGGGATCACCATCGCCTTCCCCATCATGATCATCCTCATTGCCTTGGGGGTGCTCTTTGGCATCGGAGGGGCGACCCTTTTCTCCATCCGCTTGGGGCAGAAGCGTAATGAGGAGGCCGAGGAAGTCCTCTTCACCTCTTTCCTCCTGCTCAGCGGAGGCGGCCTGCTCTTTCTTACGCTCGGACAGATTTTCATGCCCACCATCCTCACCCTCTTCGGGGCAAGTGAGCAGGTGCTGCCCTATGCATCCAGCTATTTGAGGGTCATTTTGATGGGTTCTGTCTTTGGCGTAACCAGCATGGGGCTGAACCACTTCATCAGAGCCGATGGAAATCCCAAGGTTGCGATGCTCTCGATGTTCCTCGGGGCCGGGACAAACATCATCCTCGACCCGATATTCATCTATGTCCTGGATTGGGGCATGGCAGGGGCGGCTTTGGCGACCATCATCAGCCAAAGCTTGTCGTTCATCTGGGTACTCTCTTACTTCTTGGGTAAGCGCAGCCGAGTCAAGCTCAGGCTGGGCAAGCATCGGTTCCGATTGTCGGTGGTCCGCTCGATCATAGCGCTGGGCTTTCCCCCTTTTACCTTGCAGATCATGTCCAGCATCCTGAATGTGATCCTCAACAAGACCCTCATCTTCCATGGAGGAGACTTGGGCATTGCCGCAATGGGTATTGTCCACAGCCTGCAGACCCTACTCTTCATGCCGGTCATCGGCATCAACCAAGGGGTGCAGCCGCTTATCAGCTTCAACTTCGGGGCAAAGCAGTACGACCGGGTCAAGGAGGCTGCCAAGCTCGGCATCCTCAGTGCCACGGCCGTGATTCTGGTAGGCTATGCGGTTACCCAACTCTTTCCCCGCACTATGGTGGGGATGTTCAACCAAGACCCAGCGTTGCTCAATCTTGGGGTGTACGCGCTGAGAAGGTGGTTTCTGCTCACTCCCTTGGTAGGGTACCAGGTGATAGCGGGAAACTTCTTCCAGGCAATCGGCAAGAGCAAGATTGCACTCACTCTCACCCTCTCAAGGCAAGGACTCTTCCTTATTCCGGCAATCCTGCTCTTTGCACACTTCTTTGGGATGCAGGGCATCCTCTGGTCAGCCCCGGTCGCCGATGCCCTCTCCACCCTGATGACCAGCCTTTTCTTCTTCCGAGGAATGCGGGATCTGGAGAAGAAGGCTGCCCACATCTAGCGAAGGCTCTCTGTCTTGGTGAAGACCTCCAGAAGCGGCTGCCACCACTCCTTGCCCCCCGAGACCTCTCCGATGCCCCGGATCTTCTTGAGGCGGTAGCGCACCAGATTGTCCAGCGGCTTGTTGCACAGCACATCCAGGTCGCGGATGATCGTCTCCTTGATGGCCTGGGCAGTTTGCTCGGTGCTGCGTTCGGGGATGATGTCGTGGATGACCGAGAACTCCTTGAGATGGTGGCTGGTCATCTTCATCGCCTCGGCAGCTTCCTTCGCCTTGCTCGGGTCACGCAGCAGGATGGAGGCAAACCCTTCGGGGGTGATGACTGAATACACGGCATGCTCGAGCATGTACAGCTTATCCCCCACCCCGATACCCAAAGCTCCCCCACTGCCGCCTTCACCGATGATGAAGCAGAGAATGGGTGTCTTGAGGGTGGAGAAGACCTTCAGGTTCTCAGCAATTGCCTGACCGATGCCCCGCTCCTCAGCCCCAAGGCCCGGATAGGCGCCCGGGGTGTCGATGAAACAGACAACCGGACGGCCGAATTTCTCAGCCTGCTTGGCAAGGCGCAGCGCCTTGCGATATCCCTCGGGGTTGCTCATGCCGTAGTTGCACAGTACATTCTCCTTGAAGTTCGCACCCTTGCGGTTGCCGATGAAGGTGATGGCTCTTCCCCCCACCATGCCGATGCCCCCGATCATAGCCGGGTCATCCCCATAGAGACGGTCTCCATGCAGTTCCATGAAGGAGTCACAAATGAGGTCGATGAAGGTCTTGGCACCCGGTCTTCCCTGTTGGCGGCTGCGCAGTACGCAGTCCCAACTGGAAGTGCCTTCACAGGTATAGGAGGTTTTCACCACGCTCTCGATGGTATCGAGCGATTGTTTCAGATCAGCCATGGGCGGCCTCCTTCCTGGTATGGGTCTTGATCAAAAAGGAGAGGGTCTGCTTCAGCTTGTCCCGGCTGACGAGAGCATCGACAAAGCCCTTGGAAAGCTGGAACTCAGAGCGCTGGAACCCTTCGGGCAGCTTCTCACGGATGGTGCCCTCGATGACACGAGGACCTGCAAAGCCGATGATGGCCCCAGGTTCGGCAAGAATGACATCCCCAAGCATGGCAAAGGAGGCTGTCACCCCTCCAGTGGTTGGATTGGTCAGCACCAAGAAGAGCGGTGTCTTCGTTTCCTCAAGCAGTGCGGCGGCACTGGCGGTTTTGGCCATCTGCATGAGGGAGAATATTCCCTCCTGCATCCTGGCTCCCCCGCTTGCGGTGAAGATGACCACCGGCCATCCACGCAGGGCACCTTCGATCATTGCTTGGGTGATCTTCTCACCTACCACCGAGCCCATGCTCCCGCCCATGAAGGCGAAGGACATGATGGCGATGATGGCGCTGTCTCCCTCAATCGTACAGCTTCCGATGGTCACCGCATCATTGAGGGAGGATTTCTTCTCGTTCTCCTTGAGCTTATCCTCATAGCCGGCCAGCGAGATGGGATTGCGCGAACGCATCTCCGCGGACATCTCGACAAAGGAGTCCTTGTCGACTGTCAGCGCCAAGCGCTGGGCTATGGTCAGGGGGAAATAATGGTTGCAAGAGGGACAGATGCGATAGGCATCCAATGCCACCTCTTTCTGGCAATTGGGACAGAGATCAGGCATGTTTCTTCTCCTGGTCGCAGACCTTTGCGTAAAGATCGGTGCCGAAGCGACCACTGGAGAACGGCCTGCAGGCGATCAACAGCTTCTGCTCCTCAAGGTTGGTCTTCACCCCCTCGATCTCCACCTCAGCGAGGGCTCGCTGCATGACCGAGAGCCCTTGCTCACGGCTCGGCGCCCAGATGATGATCTTGGCGATCAATGAGTCGTAATAGGGACTGAGGACGGAACCGGCCTCGAGGTAGGTATCGACGCGAACATGGGGACCGCTGGGCATGACGAACTTCTCGATGCGGCCGGCACTCAGGCCGTTGATACGGCACTCAAGGGCATAGCCGGAGAGCTGCACATCCTTTTGGGAGAGCGAAAGGCTCTTGCCCTGGGCAATCTCTATCTGGGCACGGACCAGGTCGAATCTGCTGACCAGCTCACTGACCGGATGCTCCACCTGCAATCGTGCATTCACTTCCATGAAATAGTAGGAAGAACCCTCCACCAGGTACTCGACGGTTCCTGCCCCACGATAGCCCAATTCCTGAAAGAGTCTGACTGAATCTTCACACATTGCGTTTCTCAGGCTTTCGCTGAGGATTGGGGAGGGACTCTCTTCAAGCAGTTTCTGATGGTTCTTCTGCACCGAACAATCGCGCTCGCCAAGGTGCAGAACCGTTCCCTTTCCGTCACTGAGCAGCTGGATTTCCAGATGCCTGGGCTGTTCGAGGAACCGCTCCATGTGCACTGCATCGTCTCCGAAAAAGAGCTTGGCTTCCTTACGGGCAAGGGCGAGCGCAGCTTCGAGCTCGCTCTCCTTGCGAACGATGCGCATACCCCTTCCCCCTCCGCCACTGGAGGCCTTGAGAATGATCGGGTAGCCGATCTGGCTTGCATTACGTTTGCCATCGGCAAGGTCGGCTATTGCCTCCTTGCTGCCCGGGGTAATGGGAAGGCCGGCCGCCAAGGCTGCCTTGCGCGCCTCCACCTTGTTGCCCAACAGGGCGATGGTCTCGCTCTTCGGACCGATGAAGATGAGGCCGGCATCCTCCACTGCCTTGGCAAATGCAGCGTTCTCGCTGAGAAAGCCCACTCCGGGGTGGATGGCATCGCAGCGCTTGAGGCAGGCTGCCACAATGATGTTCTTGCTGTTGAGGTAACTCTCCTGGGTGGGAGCGGGTCCTATGCAGACCGCTTCGTCAGCCAACTTGACCGCCAGGGTGTCGGCATCTGCCTGGGAGTAGGCAACCACAGCCCTGATGCCAAGGTCTTTGCAGGCCCTGACCACACGTACCGCTATCTCGCCGCGGTTGGCAATGAGAATCGATCCAATCATATGCGTTTGACCTTAAAGAGAGGCTGTCCGAATTCCACCATGGATTCCGGCTTGGCCAGGATTTCGACGATTTCACAGGCATAATCTGCTTCCAGCTGGTTCATCAGCTTCATGGCTTCGATGGTGCACAGCACATCCTTTGCCTGGACGGTGCTGCCTACCCGTACATAGGGAGGAGCATCAGGGGCCGGGGTAAGATAGAAGGTTCCGACGATGGGGCTGGTGATGATCTCTGTCTTCTCCTCAGCTTTGGCCGGTTTCTCTGGCGCTGTGGCAACCTTTGCAACGGGAGCCGAAGGCCTGGCTTGGTTTTGTTCGGTAGAAGATCTCTTGAGTTTGAGCGTATAGGTGGGGCAGGAGAGTTCCAGCTCGCTGAGTGTACTGTTGTCAAAGAGGGAAAGTACCTGTTCAAGGTTCAAGGTGTCCATAGTGTTCCTCATACAATGGGGATGGGATGCAAATACGTAGCATCCAAGTTGGTTTTAATAATAACAGTATGCTCTTTTCATGTCAATATTGACAAATATTTCTAAATTGTAATAATAGTATACCTATCTGAAGAATCCAAGGAGGGAGACTGTGAAGCCTCCACATTCCATACAGATCACCGCTGTGGGAGCATATGCCCCCTCCAAAGTGATCACCAATGACGAGATGGCAGAACTTGTCGATACCAATGACGAGTGGATCAAGAGCCATACCGGCATTGCCGAACGTCACATCGCAGAGAAGGGGGAGCTTACCAGCGACCTCGCCTACAAGGCCATCGAAGACCTTTTGAGAAGAAGCGGAAGAAAAGCAACTGAGATCGACGGCATCGTCGTTGCCACGGCAACCCCTGATTTCCCCGGATTCCCTTCCACAGCCTGCCTGCTTGCAGAACGGCTGGGAAGCAAGGGTCCTGCCCTTGATGTCAGCGCTGGGTGCACCGGCTTCATCTACGCCCTGGAGACAGCCCGTGCCCTGATAGCTGTCGGCACCATGAAAAATGCACTGGTGGTGGGTGCCGAGAAACTCAGTGATGTCATCAACTGGGAGGACCGCAACACCTGCGTTCTCTTCGGAGATGGGGCTGGATGTGTCCTGCTTGAGGCAAAAGAGGAAGGTGTCGGCATCCAAGACAGCCTGCTCAAGGCTGAGGCTGCAGGTTCTGCTTCCCTGACCATCGACCCCAAGGAACGGCACATCACGATGGACGGAAGGTCGGTCTACTCGTTTGCCGTACGCACCATTGGGGAGACGATCATCAGCTTGGCCGAACGCAACAACCTCAAGCTCACCGAGCTCGACTGGATCGTCCCACACCAGGCAAATCAGCGTATCATCGCTGCCTGTGCCAAACGCTACGGCATCGACCAGGATCGATTCTACCTGAACATCGACCGGTATGCAAACACAAGCGCTGCATCCATACCGCTCGCTTTGTCGGAGATGCAGCACAAGGGCCTGCTCAAAGAGGGACAAAGCGTTCTGCTCGTCGGCTTTGGAGCTGGGCTCACGTACGGAGGAACATTGTTGACATGGCACCAATCCTAGCACTGTATCCCGGCCAAGGCTCACAGAGCCCTGGCATGGCACTCGATCTCCATCAGGCAAGCAAGCAGGTCAAGGAGCTTTTCTCCCTGGCAAGTGAGGCAGCGCATACAGATCTGTATGGGCTGCTCAGCACAGCCGGTGAAGAGGATCTGAAACAGACACGCAACGCACAGCTTGCCATCACCCTGGCAAGCCGCAGCGCCTATCTCCGATTGAGAGAACATGGATATGCATTCAAGGCTCACAGCGGCTTCAGCCTCGGAGAGCTCGCAGCCTATGCGGGAGGAGGCATCATTGATGACTTCACCCTCTTCTCCATCATAGAGAAGCGCGCCGCCTTGATGGACGAAATGTCAGAGAAGGCTACAAAAACGTATGGGGAACTGGGTATGGCGGCCATCATCGGCCTTGGGTTTGCCCAGGTACAGGATGCAATAAAAGCATCCAACCTTGATGGCGTCTACCCCTCCAATGACAATGGTCCGGCCCAGGTTGTTGTGGCAGGCCTTGCCGCTTCCATCACCCTTCTCAAGCCGGTTCTGATGGAAATGGGGGCCAAGCGTGTCATTCCCCTGAAAGTCAGCGGCCCCTTCCACACCCCCTTCATGGAGGAGGCGACCGACTCGTTCCTGGCCTTCCTTGAGACGCAGACGTTCTGCGATCCGAAGGAACTGGTGATCAGCAGTGTGGATGGGTCCATCATCAGCACAAAAGAGGATGCTCGCAAGCACCTTGCCCGCCAGCTTGCCTATCCGGTCCGCTGGACAGCGGTACTCGCAAAGGTGAAGGAGCTCACAGCTTCCAACACCCTCTCCATTGCAGAGGTGGGATATGGGACAGTCCTCTCAGGGCTGTGCAAGAACAGTGGTCTGGACCTTGTTTGCAGGAGTCTGGGCACCGAATCAGCAATACAAGAGTTTGCAAAGGAAACGACGATATGAGTGAACGTATGCATGCATTGGTTACCGGTGGCTCGAGAGGAATCGGACTGGCGATCATCGGGGAACTGCTCAACCAAGGAATGGAAGTTTGGTACCTCTCCAGAAGCAAGGCAGAGAATCTGGAAAGTGACCTGGCTCACCATGTGAGCTGTGATATGGCAGACCGAGGCCAGGTAGAAGCTGCACTTGAAGCGGTGATCGCTGAGGCGAAGAACATCGATGTCCTGGTGAACAATGCCGGTATCACCCGTGACGGGTTGATCATGCGCATGAAGGATGAGGCCTGGGATGAGGTGCTGGCGGTCAACCTTACGTCGGTCTTCCTCACCTGCCGCCGTCTCAGCCGCCTGATGGCTACCCAGAGAAAGGGCTCGATCATCAACATCAGCAGTGTGGTGGGCATCATGGGCAACGGGGGACAGACCAACTATGCGGCCAGCAAGGCCGGCATCATCGGCTTCTCCAAGAGCCTTGCCCGCGAACTTGCCTCACGCTCGGTACGGGTGAATGTGGTTGCACCCGGCTTCATCAGTACATCCATGACCGATGTGCTGGGAGAGCAGACAAAGGAGCAGATTAAGACCCAGATTCCCCTTGGTCGCATCGGAAACGCAGAAGAGGTAGCCAGAAGTGTGGCCTTCCTCGCATCAGAGAATGCTTCCTACATCACCGGCCAGGTTCTGGCTGTTGATGGCGGAATGTCCATGTAAGGGAGTGAGAGATGAGTGAACTTGAACGCGTCGTAGTGACAGGAATGGGGACGGTGAACCCCTTGGGAACCAGCATCGAACAGTTCTGGAACCACATAAAGGAAGGTGTTTCGGGAATCGGGCCCATCACCAAATTCGACACGACCGACTACCCTGCCAAGATTGCCGGTGAAGTGAGGGATTTCGATCCTTCCGACCTCTTGGACCGCAAGGAAACCCGTGGTATGGCCGACTTCACCAAGTTTGCGGTGCATGCTTCAGTACAGGCGATGAACCAGGCAAAGCTTGAGACAGGTGCATTTGACCCCTATCGCAGCGGTGTCTATATGGGCAACGGAATCGGTGGTTTTGAGGTGGTGGAGGAGAATCTCTACAAACTGTATGAGCGTGGACCGCATGCTGTGGCTCCCCTGACCATCCCCAAGCTGATCAGCAACGAGGCGGCAGGCAATATTGCCATCCATTTCGGGATGCAGGGACCCTGCCACACTACGGTCACAGCCTGTGCCTCAGGCACCGATGCAATCGGCGATGCCTTCAATGCCATCCGTTTCGGCCAAGTGGATGTTGCGCTGACCGGTGGTACCGAAGCTGCCATCACCAAGCTCAGTGTGGCTGGTTTCTGCCGCCTCCAGGCGCTTGCAACCCGCTACAACGATACTCCCCAGATTGCCAGCCGTCCCTTCGACAAGGAACGTGATGGGTTTGTCATGGGGGAAGGCGCAGGAATGCTTGTGCTTGAATCGCTCTCCCATGCCAAGAAGCGTGGGGCAACCATCCTCGGAGAGATTGCCGGTTACAGCATGACCTGTGACGCCTATCACCTGACCGCCCCGAATCCAGATGGGGAGGGAGCGGCCCGCGCCATGCATGCTGCCCTGACTATGGCCGGGGCCAAGCTCGAGGAGATCGACTACATCAATGCACACGGTACCAGCACTGCCGCCAACGACTCGATGGAGACGAAGGCGATCAAGCGTGTGTTCGGAGAATATGCCTACAAGCTGAAAGTCTCCTCCACCAAGTCGATGACCAGCCACCTCATCGCAGCAGCGGGAGCTGTGGAGGCGATCGTCTGCCTGCTGGCCATCCGTGACCAGTACTATCCTTGCACGCTCAACTTGACAAATCCAGACAGTGAGTGTGATCTTGACTATGTACCCAACAAAGGTAAGGAGGGTACAATTCGCTATGCAATGAGTAATTCCCTCGGCTTTGGAGGGCATAACGGTGTGCTTGTTTTCAAAGCCTATAATCCAGCGTAAGGAGCGTTCTGATGTTTGAAAAACCCTGTGAACTCATTCCCCACCGTGATCCGTTCATCTTCCTCGACGAGCTGCTTGAAGTTGACGACCAACATACGGTTGCCAGCCGGGTCTTCACCTCCGACCATTTTTTCTTTGCCGGTCATTTTCCCGACTACCCAGTGGTACCGGGGGTGATCCTGATAGAGACCATGGCCCAGTGTGGAGGGGCCGGCCTGGTACAGGCGGGTATCCTTCCCCACGGTGCTTTCTTCGTTCTGGCAACAGTTGAGAAGGCAAAATTCAGGGCCCAGGTGCGGCCTGGTGACACCGCACGCATTGAGGTGCACAATGTAAGGGTATCACAGACGATGGTTCGCCAGAGCGGCACCATTCTCGTCGATGGGCAAAAGGCAGCTGAGGCTTCCTGGATGTGCATTGTCAGCAATAACAAGAAAGAGGCATAGAGTGATTATTACCAAAAAGGTGCTGCGCAACGTCTCCCTTACCGCCCATCCTGTGGGATGCAGAAGGTATGTCGAGGAACAGATAGCCTGGGTGCAGAAGCATGCACATGCTGATTCGACTCCCGCCTACCCTTCCACTAACAACCTGAGTCTGCCCAAGCGCGTCTTGGTACTCGGTGGCAGCACAGGCTATGGACTTTCTTCACGCATTTTCGCAGCCTTTGCTTCTTCTGCTGCCACCATCAATGTCTCATTCGAGCGTGAGCCATCTGAAAGCAAGACAGCCACCCCTGGCTGGTACAACACCATGGCCTTCGAAAAGAAAGCCAAGGATGCAGGGCTGAAGGCATTCTCTGTCTTTGGGGATGCATTCAGTAATGAGATCAAAGAAAAAACTGCCGACCTTATCGCCAAGGAGCTCGGCCAAGTGGATTTGGTTGTCTACAGTCTTGCCAGCCCTCTGCGCAACGATCCGGTGACAGGCCAGACGTACCGCTCAGTCCTCAAGCCGATAGGCCCATCGTTCACTGCCCTTTCGGTGGATTTGGACAGTGATGTCGTCAAGAGTGCCACGATCGAGCCTGCAACAAATGAGCAGGTCCAGGAAACGGTGAAGGTGATGGGGGGTGAGGACTGGTCGCTGTGGATCGACTACCTTCTGGAAAGAAACTTACTTGCACCCAGTGCAATGACGGTTGCCTACTCCTACATCGGGCCGAAGATCACCTACCCGGTGTACCGGGAAGGTACGATCGGCAAGGCAAAGGAAGACCTCGAGCGGACTGCATCAAACCTTTCCAAAAAACTCGGATCGATCCAAGGCAAAGCCTTTGTATCGGTGAACAAGGCACTGGTCACCAGAGCAAGTGCAGTGATTCCTGTAGTCCCTCTCTACATGGCCCTCCTCTATGAGGTCATGAAGGAACGAGGCCTGCACGAGCACTGCACCCAGCAAATCTACCGCCTCTTCACCACCCTGCTCTACGCCAACAACGAACAGATCCCGACTGACGAGCAAGGCAGGATCCGTGTTGATGACTGGGAGATGCTTGCTGAAGTCCAGGATGAGGTAGAGAAGCGCTGGGCTCTCCAACGGGAGGGAGAAGTCCTGAAGGGCGGAGACCTGGCAGGGGTCCAGGAGGAGTACGAGCAGATCCATGGTTTTGGGTTTGCTGATATCGACTACTCACAGGATGTCGATCCAAGGGTAATCTAACCAGACAAGAACGGGAGAGAGGCAAGAAGACTTCTCTCCTTTCTTTTTGCAAAGAACTATTCTACTATTTCCTTACATTCCTTATTCGGTAGTATTTTGTAGTTAATACTATGAATTCTTCCACGGAAGCAACCCTCAACCTGAACTTCCAGATTTTTTGACACTCGAAGCCAAAGATGTACCAATTTTTTCTGCTACA
>LVBG01000037.1 GCA_001603115.1 Spirochaetales bacterium Spiro_05
CCGAACGGCACGTACGGTGGTGTGAGAGGTTGGGGCCTAATGGCCCCCGCCTACTCGATTGCTGGACTGAAGGAGTTCTGTTCGGTATAGTTTTACCGAAGTGCCAAGGAGAAAGACCATGAAGCAATATGACCTCAGAAGCGACACGATCACCAAACCGACTCTTGAAATGCGCAAAGTAATGGCCAGTGCAGAAGTCGGGGATGATGTCTATCGGGAAGATCCCACGACCACAAGGCTCGAGTCCTTGGCCGCTGAACTGACGGGTAAGCCAAAAGCTCTGTTTGTCTCCTCGGGCTGCATGGGAAACCTCATCAGCCTCTACCTCCAGGCAGGGAGAAGCAACGAGGTGCTCACTGCCTCCAACAGCCATATCATCCAACACGAAATCGGCTCGATCAGCGCCATAGCAGGAGTGCTACCCATCACCATCGACGTCCCGAGGGGTGTGCTGAGTGCAGCTGATCTTGCCGGCAAAGTGAAAAGCGGCAGCTACGATATGGCGACCACCACCCTTATCGAGGTTGAGAACACCATCGGCGGCTACTGCTATCCTCTGGAAAATCTGGAAGGGATCAAGGACTTCGCCCAGACCCATCAGCTGAAAGTCCACATGGACGGTGCCCGCCTCTTCAATGCACAGGTTGCTACCGGCATCCCGGTAAAGACCTATGCCAAATATGCCGATACCATCACCTTCTGCCTTTCCAAGGGGTTGGGCGCTCCGGTTGGCAGTATGCTCTGTGGCGATGAAGCGTTCATCAACAAAGCCCTTACCCTCAGGAAGATGCTCGGAGGAGGAATGCGCCAGACAGGCATCCTTGCCGCGGCAGGACTCTTTGCACTCACCCATCATGTCGACCGTCTCAAGGACGACCACGCCCATGCAACAGCCATTGCGGATGCCTTGGCAAAAACAGGCTGGGCTGTAGTGGACCGTGAAGGGGTTCAGACCAACATCATCTTCTTCCAGGTTCCCGGTCTTTCTGCCCAGACGGTGGTACACCGCCTCGCCTCCCATGGCATTCTCGCCAACAACGAAGGGGAGATAGTACGTCTGGTCACCAATCTTGATCTCAATGATGAGGATACAAACGAAGTCTGTGCACTTCTCACCTCGCTCGACATAGAGGCTTGAAGATGAAAACAACCCTTATCTGCTTCTCCGGTACCGGCAACAGCTACTACATCGCCAAACGCCTGTGTGAGGAGATCGGTGATTGCCAGATCCTGATGATCCCGAACCTCATGCATGGTGATCCGATCGAGCTGACCGAACAGGTGGGCTTTGTCTTTCCCGTCTACAAAGGGTTTCCCCCCAACCTGGTGGTTCACTTCATCCAAGAGATCTTTGCAAAGCAGGACCTCTCTCCCATCAGATACCTCTTCATGGTGGCAACCCGATACCTGTTCCAGGCCTATACATTCCAAGCGATGGATATAGTGCTCAAGGAAGCAGGAGCCTTGGTCAGTTATGCAAACCATGTGGTGATGCCCGATGGGTATGTTCCCCTTCTCCACGCTCCCACCGAAGAGAAGATAGATACGCTCTATGCAAAAGCAGAGCAGAAGATTGCCCTCATTGCAGAGGATATCAAGAGCGAGGCGATTCACCTTCCCTTCAGACCTCCCCTGAGCCGTTTGGTGATCAATCACCTGATGGTTCCGATTCATCGCGCGTTCATGGACACCGCCCTCGACTTTGCAGTAACCGATGCGTGTACCTCTTGCGGCCTGTGCTACCGCATGTGCCCCTCGGTAAACATTGAGATGGTGGGTGGCAAGCCGGTCTTTGACCGAGCCTGTACCGGATGCCTCGGTTGCTATCACCGCTGTCCCACACAAGCCATTGTGTTCAAGCACAAGGTCAAGGAGGGAAGATATCCCAATCCCAAATCCACCTATGACCAGGAGTACAGAAGCTGATGCAGTACGATTTCGATACGGTGGTGGACCGCTCCACCTCTCTCTCGGTCAAATGGAACAAGGCTGTCATCAAATCTGTTTGCGGCAATCCAGAGGCCGAGCCGTTTTGGGTCGCCGACATGGACTTTCCGGTTGCTCCCGAAGTTGCCCAAGCAGCCCGAGCTCTCGCCGAGCATGCCATCTTCGGCTATCCCCATACTGATAAGCAACGACTATTCTTTTGCAACTGGGCAAAGCAGAGACACCAGCTTGAGATCACTGAGCGGGAAGTAGTGGTGAGCCAAGGCGTCCTCAACTCGCTGGCGGTCTTGGTGGAGCAGCTTTCCACGCCCGGGGAAGGCATCATTGTTCCCCTCCCTGCGTATCAGCCCTTCATCAGGATTGTGAGAAATCTGGAGAGGGACTTGCTCACCTGGCCACTTCTCTACGATGAGACAAGCCACCGCTTCTGCTTGGATTGGGAGAAACTGGAAGAACTGGCTGCGAAAGCGAAGCTGCTGATCTTCTGTTCACCCCACAACCCCTCCGGGCTTGTCTTTGACCATGAGACCCTCACACGCCTCTGCCTTGTAGCCAAGGCCCACAACCTGATCATCCTCTGCGATGAGATTCATGCCGACCTGAGCTTCACCGACCATGTGTGCCTGCATACGGTTGCCAAGGAAGTGGGAGCTGCTGCCATCACCTGCATGGCACCTTCCAAGACCTTCAACATTGCAGGAGAACACTACTCGGTCACCCTCTTCAGTGATGAAGCGATGCGAACGCAGTTCATCCATCGTCTTTCCCAGTTGTTCATCGCCGACACCTCAACCTTTGCCACCACCTTGGCCCTCGCCTCCTATGAGAAGGGGCTGCCTTGGCTTCAGGCACTGTTGGTCTACCTTCAGAAAAACGCATCTTTGGTGGAGGTGTTCCTTGCCAAGCGGATACCCCAGCTGGTCTTCATCAAACCCGAGGCTTCCTTCATCGGCCTGATCGACTGCAGCCTCATCATGCACCTCGTCGAAGCGGACAAACATGCTCACCCGGAACTCTATGATGAGCAGAAGAGCCCTGGGGGCGGACTGCTCTCACGCTTCTTCGGCCAACGGGCAGGACTTGCGTTCAACGATGGAACCTGGTTCGGAGGAGAGGAGTACCGTCACTTCGTGCGGCTGAACTATGGGACCCCCACCAGCAATGTAGAGCGAGCCCTTACGAAGATGGAAGAGGCGGTGAACTTCTTGCTCGCCAGTTACCGCAGCTGACGTGCCAAACCTTTTGCAAGGAAGGCCACCGCCTTGCTGTCAGGATGCAGGAAAGCATCATCATAGCTATCACGCAGGGAGAGGGAGAGCCCATCAGCCACACTGACCTTCGGGAAGCATCGTGTGGCCTGGGTGAGTGCAATCTGCATCTCAGAGAATGTGCCCATACGCTTCTTCTCCTGGATGTCTGACCGCCAGAGCGGGGTGAGGACAAGCACCGGCGTCTGGGGATGGAATTTGCGGATGCGTCCAAGCAACGCGAACATCTCTCCCCTGAGCTCGGCAAGGTTCTCCCTGACTACCCAGTCATTGGTACCGTATCCCACGATGATGCCCCGAAGAGGCTGAGAGAGTGGCAACTGCTGCACCAGACGTGGACTGATGAGCTTTCCTGCCAAGCCTTGATTGAGAAAGCTGGCATCCAGCAGTGTTTCCAGTTGAGCTCCCAACGATTGGGACGGATGATGAAGACCAACTCCCTGGATGATGGAATCGCCCATCATCAGAAAAGCAGAACGCTTCTGGCCAAGAGGTTCCACCTCCCCGCGCAGGCGCACTTCCACCTGGTGGTGGAGCGGAAGATGTATGCTTACTGTCTTCCCTGCATCAATCCCAATGGCTCCACTTTTGAGCGGAAAATACTCCACGTTTCCGTCCTGGTACACAACATCGATGCTCTCATTCAGATCCAGCGGCCTGCCATAGAGAGCGGCCAAGTCGAGCGCATGCTCCTCTGCACGGGGGAGCAATGATTGGTTGATGCGCTTGATATCCAGCTGTACGGGAGTATGCGCCTTGAACCTCAGGCAAGCGCCGGCAGCGGTGTTTGCCATTGCCTTGTACAAGGGATGGGAGGATGCTTCCTCCCTCTGCCCATCGGTGAAGCGGTTGATCTGAAAGTACCCATCCTCAGTCTGGTGTACCGACAACGCATGGTGGACCAGCGGAAGGAAGGATGATTCAGAGGTCAAGAAGTGATCGATTGCCATATACCTGCTCCCAATTGGCGGAGAAATCGCTCACCGCTTTGGTGATGGAGGGCATCGAGAGCCCGGTCGTCAAAAGTGAGTAAGGAACCGTACAACAGCTAGCCCCCTGGGCGTAGGCTGTGGTGATCTCACTGATGTTCTTGAAGCTGGCTGCCAAGACCTGGGTCTTGGTGCTGTTCGCCCAGAGCAGGGAGCTGAGCTCCTTGATGACCTTCGCAGCATCGATGTCGATGTTGAGCATCCGATTGTAGTAGACAGCCAGATACCGAGCTCCGCTGAGCATGGCCAGGATGCCCTGCATGGTGGTATAGATGGCCGTAGCGGTGATATTCACGTTTTCCGAGGAGAGGATGCGGATAGCTTTCAAGCCCTCTTCGGTGACAGGAATCTTGACAAAGGTAGTGCTTCCAAGCTCAGAGAGGATCCTATGAGCCTCGGCGATGATGGTTTGGGCATCTTGGCCGATTACCTGCACATGCAGGCTGCGCTCATCACCGATGAGAGCCCTGATCTTCTGCATATGGGAAAAGAAGGGAACAGCTCCCTCTGCCTTGATGATGGAGGGGTTTGAGGTCACCCCACTGATGGGATAGATGGCGAGCGCCCTCTCTATCTCCTTGAGATTTGCGGTATCGAGCATCAACTCCATAATCAGCCTCTTAGGGCAATCATGCCACAAACCGATGGCAGGGGGAAGCCTCAGCGCTGTGTTTTGCTCTTTCTATAGGTTTGGGGAGTCTGCCCATAGCGTCGCTTGAAAAGACTGTAGAAGCGATGGATGGAGCCAAAACCGCACCGCTCACTCACACTGGCAATACTCTCCTTGCTGTGCTGAAGCAGGATGCTTGCTTGATTCAGCTTCTCCTCACAAATCTCCTCCCAGATGGATTTGCCGCGGAAGGTGCGGAAACGCATCTCCAAGGATCTCCTGCAGATCGCAGCCTGATCGGCAACATCACTGGCAGTCAGATTTCCCGTTGCCTCCCGCTTGATGAGCGACATCGCCTTTGCCACGTGCTCGTCTTCACTGAGTACCAAGCGGGTGCTCTCACGCTCATTGACCGGCCCTGGTGCAATCCGCTGGATGTGCATGCCACTGATGGAGTTCTCCAAGAGCGCATCCAGCATGGCTGAAGCCTGATATCCGATGGCAGCGCAATCGGGCTGGATACTGGAGATGGAGGGGTTTGCAAGCTCACAAAGCAAGGTCTCGTTATCGACACCCAGCACCATGATCTGTTCGGGGATGTGAATCCCCAGTCGCTGGCAGGCCAGTTCAACCTTCATCGCGGAGAGGTCGTTGCAGCAAAAGAGCGAGAGGGGCTTGGGCAGCTGATCGAGCCAAGATTCGAGATCAGAGCAGGGTTCATACAGCTGCCTCCACCACGCAAGCGGCCTTGAGAAGGAAGGAATCTCTTCAGAACGCTTGCTTACTGCCGTCTGGAAGCCTACAAACCGCTCTCGCGCCCAGTGTACATGGTCTACCGTACACCATGCCATACGACTGCTGCCCAGACTCTTGAGGTAGGTGCCACCGCTCACCCCTGTCTGGTAGTCGTCATTGCGCACCTGGGAGAAGAGCTTGAGCGAAGAGGAACCTGCAATATCGATGACCGGTATTCCCAGAGATGCACAAAACCGAGCCTGTTCATCGTCCTCAATCCGTGCGATCAAGCCATCACAGGAAGCAAGAGCCTCCCGTTCAAGGCTGAAAAACCAGGGGCCTTGGCCCCTGAGTTGCCACTCCGGCTTGGTCCGGGCATACCGAACCACACCCCCTGCAACCGCCATATCATAGCCATCCTGAAATCGAAGCATCAAACCGATGATCGCCATACCTGCATCATACCAGATTATGCGCAAAATGATACTCTTTTTTCGCATATCAAGCATTGTGTTCTTCTTCCAATCGCTTATGCTGTAGATAGTGAAAAAGGAGGCCGTACCATGGATATGCCCATCATCGGAGTGGGAACCTTCGGTTCAGACCACATCAGCAATCGTGAGATGGCGCAAGCAGTAAAGCTTGCCCTCGAAATCGGATACCGAAACATCGACTGTGCCAGCGTATACGGCAATGAGCGGGAAATCGGGGAGGTGCTCGCAACAAGCGGCATTCCCCGTGATCAGCTCTGGATCACCAGCAAGGTCTGGAACGACAGCCATGCCTACCAGAAGGTGATCGCGTCGGCAAAACAAAGCTTGAAAGACCTTCAGTTGGAGTATCTGGACCTGTATCTCGTCCATTGGCCCTTCCCCAACTTCCACCCCCCGATGTGTGATGTCACCAGCCGCAGCCCCGATGCCCGTCCCTATATTCATGAGCAGTTCATGGAGACCTGGTCGGCAATGGAGGCCTTGGTCAAGGAAGGCTTGGTCCGACACATCGGCACAAGCAACATGAGCAAGGCAAAGCTGGGGCTTTTGCTCGCAAGCGCCAGTATCCGACCCTTTGCAAACGAGATGGAACTGCATCCGCTCTTCGGCCAGTATGGGCTGCTCTCCTATGTGCAGGAGCAGGGTATCAGAGCCATCGGGTACAGCCCCCTCGGCTCTCCGAACCGACCTGAGCGTGATACCACCAGCGAGGACAAGGTCGATATGGACCATCCTGTGGTCAAGGAACTTGCCAGCAAGCACAACTGCCATCCTGCAGCCATCTGCCTCAAGTGGGCACAGGGAAACGGCATTGTACCGATTCCCCAATCCACGAAAGAGCGAAATCTCAGAAGCAACTTCCAGAGCGTCATGGAAGACCCGCTGAGTAGCGAGGAACTTGCCCTGCTACGGACAATCGATTGCAACAACCGCCTGATCAAGGGACAGGTCTTTCTCTGGGAAGGCGCTGAATCCTATCACGACCTATGGGACGAAGACGGGATCATCCCGATCCCCGAACGCTATCGGAAAGGAGGAGTACGATGAGCAAGCACATGATGAAAGGGGCAACGCTCCCGGGCAACAGCACGGTGGCTTTCGCCGAGTATGAGGTTCCCAAGCCGGGACACGGACAGGTCTTGGTCAAGACCAAGTGCACCACCATCTGTGGCAGCGATATTCGCTGCATCTACCGTGAACACCTGGGAAAGGGCCCTGAGGGGTATCAGGGGGTGATCGCAGGTCACGAGCCCTGCGGTCAGATCGTGGAGGAAGGACCGGGCCTCAAGCGCTTCAGGAAGGGAGACCGCGTCATCGTCTACCACATCAGTGGTTGCGGTGTCTGCCACGAATGCCGCCAAGGCTTCATGATCAGCTGCACCAGCGACAAACGCGCAGCCTACGGCTGGCAGCGTGACGGAGGGATGGCAGAGTACATCCTCTGCGATGAGAAAGACCTCGTCTACCTTCCTGACGAGCTCACCTACGCCGATGGCGCCCAAGTGGCCTGTGGCTTTGGAACCGTGTATGAGGCGATTGAGAAAATCGGGGTAAGCGGGAACGATGCAGTCCTGGTTGTCGGTCTTGGACCGGTTGGCTTGGCTGCCCTGATGCTGGCAAAAGCCATGGGAGCAAACATGCTCATCGGCATAGAGCGCGAGCAATCTCGCATTGAACTGGCGAAAAAGCTTGGTTTGGTTGACCACGTCTTTACCCCCAGCGACCAGAACGTAGCCCAGATCAAGGCGCTCACCGGCGGCAATGGTGTAGAACGGGCTTTCGACTGTTCAGCAAGCGACCCTGGAAGAGCTACGGCCATCAGGGCTACCCGCAAGTGGGGCAGAATCGCCTTTGTCGGGGAGGGTGGTACGGTACACTTCAACCCCAGCGAGGATATGCTGCATGACCAGAAGACCATCTATGGCAGCTGGGTAACCAGCATCTGGAAGATGGAGGATCTTGTCGAGCGGTTGGTGCGGTGGAACATCCATCCCGAGGACCTGATAACCCATCGGTTCAGCTTGGAGAAGGCAGATGAAGCCTATGCGTTGATGGCAAGTGGAGCTTGCGGAAAGGTAGCGGTCTGTTTTGATGAGGAACTGCCTAGCTGAAGACCTTTTCGAAACGGGGGGAGTGTGCATACGAGCAAGCCATGGACCTCTCATCGGTGACCACACCCCCGTTCTCCTTCATCACATGGATGACCGGCTCGATCACCACGGTGGCAGGGAAACCGTCCCTATCACCGTCCATCCTCCGGATCAGCAGCTGCGCAGCAGATTCCCCCATCAGCTGCAGTGGCTGGCCGACCGCATAGTGGCAAAACTTGAGCAGCGGTGCATAGTAGAGGTAGTCGAAGGTGGCGAAGGCCAGATTCGACCGAAACTCCTTCGGAGCATGGCTCATCAGGTAGCTGGTTGCACCAATATGGACCATGTCGTTCACCATGAAGAACGTATCAGGGCAATTCGGCATATCCAGCAGCCGCTCGGCCAGTGTATAGCCAGCTTTCTGCGTCATCCCGCCCAAGAGGATGAATTCACTCTCCACTTCAAGGTGGTGGTCTCGCATCGCATCAAGAAACCCATGCAAGCGTTCCACTGACGTATGGACATGATTGTCACCACCAAGGAAGCCGATGCGCTTCCTCCCCTCTCTGATCAGGGCGCAGGTCACATCATAAGCACCTTTTCGGTTATCGGTGAGCACCACATCGCACGCAAGATCCTCAATCTTTCGGTCGAGCATGACCAATGGGGTATGGTCCAAGGATGGAGAGCAGAAATGACTGCCGATATCACTGACAGGTATCACCAGAAGGGCATCCACATTGCGTTCAAGCAGAAGCGAGAGCTTTCGTTTCTCCTCCTCCACCGAATTCTCCGAGCTGCACAGCAGAAGTGCATACCCCAAGGGACCGAGCAGTTTCTCCAGCTGTTCCACAATCTCCGTGAAAAAGGTATTGGAAATCTCAGGTACCATGATCCCGATGCTCTTGGTCTCTTTGAGTTTGAGCGAACGGGCCACCGCATTGCGCTGGTAGTGCAGCATATTCACCGCACTGAGAACTCTTCGTTCTGTCTCGGGGTTCACCACCCCGAGCTTGTTGAGGACCCGGCTTACCGTAGCAATGGAGACGCCTGCCAGCTTGGCGACATCCTTGATGGTGGCGTTCTCACTCTTGCCCATGCCTAAACCCCCACTAGTTGCGTCGGGCATATTTCTTCATATCGAAGTATACCGCTACGATGATGATAAAGCCTTTGACCAGCTGTTGGTAGTAGCTGTCTACACCCAAGAAGGACATTCCGTAGTTGATCAGACCCATGGTGAACACACCAATCATCATGCCGCTTACCGTACCGACACCACCGCTTTGCGAAACCCCACCGACGGTGACCGCGGCAATGGCATCTAGTTCCATGCCGTTGGCTGTCAGGGAGTTGGCGAGTCCCAACCGGCTGGCAAGCAAGGTTCCTGCAATACCATAAAGCAAACCGGCATAGAAGTAAACCATCATCAGGTCACGTTCAACATTGATGCCGGATACCCGTGCAGCCTGGGAGTTGCCACCGATGGCGTAGAAGTGTGTTCCTTGGCGGGTGTGACGGAGGAAGACCCAAACGATGAACGCAGCGATGATGACGTAGATGATCAGATTGGGGACGGGGCCGACACTGCCTTGGCTGATGTTCTTGAAATTCTGATTCAGCGAGCCTACAACGGCTGCCTTGGTGTAGATCAACTGCAAGCCCTTGGCAATGGACATCGAACCGAGGGTGGCGATGAAGGGAGGAAGCTTGCCGTAGGCAATCAGATATCCGTTGAAAAGACCGAAAAGACCGCCTGCTGCCACTGCCGCAACAATCGGAACAAAGAGCGGGAAACTCTGACCTGCGTAGATGGCGGAAGAGTAGTCAGGATTCTGTGCAAAAGAGGCCGCTACACTGGCAGTAAGGCAGACAACATACCCGATTGAGAGGTCGATGCCCTTGGTGATGATGATCATACCCACCCCGAGGGCGGCAAAGGAGCGTACCGATTCGGCAATGAGCAGATTGCGAATGCTGTTCCACTTGAGGGCATTGCCCTTTGTCAGGATCGAAAGGAGCAGAAGCAATCCCACGAAGGTTACCCAGGTCGTATATTGGCTGGCAATCCTCTTGCCATCGCTAAGCAGTTTCTTGGTTTCCATGATTATTCCGATTCTCCCTCTTTTCCTTACATGAACTTGGTGGCAAGACGCATGATATTCTCCTGGGAGCACTCGCTCTTGTCCAGGATACCGGTACAACGCCCGGAACAAAGAACCATGACCCGATGGGACATGCCGATCAACTCAGGCATCTCCGAGGAGACCATGATGATGGCCTTCCCCTGCTGGGCCAGCTGGCTCATGATCTGATAGATCTCAAACTTGGCACCCACATCGATGCCTCTGGTCGGTTCATCCATGATCAGGATGTCCGGTAGTGTCATCAGCCAGCGGCTGATGATGACTTTCTGCTGATTCCCTCCCGACAAATTCTGGATCAGTGTCTCCATCGTCGGGGTCTTTGTCCGCAAAGCTTCATTGTAGCGCACCGAAGCTTGCTTCAGCTCCTTGTGCTTGAGAAGCCCCAACTTTGACAGGTACTCCCGAAGACTTGCAATGCTGGTATTGGAGGAGATGTTCATCAAAGGAAAGATCCCACTCCCTCTGCGGTCCTCGGTGATCATGCCCATCCCATGTTCGATTGCCTTTCTCGGGCTCATGGAAGAGATCTCTTCCCCCTTGAGGGAGATCTTGCCGGCACTGGTGGTACGCACCCCGAAGATGGCCTCCATCAACTCGGTTCGCTGGGCACCAACAAGACCCCCGATGCCAAGGATCTCACCCCGCCGCAATTCGAATGAGACATCCTGGAAGGAACGGGGATTGGGTGAGCAGAGGTTCTCCACTTTCAACAACACATCCCCGATTGCACTGGAGACTGCAGGAAACCGAAGGTTTGCATCCCGTCCTACCATCAGCGAGATGAGCTTGTCGTTGGTAAGTTCCTCGGTCAGGTAGGTACCGATCATCTTGCCGTCGCGCATGACACTCACCTCATCGGCAATGGCGAAAATCTCCTCCATCTTGTGGGAGATGTAGACAATCGCCACATTCTGTTCGCACAGTTGGCGGATGATCTTGAAGAGATGGGCAACCTCGTTGTCGGTAAGCGAGCTGGTAGGCTCGTCCATGACCACCACCTTCGAGTTGTAGGAAACCGCCTTGGCTATCTCGCAGGTCTGCTGCATGGAGATGGAAAGCGACCCGATCCTACGTTCCGGCTTGATGTCTATCTCAAGTCGCTTGAGCAGGTTCGCCGTATCCTCGTTCATCTTCTTGTGGTCTATGATACCGAAGCTTTTCAGCGGCTCACGGCCCAGGTACAGGTTCTGCGCGACCGACCGTTCAGGAACATTGGAGAGCTCCTGGTGAATCATGGATACGCCCCGCTTGAGCGCATCATGGGAGTCCTTGAAGTGACAGACTTCCCCATTGAGCTTGATGGTCCCGCCATCTTCCTTGTAAATGCCGAACAAACACTTCATCAACGTCGACTTGCCAGCCCCATTCTCACCCATCAGGGCATGCACCGTTCCAGGCTTAACCCGTAGGGTGACATCATCCAAGGCCCGAACTCCGGGGAATACCTTGGTGATCGATTCCATCTCCAGGGCATATGTTGCACTCATAACTCTTCCTTTTCCGTTTTCCCGCAGCACGTAGCAAGACGGCATTCATGAAGTGTCTCCTGCCAGAGCAGGAGACACATCAACGATTTTTCCTTACATCAGGTCTTTGTAATTGGCCTTGGTCACAGGCTTGAAGGGAACCAGGTAGCACTGTGCAATGACTGCTGCGTCATTAGCCGGAGCCTCGCTGATCACTTCCTTGGCCGGTGCAATACCCCAAGCGGTCATGCCATAGGCAGTTCCCTTGGTAGCCATTGCGTATGCCAACTCGAATGCGGTGCTGCTCTGTCCGACGGAGTCCTGCAGAACGGTTGCATAGAGCTTGTTCTGATCCATGGAGTTGAGAGCATCAGCAGTGGCATCAATACCGATGACCGGGAAGGTCAGGATGGTGCCATCGGAAGGATCGTTGTCGACCAGACCGTTGGTGATGAGGGACTCAACAGCGCCGAGTGCCATACCGTCGTTCTGTGCTACGACCAGATTGAACTTGCCACGATGTGCTGCAAGCCAGGTGTCCATCTTTTCCTGGGCCTTGTCCGGTGACCAGTCAGCGGTATCACGGGCGATGAAGTTCACGGTATAGCCGAGGCTCTTGAGGGTATCGATGAGGCCGGCTTCACGGCTGATCTGAGCGGGGTGACCAAGCTGGCCCTGGAGGTAGAGAATGTTCAGGACCTTGTTGGGAGCCTTGGCAGGATACTTGGTGAAGTATTCGTCGATGATCTGGGCCTGGTACTGGCCAGCAACCAATTCGGGGGAGGAAGCAAGATAGAAATCCTTTCCGACCTTCAGTGCCTCGACAGAGGGCTGGATGTTGGAGAAGGAAGCCCCGCCGCCAGCTGCCTTGATCTGCTGAGCCATCTGCTCAGTTGCGCTGGTATCCTGGGGGATGATCACGAAGTACTTGTATCCCTGGGTGATCAGGGTGTTCAGCTGGTCGAGCTGACGGGCAACGTCGCCCTGAGCATCCTGAAGGTTCAGTTCAACGCCCTTCTCTGCTGCAAGCTTGCGAAGATTGTCTGCATAATCCTTCACGAACTGTTCGTTCAGGTTGCGGATCAATGCACCGATCTTTACCGAACCACTCTTCGATTCGGAAGAGCCCTGGGCGAAGATACCCGTACATACCAGTGCGAGCACCAAGAGAATAGCCACCATTTTTTTCATATGAAACTCCTTTTGTCCGTTATCCAGGATTACGCTTCCTGGCTAGCTTGTTGATCTTTCGTTCTTATGCTTTCTTGAACGATTTTCAGATTCCCCTTTGTCAAATCCATATTCCCATCGGTTTTCCCATTTGTCAACGAAAAAATGTAAACGTTTACACGATTCTTTTCAAATACTTGCTTTCAGTACAAGAATTGCTGGAAATAGAGCCTTATGGAATACTGTAAACCTTTACAGATGACAGAAAAAAAGCTCTCCGAAGAGCAATATCATTAAGTTAAGGCTCCCGAGCAAAGTAGAAGGAAGCTATCAATGAAGAAACCTACGTTTCTGACTTGATAGCTTTCATTTTCAGTCTCGAAGTTGTTATTAGGTGCATGATAATCCGAGCCTGCGAACATTTTGAATTGTGCGAGGCTTGGGTATCCACTACAATAAAGAAAGTCAAGCTGCTCTGTAGATGAACGGGGTAAAAGAACGGGGTTTGAGAATTCGGGAAAATACTCTTTCGTTCCTTACCGGCTGAATAGTCATCTCGAGCTCCTTGACTATTTTTTGTATCGTGATGGTCGGATCCCTTCCCGAGGCGTGTAGCCTCAAGGTCTTTGCCAGGTCGGAATAGCTGACCTTGTAGAGGAGTTTGCGGTTCTCCAGCCTGCGGAACTGTTTCCTGGCGAAGGCGATCATCACCGATACGCACATGTTGTGGAAGATCAGCGAAAGGATTATCTCGCCGATGGCCGCAACCTTCTTCCTTGTGTTGCTGAATGACGAGCAGTCGTCATATTTCAACTGGCGGAAGGCGGTCTCCACCCCCCATCGCAGATGATACAGCTCCTTGAGGTCGGACGTTGAGAATTCCGTCTCAGGCAGATTTGTCAGCAGCACCTCATACGAGTTCTCGGAAAGCTTCAACCTGACGATCCTGAAGGAATATTCGAAATAGTCGACGGTGGGTGGGCGGCCTTTCCTAGCGCCCCCTTTAGGGTTCCTTGTTTCAGGGATGAACTCGTTGATCGAGTTGTTTGGGACATAAACATAGGCAGGATATAATCCTGGGTTCTTGAGTACTGTATAGCATCGTGTGTATTTCCTGGTGATCATGGCATCCATCAGACCGTCTTCTGCTGCCATATCCCGGTACCTTTGGCTGATGCTCCTTGAGTCGATGTCCTTTGCCCGTATGCAGAAATAGAGTCCCAGAGAGGACATCCTCATCATGAGCCTATAGCTTTCGTAGCCCCTGTCGCAGGTGATGATGCTCAGCGGGTAATCGGGGCATGCTGCAAGCCGTTCCAGCATCTGCTCGCAAGCCAGTATCTCGTTCTTCTCCCTGTGATCCTGGATGACATAGTCTAGGAAATACCCATTGGGAACCGCGCAGAAGACATTGAGATGAAGTTGGTTGCAGACCTTCCCATTGGGGTTGTTTGAGAGGTTCACCAACGTGCTCGCGTCATCCTTGTTCGGGTGGATATTGATGTCGGAACCATCGCAGGCCACCAGCAGATACTTGTCTTTGACCAGCGTAAACTCCTCAGCGAGATCCTTGAGATGGTCGAACAGGGCCCGGTATGCCTGTACGCCCAGCTTGTCACGTTGCTGGATGTAAGCCGATGCGGAAGGCCTGTCTGAACCGACGCCGAAGCGATGCCTCAGGTTCTCCTTCATGCAGCTTCCGGGCGAAAGCAGGCCGACCTTGACGACATCACTGAAAGATTGACGCCTGAATCGGGTGAAATCGGCTTTTGGATTGCTGAAATACATCCGAAAATCATCAGGGTCAAGGTCCAATCTGGAGACGGATTTGATGATTTTGTTTTCTAGATATTTCCTCATGATATAATTAATTACCTCCAATTAATTATATCATATTTATATTGTTTCGATACTATTAAATATACAAAAAACAAGGCAACCCATAGCCGAAGCTACATATTGCCTTGTTGTTTGGGTCTCACCGGAATGTCAATTCGTTAACTTAATGACATTGCTCCGAAGAGAGCCTTATGCGTTGATGTCCCTACGTTCACGGATGGAAGACTTTCACTTGTCCTTGGCCCCTGATCTGATCGCGTCCCTCCTGCAAGCTGGCAAGCTCGCCGGTGGCCCAGGCCTGTACGACTAGATTTCCCAAGGCGGTAGCCTCCACCGGTCCTGCATGCACCACCAAGCCGGTCTCAGTGGCTGTCCACTGATCGAGAATCTCATTCTTGCAACCACCGCCGATGATGTAGAGCGAAGAGAACTTTGTTCCCAGCACCGATTCAAGATCGAGTATCGCTGTTGCATAGGCTTTCGCCAGGCCACGATAGATGGCAACCATGTACTCACCCTTGGAAGCAGGACGCTGAAGACCGTGCTCATCGCACCAGCTGTTGATGCGGTCGACCATGAGGTTGTCATGGGTATTCGGCTTGAGGAAGCGCTGATCGGTGGGGTCGATCCATCCGGCATAGGAGGAAGCTTCTACCGTCTCTTCATCCAAGGCCTTCCAGGCGATATCCCTGCCCTCCTCTTTTTCCCAGTGGCGTACGCACTCCTGCTGTATCCACATACCCATGATGTTCTTGAGGAAACGGATCTTCCCACTGGCAGCCACCTCGTTGGTGAATCCACTTTGCAGGGCAAGCTCATCGATGCGCGGCTGTTCGAGTTCCACACCCAGAAGCGACCATGTACCGCTTGAGATGTACAGCGGAGTTTCACCCGCCTCAGAGGGGACTGCGGCCACCGCACTGGCTGTATCGTGGGCTGCGGTGGCTATGACCACAACCGAGGAAGGGGCACCCACCTCGTGGGCAACCTCCACGGTCAGAGGACCGAGGGCTGTTCCGCTGTCCACAATCGGAGCAAAAAGCGACCGATTCAGTTCAAGCTGATCGATGAGCTCCCATGCCCACGTCCCTGTCCTGGGATTGTAGAGCTGGGTCGTGGATGCATGGCTGCGCTCATTGCTCATGATGCCGGTCAGCCAATAGGCAAGCAGATCGGGAACCGAGAGATAATGTGCTGCAGCGGCGAGCGCCTCGGGACGATCACGCTGCATCGCCCTCAGTTGGTAGAGCGTATTGAACGGTTGGAACGCAATACCGGTCTGTTCATAGATGCGCATCTTGCCACCCAACGCTTGCGAAACTTCCTCGATCAGGCCATCGGTGCGGCCGTCACGATAGTGATAGCACAGCGAGACCAGGCTGCCCTTTGCATCAGTGAGTACGTAGTCGACTCCCCAGGTATCAATCCCGATGGAGACAATCTGCTCGCTGTACTGGGCAAAGGCTTTGCGAAGCCCCACCTTGATCTCACTGAACAGGCCCTGGAGGTTCCAGTAGAACTCTCCCAGGATCTGATCGTTGTGGGTGACAAAACGGTGGACCACCTCAAAGCTGGAAAGGTCCCCAACCAGGACCCGCCCATTGGAGGCTCCCAAGTCGATGGCAATATGCTTCTTCATCCTTACTCCTTGACGCGCTTGGTGCAGTTCTCCATGAGATACTTCTCAGCCTCGGCATTCCAAAGACCATTGTGTTTCTCAACCAATACCGCCAGATGGGCAAATACAGGGTTGTCCTTGCCGAGCTCGGCAAGATCATCCAAGGCGGTGAGCGGGAAGTCGAGATGGGTATACATCATCTTCTTGCCACCGGGGATGGAGGGAAGGTTGACGACCGCCTCAGGAACGGCGGAAAGCCCACCGATATGGGTCACCATGGCGGCTGGGTTGATCAGACCCTTCTCCATCAGCGCAAGGGACTCACGCATATCGTCGGTATTGCCGCCGCTGGTTCCCACAATGTGAGTGGAACCATAGTGGACGTTGTAGAAGTTCATGGTGGCGGAGAAATCGGTCTTGTTCGGGCCGGCAAAGAAGTTCAGGCACCCATCCTTGGCAAGGAGAGCATCAGCCTGTTCGACCAAAGCCCGTACCGGGGCCATGACCAGCACATCGTCATAGCCATGATTGTCGGTGAGCTCCATCATCGTTTTCACCGGGTCTGCAAGGCCCTTGGTGTTCAGGTAGATCAGCTCCACCCCGTTTGCCTTGGCATCCTCTAGGCTGTACAAGGACTGTGCCCTGGCTAGCCGTACATCGTCGATGTCCGTCACCACCAGTCTGCCGGGCTTGCGTCCGGTGTTGTGCAGTGCATAGTCGATGGCAGAAAGGCCCATGGGACCCACCCCGGCGAGGATGGCAAGGTTACCTCCCTCCACGATGCCCATATCATGGACATAACTGCCGTTTGTGGTGTGATACATCGCATGGAAGGTACCCACCACACAGGAGACAGGCTCAGCAAGGCTGCCGAGGAAGAACGCATTCCCTTCATAGGGCAAGAGGCAATCGAGTTCCATCACCTGGTGGGGAATCACGACATAGGTGGCATCCCCTCCGATATAGCGGAACGAGTAGCCCGGTGCATCGAGCGTTCCCTGGTAGTTGAGAGCCGGCTGGATCGAGAAGCGGGAACCCACCTTGAACTTGGATTTCCACTTCTCACCCACTTCCACGATCTCGCCACAGAACTCATGGCCGAGCATGATGGGATTCTTATCGATATCATTGGGCACCCTCTTGTGGCTGGCACCCTGCTCTGCAGCCTTATGGTCGCTCATGCAGATGCTGTTGGTGACCACCTTGGCAAGGATTTCGTCCGATGCGATGGGAGGAAGCTCAAACTCCTCAAGTCTCAAGTCATTGGCTCCATACAGCCTGATAGCACGTGTTTTCATGGCATTACTCCTAGTTAAGCATGACCTGCCCGCCGGTTACCGGAACCGCCTGGCCTGTCTCGTATGTCTGTTCGACTATGTACAGAATCGCCTTCATCACATCCTCGGTCCTGCACCCTCGGTTCATGGGCACCTTTGCCTCATAGAACCGTCTCACGTCCGCAATCGTCTTGGCCCCGGGGACCTTCCCCGCTGCAAGGTACTGCACGAACAAGCCCTTCTCAGGGTCCGACCAGAGCGGACCGTCCAAGAAGTTGCCCGGGCAGATGGCATTCACTTTGATATTGTCTTCGACCAGCTCCAGGGCAAAGCTCTGCGTCAGCCCGATCGTTCCGAATTTGGCTCCGGCATACGCACCGTTCTTGTTTGAACCTTCCAATCCCGATTTGCTGGAAATGGCAATGATGTCGGTGAAATAGGTTTTGGAGGCCAGGTTCTGCAAGGCCAGCTGTTGGGAAGCAAACTTGGTGCAGATGAAAAAGCCGGTGTAGTCGACATTGGTCACAAACTGGAAATCCTTGAGGGCCATGCTCTTTACCGAGCCCGCTCTGAGCACCCCGGCATTGGAGACGAACAGGTCGAGAGACCCAGTCTGGCTTGCGACCTCATCCATCATCTGCTCAACCGAGAGCTCGTCGGTGACATTTACCGCAATGCTCTTGGCAACCGTGATGCAGGCCTCATAGTTCAGTTCGTCGGCAAGCTTTTTCGCACCTTCTGCATTCATATCAGCGATGTAGACGAAGGCTCCGTGCTCGACGAGCGCACGCACCATTCCTTCGCCAAAGCCTTGTGCACCACCGGTGACCAAGGCAATCTTGTCCCGCACCACATCAGAGCGGCTGGTGGAAGGAGGAAGGACCGGAAGTGCACTCACCCCCTCGGCTCTCACTGCCTCGTCGTAGTTGGTGCCCAAGCCGAACTGCAGCTCAAGCCCTTCAAAGCCGATGACAGCAGGATAGAGTCTCCTCGCCTCGGTATAGGCGGCAAGAAGGCCTTTCCACTGACCGATTTTCTCTTCGACTGAGTCCCCCACCCGTGCCACCGGAAGGGTCAGGTCGACTTTCTTGCCTTCGGTGCGGTGGACAAACAGGCCCTTCTGGCCATCAAAGGTCAGTCCCCGCAGGACGGGAGGCAGTTCCTGTTCAAGACGTAGGGTAAACTTCATGACAACTCCTTCTCTTCAAACTGTTCAATCAGGGAGTAAGGCTTGGTTGCATCCATCGCCCTCCCCAATGAGGCATAATAGGCGATTCTCTTCTCCAAGCTGGCCTTGGCATGGGGATTGCCTTGGCTGAACAAGCCCAAGGCAGGATTGACGGAAGAGAGCTTCTCGTGGGCAACCAGGGCCCAGGCACTGTCCACCAGATGGCGGGCAGAGGGCAAAAGCAGCTGGGGACAGTTCATGCTCTGCCTGCTTGAGTTGATGTCCACACCGCTGATCTCCATCAAGCCACGCTCCTTGGCAAGCGCTTGCAGGCGCTTCATCTGTGCTTCGGTATTGCGGGGAGGCATGTAGGTGATGGCGGGAAAGCCGATGTCAACCAAGAGGTCGAGCAACTGCTCAAGGAAATCGTCCTCGAACTTCTCTGCCTTCTTGTCGCCGGTGACACTCTGTGCAATGTCCCCAAGGTAGGCATAGGCTGCAATGGCGCCGATGCGATTGGAGAAGGCAACCACCTCCCGTACATCAAGGCACTCCTCCCTGCCGGGCTGGATGAAGAAGCGCGGCAGAAATGAGCTCTTGAAGAGGCCCAGAAGGTCGTAGGCATAGTGAGGGTTCTGTTCATCCACCAAGAGGGTCGCCAGCGTTCCGGGAAGAGAGAGCCCAAGATCCTTCTCCAAAAAATTAACAAGCTTCTGTCCCTTGCCCATCATCTGGATGCTCTGGTTTGCCATGGCGTAGAGAATATGGCGCTCGGTAACCGAACCACCCTCCTCGTGACGAGAGAGGGGCAGGACATCCCGTTCAAAGTCGAGATCGAAGCCATACCGCCCGACGAGGGCCTGCAGCGCCTCAACCTGTGCCTTGTTGCGCTTGTTGCGCACCTCTTGCAAAGGTTTGAGGAAAGCAGCCACCTCATCAAGTTTCTGGCGGGGAACGCCATGAATGCACAAGTAGGCGATGCCTTCGCTGTCAGGGTTGTTGATCTTCCTGTCCGAAAGCGGAGTGTCGAGGAAGCTGGCACGAAGCTCAAAGCCTACCGTGCTGGCCAGACCCAGCTGCTGGGAAGCGAGCAGCATCTCTTCTGCAGCCCCGATGCTGTCATGGTCGATGCTTCCCACAATACCCAGGCCTGCCTTCCAGGCCGCATACGCGGCCGCAGAAGGCTCATAGGGGCTGAAGGAGTAGGTGGTGTGCACGTGATTGTTCACTTCCTCCAAAGCCGTCCTGCTCAGGCTTCCCTCCCTGATGGCCTTACCTAGCTGGCTGGCAGCTTCCAAGCGTACTTGCTTGCTGCGGTCAGAGAGCTGTGCTTCCCACAATCGGATATCCATGCTTTGGTCACACTCCCTTCTTGCTGGTACGGGCGAACTCCCCATCGGTGTAGTTGTGCTTGGGCACATACTGCTGCAAGGGGAGAATCTGCTCATGGATGGCATCCAGAATGGAGCTGGCCTGGGCAAAGTAGTACTCTTCCATCTCAGCGGGTGGGGTGATCCAGTTCTTCGATCCGACCACAATCGGGGGAGCATCCAACGCTTCGAATGCAAGCCGTCCCAGATTCGATGCAACGGTATGCAGGTAACTGCCCCGCTCGCTGCTGTCGGTAACCAGGACACAACGGCCGGTCTTCTTCACCGACTCCACCAAAAGCTCGTACTTGAGGGGGTTGATCCACCGCAGGTCGATTACCTCGGCCTCAAGACCGAGCTTTGCAAGCTCATCGGCCGCCTTGGTCGCCGTATAGAGCGCTGGTCCCAAGGCAATGAGGGTGATGTCCTTACCCACACGCTTTATCGCAGGCTCGCCTTCGGGAACCTCGTAGTAGCCCTCGGGTACTCCTTCCTTGACGAACATCTCCCCGATGCCGTAGAGCTTCTGGCTCTCAAAGAATACCACCGGGTCGGTACCGCGCAGGGCGTAGTTGAGCATGCCCTTCACATCATAGGGGGTTGCAGGATACATCGCCTTCAGGCCTGGTACGCTGGCAACCATGCTGGTCCACTCCTGGGAGTGCTGGGCACCGTACTTGTTGCCAACCGAAACACGGAGCACCAACGGCATCTTCAGCACACCGGCACTCATCGCCTGCCACTTGGGCATCTGGTTGAACACCTCGTCCCCTGCACAACCGAGGAAGTCACAGTACATCAGCTCGACGACAGCCCTTCCTCCTGCCATGGCATACCCAACCCCACTGCCGACAATGGCACTTTCGGAAATCGGGGAGTTGAAGAAACGGGAGGGTGGGAGCAGTTCTGTCAGGCCACGGTAACAGGCGAACGCACCACCCCAGTCGCGATGATCCTCTCCATAGGCGACCATGGTGGGATCGATGGCGAAGCGATGCACCATCGCCTCAAAGACCGCATCACGATACTGATACTGGCGGGCTGAGGGCAACTCCTTGCCACTCTCGTCATACGCATAGCGGCTGCGTTTGGCAATCTGCTGAACGCGGGGATTCTCCTCAAGTTTTTGCAGCATGACAGGTTCGGCGCTGTCCCACTTCTCTACACTTCCATTGGAGAACATGACCGACTCGATGAAAGCCTCATCAACCATCGGGCTGAGAACGGGATCAACGGTGATCTCCAAGGTTCTCTTCATCTTTTCCTCAAGCTTTGCGTCGAAGAGATCCAGGTCGGCTTGGCTGACCAGCTTGTTTTCGATCAGGTAGTCTCCATAGGAGACGATGGGGTCCTGGTTGCGGAACGCTTCCACCTCTTCCTTGGTGCGGTAGGTCATGGCGTCACTGGGGCTGTGACCGCTGTAGCGGTAGGTCAGCGTATCGAGGAAGGCAGGGCCTTCCCCCTTGAGCAGGAGAGCCTTCTTCCTGGCCGTTGCATCAGCAACCGCGAGGGGATTGAAGCCATCGACCCGTTCGGTATGCATCGAGTGTTCGTTGATACCGGCTGCCACACGTGCAGCCACCTGGTAGCCCATCGTCTCGCCGATCGGCTGGCCACCCATGGCGTACAGGTTGTCGAAACAGTTGAGCAGGAAGGGAGGATAGCCTGGGTTCTCCTCCCAAAGGGTCTTGTACTGGTCCATGGAAGAGAGCACCAAGCCTTCGTAGACCGGGCCGCGTGCCAAGGAGCCATCACCGATGTTGGCAATGACGATGCCCTTCTTGCGGTTTATCTTCTTATACAGCGCAGCACCTACAGCGATGGTGCACGAACCACCGACGATGGCGTTGTTGGGCATCGAGCCGAAGGGCTTGAAGAAGGTGTGCATCGAACCACCGAGCCCTGCGTTGAAGCCGGTCTTCTTGGCATAAATCTCCGCAAGGGCCCCGTAAAGAACAAAATGCTCAGCCAGTTCTTTGACACTCTCGGCCGGGAAGTGTTTCTCCACGACCTTGAAGGTCTCTCCATCCATGAAGGATTGCATGATGGAGAGCAGCTCTGCATCCTCCATCTTGTGGATGGCAGAAAGGCTTTTTGCCAGGATCTCCCCGTGGCTGCGATGGCTTCCGAAGATCTGGTCCTCAGGATCGAGCACCATTGCCTGTCCGACTGCAGCACTCTCTTGGCCTGCACTGAGGTGGGCAGGGCCTTTGTGGTTGTAGGAAATGCCCTGGTAAACACCCTCTTTCTTGATCGTGTCGAGCATGGTCTCGAACTTTCGGATCAGCAGCATATCGTAATAGGCACGGATCAAGCGATCCTTGCCGTACAGCTTGAGTTCCTTCTTGAAATCACTCTGATACTGGTTGACTGGAATCGGAGCGATGGTGAGCGTCTGCTTCTCCCTGATTTTTACAGGGTCGAATGGAAGGGTTCTGGGCATGTAAATCTCCTTATCTGTAACCCGTTAGAGGGTATGGTCGAGTGCGAAACAAGCGTCCTTGATCAGTTCCGATACGCTTGGATGGGGGAATACGATCTCTTTGACATCCTGTACACGCAATTCAGCTTCAATGAGCGCCGAAGCACCCCATATCATCTCACTGCTGTAGGGTCCGAGCAGATGGATACCTACGATAGTTTGGGTATCGCGATGGCAAATGACCTTCACCAGGCCTGCGGCTTTTTTGCCATGCTCGGCCAGAAAGCGTCCATTTGCACGCATCTGCACCGTCTGGGAGCGTACCGGGATGCCAAGCTTCCCAGCCTCGCTCTCCGTCATGCCGGCCCCAGCCGACTCGGGGTTGCCGTAGACAGCCCAGGGGATTGCATGGTAGCGCATGCGCATCCGCTTGTTGCCGAAGATGTTTGCAACTGCGACCTCCGCCATGCGCGAAGCGCTGTGGGCAAGCAGGGAACGGCCGTTCACATCCCCGATGGCATACACAGTGGAGAGGTTGGTCTGCATGCGGTCATCGACCACAACCCCTCTGCGGTCGATATCCAGTCCCAGCTTTTCCAGTCCCTGGGTGTTGGGCTTTCTGCCAACACTCATCAAAACCAGCGATGCGGGAACCGCCTGCTTAACACCCTTGGCATCGGTGTAACGGACCTCTTCCGCTGTTATTTCCTCAACCTTGCAACCGAGATGGAAGTCAACGCCCTTGAGCTCACGGCGCATGAGCTTTGCAAACTCAGCGTCCATCATCGGAAGAATCTCACTCATCATCTCGATGACGGTGACCTTGGTCCCGATCATGGAGAAGAAGGAGGCAAACTCAATGCCGATGACCCCGCCGCCGATGACCACCAAAGAGGAAGGGATTTCGCCGAGGGAGAGAATCTGGTCGCTGGTGAGCACATGCTCAAGCTTTGCGCCCGGAATCGGGGGAACAAAGGGCGACGAGCCGGTGGCAAGGATCAGATAGGAGCCTTCATAGGTGGTCTCGCCCACCTGGATGTGATGTGCATCCAATACCTTCGCCTCGCCAAAGACGACACTCACCTTGTTCGCTTTCATCAGATACTCAATGCCGCTTCTCAGCGTCTTGATCGTCTCTTCCTTCCATGCCATGGCATCGGCAAGACTGAAGGTGACACCTTCGGCTTTCACCCCGAAGCGCTCCCCTTCCTGGGCATGACGATACTGCTTGGCACTGTTGAGCAAGCTCTTGGTCGGGATGCATCCACGATTGGTGCACACCCCACCGAACTGGTCCTTCTCGACCAGCAACACCCGCTTGCCCAAGGCTCCGGCCCGTTCTGCAGCCACATAGCCGCCGGGGCCGCTGCCGATTACCATCAAATCATACTGTTCCATGCAAACGCTCCTACAAGGCCAACAAGAGGTCGATCTTAGCTATGTTGTCCATCAGGCTGCGCAGGAAGCGTGCTGCATCAGCACCATCAACAGCCTGGTGATCCATCGTGAGAGACAAGCCGATGTGCTCGATGAACGCAACATCCCCATCCTCATCCTCAACCGGCTTGAGGGCAATCGTACCCACCCCAAGGATGGCAACCTCGGGAACGTTGAGCACCGGCGTGAATGCCTCGATGCCGAAGGAACCGACATTGCTGACGGTAAAAGTGGAACCGGTCAGATCATCGGGTGCAATAGTTCCGTCCTTGCATGTGCCAACCAAGGCTTTGACCCCAAGAGAGAGCTGTTTGAGACTGAGCACATCACTGTTTCTGAGCACGGGAACCAAAAGACCCTTGGCCGTATCGGTTGCAACGCCCAGATGGACATGAGCATAGCGCACGATCTTGTCACCCAAAAAGTGTGCGTTGAAGGCTGGGAACTGCTGCAAGGTTCTGGAAACAGCAAAGAGGACCAAATCGTTGATCGTGATGCCGGCAAGCCCCAGTTCTGGATTGCTTGCCTTGAAATCGGCACGCAGGCGCTTGAGGGCCCTGGCATCGGCCCAGGCATGGAGCGTAAGCTGGCAGGTGGAGTGGATCGACTCCATCATTCTGCGTGCAGTCACCTTGCGTACGCCCTTCACCGGGATCTCGGTAACTTCGTCGACAGGAGCTGCAGCAACGGGGGAGGTCGAGGTAACCAGATCGGAAGCGAGCACCCTGCCTCCTATGCCACTGCCCTGCTGGGGAGCGGCAAGATTCTCATCCAGAGCCTTTTGGCGTGCAAGCGGGGAGAGAGGCTGGCCTTTGGCAGCGAGCACATCACGCTCGATGATTCTGCCCTTCGGCCCGGATGGCTGCACAGAGGAGATCAGCATCCCTTCCTTCTCTGCGAGTGCTTTGGCCCGAGGGCTTGCGCCCACTGCTTGCGCAGCAGATACAGAAGCAGCAACCGGGGCGGCCTTCGTCTCAACGACCACATCCTCAGCTTTCGGCTTGGTTTCTTCCTGGACTTGTTCTGTCGGAAGCTCGACGTTCTCACCCGCCTCTCCGATCATGGCAATGCCCTGCATCACCGGAACCTCATCACCCTCTGCATAGAGCTGTGCAAGCAGCACACCCTCCACAGTGGATTCGACTTCGATGGTGGACTTATCCGTCTCTGCCGAACACAGGATATCGCCGACGGCAACCTTGTCCCCGACCTTGACCTTCCATTCGACGATGATACAAGACTCAACCGAGTTTCCTTGTTTGGGCATCACTACTTGCTGTGCCATCTGAATACTCCTCTATTGTGCAATGATGACCTCAACCCCCTGCTCCTCGAGCGCGGTGATGAGGTCATGGGGAAAGCCATTGTCGGTGACAATGGTATCAATCTCCGTAACTGGCATGATTCTGACGAACCCTCGATTGCCGACCTTCGAAGAGTCGACACAAAGCACCCTTCTCGTTCCTTGGCTGCACATGCGCTGCACCACCTGGGCATTCTCCACCAAGCTGGTGGTGAGCCCGTGCTCAAGGGTGAAGCCATCGGTGCCGAAGAACGTGGTTGTCACATGATAATCCTCTATCTGGCTTATTGCGGCAGGGCCTACCAACGCTTCAGCTTGGGGGCGGTACTCCCCTCCCACCAACGTGACATTGAGCTGTGAATTGGCTCTTGCATAGGGAAGGATGAGGGTGGAGTTGGTTACCACCTTCACATTCCGCTTGCCAAAAAGATAGCGGGGAATCAACGAACAGGTAGAACCGTTGGTGATCATGATGCAATCATTGTCTTTCACCAAGGAAGCGGCACATTTGGCGATTGCCTCTTTCTGGGAAGTGTTCGAACCATCCCGAAACGAAGCCTGGGGTGAGGAAGCGACCACCACCCTGCCATGGGAACGGACCACCAGACCTTTTGCATCAAGGTCTCTCAAATCGCCTCTGATGGTGACTGCAGACACCCCAAGCTCCAAACTGAGCCGGGTGACCGGATACTCTTCTCCACTGCGCAGCAACTGGAGAATCTTTTCCTCACGAGGGGAGAGCCCTAGCATAGTATTTGCTCCTGCTTTCTATTTGCTTTCGTAACACTTTCGATTCTATTATGATTTGATAAATAAATCAAGTAAAAGTGCTACTCCAAATGAAACACCTCTTCAAGGGGGAGCGAGATGGGGGAATTGTCCGGATGTGTCTCCATGATATCAGCCATATACGCCCACCACTTTTGGACAATCGGGTTTGTCCCAAGATCCTGGGAGCCACTGGCACCCCGAACGTTCTGGAAGGCGAACAGTCTCCCGCTCTCCCGATCCAGGAAAATCGAGTAGTCATACACCCCACTCTCACTGAGTAGGGCTTTCAACTCGGGCCAGATGGCATCATGCCGCTTCTGGTACTCTTCCTCAAACCCTTTTTTCAATTGCATCACAAACGCCTGTCGCATCACTGCCTCCTTATCGCTGTGCCTGAAGCCGAAGCTTTCGGTTTGCCTTGTAGAGGTCGAGCAACCTGGGAAGCAACACTGCACTGATCAGCAGGCTTCCGATGACGATGGTCATCAAGGTGCCGCTGAACTTGAGCAAGCCCATGCCAAACTTGAGATACCCCACCAAAAGCGAGCCGAGGAAGACGCCGAAGACCGTACCACGACCACCGGTTATGGCTACACCACCCAAGACCACCAAGGTGATGATCTCCAGATCCCAGCCGGTGGCGATATTCGATCGGACGGAGAGAATGCGGCTTGCCAAAAGAACGGCGGTCAAACCACAGAAGAACCCGGTGATGGTGAAATTGATGATTCTGGTCAGCTTCACATTGACACCACTGAACCGGGCTGCCTCGGCACTGTTTCCGATGGCATACAGCCTTCGGCCGTAGGTCGTCTTGTGCAGGATGAAGGCAAACAGCAGCATCAGCACCAGATACAGGACGAACTCAAAGGGGATGATGGTTCCTTTGATGAACTCCTGGCCGAAGAATCCGAATCCTTCAGGGAAAGAGGTGCGGGCCTGATCACCCAACAGACCGATGGAGATACCGCGGAAAATGGATTGGGTAGCCAAGGTAACCGCAATTGCCGGCATGTTCAGGGTGGTTATCATCAGACCATTGAACAGGCCTGCCAAGGTTCCCACCAAAAGCGACAGGGCGATCATGGAGGGAATCGAAGCCCCGCCTTGGGCTGCAGAACCGACCACGTACGCACAGAGAGCGATGATGGAAGCGATGGAGATATCGATATCACCGCACATGATGATGAAAATCATCGGCAGGGCCATGATCGCCTTCTCAGAGAACTGGAAGGTGGCATTCATCAGGTTGAACCAATCCAGAAAGTACGGGGTCCTGAGCGTAAAGAAGATGAACATGCTTGCAAAGATGATGCACAACAGCACTTCCCACTTGGTGAAGAACTCGATCAGCCGGTTCTTCAGCGACATTTCATTGATGAGGCGGCTTTTTGCCACCAGGTCTCGCTGTTCGTCCATATGCTAACCTCTCCTCTGTGCAAGCAGCTTCTTGTTCTTGTGTTGGTCAGATAGGGTATTGAGCGTCAAGGCAAGGAGAATGATCAGGCCTTGGACACATGTCTGCCAGAAAACCGATAGGTAGATGACAGGAAGCGCATTGGTGACCACACCCAGGAAAAGGGTACCCAAGACCACGCCGATGATGCCTCCTGCCCCGCCGGAAAAGTTCACACCCCCTAATACGCAGGCAGCGACAGCCTGCATCTCAAAGCCGGTTGCCATCTCATTGACCGCCGATGCATAGCGTGCGGTCCACAAGGCTCCTGCAAGACCGCACAAGGCTCCGCTGACCAAAAAGACCACCACACGCACACGGTTCTCATCGACACCGACAAACTTGGCGGCTGTCGGGTTGCCCCCGATGGCGTAGATTTCACGCCCGGTGCGGGTGAATCGGCTGAAATAGTAGCAGAGGGCAATGACAAAGAAGGCTATCCACAGCAGGATGGAGATACCCAAGAACGTGGTTCGGGGCAGGGCGATATAGGCAGGTGTCATCTCATGGGCAGTCACCCAGGTTCCCTTGCTCAAGAGGAAGGTCATGCCTCGGTAGATGTTCACCGTCCCCAAGGTAGTGATGATAGGCGGTATTTTGCCATAGGCAACCAGGATGCCGTTGACCAAGCCCATGGCCAGTCCGATGACGATTCCCAGAAGGAGCAGCAGAGCCGGGCTCACCTGTGGATACGACTCATTGACCATACCGCAGGCCATTCCCGAGAAGGCGATGATGGAACCCACCGAAAGGTCGATTCCCCCTGAGAGAATGACATAGAACTCCCCAATGGCAACGATGGACAGGATGGCCATGTCGTTGAGTATGGTGGAGATGTTCTTCATCGACAGGAACTGCGGACTCCGCACCGAGATGGGAACCAACAGGACAAAGAGCAGGAGAATCAGGGTCGATTCCCTTCGCGCAAAAGCTTTCTTGGCAAAGGAGGCAAATGAGTGGTCAGGCATGGGTGTCCTCCATCACGGTAGTGGCAATAGCGGCCTTCATGACCGATTCGGCGGTGGCTTTCCGCGCATCAAGAATGGCTGTCTGGTACCCCTCGTGCATGACCAGGATGCGGTCGGACATTCCCAGGATCTCAGGAAGCTCACTGCTGATGAGAATCACCGCTACTCCCTTTTGGGCCATGTCGCACACAAACTGGTGCACCGCCGCCTTGGTGGCGACATCGATGCCCTTGGTCGGTTCGTCAAGAATGAGAATCTTCGGACTGGTCCCTATCCATTTGGCAAGAACCACCTTCTGCTGATTTCCCCCCGAGAGGGTTTCTGCATCAACGTGATATCCTGCCGATTTGATCTCCATCTGGTTGCCATGGCACTGTACATATGTCCTTTCCTTACCCGCACTTGTTACCATCCCCTTAAAGGAGAGCTGTTTCAAAACGGGAAGAGAAATATTGTTTGTCAGGCTCATCTTGAGCACCAAGCCCTGTTTCTGACGGTCCTCAGGTACCAGGGCAATGCCCCGTCTCATGCTCTCTTTCGCCCCTTTGGGCTTGAAGGGCTCTCCGAGCAAGTGCATGCTGCCACCGCTTGACTTGTCAATGCCGAAGATGGTACGCACCACTTCGCTGCGCCCCGCACCAACCAAGCCGAACAGGCCAAGGACTTCCCCTTCATGAAGGGTGAAGCTGATATCCTTGAAGGCTCCCAGCTGGCAAAGCTTCTCAATACGGAGCACTTCCTTGCCCTTCTGTTTCTGGTGTTCGGGATACAGCTGGTCGATCGAGCGCCCGATCATCATATTGATGATGGCATCCTCGTTGCTTTCGGCAACCTTCCCTTCGCCAATATACTGTCCATCACGGAAAACCGTGTAATAGTCGCAAATCGTAAAGATCTCATCAAACTTATGGCTGATGAAGAGGATGGCTTTGCCCTGCTCCTTGAGCGAGCGGACAATCCTGAAAAGGTCCTCAACCTCTCGCCCGGTGAGGGCGCTGGTGGGCTCGTCCATGATGACCAGCTTGGCATCGAGGCTGAGCGCCTTGGTGATTTCCACCATATGCCGCTTGGCGACACTCAGGTTCTTGACCAGGGTATCGGGATCGATATCCAGCTGCATGCGGGCCAACAGCTGCCTGGTCTGCTCGGTCATCGCCTTCCAATCGAGCTTCTTGGTGCGCGGATTGCGAAGATGGTGACCCATGAAGATGTTCTCGGTCACGGTAAGCTCAGGAAACATCGAGGCTTCCTGATGGATTGCCACGATACCAGATGCTTGGGCATCGAGGGCATTGCGGAACGCCACTTCCTTTCCCTCGAACGTGAGTGTCCCGCTGGTTGGGATGTACACACCGGTGAGCACTTTCACCAAGGTCGACTTCCCTGCCCCGTTCTCTCCGATCAAGGCATGCACTTCCCCACTTCTGAGGGTGAGGTGCACATCATCCAAAGCTCTGATACCGGGAAAAATTTTGGTGAGGTTATGTACCTCCAACAATGCGTTTGGCATTGTTCCTCCTTGCATTGCACCGAAAATCGAAGGCTCCCGCCCGAAGGCAGGAGCCGATGAACTCAGAATCTTAGAAAATTGCTGCGAACTGCTCGATGTTGTCCTTGTTGAAGACATAGGGGGTGCTCATGTAGATGAGTCCGTCCTTCTCAACCTTGACAGAATTCATGCGTCCTGCAGGAATGACATCGCCGACAGCACCGTTGTTGGTTCCATCGATGAGTGCATTCAGGATGTAGGTGGAAGTGTAGCCGAGATCGATCGGGTTCCACAGAGCCATCTGGCGGCAGGTGCCGTCAAGGATGTAGCCCTTCATCTCGGAGGGAAGGCCGAGACCGGTAACTTCAACAACACCGGTCTTGCCGGCATCCTTCACAGCCTGTGCGGTAGCCAAGAGTCCGACTGTGGTCGGGCAAATGATTGCCTTCAGGTTGGGATACTTCTGCATCAAAGAGACTGCTTCACGATAGCTCTTGTCCGGGGCATCGTCACCATAGACGACTTCCACAAGCTTCATCTTCGAATACTTCGCATCCTTGATCTCCTGCTTCATCCAGTCAATCCAGAGGTTCTGGTTGGTGGCCTGGGCGGAAGCGGACAGGACGGCGATATCACCGGTGTAGTTGGTCAGCTCGGCAGCAAGCTGAATCTGCTGGCGGCCGATGAGCTCTGCATTACTGGGCAGCAGGTCGACGATGCGTCCGCCTACGTTGATGCCGCTGTCAAAGCTGATGACCTTGATGCCTGCAGCCATGGCCTTCTTGGTCACGGGAATCAGTGCATCACTGTCATTGGCGCTGATGGCGATGCCATCGACGCGCTGTGCGATGAGGGTCTCGATGATCTCAATCTGGCCTTCAGCAGTTGCCTGCGGGGGTCCCATGTACGTGGTCTTGATTCCACCGATTTCTCCGGCGGCTTCCTGACTGCCCTTGAAGACTGCATCAAAGAATCCGTTTCCCATGCTCTTCACGAGAATGACGATCTCCTTGTCACCCTTCACAGCTGCAGCTTCCTTGGTTCCCTGGGCGAACAAGCCCGTGAAGACCAAGCTGGCGATGAGTACAAACAACAACGCTCTTTTCATGATAACACTCCTTTTGCTGAATCATCCCGGATATACCGGAATCTATTTGTACTTGGACTTGCCAAGGCAAACAGCGAATCACAGATTGTGTCACACCTCCCAGACTCCGATGTTGCCATCGAAGGACACATTCTGTTGTATATAAGTGTGACAGCTTTTTTGAATTCCGCAATGACTGTATAGTCATTTTTTAGCACGATTTGCTCACACTTATCTTGCAAAGCCGAAACGAAAGCCAAGAAATAGGTAAAACAAACCGAAAACACAGCAATAGTGATTTATATTGATTTCGATTGCTTGGAAGAAAAGAGCAATGAGCCGAGAAACCCTACAAAAGTCTGTTGCAGCAAGATGCCCAGAATGACCGGAAGGGAAACCCTTGGAGGGAAAAACTGTGTCGCAAGAATCAGGGCAGCACTGATATTGCGCATACCCCCGGTATAAGTCATGGAGACCACCGAGGCACGGTCCGCCTTCAAGAGATAGGTGGCCAAAAACCAGATTACCACGAAGCTGAGTGCTATCACCAGCAGATTCACCAAAGCAAGAGGAAGGTAGAGCCAGGAGAACTCCAATTTGCCCGAGAGCTGCCCGATATGAATCACCACCACCGCTATCAGCAGGAGCTTGATGAATGGGTTGAGATAGGGGACGGCTGTTTTCGATGCCTTCGGGAAATATTGGCTGAAGAGCATGCCGAGCAGCGAGGGAATGACAATCATGATCACCAAGCTGGTGATGATGCCCCTACTGTCAAAGATGACTGAGGAGTCGGTGAGCAGACGGATGGTCAGGGGGGTGATGAGCGGGGACAGGAGGGTGTCCAGAAGAATGAGGGAGAGGGCCAAGGGGCCATCCCCGTCGAAGATGGTACACCAGATGAAGGAGGAGACAGCGATAGGAATTGAGGAGAGCAGGATGAAGCCGGTGACCAGGTCCGGATCACTGAAAATCAGCGAAGCAACAACCTTCGTGAGCACCGGCAGCAAGACATGGGCACTTACAAGCACAAAGAGGATATCCTTGATGCGGCGCAGGGCAAGAGCAAACTGACGGTAGCTGATGCCCAACGCTCCCACGAAGGTGATAATGGCAAAAAAGAGCGTGCTCAGCTCCTTGTACGGTGCAAGACGCGAACCCAAGAACAAGCCCAAAATCACCCCGATGGGGGTGACGAAGGGCATTGCCTTGTTGCACTGTACATTCAGATGCTCAAGCGTCATCCTCTGAACCTGCCTCAGGAAGAGACCTGGGAACGGTACTTCTCCACTTCCCAGTTGCGGATGAAATTGATCATCGCCTCGTCCATGAATCGTGGCCCGCCAAAGCTTTCACTGTAGACGCTGATCGCTACGGTATCGAAAAAGAGGGGAAGCGGTTTCTCTCCGAGGGAGAAGACCCCCAGATTCTGTACACAGACAATCTTCGGAGCACTTCCATGCTCCCGCTCGAACTGCACGAACGCCTTACTCACATCGGCACCCTCATCAACCCAGAGCGGCTTGAATCCAGCATATACGATATGATCGGGGGTAAACGATGACCCAGCCTTTGCAAAAGAGGAGCGGTCGGTGAGCAGGTGCTTGAACTCCAGGGTGTTTCTGAAAAGGATTCTCTCATTCTTCAGCCCCTGCAGAACACCCGATACTTTCTCCACCTTGTCAGCATCTGCCTCACATTCGGTGAAGTCCGGCTTGCGGACCAGCTGGGCCTCAATGGTGGAGAGCACCTCTGTGTAGATCTGAGCGATCTCCTCAAGGCTCTGCCCTCCGACAAAAATCCCATGGTTTTGCAAGAAGATCAGCGAGTACACCTTGCCTGTTTTCGCTTGGTGGGCGATAAGTCGCTCACGCACGATGTTGGCCAGGATGAATCCAGGCTTCACCAGCTCCACCCAGAGTGCTTCACCAAAGAGGCGGTGAACAGAAGCTTCGCCATCCTGGGCACACGTCACACCGTTTACCAAGGCAGGATGCAAATGCACCACGTACGGAAACGGAAGGAGAGCATGCAACAGAGCCTCAACCGATGGACGGGCAGTCTCCCCTTCCAGGCGGCAAGACATCATGTCCTTGAGCACCTCGTCTTCGCGTTGCTCATCGTCTTGGCTGTACTGCTTGTGCCAGATCTGCTCCAAAAGATCGAGGTCCATGCGAACAAACCCATCCTCTCCGATGGTCCCCAGAGCATGACCGCTTGCCTTCACGTAGAGGGTTCGATCTTCCTTGAAGGAGGTGTTTCCGCCTCCCAGCAATACAAAGGCAGGGTCACTGCCGTAGCGGCGGGAGTGCTCCACCAGCTGCTGAAAACTCATGTGCGCTCCTTGAGAACCGTCTTCTCATATGCGGAGATGATGCCAATCAGATCATCCTCCAGCGGTACGTTGTGCCTGCTGCAGAACTCATCCCAGACTTGGCCGAAGGGAAGCACATTCTGCAGTTCAAGCAACGACATGGTGCCATACCCATTGCCACCCTCTTCGTACTCGATCAGAAGATCGATTGGCTGGAGCAGGGCGAACAGCAAGGCCTTGCGCATGGCTCTCACCCCGGTGACCCAGGCCCCGATGCGGTTGATCGAAGCGTCAAAGAAGTCCAGGCCGATGTGGGAGTTCTCAAGCTTTCCACTGCGCACCAGCTCCTCGGCAACCATCTTGATCTTGTCGTTGAACAGCACCACATGGTCACTGTCCCAGTGCATCGGGCGACTGACATGCAAAAGGATCTCATCGTCAAAGAGCAGGATCGAGGAGAGTTTGTCCGAGATGTCCTCCTCGGTGTGGAAGTGTCCCATGTCGATGCACAGCATCTTGTTGTTGCGTGCAGCATAGTTCATGTAGAACTCATGGGAACCGACAACAAAGGCTTCGCTTCCGATGCCAAAGAGCTTGGTTTCCAAAGCATCCCGCATGAGCGCAGCATCGTACTCCGTCTCGAAAATCTCGTCCAGGCTCTCCTTGAGTATCGAGCGGTAGCCGAACTTGTCCACCGTGTAGTTCTTCGCACCATCGGGAACCCAGGTATCCAGGATGCAGGGAGAACCCTGCTGCTCACCGATCCATGCGGCTATCTTGCGACAGCGTTTCGCGTGCTCGATCCAGAAGCGACGGATGCGCTCATCCTTGCTGGCCAGGGTATATCCATCATCGGCAAGTGGATGGCTGAAGAATGTTCCATTGAAGTCGAGCGGCACGCCTACCTTGCGGCTCCAATCCACCCACCCTTGGTAGTGCTTCTCCTCAATCTGGTCCCTGTCGACAAAGGCAGGACCAAACTCGCCGTAGGATGCGTGCAGGTTCAAGCGATGCGAACCTGGTACCAAAGTCAAAACCTTTTCGATGTCCAGACGCAGTTGCTCAATGGTCTTTGCCTTTCCGGGATAGTTGCCGGTGGTCTGGATGCCGCCTCCTGCAAGCTGGGAGTCGGGGCGTTCGAAGCCTCCGACATCATCACCCTGCCAACAGTGGATGGAGATGGGAATCTTTGCCAGCTGGTCCAAAACCGAATCGGTATCAACCCCATAGCGTGCATATCGTGATTTGGCTGTTTCATATGGTGACATGAAAGACCTCCTGTTACCTGGTTTGGTATATACTAGTAAGTGTGTCATCTTTTTGGTATTTTACCTTGACAGAATAGTCAAATTCTAGCACGATTTTACCATGTCAAGCTACACTCTGCATGCCTCAATGTTCTTCCGGGATAATCGCTTGCCTCTCAAGGTCCTGCATCGGGACCCGGAAATACCCTTCTCTTTGCACAGCCATGAGTTCTATGAGTTGGTGGTGGTTGCATCGGGCAAAGGGACACACCTTCTGCAGCAGGAGAGCCGTCCATTGCAGGAGGGGATGGTCTTCTTCATCAAGCCGGGAACCGTCCACGGGTATGCGGATATCGACGGCTTGGTTCTCTATGACATCCTGATCGGAGAGAAGGCTTTCACCGGCCATCTGGCTGACTTATGCGAGGTCAGCGGTTTTGCCGATGTCTTTCTCCAGGAGAACGGCAGCATTCCTCTCGTACGGCTCAGCGGACACCAACTCTCCGAGCTTCTCTCGTTGGTCGGTACAATCAAGGAAGAGTCTGAAAAGCAGGACTACGGCAACGGAGCCGCTGCCATGGCCTATGCAAAACTGCTGCAGCTGATCATTCTCATCAGCCGTTTCTACACTTCGCGCAAGGGGACGATCTACCAGGAAGACCCACGGCTTGAGAGTATCATCGCGTACATGGAGAAACATCTCAACCGCAGCATCTCCCTCGAGGAGCTGGTTTCCATCTCCAACATGAGTGCGAGCACCCTCAACCGCCAGTTCAAGCTCTCCACTGGCTGGTCCCCGGTGGACTTTCACATCCACCGAAGGATCGCCTATGCCTCAACGCTGCTGCTCACCACCAACCTGAGCATCGAGCGCATCAGCGAGCGGACGGGCTTCTCCGATGCAAACTACTTCGCCAGACAGTTCAGAAGCCACATGCAGATGAGCCCGCGCCAGTACAAGACACTGTGGACCACCCCCAATGATGACTAAACGACCACCCCTTTCTTGAGGATGACGTTGGCATACAGTGCAGACTCACTGGTTGCAATGATGGCATAGGCCTTTTTGCTGCGTTCATAGAAGGCATACCGCTCAATGTTCCCGAATCCCTTGAAGTTGGGATCCCCTTGCTTGGCAATCGCTTCGAAGGAGGCCCAGATCGGGGTTTCCACCGCATCCCCTTGCACCTTCTCCATCAAGAAGGCGTTGGGCGCATAGCTGTCCAACGGATAGACGGAAAGTACCGCCTCCAGGACGGCTTCCGCACCATTGCCGTCGAGGCGCACCACCCGCTCATTCATGCTGGCTGCGGGAAAGTTCCCATCGGCAATGACCAATTCATCGCCGTGCCCCATTTCCATGAGAATCTTCAACAGTTCCGGCCCCAGGATTGGGGAAAGCGTCTTCAACATAGGTTTCTCCTGCGCAAAATCGATTGCATTAACGAATATCGTGTGCCATACTGCACCTGATGTAAACGATTACATTCCGTATCATATACCAAGGAGGATGGGATGGCAAATAGTTCTGAGATGAAATGCATAGGTCCTGAGAGGCGCTATGCTTCCGCACTTCCCAAGATCGGTATCCGACCGGTCATCGATGGAAGGCAGAGAGGGGTGCGCGAGTCGCTTGAAGACCAAACCATGAACATGGCCAAATCTGCTGCGAAGCTGATCAGCGACCATGTCTTCCATACCACCGGAGAGAGGGTTGAGTGCATCATCGCCGATACCACCATCGGTGGAGTCAGGCAGAGTGCCGATTGTGCTGAGAAGTTTGCCAAGGAAGGGGTGGCTGTCACCCTCACGGTAACCCCCTGCTGGTGTTATGGCACTGAAACCTTCGACATGGATCCGCTTACGGTCAAGGCCGTCTGGGGCTTCAACGGGACTGAACGACCGGGCGCTGTCTATCTTGCAGCAGTCTTGGCCGCACATACCCAGAAGGGGTTGCCCGCCTTCGGCATCTATGGACGCGATGTGCAGGACAACTCCGACACGTCCATCCCCGATGATGTAGCAGAGAAGATCCTTCGCTTTGCCCGCACTGCCTTGGCAGTGGCAACCATGCGGGGCAAGAGCTATCTATCCATCGGCGGCATGTCGATGGGTATTGCCGGCTCCTTGGTCGACCAAGATCTGCTTCAGGACTACTTGGGAATGCGCACTGAAGTCATTGATATGTGCGAGATCGAACGACGCATTGCCGAAAACATCTTTGATCCCGAGGAGTACAAGCAGGCCATCGCATGGGTTCGCAAGAACTGCATCCAGGCAGAAGATACCGCCAACGCTCCGGAAAACCGAAGAAGCGATGAGCAACTTGCCAAGGATTGGGAGTACTGCACCAAGATGACGATGATCTGCCGGGATCTGATGATCGGCAACAAGCAGCTCGAGAAGCACGGCTTCCGCGAAGAAGCGTTGGGCCACAATGCCCTCTTTGCCGGCTTCCAAGGCCAGCGGCAGTGGACCGACCATTGGCCGAATGGGGATTTCATGGAAACCATGCTCACCACCAGTTTTGACTGGAACGGCATCCGTGAACCCTATGTGATGGCAACCGAGAACGACCACCTCAACGGTATCAGCATGCTCTTTTGCAAGCTGCTGACCAACCGTGCGGCCATCTTCAGCGATGTGCGCACCTATTGGAGCCCCGAGTCGGTCGAGCGGGTTACCGGCTGGAAACCCACCGGTCTTGCCAAAGACGGCTTCATACACCTGATCAACAGCGGGGCGACCACCCTCGATGCAGCCGGCCAGATGAAAAACAAGGCAGGCGAGAGTGAGATGAAGCACTACTGGGAGATCACACCCGAGGATGTGAAGAAGACCTTGGAGAACACCCGTTTCAGTGTCGCCAACTGCGGCTACTTCCGCGGCGGCGGCTTCTCCTCCACCTTCCTCAGCGAGGGCGGCATGCCGCTCACCATGGTTCGCGTCAACCTGGTCAAGGGCGTAGGCCCGGTACTGCAACTTGCTGAAGGCTGGACCTGCGATGTCCCGGACGAGGTGTTCGACACCATCAACAAGCGGACGGACCAGACTTGGCCGACCACGTGGTTCGTCCCCCGCACCAATGGCAAGGATGGTCCCTTCAAGGACGTCTATGCAGTCATGGCAAACTGGGGAGCCAACCACGGAGCACTCAGCTACGGGCACTTTGGTGCCGACCTGATCACCCTCTGTTCGATGCTGCGCATCCCGGTGTGCATGCACAACGTCGACGAGAAGGACATCTTCCGCCCAAGTGCCTGGTCGATGCTCGGCATGGACAAGGAAGGTGCTGACTTCCGCTCTTGCTCAACGTTCGGACCGCTGTACGGTCGCTACTAGGTTCAAACCACCCATTCATTGGAGGTTGGCAGGTTTCCTGCCAACCTCTTCTTTTTCTGTATCCTCACCCTTGGCGACTTGTTTCTCTCATGGCAAGCTGCCTAGTGGAGGAAATGTATGAGAACACTGGTAGGAGAATGGCAGGAAGGCAAGAGCACCACACAACTGCAGGAGCAACAGGCCATGCAGGCAGAACTGGAGAACCTGCTTCCCCCGGATGAAGCCGCCTTGGTATCGCTGCACCGCCAGGGTGCCGTGTTCAGGCTCGTCGAACAGGCGATGCAAGCCTATTCCACAAAAACGCTGCTGATCCTGCTCGCCATCCAAGTAGTCATCTCCCAGCTTCCCACCCTCTTCGGCTTTCCCCCAAGCGATGCAAACCTTCCCTATTATGCCCTCTTCATGAGCTTTCTGGTGTTTCCCCCGCTCGCAATCTTGCTTGGCAGCGGACAATGGGCCGCCCTCACTCGGTTTATGATCGGCCTTGCTCTGCTTGCGCTCTACCTTATCTTCTCCGTCATCCTGCGCATCAGCCCGACAAGCCAAAGCTTTGCACTCAGTGCCCTGCACCTGCCGCTCTTGTGCCTGCTCCTCCTTTCACCCCTCAAACCGAGAAATACCTGGCCGCAGCATCTGCAGGACCTCTGTGAGGCAGCATTGCTGACGTTCCTGCTCTTCTGTGCTGTCATGGTGCTGATGATGTTGTCCCTCTTCCTGTTCGAGGCGATCGGAATGGATCTGGAAGGGTTTGTCTCCAGCTTCGTCCTGACTGCTGTCTTTCCGGCCCTGCCTCTGCTTGCATTTTTTCTGCTGGGAACCAGAAAGCTTGGCATCGGAACGCTCTTGCGTCTCTTGGCCAAGCTCTTTCTTCCTCTCTTCACCCTCATGATGGCAGTGTTTCTCTTTGCCATGCTCGTAGGCAGAGGAAACTTCACAGAAGACCGCACCCTCCTTCTGGGCATCGATCTTCTGCTTGCTCTGGTGTTGTTGATGATCTTGCTTGCGGCAAACTTCTGGGAACAGGAGCATCTCAGTTCCTGGTACAAACCGCTGATCATTCTGGCCTCGCTGTTGGCACTGGCCATCGACCTGGTCGCCTTGCTTGCCATCGCTGAGCGCTTTGTCAGCTATGGCATCACTCCCAACAGGCTTGCGGTTCTCTCAGAGAACCTGCTTTTGGGAGCCAATCTTTGCACACTGGCCATTGTGATGCTCAGAGGAAAGTCCATTGCAAGGATGCAGAGCATCTTCTTCGCTCTGTATGGGGTATGGTTCTTGGTCGTCGTAGTACTCTTTCCGCTTCTTTTCGGCACAATCTAGAGCGAACAGATCTCGTTCCAGATGCGCTCATCCACCGGAATGCCCAGCTCCAGATTCTCCTTGCGAAGGGAGAGTCGCTTTTCGCCGGGGAAACGGATCGGAACAGCTGGATCCTCCCGCTTGGAGTCCTTGATCTGCGCAAGACTGGCGGCTATCTCCTCCTCAATCTGGGACCGGTCCGGGAAGGATGAGAGGTCGATGGTGATGAAAACCTGTGAGGCTTCCAGCTCCCCTTCCTCAAGGCCGATACGCCGGGTGGTGGCTCCCCCGCTGAGCGCTGCTGCGATGAGATCGAGAGCGAGCGCCAAGCTGGTACCCTTCCAGAAACCAATCGGCAACGGCCTTCTGATTTCCATGATTTTCTTTGCATCCGTGGTGAGATTGCCGTTCTCATCAAATCCTCCGGGAACCGGAAGATCGCGCTCTTCACGCGCATAGGTCTCAAGCTTCCCGTAGCTGAAGAGGGACATGGCCATATCGACCAATACCGGCTCATCCCTGTTCGGGATGGCAAGGACCAGCGGATTGTTCCCGACCGTTGCATTGACAGCTCCCCAGGCAGGCATCAGGGGCATGGTGTTGGTCCAAAGGATTCCGATGCACCCCGCCTCTGCTGCCATCAGGCCATAGGTTCCCGGGCGCATCCAATGGGTGGTGTTTTTGAGGGCAACACAGCCGATGGTGTGCTCCTTGGCCAAGGCGATGGAGCGCTGCATGCAGGTATGGGCATTGAGGTTGCCCACCCCGCGCATCCCGTCCCAACGTTCCAGCACGCCAAAGGAGGCAACCTTCTGAGCATGCGTATCCACCAACATGGTACCAGCATCAATCTTTTTCATCATCCAAGGAAAGCGGTTCAGACCATGGGAGTACACTCCCTCCAAGCTGGTTTCTGCAATCAGGCGACTGCTGAGAAGCGCATCTTCCTCACCCATGTTCCGGCTTTCCAGGACACGCTTGCACATCTGCTGCACCTGCTCAAAGGGTATCCGCATCATCATCCACTCCTTCCCATACTTCTATGGTCTCTACATCCCTAAGGTATACGATACATCCTTTGACCGGCCTTTGGTAGATTCTTTTAACCGCCCTCATATAGGTCTCTACCTGAAAACGATGCACCTCGGCATCCCTTCTGCGGTCCGTCTTGAAATCGATGACCAGAAGGTGATCAGGTCGGTCAACCAAGAGATCGATCGAACCCTCTACCACCACCTTCCTCCCCTCATGCTCAGTGGTGCTGAAAAAGCCCACCTCAGATGCAACCGGATAGGGCTCCACTTCGCTCTGGTACCAAGCGCTCTTAATGAATGCAGCAGCCAGGGCCAGACCATCCTCGGCCATGATGGACAGCTCACGCTCACCCAAAGCCTTCACCAACTCGGAGGGCATGCAGGTACGTACATCACCAAGATCCTGTTTGAGCACCATCTGCTCACAGAGGGCATGGACGAACGTTCCGAAAGCGGCTGTCAAATCCTGCTCGAGGGACATGAGAAGCTCATCGCTGGCAAAGAGCGGAAGATCGGCGGCAACCGAATGCTCCTCATGGGAAACCAAAGAAGTTACTGCATAGCGTATAGGCTTTTGCTCCAAAGCAGGTGAGGCTGTCTCATACCACCACTGGACAGCTGCAAGGCGCTTGAGAAACGCTTGTTCCGACTCCCCCTCCCCTTGATAGAGAGAACCCTCGCTGATGGATGCAATGCGCCCTACCGTGAGCAACCCTTCTTGGAACTCGGCTTTGCTGATATCAAGCCCCAAGCTTCTTGTCATGAGCAGAAGCAACGTATCGGCCGGTTTTCCCTCACCAAGGGCGCGGTTGTTCTTGCCGAAGGTTCCGCTCACCACCAGATGGGTCTCCGCTCTGGTAAGTGCGACGTACAAGAGCCTTTTGAGCTCAGCCAGCTCAAGACGCTGCTCTTCACCCTCGTCAAAGAGGGCCCCTGCATGTCTGGCGACCTCGGTCTTGGTCGCAGTCACGAAGAACCGCTGGTTGAGATAGTGAGGCAGCGCCACACCTTTGAACGTGCTCAACTTCTCTTTCCGACCCCTCCCCTTTGAGGAAGCGTTTGCCACGATGACAATGGGGAACTCCAAGCCTTTGGACTTGTGGATCGACATGATCTGCACCCCCTCCTCCACCTCGTTGATCACCTCCAGATCGTCAAGCTTCTCATTCTGGGCAAGATTCTGCCTCAGATAGTCGACGAACTGGCTGACACTGTGCTTTGCTTGCTCATGCTTTTGGGCGAGCCGGTGGAAGAAGGTATAGTGTTCGCGGTACGCCTGATACTCAGGATGGGCTGTCAAGCTGAGGTAGTAGCCGCTCTCATACCAGAGTCGGAAGACCAGTTGGCTGAGGCTCTCACTGGCCATCGCTTGCAGCAGGGAGCGATAGAACTGCTGCGTACTGAGCAGCCTCAGCTCATCCTCCCCTTCCAGTCCCATAGGGGGGGAGAACAGCTGCTGCTGGTCGAGCACCAGTGCTAGTCCGGCATCGCTGATCTTGCAGAAAGGGCTGCGCAGAACGGTGGCATAGGCATGCCGGTCCTCAGGATAGAGGGCAAGCTGGAGCATGGCATAAAAGTCGCTGGCAAGAGCCTCAAGCATCAAGGAGCGGGCCGATTGCACGGTATAGGGTATCATCTGGTGGCGGAAAGCCCGCTCAAAACTCAGCTGGTTGCTCGTAGAGCGCAAAAGAAGTGCGACATCACTGGCCTTCGGCCTTCTCGGTCCATTGGGAGAGGGAACGAGATAGTCATCACAGGTGAGCATCTTCTTGATCAGGCAGGCAACGCAATAGGCCTCTGCATCACTATCCTTCGCCTCCTCTTCCTCCTCCCCTTCATCACGCTCCCCATTCTCATACGGCTTGATCAGGATGGTGGCCGTGCTGGTGATGCCCTCGCTGGCCTTTCTAGTTTTCAAGCTGGAAAAACTTGCCTCATACGCCTCCCCATTGTTCTCCATGATGGAGGGAAAGAGTGTGTTGAACCACTCGATCAAGGCAGGCTCACTGCGGTAGTTGGTAGCCAACTCTATCGATTTTCCGCCGACAGAAGCCAGTTCACCGGACAAACGCTTGAAGACGCGCACATCGGAACCTCGGAACCGATAGATGGACTGTTTCTCATCCCCAACGAAGAAGAGCTTGTCCGGCTCCAACTCACTTGCCTTGGGAATGCCCTCCCCTTCGCTCTCCAATCGTTCGGCAAGCAGGTAGAGCAGCTCTTTCTGCTGCTCGTTGTTGTCCTGGAACTCGTCGATCATGATATAGCGAAACCGCTGCTTGAAGTACTTTCGCAGTGCCTTGTTCTGTTTGAGAATCTCAACCGCAAGCGAGGAGACATCCGAGAAGGTGAGCATGCCGCTCTTGCGCTTCTCCTTCTGGTACTCTTCAACCAACTGCTGCACAAAGGTAACGATGCTTTGCAGCTGCTCTCTCCCGTTCAATACGGCCAAAGCCAGACAGAGGAGCCTCCGCATCTCAAGGTACGAGGCATAGGTATCCTTGATGAACAGCAGGTCCTCGCTCTTGCCTCCTCTGATGCTCCGAAATCCTACCGGGCTAGAGAGCAGGGCAAAAAGCTCTTGCTCGTCAGAGGAGGAAGCAATGCCATCCAGAAGCATGACAGCATCCTCCCGTACCCCCTGTACGGTCTTTGATGAGTCACCAAGCAAGCTGTAGCGCTGCAACAGGGCCGCAAAGCTCACCTTCAGCTGTTCATAACGACTCACAACGGCTTCGATGATGATCGTTTGGGCATCCTCATCCACCTTTTGGGGAAGATAGTAGTGCTGAGTCAGCAAGGGAACCAAGACCGAGTCGATAAGATCTTCAGGCGAGTAGAGCGTGCTTACCAGTTTCGCTCCCTCCGAGCGATTCTCATCGTCAAGGAGCCGCATTGCGCACTGCCGTGCGTTGGCAAGATTCTGCTCGTCATCGATGGCAAAATCCTGGGCGATCCCATAGGAGACCGAACTGCTGCGCACAATGGAGGAACAGAAGCTGTCCAGCGTCGAGATGGGAGCTTGGTCAAACTGTGCAAGCTGGGCGGCAATGACCGGGTCATCCTTACAGGAGAGCAAGAGGCGGTGGATTCTCTGATGCATCTCACGCGCTGCCTTGCGGGTGAAGGTCAGGGTGAGTATCTCAGAAGCGGTCGCCTTAGCCTCCAAAACCAACCTCAGAAACCGGTAGCTGAGGACTGTGGTCTTCCCCGAGCCCGCACCTGCACTGACGATACAGTTCACATCAGCATAGACTGCCGCTATCTGATCGGGGTCAAGACAGGTTCCCTGTTGGGCAAGCATAGCTTCAAATCGTGTCATGCTGTTGCAAATCTCCTTCGGCAAAGTGATCGGTAGGCACACCCTTCACAGCTCTTCTTCGATGGCGTTGCCATCAGGCGTCCAAGTGCAAGCGCCTCCTTGATCTGATGCAGGCGTTCGGCCAAGGCCTCGTCACAGAAAAGGGCCTTCTCATCGTCCTCAGTGTCCCAGAGGCTGTAGTACTTGCCCTCAGCAATACTGTAGTAGGAGGCGTTGGCTGTCTTGCCTTCCATCACACGCTCCACCAGATAGCGGTAGAGCGGCAGTTGGTACGAGCTCAGCTCATCGGTTACCTTCTTTGTCTTTACCGTGGACTTCTTGTAGTCGATGACAGCAAAGCGTTTCTCCTCTTCAGCGCCGAGGCTGATGATCCTGTCGATGCGCCCATAGAGCTCAAGCCCATCCTCCTTGAGGGTGAGCACCTGTTCAAAAGCCACCGAACGGGTCTTTGCAAAGAGGCGCTCCTCCTCAGCAAGGATGGCCACCACTTGCTCTCTGAAGGTAGCTTCCAGGTAACTGCGAATCGAGGGAGTGGGCCCGCTCTGCGCGTAGTAATCCACCAAGCATTGGTCGAAGTGAGAGAGCAACCGACTCTCGTACTCATCTCTCTTTTCGGGATCAAAAAACCCAATCTCGGAGAAGAAGCGCTGATATACCTCATGCAGCAGGTTTCCGATCTGCCGATGGTCCAGCACACTCACATCGTAGGAGCGGTCCTCAATGCCAAAAAGATGACGGCACTGGAATGCATAGGGACAGCGGAGAAAGAGATCAAGCTTGGTAGGAGAGAGGGAGAGAAACTGCTCTCCATCCTCCTGTTTGTAGAGTCTGCCCACCAACGCTGGTTGTACAGGATGACGGGTGGTATCGTCGCTTCTCAGGGTAAGGGACGTTGCACGTGCGCTTGCAAACCACTGCTTCTGACTCCTGGTCGCCTGTACCGAACGCTCCGCTTTGCCCGCATGAAGCAAAAGTTCCTGGTAATAGGGATCAAGGTCGAGCTCTACCGTCTCATCCTTGAGGGCATCGTGTTCCAAGAAGTAGGCAGGGGGCAACGCTTCCCCTTCATAGCTGCGTCTATGACAGGAGAGGTGAACCGCGGCAGGGCCAAGGCTGGCTGCCTGGAGATTTGCCACGGTGGTGTCGATGCCCTTGCAGAGGGACTCTTCCACATACTCAGGAAGAAACGAGAGCGGCGCATCCAGACAGACCGAGGACTCCTGATCCAGAGCGATGATGAAGAGATGGTCGGTGATGATAGGTGCTACCTGGGGCCAAGCGTAGACAGCCACCCCTTGCTCACGCTCCTGTTTCACATAGGTTTTTGTCTCGAGGTAGGAGAGCAAGAGCGAGAAGATGTTGGGATAGGTGGCAAGGGTGCAACTCTCCATCGCCGCCTTCAGCTGTTGCATGGCATCAAGACAGAAGGAGTAGACTTCCTCGTCCGCTGTCTTGTGCCACTGTTCGGCCACAAAGTAGGTATCCTGGAAGTGATTGAGCTTACGCCTGAGCTCCTCAATGCCACTCGCTGTAACCAGTGAGGTGATGCTTTGCTTCAAAAGCTTGTACCAAGTCACCAGCTCCCGATTTCCCAGCATTTCGGTGTACTGGTCGCGCTTCTCATACGAACCCCTTACGATCGACTTCTCCACTGCCCGGGCGAGGAAGCGATGCAGGAGATCCCGCTCGGAGAACGGGATGCTGGGATCGAGCAACAGGGACTTGAGGCTCTCCAGGCTGAACTGCTGGTTATACACTTCCTGCAGAAGCGAGAGAAATCTTCCACTGGGATAGCTGAGCGGGCTTTTCCCTTCGCGGATGGAGAGCTTCACATCATAACGACGGGCTTCTTCGGCCAGGGTGGGCAGAAGCGCCTCCATCCTGGCACAGCCGATGGTGATCGAGTTGGCTCCCACCCCACTCTCGAGCAAGCTGCGGACAGAACGGATGACTGAGCGGATTTCCTGGATATGGTTGTCATACACCCCAAGGGGTAGTACATCAGGCGCCACAGGAGTTGGAGAGAGAAGGATGTAGGGGGGACGATCCAGCAGCTCATAGAGTTTCTGCGCTTCACCGATGGTGTCAGAGAAGAGGATGCAGTACTGTTTTCCTCGCTCTGAGGGCGGCAGCTCATGCACTGCTTCATAGCGAGGTTCAAAGAGTTGGTGAGTAGCCAAAAACTGGGTATAGCGCTGATAGAGCACCACCAGATCGTGAGCAAAGTCTGAATCCAGCTGGCTGAGAACCTGTTCCTCACAGGCTGCCGAGAGAGCGGGAAGCAGGTGGGCAAGATAGCTGGCAAACCGGCCGTTCGCCTCAGGATAAGCAGGATTGAGCAAGGAAGAAAGCAAGGCTCCCTCATCAAGCATTTGGTGGACAAACAACCTTCTGATGAGCTCATTGGCTGGACGCTCACTTTCATGGCGGCTGAGAAAGTACGAACGGAAGGTATCAAAGGAGATGGCCCGCTCCTTCAAAATTGCCCCCGTCTTGCTCTGCAGGGCGTAGTCAAGCAGGTACGATCGCGCCGCTGCTTCGGTAGGAAACACACAGACATACCCCTGCTCAAACGCTTGATGGACATACGAACGCTTTGTGTGGACACTCATGGATTGCAGTATACCATGATTGTGTGTACCATGAGCCTACGTCATGGACAAAGAGCACCAAATGAAAGGGAAAAATGAGCAAAGCCGGCGTACCTACCAGAGGGAAAGCCTGACACTTGCCCTTTCGATGGTCCTTATCAGTGCCTTTTGGCTCCTGCTCGGACCAATTGCCATCCAACTCTTTGCACCGTCAGGCCTCCCCTATCTTCAGGCCAATGCCCCGTTTTTCGCCCTGGGCCTTGGCATTGTGGTTTCCCTGCGCCTCTTGCTCAAAAGCTCCTTCAGACAGCTCATCACCGACCACAGCCGCTTCCGATTTCCCCTCTTCGTCAGGGCATTTGTTGCCTACTTCCTCACCGCAACACTGTTTCTGCTTTTCTGCTTTCTCTCCGATCCCGCTTCAATCGAACTATATCCTGCCCCTTTCCACCAGAAACTGCTGATGCTGGTCCTGGTGTTGGTGATCACCCCGATCCAGACCAGCTCGGAGGAGGTGCTTTTCCGCATCCTTCCTGTGCGCATCGTCACCGGCAAAAACTTGGCGGTGGGCAAGCTTCACAGCCTTCTGGCCAGCCTCTTCTCAGCCCTGCTTTTCGCCCTCCCCCATCTGAGCAACCGCGAACTTGCACAAGCCCAGAGCCCAGCCATCGTGCTTGGCTATTATGCGCTCTTTGGCTTTGTGGTCACGTATCTGAGCCTGCAAAGCGGAGGCTTTGAGATAGCTTTGGCTGTCCATGCTGCAAACAATCTCTTTGTGGCACTGATCTGCAACTACCAGGGATCTTCGCTACCCAGCCTTCCCCTGTTTGAGAGCACCCGGGCACTTGGCACCTGGACCGACCTTGCCCAGCTTGTTGCAGGGCTTTTCTTCGTCTGGTTGGCCTGCAGGTCGGCTTTCAGCTCACCGCAGGTTCAGGAAGGCTGAGCACTCCGGTTCTGCAGTCAAAATGCCCTTGTGCGCCATAGGGGAGGATGAACATCGGCTCATTGTGGCCGAAGGCAAGGTTTGCAGCCACCGGAAGCTCGGAAAGCCCATGTTCAGCAAGAGCCTTCTTCAGGATGGCATGATACTCCTGTTGGTAGATACCCTGGTAGGGCTTGGCAAACAGGAGTCCTCTGGGAGCATCGAAGAAGCCTGCACTGAACAGCCGGTTGAGCATAGAGTGAAACCTCTTTGGAGGTATGATCTCCTCACTTGTTTCCAAAAAAAGCAGGCAATCGGTGCAATCAGGCCAGATTTCGGTTCCGATGCACATCTCCAACACCTCAAGACAGCCACCCATCAGCGAACCTTCCATGACACCCTCCCCTTGCAAAACCTCTACCCCCTCATGCACACTCATGCTCTTTGCCTTGGTTCTGTTCTGTTCCGTCCAAGGCAAGTACTCGCCAGTCCAATGGCTTGGCATAGCAACAGGGCCAACCGGCTTGTTCGAAAAGAGTGTCTTTCGCACCCACGCTTCGGTGTAGGGATGGATTGCAAGGTTCTCGGCAAACTCAGCCAGCACCGAAGGCCCATAATAGGAGGAGATTCCGGCCTTGGTAAGCATCAGATGGGTGACTGTGGAGTCACTGTAGCCGAGAAATATCTTTGGATTTCGGCAAAGCAGCTCATAGTTGATGGAGGGCAGCATGCGGATGCTGTCATCCCCGCCGATGCAGCTGAACACTGCTTTTACTTTTGGATCGCTGAAGGCTTGGTGCAAGTCCTGGGCTCGAAGATGTGGATGCTCTTTGAGAAATGCACTTCCCTTGAGGGTGTGCTCCATCTCCACCACTCTTAGGCCGAAGACATCTTCAAGACGCCTTTTGCCTACCTCATACCGCCAGAGAAACTCAGGATCACCAGCACCTCCCCAACTCAGGCTCACGGTGGCTACGGTATCCCCTCGCTCCAAGTGTCTTGGTTTTTCCAGCATGCGAGCCCTCCTTGGATCGAGTAGGCGGGGGCCATTAGGCCCCAACCTCTCACACCACCGTACGTGCCGTTCGGCAT
>LVBG01000038.1 GCA_001603115.1 Spirochaetales bacterium Spiro_05
ACTGATGATGATGACCAAGAAGTTGCTTCGCCGAAGTGAATGCTCTTCACCGACCGAACCCTGCTGGTACAACAATTCGAACGTATAGCGGAGAGGATGGAACATCAGCAGGGGTGCAAAGTAGGGAAGCGTAGGGAAAAATTGATGCAATACGATATCCAGGCCACTCCCTGCAACCAGGATGAAGATGATTGAGCGCCACAGGGACTTCACCCGCTTCTGCCTGTTCTGATCTTCAAGCCCCCTCTGATACCGGTACAGCAAGATCAGGATACCAGTCATGTAGGATAAGTAGTAGCAATAGAAAAACCAGTCCCAGAATGATCGGCCTGCCATGTTAACCAGTCCATAGGCTGTTCGGGTGAGGAGGTAGGCATCTGGATTGAGAAACAAAGGAATACTGTTGGCCAGGACTGTGAGGAAAGCAGGAAGATAGAGCAACCCAACCAGATAGTTCCTGCGACGAGCGGGCCTATACCCGGTGAGGACCAGGACGAAGTGGAGCAAGATGGCATACAGCGTCCCCCACCCCACGGCGGCAAGGCGCATCCACATTTCTCCAGCTGTATCAGAGGCAACCAAGCCGGCAATGCCCAAGCCTACCGTCCACAAGGAGACTGCAACAGCCAACGCACCATAGAGCCTGTTGACCAAGGGCTTGGGAGCCTTCAGCAACAAGTAGATGCTGCTGCCGAGAGTATTGATGGCAACAAAGAAGTACAGCAGTGAAAACACTGAGGTTGTCAGCAAGGCAAAGTTTCTCCTCTTCGCGGGTCGAACCTAAGTATCATCATAGTGCTCATGAGGAGAAACTACAAGCATTGCCATTTGTATCTGATTCCGTCACCTATGGATATCTTAGTTACCTACACAAGAGAAGACCAATGATGCCACCAAGCTACCTGTCACCCAAGATAGCAAATTTGACGATCACCCTCCCACTGACCGAACATCCCACAGCTCTCAGAGTATGGGTGCCTGCCGGAAGATAGATCAGACGGCTTCCCAAGAAGGAGCCTTGGCTGAGGGGGAGCACCTTCTGCCTTTCAGCATCCACCAACACCAGCTTGTACTGGTCGGAGTCAACCAAAACATCAAGGCCAAGGGAGAGCAAGCACGGCCATTTGATCGTGATGCGATGCAGGGTATCCAAACCCGAAAAGGTCCTGAACGAGAGAGAAACCTCATCAGAGCTTGGGTCGAAATCCCTGGCACGGTAAAAATAGGAATCCGCAGGATTGATCAAACGACTCTCATCGTTGAACAGCGGAGTGCAATCTTTTGGATGATCGATGTCAATGAGGAACGAGCAGGAAGCAAGAAGCAGACAGAGACAAAGCAAAGAGAAAAGGCGGATGGACGATTTCATGAGAGAACCCCTTCAGCTGATATTTGATGGGCTTAGTCTGGGGAAACCGGAGCCGAAATGCACTCGGAAATGTTTCGTATATGGAGTCAACTAAGATACACTATTGCCTTCAGAGGATGCAGATGATAGGCTTCTTAGCCATGAGGCATGTCATCCTATTGGTCTACATCCTGATCTTCTCCACTGGCTTCGCCTCCCTTGCCGGGTTGGCGGTCATCGCCAGCAGGCTCTCCCATCCCTTTGCCAAACGCATGTTCGTGGTGCAAAGCGTCTTTCTTGCCAATCTTGCCCTCGTTGCGCTCTACTATTACCTGGCCCAGGTGCTCACCATGGTGGGAAGCGATTCTGCCCTCGAGTTCTGGTTCGGCCTGGTTTCGACCCTGCTTGGCATCCTCTTGTATGTGAGCCTCTGGTACCTGCTCAGGCTGAAATCCTTCAGCGCAGGACCCCAGACTCTGCGCCAAGCACTCTGGATCCTCATTGCCTCTACGATTGCCATCCATTGCCTGCACCTGGCAAGTAACCTTGGGCTGGGCTTGGCCTTCGTCCATACATCACTGTTTCAGATAGCAACCTACCTCTGCATTGCCTGTACGCTGCTATGCATAGGACTCCTTCTGCTTCTGGGTATCCGGAAAACCGATCATCCTGCCCAGAGGCTTCTCTTTGGAGGCATTGGTCTCAGTTGCCTGCTCTTCGTCCCCCTCTCGGCAGTAGAGTATCTGCTTGCCAATGCAAGTTCTTTTGCCTACCAGCCGCTTTCGCTCGAGTATGTGGTCAACCTGCTGATCAACATCACCATCCTGCTCGCTGCAGCCAAGGTACTGGAAAAGCAGCCCAGCAGTGCTGCCGCATTCGGCCAGCTCTCCGAGCAGACGGCACAACGCTTCTCCCTCACCCAGCGCGAGCAGGAGATGGCCACCCTCATTGCCCAGGGACTCACCAACAAGGAGATTGCCTACAAGCTTGGCATTTCCGAGGCAACGGTACGCACCCACATCTACAATCTCTTCCAGAAGGTAGGGGCACAAAGCCGCATCGAGCTGCTGAATCTGCTCAGCGACTAGCAACTACGAATATCTATTGAGGCCTTACGGCACAAACTCAACCACTCTTCGGATGGTAACAGGGATGGCCGTCTCCCAGACTGTGTACAGCACACATGAAGGAGAAAATCATGACACATCATTACCATCGCTTCTTTCTGTTCATCATCGTTGCAGTTCTGCTGCTCATCGTCTCCTGTACCCATGCACCGAAGCTCTGTGACCTGGAGGGCAACAAGCTGGACCTGGCGATCAACAGAGCCGAGTGGGTAACGATCAATGAAACCCGGCAACGCATCTACCTTGCAGGGGAAAGCAAGGACAACCCCATCCTCCTTTGGCTGGACGGGGGCCCAGGCGGCTCTGAGCTTGCATGGGTACGCACCTACCTCGGGCCCTTGCACGAGCACTTCACCATCGTCTGCTGGGACCAACGGGGAACCGCGGCAAGCTATCGTGCAGGAAAGCAAGGCCTTGCAGTCGAAGACTTCACAGAGGATGTCATCGCACTTACTGAATATCTGGCAAAAGCGTTCGCGCAAGAGAAAATCTTTTTGCTCGGCCACTCATGCGGAGGCTTCATTGGTTCCCTTGCTGCCCAGAAACGACCTGAACTCTATCATGCCTTCATCGCTGCACATCCGCACATCAACTCCACCGAGAATGATACCATAGGCTATCATATGATCTTGGAAGGAGCAAAAGCTCGAGGGGATATGAAGACCGTGGAGAAACTCATCAGCATAGGGGAACCTCCGTATGAGTATGTGGATGATGAAGGCATGCCCAGAGGTGACGGGGATGCATACTATGCAGTTCTCTCCCGTCTCTACTCCTA
>LVBG01000039.1 GCA_001603115.1 Spirochaetales bacterium Spiro_05
CTGCGGCGGAACGCAGGAAGAATTTCCAGCATCCCCATCGCACCTTCGCTGTGACGACCCATGAAACCGGCAAGCTGGCCATCCACCTCGGCCCCGATCATGACGCCCTTTGCAAGACGATCGCGAATATACGGCTCATCCGCATGGTGGTAGTGTGCAAGCACCACATCAAGATCTCCCATCTTGAGAGGACGGATGACAACATCCTCTCTCAAGGCGAAACGATCCTTTCTGGTGTACGCCGCTTGCACGCACGAAAGGGAGAGCTTCATTCCCTGTTCCAACAGATGATGTACCAATATCCCCTCATGGACAGCGATGGGCTTGCAAGAGCCCATGAGTTCTTTTGCAAAGCGAAGATACGCTTCATCATTGAAAAGAGCCACCGCAGAGGTGGCATCAGAGACAGAGATGAGCACCCCATCTTCATCGGCTATCAGAACCTTGGCGGTCTTCTCTCTGAGGCTTACCAGAAAGTCGATGTAGGTCACCTCACCTTTTTCACAGAGCAGTGTTTCGATATCCATAGGGAAAGTGTACCCAATTGCAGGCATTATGTCAGCGAAGGAAGCGGTAATCAGCGACCAAAAGAGCAAGTAAATTGAGGTTGTAGAGCACAATCAGGACAATGGCGAGGGCATAAGGCGGATTGCGCAGCATCATGAGGAGAAAGAGCAGAAGCAACGCCATCAGGCTAAGCGAAGTGGCAAGAATGCCTTGGCGGCGCCCTTTCAGAAAAGCTCCGATACTCAGGAACAAGGCTGCAACTACCACAAGCCAGCCAAGCTCAGCGGAAAGCAAATAGTCAAACTGAAGTTCACCGGAGCGTATCAACAGAAGCATCGAGAAAAGCGGCGGCAAGGCAAACAGAGTAAGCAATAACACAAGAGCAAAGACCAGACACATTCGCCCAAGCGTCGCCCGGCTCATGAAACTTCCGCCCCCAGCATACTCTTCACCAGTTTCAACAGCACATCATCCACCTCCAAATCTGCACGGATACGCTTTGCATCCAGACGGGGATGTTTCATCAGCTGCTGATAGGCATCAGCCACCCATAAGGTTGCTGTCTCTGGTGGGACAATGCCGGTGTCGATGACCAAGTCGAAGAGCGATGCATCATTTTGGTTATACTGGAGGTCTGATTGCACGAAGGAGGTCCTTACCAGCTCACGCTCGATCAAGGCCTGTTTGGCAAGGTCATCGGTGCCACCATACTCCTTTTGCTTGCGCTCGATGCGAACTCCCAGTGGCGCCTTGATGCGGACATTGAGAATATCCGTATATCCTTGGAAGAGACCGAACCCTCCCCTTCCAAGCAACACCACATTGCCGACCTTCGCGAAGGCCTTCATGGCAGTGAGCAGAAAATCGATGGTAAGACCGCGGCTTTCATCAAACCGTTCCCAGAAACTGGGCTTTGCATTGTAGACTTCCTCGAAAGCACTGAAACCATAGGCATGCATGACCTTTTCGATATCTTCCTTGTCTATGAAGGACAAGCCCAGTTGTTCGGCGACATGCTTGGCGATGAGGGTTCCCCCACTGCCTATCTGACGGGAAATGGTAATGACTCCCATAGGCACCTCCTGCTGGTATCTTCATGGTAAGACGATACTTACCAGAAGTCAAGGAAGGGGCCTTTACAGCTCGTCCCAATTGAGTTTCAGCACCTCACTGACAAAAATCTTTGCAAGTTCAGGATCGAACTGGGTACCGGCACACCGCTTGATCTCTCTTGCCGCCTCGTCCGTACTCACCGCCTGGCGGTAGGAGCGGTTGGCGGTCATGGCATCATAGGAGTCTGCAATGGTGATTATCCTGGCCTGCAAGGGAATGGCCTCTGCCAAGAGCCCCTTCGGATAGCCCTTCCCGTCGAAACGCTCGTGATGGGCAAGCGCATAGTGGGCAAGCGAGGCCATATCCTCAACCGAATTGAGGATACGATAGCCGATCTCAGAGTGGCGCTGCATCTCCTTCCACTCATCGCTGGTCAGCTTTCCTTCCTTGTTGAGAATCGACTCATGGATGGCAATCTTGCCGATATCATGCAAAAGGCCCACCAGCCGCATCTCGGCTGCAGCCATTGTGCCCATCCCATACGCTTTTGCAAGTTTCTCGCACAGCTCGCTGACCCGCCTCGAGTGGGATTCCTCACGCTTGTTTTTCTCATGCAAGGTGTTGATGATGGCATACACAGCCTGACCTCGCAGTTGGGGGGAGTCCACCAGCTTGCGTGTCGCCACATCCTTTTCCGCCTGTTTGATAGCCTCGTTGATAGTGTCTTTCTCCTGCGAAAGGCGGGAAACACCGAAACTCATGGAAGGTTTGACCGATCCCATCATTTCCAGACTGGAAATTTCGGTCATGAGAGAGGAGAGCAGAGCGGAGGCTTCTTCCTCGGTCCGATCGAAAAGGATGAGGGCAAACTCATCTCCACCCACCCTACTCACATAATCCTCACGCTTGAGGCCCTTTTGCAGAATCTGGGCAATACGTCTGAGCAGACGATCACCTTCTTCACGCCCGAAGGCCTCATTGAGGATCCTCAGTCCGTTCACATCACCAAAGGCCACCGTGACGGATGGATGCTCCTTGACGTTCAGGTCACGGACATATGCCTCAAAGTGCACACGATTGTACAGACCTGTAAGAGCATCATGGTTGGATGCATACAGTATCTTCTGCTCATACATCTTGCGATCGGTGATATCCACCGTCATGCACAGTGACTCATCCTTCTCCATATCAGAGGTAGTGAAGACTGCCAAGGAGAGATTTGCCCATAAAATGGTACCATCCTTGCGGATGAACCGCTTGTCAAAGTTGAACGGACCATGATTGCCCATGGCCATGCTCTTGGTGATCGAGCGGCTGTACTCAATATCCTCAGGATGGCTGATTTCACTCCAGGTTTTCTCGAGCATCTCCTCTTTGGAGTACCCGAGCATCGCAAGGTAGCTGTGATTGACATTCTCGATCGCACCGGTCTTGAGGTCGGTCAGGGACATGCCGATGGGAGCTTGCTCGAACATCATCTTGAAAAGGCGTTCGCTCTTCTCCAGATTTGCAATCGCCTGGATGCGGTGAGCCTGACCGAACAACAGGAGGCTGAGCAGATAGGTTCCCAACGGATAAAATACCAAAATGGGAAAGGACATCGAGGAGATGACCTGCATCCGCACCGATGCGGGCATGAGCAACATGCACAAGAGCATGACGATGTGGGTGACCACTCCGACCAAGTAGAACTCAATGCCCAGGCCCTGCTTCTCCTCCAAGACCGTCTTATACCGCCTATTGTGCCACAGGATACCTATTGATGCGCTGCTGATGATGGTTGCCAAACCAGGCAGCACCCCTGTCCCCCCTGTGTAGATACGGTAGATAGCCATACTGATACTTGCAATAGTAGTGGGCAGCCAACCGAAAATCATACCCGAGACCACCAGCAGGATGGTGCGTGAATCGAAGACAACCCCTTCAAACAACACGAAGGGGCTGAGCATCACCAGTATCCCGATCATCCCGATGACCAAGCCGGCAAGGATGCGATGGCTGGTTAACTTTTTTAGGTTCTTGAATGGATACGTGGCAAAAAATACGCTCATGGCAAGCAGCAAGGCAATGTTGAACAGTACGTTTATCACGCATTATCTCCTTCAGCCTTGCTCATGAGTTTCACAAGATTTCTCCCCGCTTCCTTAGCCTGATAGAGAGCACGGTCGGCATCGGCGATGAGGGCACTTCCATCCAAGTCTTTCTCAGAGAGGACGGCAACCCCGATGCTGATACTCACTTTCAACTCATCGGATTGGTAGCGAAAGGTATGCTGCTCCACTGCCGAACGCAATTGCTCGGCAACTTCCAATGCCTCCTGGTCACTCTTCTGGGTCAGGGCGATGACAAACTCATCACCTCCAAAGCGAGCGATGGCATGGGTATGCTTCAGCACACCCCTCGCTATTTGGGCAAACTCCTTCAAGACAGTATCTCCGGCAAGATGTCCAAAGGTATCGTTGATGTATTTGAAGTGGTCAAGATCACAGAGCATGATATGCGCGGTTCCCTTCTGCAGCAGATGAAGATTGATTCGTTCCAGAAAGTAGCGCCGATTGTACAATCCGGTCAGTGGGTCGAGGTAGGAGAGCTCACGAAGCCGTTTGTGCAGGTTGCGCCGCTCGGTGATGTTGATGATCATGGCCGTCACTGCCCGCTGACCCATGTACGGGTTTGCCAGCGGATGCATGCGTGTCTCAAACCACTGGGTTCCTCCCGGGCCGTTGAGCTCAGGCAACACCACCTTGTCGGTCTCAAGCTTGTAGTCAAAGGTATTCAGGGTCCCTTTCTCAAGAGTGAGGCGAACCTGCTCCATGTAGAAATCGGCAAACTCCTTGGGCATGAACTCATAGATGTTCTTGCCCTTCATGGGCTTGCCGTCATCATAGAGAGAGCGCTCGGTACCACCGAATACCTCAAGATAGGTTCCATCCTCGCCAATGACCATGAAGGGATCGGGTATCGTATTGAACAGTGAATAGGTCAGATCTTCCAGATGGTCCTGATACATCCTCACACTTCCTCTCTTGGGTTGGGTACTTTGTAGATACTAGCATGTTTTGCCTGAACTTCAACAGAGAACCTCCCCGCTTTCGCAGGGAGGTTCAAGGAGGTTGCCGGATTCCAAATCAAACAGAGTACAGCAATTCATCGTAAGTCGGTATCGGCCAATAGGAAGCATCGCACAAGAGCTCCGCCTCATCGCTGACCGCTCGTACTTGTGCCATGGCAGGCAGGACCTTTTCATGGTAAAAGCGACTGGCATTGGTCACATCGGCGACCATGCGGGCTTCCAGCACCAGGTTTTCCAATGCACAGACATGTTCATCAAGCGAATCGGTGAGCATGGAAAGCCTCTGGACCAGCGATCTCTCATACGAGAGGGAAGATCCCTTGAGCAGGGCAAGCTTCTCGTTGGCAGAATGGGCAAGATCTCCTGCGAACTTGCTCAGTGCCGGCAGAATCTGCCTGCGCACCATATCGACCATTGTCAGAGCCTCGATATTGATTGTCTTGCAGTAGTTCTCAAGTACAATCTCATAGCGGCTGTGGATTTCGGTCTCGTTGAGCACCCCGAACTTTGCGAAGAGCGCGATGGACTTGCCCGAAATGAAGGATGGCAGGGCATCAGGGGTGGACTTGTGATTCGAAAGGCCCCGTTTCTGGGCTTCCTCAACCCACGCCTGGGCGTAGTTGTTTCCATTGAAGACAATCCTTCGGTGCTTCTGGTAGGTCTCCTTGACCAAGGCCGACAGTGCACAGGGAAAATCCGTGGCCTTCTCAAGCTCATCGGCAAAGAGCGAAAGCTTGTCTGCAATGATCGTATTGAGCACAAAGTTCGGACCGGAAACGGAGAAGGAGGAACCGAGCATCCTGAACTCAAACTTGTTGCCGGTGAAGGCAAAGGGGCTGGTACGGTTGCGGTCGGTGGTATCCTTGGGGAAGGGAGGCAGGAGATTCACCCCCAGCAGCATCGAAGTACGAGCCTTCGAGGGGCAGTCCAATCCGTCTGCAAGTGCATCGAGGATGCTGGTAAGCTCCTCACCAAGGAACATCGAGACGATGGCAGGAGGAGCCTCGTTTGCACCAAGGCGATGGTCGTTGCCTGCACTGGCCACCGAGACCCGCAGAAGATCCTGATACTCATCCACGGCAGCGATGACTGCCACCAAAAAGAGCAGGAACTGGGCGTTGTCCTTCGGGTTGTCACCCGGTTCGAGCAGGTTGATGCCCGTATCGGTGGAGATGGACCAGTTGTTGTGCTTGCCCGACCCGTTCACCCCGGCAAACGGCTTCTCGTGCAAGAGACAGACTAAACCGTGGCGGTCTGCAACCTTCTTCATCATCTCCATGGTCAGCTGGTTGTGGTCAACCGCCAGATTGCTGGTGGTGAAGATGGGAGCAAGCTCGTGCTGGGAGGGAGCGACCTCGTTGTGTTCGGTCTTAGCCAGGATGCCAAGCTTCCAGAGCTCCTCATCGAGCTCGCGCATGAATGCGGAGACCCTTCCCTTCAGGTTGCCGAAGTAGTGGTCCTCCATCTCCTGCCCTTTCGGGGGGCGTGAACCGAGCAGCGTACGCCCGGTATGGATGAGGTCCTTGCGCTTCAGATAGAGGGACTTGTCAATGAGAAAGTACTCCTGCTCAGGTCCAACGGTGGTCAGCACACGCCTCACCTCGGTCTTGCCAAAGAGCTTGAGGATCCTCAGCGCTTCGCGGCTGATCACCTCCATGGAACGAAGCAGCGGAGTCTTCTTGTCCAATACTTCTCCGCTGTAGGAGCAGAAGGCGGTGGGGATGCACAGCGTATTCTCCTTGATGAAGGCATAGCTGGAAGGGTCCCAGGCGGTATAGCCCCTGGCTTCGAAGGTGGCCCTGAGTCCACCGGATGGGAAGGAGGAGGCATCGGGTTCGCCCTTGATGAGTTCCTTGCCGCTGAACTCCATGACAGCATGTCCATCCTTGGCAGGAGAGATGAAACTCTCGTGCTTCTCTGCAGTGATTCCGGTCATCGGCTGGAACCAGTGGGTGAAATGGGTCACCCCCTTGGAAAGGGCCCACTCTTTCATGGCATGGGCAACTTGGTTGGCGATGGCAAGATTGAGTTCCTTTCCCTCCCTGATGGTCTCCTTGAGCTGCTTATAGGTATCCTTGGCAAGATACTCGCGCATTGCCTCATCATTGAATACTGAGCTACCGAAATACTGATCCACACGTTCTGTCATACTCGCCTCCGCCTCATGGTTTACGTGGGTGTTCGGCACAGAAAGACCAACCTTGGCACCTTGCGGCCGCTGTATCTTTCTGTACCCTCCTACCCAATTCCGCAGTCGATGCTGGGGAAAAAGAGAAAGGCGCTGTAGCCCAAACAGGACTACAGCGCCTTTGCTGATGGCTCGTTGTACACCTACCGAAGGCTTTCTGTCAACTCCCTCTTGCCAAGGATTTGCAGAATGTACGACTTTCACCAAAAACCATACCCTACGATAACCGGCTCTTTCTCTTTATGAAAGAAGAACATGGAAGCAACAGCAACAATACCGTCGGTATAGTTTTTGAATAAATATACGCATTCCTCGTGACAAACTCTCCCTTCTTGGGTATGATGGGCCAAAAGAACGGGAAGGACAAAGGCGTCCACCAAAGACAGCTTGTTTTGCAAGCTATCCTTGGTGGTCGCCTTTTTTCATTCCCAGGGAGTGTACCCTATGGACGGTTATCACCAACACCAGTATCTGGAAGGAGAGGTCCGCATACCCAGCGGATGCGCCATCAGCGGCATCATCGACCGAAGCGGAAAACGCTTCTCAGGCTCAGATGCCATCACCTCCATCTCCGTCATGCACGACAGGTCCAACGGACTGGGTGGCGGTTTTGCAGGCTACGGGATCTATCCCGAATACGAGGATTTCACCGCCCTGCACATCTTCTATTATGGAAGCGAGGCAAAACGAAAGACCGAGGAGTTCCTTGAAGAGCATTTCGATCTCATCAACCTCTCCAAGATTCCGACCGAAAAACACAGGGCCATCACCGATGAGCCGTTGATCTGGCGCTACTTCGTCATGCCCCTTCCGACCAAACTCGCATCCAGTCAGCTGGATGAGGATGAGTACACCGCCCGTTGCGTCATCCGGATCAACAAGGAGATCGACGGTTCCTATGTCTTCTCCTCCGGCAAGAACATGGGTGTCTTCAAGGCAGTAGGCTATCCGGAAGATGTCGGTGCCTTCTACCGCCTCGATGACTACAAGGGCTACAGCTGGACGGTGCATGGCCGCTATCCCACCAACACTCCGGGATGGTGGGGCGGAGCACACCCGTTCAGCCTCCTCAGTTACTCGGTGGTGCACAACGGGGAGATCTCCAGCTACGACGCCAACCGCCGTTTCATTGAGATGTACGGCTATGCCTGCACCCTGAAGACCGACACCGAAGTCATCACCTATATGATCGACTACCTGCACCGGCGCCAAGGACTGACCCTCGAGGAAGTGAGCAGTGTCATCGCCGCTCCCTTCTGGTCGACCATCGAATGCAAGGATGAGGAGGAGAGAAACGCACTCACCTACCTGCGCAACACCTTTGCCAGCATGCTCATCACCGGCCCCTTCTCCATCATCCTCGGCTACAACGGGGGGTTGATGGCGCTCAACGACCGCCTGAAGCTTCGTTCCATGGTGGCTGCAGAGAAGGGAGACAAGATTTTCATCGCAAGTGAAGAGGCCGCCATCCGCATCATCGAACCGAACCCTGACCGGCTGTGGTACCCCATCGGGGGAAAGCCCGTCATCGCCGAGCTCTACACCACTGGACAAGGAGGGGCACATGGCCATCAACTACCTGTATCCGGACTTTGAGGTCCAACGCAACGAAAGCCGATGCATCACCTGCCGTGTCTGTGAGCGGCAGTGTGCCAACCTGGTGCACCACTACGATGCGGAGACCGGCCGCATGACCAGCGACGAAAGCCTGTGCGTCAACTGCCACCGCTGTGTCTCCCTCTGCCCCACCCGGGCCCTGAAGATTGTGAAAACCGACCATGTCTTCAAGGAGAACGCCAACTGGAGGGGAGAGGTCATCCAGGACATCTACCGCCAGGCAGAGACCGGCGGTGTTCTGCTCGCTTCCATGGGAACCCCCAAGCCCTACCCCGTCTACTGGGACAAGATGCTGATCAACGCAAGCCAGGTGACCAATCCCTCCATCGACCCGCTGCGCGAACCGATGGAGACCACCACCTTCCTGGGCAAGAAGAGCACCACCATCCGACGGGACGAACAGGGAAAGCTCATCACCGATACCACTCCACAGCTGAAACTGGCCATTCCCATCATGTTCAGTGCAATGTCCTACGGCTCGATCTCCTACAACGCACACAAGAGCCTTGCCTTGGCTGCCGAGCAGTTGGGAACCTTCTACAACACCGGCGAAGGCGGACTGCATGAGGACTTCTACCGTCATGGCAAGAATACCATTGTGCAGGTGGCATCCGGACGGTTCGGGGTACACCCAGGCTATCTGAATGCGGGAGCTGCCATCGAGATCAAGATGGGACAGGGGGCGAAACCCGGTATCGGGGGACACCTTCCCGGTTCGAAGATCGGGCAGGACATCTCAAAAACCCGCATGATACCGTTGCACAGCGATGCAATCAGTCCGGCTCCCCACCATGACATCTACTCCATTGAAGATCTCCGGCAGCTGGTCTACGCCCTCAAGGAAGCCACCAACTACACCAAGCCGGTCATCGTCAAGGTTGCTGCGGTGCACAACATCTCCGCCATCGCCAGTGGCATCGCCCGCAGTGGTGCGGACATCATCGCCATAGACGGTTTCCGCGGAGGCACGGGAGCAGCTCCAGCACGCATCCGGGACAATGTGGGCATCCCCATCGAACTGGCCCTCGCCAGTGTCGATGAACGGCTGCGCGCAGAAGGGATCCGCAACCAGGTCAGCCTGGTCGTGGGAGGCTCGATCCGCAGCAGTGCCGATGTCATCAAGGCCATCGCCTTGGGAGCAGATGCCATCTACATCGCAACCAGCGCCCTGATAGCCCTTGGTTGCCATCTCTGCCGCACCTGTCACAGCGGCAAGTGCAACTGGGGCATTGCAACCCAGAATCCTGAGCTCGTCAAACGCCTCAATCCCGAGATCGGCAGCGAGCATCTGGTGAACCTGCTGACAGCATGGAATCACGAGATCAAGGAGATGATGGGGGGCATGGGCATCAACTCGATCGAAGCGTTGAAGGGAAACCGCCTGATGCTCAGGGGTATCGGGTTGTGCGATGCGGAGCTCAGGATCCTGGGCATCAGCCATGCCGGGGCATAGGAGGCAGCCATGAAACGAGTCTATGTAAATGAAGCGTGGTGCCTCGGATGCCACCTGTGCGAGTACTACTGTGCCTACGCAAACTCCGGCCTGACCGATATGGTCAAGGCACTGAAGGACAAGGTGATCAGGCCGCGCCTTACCATCGAGCAGGAGGGCACCATCAGTTTTGCCGTCAGCTGCAGGCACTGCACCGAGCCGCTGTGCATGAAAAGCTGCATCGCTGGGGCCATCTCCTGCAAGGACGGCCTGATCGTCATTGACCAGAGCAAGTGCGTGAACTGCTACTCCTGCATCATGGCCTGCCCGTATGGCGCCCTCATGCCTAGCGAGGAGCAGGTGATGCAGAAGTGCGAACTGTGTGCAACCAACTCCCACGGCCAACCGGTCTGTGTACAAGGCTGTCCCAACAAGGCCATCGTCTATGAGGAGCGTTAGGATGCACTACCTTATCATCGGCAACTCCATTGCAGCGGCTGCAGTCATCGAAGGGATCCGAAGCCAGGATCCGGAAGGGGCGATCACCGTCGTCGGGGAGGAGAGGCAGGCCTGCTATGCCCGCCCACTCATCTCCTACTTGCTGCAAGGCAAGACGGACGAAGAGAAGATGCGCTATCGCGACCAAGCGTTCTTTGACAAACACAAGGTCACCGTCCTTTGCGAAACACGTGCCAGTCACCTGGATGCAGGGACAAAGACCGTTGCCTTGGATGACGGGACGACCCTCACCTACGACAAGCTGGTGCTTGCCACCGGCTCCTCCCCGTTCATCCCTCCCATGGAGGGGCTTGGGCAGGTGAAGCATCGTTTCACCTTTCTCACCCTGGATGATGCCCTTGCACTGCAACAGGTGGTAAAAGGTGATAGCCGTGTCCTGATCCTTGGCGCCGGCCTCATCGGACTGAAATGTGCAGAGGGCCTTTTCGGACAAGTCCGCTCCATCACCGTGGTCGATCTTGCCCCACGGATCCTTGCAAGCATCCTCGATGAGAAAGGATCGGCCCAGGTACAGGAGCATTTGCAGCAGAAAGGCCTCACCTTCCATCTTTCTGACCGGGTGAAGGAGTTCACCGCCAACGAGGCCCTCCTGGAGAGCGGAACCATCGTCGGCTTTGACATGCTGGTTGTTGCCGTAGGGGTGAAGCCGAATACCAGCTTGGCAAAAGAGGCGGGCCTTGCGGTCAACCGGGGCATCGTGGTCGACACCTCCATGAGAACCTCGGGCAAGGACATCTGGGCAGCCGGCGACTGTGCGGAGGCTGAGGAGCTGGTAAGCGGTCAGCACAAGGTATTGCCGCTTTTGTGCAATGCCTACCTGCAGGGAGAGACTGCCGGCAAGGATATGGCAGGACTGACAGAGCCATTCAACCAAGCAATTGCCATGAATGCAATCTCCTTTTTCGGTCTGCATGTCATCACTGCCGGCCTCTACGAGGGAGAGGAGAAGCTGTTTGCGGAAGAGGGGTCGTACAAGCGACTCTTTGTCAGGGACAATCATCTCATCGGCTATATCCTCATTGGGAAGGCTGTTGAGCGGGCTGGGATCTATACTGCCCTGATCAGGAACCAGACAGCTCTGGATACCATCGATTTCGATCTCATCAGTCGACAACCGGCCCTGATGGCCTTTGCCAAGTCGGTACGACAGCAGCAGCTGGGAGGAAGCGTATGAAGCATATCGTAGTGAAGAGTCGCGACTACCAAGAGGTGAATCAGGAGATTCGCTCCACAAAGGACAAGAACATTGTGCTCTCGGAAGTCTTTGGCCAGCGGTATCTGGGCTCCTCCCTCAAGGACCGGGAGCTCACCATCGAGGGAACGGCAGGCAATGCCTTGGGCTGCTTCCTTGACGGGGGCATCATCACCGTCCATGGCAATGCCCAGGACGCCACCGGTGATACGATGAACGACGGAAAGATTGTCATCCACGGGAGTTGCGGCGACGGGACCGGGCTTGCCATGCGCGGGGGGGCCATCTACATCCGTGACAGCTCAGGGTACCGCTCGGGCATCCATATGAAGGCCTATGAGGACAAGCAACCCCTTCTGATCATCGGCGAGCGGGCGGGAAGTTTCTTGGGTGAATACCAAGCCGGCGGCACGATCATCGTGCTGGGACGCAACCAAGCAGGCAAATCCCCTGTCGGGTATTTCTGTGGAACGGGTATGCATGGTGGTACAATCTATCTTCGCTGTGATACACTTCCGGTGAGCTTGCCGCCCCAAGTAGCAGTCAGGGATGCCGATGAGGCGGATATGCAGGTTTTGGGTGGTCTTCTCGAGGAGTATTGCTCGTTGTTTGCCTTTGACAAGACGGAGTTGCTCGCTTCACATTTCTTTGTGCTCCAACCCAACTCCGCAACACCTTATAAGATGCTATATACCCATGTTTGAGAGAGGGAGGAACAGGATGACCAATACCCAGGTTGAGGTGATGCAGTTCATCAAGGAGCAGGATGTACGCTTTGTCCGTCTCGTCTTCTGTGATATTTTCGGACAGATCAAGAACATCTCCATCTCAGCGGATGAGCTGGGAAGAGCCTTTGCAAGCGGCATCTCCTTCGATGCGTCTGCCGTAAAGGGCTTTCTGCAGGTTGATGAGAGTGATTTGTTGCTCTTTCCCGATCCCGCAACCCTCTCCATCCTTCCTTGGCGCCCTGCCCAAGGTCGGGTGGTGCGCTTCTTTTGCTCGATCAGGCGCCCCGATGGCACCCGCTTTGAGGGTGACGGACGTTCCCTCTTGGAGGAAACCGTCCAGAAGGCCGCACTGCAAGGCTACCAATTCGGCGTCGGACCGGAGTGTGAATTCTACCTCTTCAAGCTCAATGACGAAGGGCAGCCCACCTACACCCCCATCGACCGGGGAACCTATCTGGATGTGGCTCCTCTGGACAAGGGGGAGAATGTGAGACGTGAGATCTGCCTGAATTTGGAGCAGATGGGCTTCTATACTGAACGCAGCCATCATGAGTCAGGACCGGGGCAGCATGAGATCGATTTCAAGTACAGCTCTCCGCTTGAGGCTGCAGACAACTTCATTACCTTCAGATCGGTGGTGAAGACCATCGCAGACCGAAGCGGACTCTTCGCCTCCTTCCTTCCCAAGCCCCTGCCCACCGAGAGCGGCAGTGGGCTGCACATCAACCTCTCCATTACCCGGGAGGGGGAACAGAGCCGGCTGCTTGAACAGCAGATGACAGCAGGTATCCTCTACCGCATCAAGGAAATCTCCCTCTTCCTCAATCCCTTGGTGAACTCCTATGAACGGCTGGGATCCTTCGAAGCTCCGCGCTATATCGGGTGGGGACAGGCTAACCGCTCGCTTCTGATCCGCATCCCGCAGACAACCGGTGAGTACCGGCGCATCGAGGTCCGCTCAGCCGACCCTTCCTGCAATCCCTACCTCGCGATTACCCTGTTGCTCAACGCCGCCTTGGAGGGTATCAGGGAGGGGCTCACCCCGCCCGAGGAGTATGTGGGCTCGGCCTATCAGATGCAGAAGGGCACCACCCTTCCCACTTCCTTGGCCGAGGCGATGGAGCTTGCCCAGAACAGCAGCTTCGTACAGTCAATCATCCCCCAGCGTTTGTTCAGCTATTTCCTCGAGGCAAAGAAAGCCGATTGGCTTGCCTATGAGGAGGCTGTCGACAAGAGCGAGGCGAGTCGCAAGAACGTCTTTTTCACGACCTAGGAGGGCCAACGGTGCGTGCTTTGGTGGTTTCTTCGACACAAAAGGGGTGTGAATCCCTTTGCTCCCTCATCCGAGAGTATGAGGGAAGTGTCAGTATCACCCACGCGAGCAGCGCAAACGAAGCACGCAGGATTGTCCTCGACAGTGAAGTCGACCTGGTTGTGGTGAATGCTCCCCTTGCCGATGAGTCGGGAGAAGAGCTTGCCATCATGGTTACCGAGCAAAGTCTCGCCACTTCCATCCTGGTGGTGAAAACCGAATATTTTGAACAATCCCAGGCTATGTTCAGCAGCCGAGGGATCCTGGTGGTCTCAAAACCGGTAATCCGGCAGATGTTTTTCCAAGCCCTGAGCCTGGGCATTTCGTTGCGTTCCCGACTCGGGGCTATGCACAACGAGAATGAGAAACTGCACCGCAAGATTGAGGAGATCAAGCTCATCGACCGGGCCAAATGGGCCTTGATCGAGCGCCTCGGCATGGACGAGGCTCAAGCTCACCGACATATCGAGAAGATGGCGATGGATCTTCGCAAAAGCCGCTATGAGGTCGCATCTTCCATTTTGAAAACGTATCAGATGTAACAGGAGAACCAGAGATGGCCAAACATATTTTTGTTACCGGCGGGGTCGTATCAGGCCTTGGCAAAGGCATTACGGCAGCTTCACTCGGGAGATTGCTCAAGGCACGCGGCCTAAAGATTGCTGCGCAGAAGCTCGATCCCTACATGAACGTGGATCCCGGCACAATGAGCCCCTACCAGCATGGGGAGGTGTTTGTGACCGAGGACGGGTCGGAGACCGACCTCGACCTTGGGCACTACGAGCGCTTCATCGATGAGGATCTGAACAAGTTTTCCAATCTCACCAGCGGCAGGGTCTACTGGAACGTGCTGACCAAGGAGCGCAGTGGCGCCTACCTCGGTTCGACGGTGCAGATCATCCCCCACGTGACAACGGAGATCAAGGAAGCAATCTACTCGCTTGCAAAGAAGACTGCGGCCGATGTGGTGGTCACTGAGATCGGGGGAACCACCGGTGATATTGAAAGCCAACCTTTTTTGGAGGCAATCCGCCAGATCGGCCATGAGGTAGGCCGTCACAACTGCCTCTTCATCCATGTGACGCTGGTCCCCTACCTGAAGAGCAGCGGCGAGCACAAGAGCAAACCCACCCAGCACTCAGTCAAGGAGTTGATGGCCTCGGGAATCTTCCCCGATATCATCGTCACCCGCTCTGATGAGATTCTCGAAGCCGACATCAAGGAGAAGATCGCCCTCTTTTGCAATGTGAAGCGCGACTGTGTCATTGAGAACAAGACAGTCGGTGTCCTCTATGAGGCTCCGATGATGCTGCATGCCGAAAAGCTGGATGAGATTGTGGTCAGGGAACTGCAGCTTGATACAAACCAACCCGACCTCACCGAATGGGAAGCGATGCTCGACCGCATCACCAAGGCAGACAAGCCGGTACGCATTGCCCTGGTAGGCAAATACATCCAACTCCACGATGCATACCTGTCGGTCATGGAAGCGCTCAAGCATGCAAGTTGGGCCCAAGGGGCCCAGGTAACGATCGACTGGGTCGACTCAGAACTGGTGACTGAGAAAAGCAGGGAAGCCTTGCTGGCAAAGGCTGACGGCATCCTTGTACCCGGAGGCTTCGGGGACCGTGGCATCGAAGGCAAGATTCTGGCAGCCCAGTACGCACGAGAGCACAAAATTCCGTATCTTGGCATCTGCCTTGGCATGCAGATCGCCGTCATCGAATACGCCCGGCACGTACTCGGATATGCCGATGCCCACTCCAGTGAGTTCAATCCTGACTCAAAGCATCCGGTGATTGCCCTGATGCCCGACCAGAGAGGAAACATCCCCAAGGGAGGCACCATGCGCCTCGGAACCTACCCGTGTGTAGTGAGTTCCCCTTCCCGCATGAGTGACTCCTATCAGGGCGAATTGCTGATCGCAGAGCGCCATCGACACCGCTATGAGTTCAACAACTCCTTCCGCCAAGCACTTGCCGAAGGAGGCTTGATCATCAGCGGTACCAGTCCCGATGGTTCGTTGGTAGAAGCCGTGGAGCTTGCCGACCACCCCTTCTTCGTAGGAGTGCAGTACCATCCTGAGTTCAAGAGCAGACCGAATCGTCCTCATCCCCTGTTCCTCGGATTCATTGCCTCAGCACTGGGTCGGAAGAGTTGACAGTTTTGCCGCTCTAAGGTAGTTTTGTGTATGCAAATTGGGGCCATAGCTCATCTGGTAGAGCGACTGGTTCGCAATCAGTAGGTAGAGGGTTCGAGTCCCTTTGGCTCCAAGCAACACAGCCCGTTTTTCCTTTTAGGAAGAGCGGGTTTTTTCATAGCTGCAACCTCCTGCGCTTGATAAAGAGCAAAAGGCTTGATACGGAAACGATGAGCAAGCAAAGCACCAAGGAAGTCATAAACGAGCCGGTTGCATCACGCAGCCACCCCCCGATTGCAGGTCCCAGCAACCCTGCAATGCCGTAGAAGAGAAAGCAGAGCGGATAGAGAGAAGAGAAGAAGTGAAGCGGGTATGCATGAGCGATGACTGCGGCATACAGCACAAAATTGGCACCGAAGGAGAAGCCCAGCAGAGCCACCAGAATCAAGATGAGGAGAATGTTCGGCCCGCTAGCCAGCAACACCAGGGTTGCAAGCGAGAAGAGCAGGAGCGAGAGCGGGATGCTCACCACCCCGATGCGGTCAAAGACATAGCCCCAAACAATCCTGGCCGATGCATTGCCCACGGAGAAGACCATCACTGCAAGCACTGCCTGCACTTCTGAAAGCCCCCATTCCAGTACCAAGGAAGAGAGATTTCCCACCACCAAGAGCCCTGCAAACGTGCCTGCGAACATACCAAGTGAGGAGAGCATCATGATTGGATCGCGATAGAGCGAACGCGGTGGCTTCTCTTGATCGGGAGCAGATTCGCTCGGGACTGAGAGCAGTTGTGCACACAAGAGCAGCAGAATTGCGGTGATGAGGCCGTACCCGGCGAGAAATGAAGAGAACGGGAGAGCAGAGAGATATGCCTGCTCAATGATGGCCGAAAGTATGATGGCCCCACCGCCAAAGCCTCCTACCGAGAGCCCGGTCACCAAGCCTTTTTGGTTGGGAAACCACTTCAGGCATACTGAGAGGGGTACCACATAGGCAAAGCCGATACCGATGCCCGAAAGCAAGCTGATACCAAGCAAGAGCACAAGAAAGGATGTTTGGCTGTAGGATGCAACCAGAAAACCCAGACCATAAGCCAAAGCGCCGATGGATGCTGTCTTCTTTGGCCCTAAGCGGGGAAGAAGCCGACCTGAGTAGACCATTACTGCAGTAAACACCATGATGGTCAGGCCAAAGACCAGCCCAGCCTGGGCATTGCTGATCCCCATCTCTTCCCGGATCCAGACCGAAAGGGTGCTCCATGCATATACCCCGCCAAGAATGGTCTGCATGCAGAGCGTAGCCAAGAGAACTGACCATTTCTTTCCCATCCGTATCATGCATTCTCCTATCAATATACTAAGTTTTGACAGTATAGTGATTTTGTCTGGATTATCGCAAGAACCTTGTGTGAATGCAGGTGTTTGATGGGTAAAATAAAACCCTCCGCCCATGGAGGGTTCTTTGGCTACTCGGGGTTATTTCCTTCGGTTATTCCCCCTCTTCGCCACCACAACCATATCGTACCATCGAAGAGAGAAACCGTCAATTTTTTCTTTGTGTCGGGTATACTTTGTTCTTGACAATACTGTGTGACACACATTATTGTAATCACATGAAGGAAGATCCGATACTCTCCAACCTGATCACTGAGCTCAAACGAGGAAATCTGACATTGTGCGTTCTCAGCCAGCTGAAAAAGCCCCAATATGGGTACTCACTCTTGCAGCTGCTCGCCGACAAGCAGATTCCCATCGAAGCAAACACCCTCTACCCTCTGCTCAGGCGATTGGAGGTCCAGGAACTGCTTTCCAGCACCTGGGATACTTCCGAGGCACGCCCTCGAAAGTTCTATGTGCTCAGCGACAAGGGCACTGCCTTGCTCTCTGAGTTGGGCAAGGCATGGCAGGAACATTATCAGCGCGTTGGTGCGCTGCTTGCGGAGGAAGGACATGAGTGACCTCATAGGCCGGTATGTAGAAGAAACTGTGCGTCATCTCAGCCTCAAAGAGAGGGCTGAGGTAGCAAAAGAACTGGAGGCAAATATCCAGGATATGATTGGAGGTGATGACAGTGAGCAGCATGTCGAGCAGGTTTTGCTCGATATGGGTTCTCCCTCCGTTCTGGCCAAACAGTATCGGGGCAAGGAGCGCTATCTCATCGGACCCGAAACCTTTGATTTCTACTGGATGGTGTTGAAACTGGTCTGCCTGGTAGTAGGCATCGTAACGGTGGTCATCACCCTGATCTCCCTCTTCTTTACAGAGAGCCCGGTAGGGATAGGAACCATGATTGCCAAACCGATCGCATCCCTCTTCAGTGCCCTTTCGGGAGCCTTTTTGTGGGTCACCATCACCTTTGCGATCATGGACTACTATCAGGTCAATGCCACCTTGGAAAGTTGGGATGCGAAGGCCTTGCACGACCTGGAAGAAGCTCCTACACGCCTGATAAAGAAGAGCGACAGCATAGCGGACTTGGTCGGCCTTTCGGTCTTCTTCCTCTTGCTTGCCGTCCTGTTCAACAGGCCCGAACTCATCGCACTCTATAGAAAAGATGCTGCACCAGTACCGCTTTTCATCGGTCAAGCACTCAGACCCTATGTCATTGGGTGGATGGCCACCGTCATCTTGTCCTTCATCGTTTCGGCACTCAAATGGTTCAAAGGCAAGTGGACCTCCACCCTCTTTGTCCTGAGCGCTTCGGTGGACCTGCTGGGAATCATCTACTTCATCTTCGTAGCGACCCGATGGAAGCTCTACAACCCTGCATTCCTGACGATTTTCCCCGGTTCCATGACACGGTGGCAGATCATCATCAAGGCTGCATCGGTCGTACTACTGATTCTTACGTTGATCGGCAACGGAGATGACGCCTATACCGTCTTCAGGAGAACGAGACCCGACGAAGCTGGTCCAGCACGTCAACGGTAATCTGGTGGGACTCCTGGATGAACGGATTGTCATCCAGGCTTCCCAGCACGGCATCACGCTCTGCAAGGTTGCGGTAGGTGCTCTCCCGGAAGCGGTTGTTGAAATCCTTCTCCTTGGTCTTGAATACCTGCGTCTCGATCTGCACCCGGATCCTGCCCACTTCCTCAACAGCTTGCTCCCATGTTTCCTGTTGCAGTCTCTCGACTGCCAAGGTGCGGCACAACGTGGCTACTGCATGGCTGCTGCGGTCCATCTCATAGAGAGAGAACCAGGATGCATAGGTGGCATGTACCTCATCCCATGAGGTGATTTCACCCCGTTTGAGGGCCTCTTTCAACACTTCGACCCGGAACTCAGGAACCAACTGTCCCCCCACGTTGATCCACGGAAGGGTGACATGCTCCCCAACTTCCTGTAGTTGAGATACGGTGAGGTTCTCCCTGAGACAGGTTGAAGCGATAGTCTTCACCGCATAGTAAAGAAGCATCTCCTGGTAGGCTTGATAAGCCTCAACCACTTTCAGGACCTCCACCGGCTCATTGCTGTTCTCCAAACCCCAGGCGTAGACATGCAGGGAGTACAGCTCTGCAGGTTTTGTGCGCAAGAGCTCCCGTCCCTGGCGGATGAGATCCTTCTCATCCTTGGAAGAGGCATGGGCTCGGTTGTAGTTCTGAGCCACCCAAAGACAGAGCAGATCGCACGCCTCGAAGATCTCATTGACCGTATCGGGAGCAAGATAATCGGTTTCAATCTGTTGGCGGATCACCTTGCGCTTGTCACGCTTGCGATACTTGTAGCTGTTGCGTTCCAAGGCATAGAGGTTGTACATCCACCAGTAGGCGGGCATGACCACGCGCCGCCCTTCCTTTGCATCGCTGGAAAGAAGGCTGAAGGGCAAGGGGATGTTCAGCTCATGAGGGTAGTTCCCTTTTGCAATCAGGACATAGCTGGCGAACTTGCAGTCATACTTGAGGGTACTGGACAAGGCAGGCCAGAAACCCCTTCCCGCTGCCATCTCACCATCGTTGCCTCGGCTGTTGTGGTTCGAGCCGATGTTAGCCCCGGCAGCCATGTTCGACTGCCCCTTGATGAGGCTGGCGATCAAAAAGGAGTTGTTGTGGTGCTGTTCATGGCCACTGAAGATCAGATTACTCAACAGTTCACAACAGCTTACCGTGGAGTTATCACCCAAAATGGAGTGGATCAGGCGTGCTCCATACTTGAGGCTGCAGTTGTCCCCCATGATGAAACGGATGGCCTTGCACCCATAGAAAACACGGGACCCGCTTCCTATGATCCCATTTACCAGTTCCACACCCTCCCCAATCTGTACCGGCTCAATGAGGGTGGATCGCAAGGTAAGGTTCTTCAGTTTGTTTGCACCTTTGATGTAACACCCTGGCCCAATCCAGACATCCTTGATGGTGTCGCAGGATTTGACCACCGACTGCTTGCCCACAAAACCGTAGCGGCCTCGCTTGGTATCCATCGTCCGGTCGGTCAGCTCCTCGAAGGCGCGCATCAAGGCCTTGTCATCGCGATACGTGCCCCACAGGAAGGCATCACTGGTGAGCATGCCGTTGAACGGACGCACCGCTCTTCCTCCGGCCTCATTCATGATGTCGATGGTGACACGCACTTCCTCATCCTCACCCTCCTTGAGGGTTCCATTGCCAAACTTGGCATGGTTGGTGGTCTGCATCTCACCAAGCCGATAGAGGATGACATGGTCTTCAACGATGTAGTGACTGAGGTACGAACAATCCATGATCGCACAGCTATCGCCGATATCACAGCTGACGATGCGGCTGTTGGAAATTCCCACCGGGACACTGAAGTCGTGAAAACTGACGATGGATTTCTCCATCCTTCCCAACCGAACCAAGCCGTAGAACTCGGTGTTGCGGATCAGCGATGGGTCGAAGGGGTCGCTTACCAGGACATCACTCCAGCAGGGACTCGAGTTGAGGTTCTCTTCCAACGATGCAATCTCATAGCTGGTTAGGGTCCTGAAGCTGCTGTTGTCCCGTCCCACCTGTTGGTTGCGCAGGGTATACTCATCCTCTCCTTCCCCAAGGAAGGGAGAACCGATGAAATCGTAACCGAACCTATTCCGGTCGAGGGTATTCACTTTGTCACTCATAGCTTCAGTATAGCAATGCCTATGGGTGTGCACAATTGTGAAAGGTGGCTCAAAGCAAGCTCTTTCCTTTGGATTTCAGAGCTCATATGCAAATCATATACAGCATTGAGCATGGTCATCCTCACTTATCTGCTTCAGTTTTTCCTTGTTTTTCAAGCAAATGTATCAAGCCAGAGCAGTTTGGCTGCAAGAGGGTCTTGCATACATACCCATTCAGAATGCAAAACTGCCCTGCTTTGCGACTTGCGCCACCTTGACGGATATACTACGATGTGACCACTATGGCTGACTATGATTTGTCTCCGAAGATGAAACGTTTGGTCACCCTGATAAACAAGATCGCCATAACCGATCCTGAAGGGCTGACTCCCAAGCGCATCGAAGAGCTGAACGATATATCGATACCCAATAACCTGCTTATCCGCAAACTTCTTGGCAAGAGTGCGCGAAACATCGTGACCAAGACCTTCATCATCCCGGTAACCGACGGAATGGTCAGCGGATACTTCTTTGAGAAACAGGGCTCCAGAGGCATCAGTGACCTCACCCCCCTGATCATCTTCTACCACGGGGGTGGCTGGGTCTGGGGCAATATGGACCTCTACAACTTCCTGTGCGCCCATCTTGCCGATATCACCGGAGCTTCGGTGCTCTCGGTCGATTACCGCCTCGCACCCAAGTACAAGTTCCCCACTGCGGTGGAGGACTGCTATGATACCCTTGTTTGGGCTGCTGCAGGTTGCCGTTACTGGAAGACCGACCCTGACAGGATCTACTTGGTTGGTGACAGCGCCGGCGGCAATCTTGCCGCGGTGGTCAGCCGCCTCGCCCGCGACCGCAAAGGCCCTTCCCTGGCGGGACAGGTACTGCTCTATCCTGTTACCGATGGCAGAATGCGTACCACCAGCTACGAGAAGTATAAGGACTCTCCCACCCTCACCGACAAGCAGATGGCCTTCTTCATCAACAACTATCAGCGCGAGCCGAAGGACATCCTCAACCCGAGCTTCAGCCCGCTCTTGGGCAAGGACCACAGCCGGCTCCCCCAAACCTTGATCATTGGGGCAGAGTACGACCCACTGCACGACGATGGGATGCTCTATGCCGATGCGCTCGCATCAGCCGACACCCCGGTCAAGTATCTGGAAGTCAAGAAGACCGTACACGGGTTCATCAACTACCCCAAGGCCACCGGAACCGAAGAGACCGAGAGCGCCATCATCCAGTTCATCGGGGGAAGACCGGTTGAACAGGTATCACTCATCAGCCGTAAGGAGTGGAGAAAAGCCGAACAGCGGGAGCTGAGGAATATCAAAAAACAGAGCAAGCACTTTGTGGATGCACAGATAGGTTAGATTAACGTTAATCCAATTTTTATGGATTAATCATGGGTTAATCATGGGGTTTTCCTTGTTAAAGCACATATGCGTGTTAACCTTAACCCATGAGCATCCTCCTCAAAGATATTGCCCAGGTTACAGGTTTCTCCATCAACACGGTCTCCCGCGCCATGCGCTCAGACCCGAAAATCTCTGCAGAAACCACCCGCCTCATCAAGGAAAAAGCTCACGAAATGGGGTATATCCCCAATTCGGTGGCTGCAAGCATGCGCTCCAACCACTCCAAGATGGTGGGCATAATCAGTGCCGATTCAGCCAACCCCTTCTTCAGTGAAGTGGTGCGCGGCATCGAGGAAGCTGCCACCAAAGCCGATTACCATATCCTTCTGGCCAGTACCGAGGAATCGGTGAAAAAGGAAGCGGATCTGGTGAAGATGTTCCTCTGCCGCAAAGTGGACGGCATCATTGCGATGCCGGTCTTCGACAACAGCAGTGCACATCTTGACCTGTATCGTAATCTGAAAGTCCCTTTCATATTTCCCGGGAGACGCCTCGAGGGTCTTGTTTCGCATAGCATTCTCCACAGCGACCGAGATGGACAGAGGAAGGTACTGGAACATCTGCTTGCCAATGGACATCGAAAAATCCTCTACATAGCTGGACCGAAAAAAGTGAGCAACACCATCGATCGGTTGACTGGAGTCGGGGAAGCGTATGCAAACAATGCTCTCGAGGTGGATCCCGATTACATCGTTGAGGCCTCAGGCCACATCGAGGATGGATACTACCTGACCAACCAAGCGCTCAACCGGGGCTTGGGCTTCACTGCCGTAGCCTGTTTCAATGACATGCTCGCCATGGGAGTACTCAAGAGCCTGTATGAGAACAATCTCTCCGTCCCGCATGACATTGAGGTGTTCGGCTACGACAACCTCTATATGAGTCAGTTCATGCAGCCCAGCCTCAGTACGGTCGATGTACCGAAATACCGGCTTGGGTATGTAGCGATGGAGACCCTGCTGTCCCACATCCAGGACCCAGATCTGGAGTATTGCACCAAGGATTTCCCCACGAGATTGGTCTTTCGGGAAACATCTCGTTAGGAATAACCCATTACCTTGTGTTCCAATAAGGAGGTTCACATGAAAAAGCAGATTCTTTTGGTAGTGTTGGCAGCCATCTTGGCATCCGGCATGCTCTTCGCACAAGCCGCCCCGGAAACAAAAGCGGAAGGACCGATCGAGATCACCTTCTGGTCGCTTTTCACCGGCGGAGACGGCGAGTTCTTTGATGCAATGGTCAAAGAGTTCAACGCTTCACAGAGTGAGATCGTCATGAAGAATGACATGGTGAAGTTTGACAACTACTACACCAAGCTCACTACCGCACTCGCTGCAAAGACCGCTCCGGATGTGGTCGTCGTCCATCAGGGAAACCTGTTGAACTACGTTCCCAGCGGTTCTCTTCTGGCGCTCGACTCCTATGTTGATGCCACAACCCTTGCTGACTTCCAGCAGGCTCCGCTCGATGCATGCCGCTTCGATGGCAAGCTCTTCTCCCTGCCGTTTGATGTCCATCCGATCGTGATGTACTACAACAAGGACCTGATGGCAAAAGCCGGCATCACCAAGGTGCCCCAGAGTGCCCAGGAGTTCATCGAAGCATCGCAGAAAGTGAAGCAGGCTACCGGCAAGTGGGGCACGGCCATCGACAACACCACCGGTGTGTACAAGGCCTACACCCTTGCCCGCCTCTTCATGTCGATGATCGCGCAGCAGGGCGGCTCGCTTCTGAATGCCGATGCCACGGCTCCCGCCTTCAACAATGCCTATGGCGAGGCAGCCCTGAAGTGGTTGCAGGATCTGGTGCATGTCTACAAGGTGAACCCCACCGAACTGGACTATGATGCAGCCATGAACACCTTCAAGCTTGGGGAAGCAGCCTTCTACTTCAACGGAGTCTGGGCAACCGGCACCCTGGAGCAGACAGCTGGATTGAATTTCGGTGCTGCACCGCTTCCTCCCATCATGGGTGGAGAGGCCGCATGGGCTGGCTCGCACACCTTGGCCATTCCCGTTCAGAAGAACCAGGATCCCAAGCGGGTTGAGGCAGCGATGACCTTCATCAACTGGATGACCTCCCATGGTGAGATGTGGGCGAAAGCCGGACACATCCCCACCCGCAAGAGTGTTGCCCAGAAGAGCGAAATGAAGGCACTTCCCTACCGTGCAGACTATGCAGCGGCAGCAGCCTTCGCCCTTCCGACCCCGCGCACCGCAGCCTGGGAAGAGATCTACGGAACCTTGAGCGATAAGCTTGAGTTCGCAGTGACCAAGAACCAGAATCCGAAGGCAGCTCTTGCCGATATGGAACAAACGGTGAAGAATATCATTGCATCGTACTAAGCGTTTTTCCTTCTCCCCCCTCGTATGAGGGGGGAATCTCTCGATGGAGGGCCCTCCTATGATACCTGGAAACAAGGACACCCGTGACGGAATCATCTTTTCCCTTCCGTTTCTGGTGGTTTACCTCGCCTTCATGATCTATCCACTGCTGTCGGGGCTCTACATCAGCTTCTTCAAGTGGGACATCCTTTCCACAGCCTCTTTTGTCGGGCTGGACAACTATCGCACCCTCTTCTCCGACGAGAAGTTCTACTCCTCACTCTGGCACACCCTGCAGTTTGTGCTCATGACCACCCCGACGCTCTTGGTTGCCGGTTTTCTCATGGCCTTGGCCATCACCGGCAGCTCCCCCTGGAAGGGACTCATGGAGAACGTCTTCTTCTTTCCCTACATCTTTTCCATGACGGTGGTCAGTACCCTGTGGGCGTGGCTGATGCAGAAGGACTGGGGTATCTTCAACCAGGTCCTGATCAACATCGGTCAGAATCCTGTCAGCTGGCTTACCAACGAGAGGCTGGCCATGTGGTCGGTTGCACTCACCACCTTGTGGTGGACGGCAGGCTTCAACATGGTGCTCTTCGGGGCAGGCATCAAGCAAATCCCCAAGGAAATCTATGAATCGGCGGCCATCGACGGAGCCACGTATATCCAGAGTGTCAGGCACATCACCATCCCCTTGGTCAGTTCCACCACCGTTCTCTGCCTGATCCTCCAGATCATCGCTTCCTTCAATGTCTTTGGACAAGTCTATGTCATGACCGGTGGCGGCCCCCATGGCACCACACGCGTATTGGTACAGTACATCTACGAGACTGGTTTCAAGTTCTTCAAGATGGGCTACAGCGCAGCAATGAGCTACATCCTCTTTCTCATCATCCTGATGGTCAGCATTCTCCAGTACACCCTGCTGGGGAGGAAGGAGAACGCATGAAAAAGCTCACCTTCTCCAAGAAACAGCTGCTCATCCGCTGCATAGAACTGCTGTTCATCCTCATCTGGGTCTTCCCCCTCCTGTGGATGGTGATCACCAGCCTCAAGCTGGAAGAGGAAGTCATCACCAGGACCTTCTCCTTCTGGCCATCCCATCCCACTTTTGCCAACTACATCAAGGCTTTCACCTCGACCTACATCGTCAACTGGATGGGCAACTCCTTCATCGTTTCGCTGATGGCAATGCTGCTCACCCTCATCATCGACGCTCCCATAGCCTATGCCTTTGCAAAGATCCGCTTCAAAGGAAGAAACATCCTCTTCTGGGCGGTGATGGGCGGCATGATGGTTCCTTTCCAGGTCCTCATCGTTCCCCTCTACCTGCAGTTCAATTCATTCGGCCTAATCAACACCCTTGCTGCCGCATACCTGCCAAGAATTGCCCTGCCCATCGGCATCTTCATCCTCAAGCAGTTCTATGAGGGCATCCCCTCCGACCTGGAGGAAGCAGCCTTCATCGATGGGGCTTCCCGCTACAGGATCTTTGCGCAGATCATCCTGCCGTTGGGACAGTCGGCGATGGCAACGGTGATCATCCTCTCCTTCATCAATGCATGGAACGACTTCCTCTGGCCCTTGATCGTGATCAACGACACCATCAAGTACACGATTACGGTGGGTATCGCCAACTTCCAGGGCACCCATGGAACCCAATACTCCCTGATCATGGCAGGGGCGGCGGTAGCTTCGATCCCGCAGATCTTTTTCTACATTTTCTTCAGAAAGAAGATCATTGCAGGAATAGCCACCAGTGGAATGAAAGGATAAGGACGTGATATTACAAGAACTCTCCGAGCAGAAGGTTGAGCTTTATGCAGCCGATTCGCTTTGCATCCTCTCCTACACGCTCACCTACGAGGGAAAGCGACGCACAAGTGCTGCCTTGACCATCAAAGGCACACAGTTGCGAGCCGAGTTCCCCGGCATCGCTGTCATAGAGGACTCCTTCACCCTTGCCGGTGATTTGATCATCCTGAAGCGGAAGTGGCATATCATGCAACGTGGTTCCTATCGCTTGCAGGCAGCCTTCTCCTATCAGGATGGGGAGAAAGAGAACTCGCTCTTCATCCCAGCAGTCTGGTACCAGGACAACCTCAAGGGCAAAGGCTGCTTTCCCTCTCCCGAACGCAGCACCAGCTGGTCCTTTCTGGAAACCAGGATGGCCATCCCTTGCTGCGCCCAGCTCTCCAACGGACAACAGCTCTTCAGCTGTGCCACCGAGCCGGCGCAGGAAGAGCGCTTCCTTTCCTCGGTTGCTGCCGAACGGCATGGCCTTATCATCTCCATTCCCGGCAGTGAATGGCCCTACAGTTACCGTGGCAAGCAATCATTGGTCGACACGTCCCAAGATAGTCTTCCCACCTTGGAGGTAGGGGCGGAAGGTCTGGTCTATGAACGGACCTTCTATCTTGCAAACCAGAAAACCAGTGACAGCCAGGGAGGGTATTGCTCCTTTGTGGCCGCTCTCCCGGAGCCGGACAGGGAAAAGTCCCCTCGCATGCCGGCATGGCAGGACTGGTTCGAGTACAAGCTTACCCGCCTGATCAACCTGGTCAAGAAAACGGAGAACGATCTGGCCTACCTGGCAATGGGTGAGGGAAATGATGAGGTGCAGGATGTCTATGCCTTCACCGCAGCCTCCTTTCTGGTCAAGAGCCTCCAAGGCGCATACGAACTGGCAAACCTGAGTTCCTACCAGCCCAAGCTTGCGTGCCTCAAGCAAGCCAGAAAGAACCTCGCTTGTACGTTTGGCCTTCAGGATGATGGGCTGCTGCTTGCACAGGTGGCAAAACGGATTGCAGACTTTTTTCTGCAGGCTGAGATCAGCGAAGGGGTGTTCCAGGACAACTATGACCTGAACAACCACATCTGGGGAGGATACCTGGGTATCGGGGAACATCCCGAATTCCGCTCGATGGTGAACAGCCGCTGCAACGGAGAGGCGATGAAGCACTATGTGCTGCTTGCCAGAACGCTCCACCATCTTGGCTATGAGGAGGGATCGTACCTCTCGCTTGCCCGCAGGGTGGCCAGGTTCTACTGCGAGGCACAGCTCTCCTCGGGCTCTTTCGGTCGCTGGTGGACGGAGAAGGGAAAACCCGGCGATATCCAAGGGACCAACGGGGCGTACGTTGGATCGTTCTTCTGTGCCCTCATCCCGTACCTCAACGATGAGGATCCGCTCAGAAACGATTTGCTCAGTGCGGTACACCAGGCATACAGCTTTTACAGCGAACTTGCCTACGAGGGCTTGTTCTATGGGGATACGCTTGATGCGGACTCCTGTGACAAGGAAGCTGGGGTCGCCTTGCTCTCCTTCTTCCTCGATCTCTACACTTTGGAGAAGGACAAGCGCCAGCTTGAGAGCGCTCGCTTGTGTGCACAGTTCATCGTGCAATGGATCTGGCAGAGAGACTCCTACCTGCCGCCGGAAAGTCCGCTTGCACAGCAACAGTTCTGCACCCGCGGAATGACCAGCGTATCGGTTGCCCACCATCATCTCGATTTCTATGGGATGGCGATTGCCTACGAGTTCCTCCGCTATGCATCCTTTTCCGGCGACTCCTTCTTCAGGCAACAGGCACACCTGATGATCCAAGCGTGCAGGCAGCTGGTTGCAACCGAGGAGAATCTACTGGGAAGGGATGTCTCCTTCGTAGGGTGGCAACCTGAGCAGCTGAACCATACTGCGTGGGAGTATTTTGATCGTCCTGAGTTGATGCATGGGCACTATGCCATTGATATCGCCTGGGTGACGGTGCTGACCTTGGGCTCCTATGAGCAGATCAGGACTGATTTTCCCGAGGACTTGGAGGAGTAAGGAATGCAACGAATCAGTGTGGTGAGTCTGAATCTTTGGAATACCGAGTACTGGGAAGAGCGCAAGGACTGTGTGGCATCATTTGTACAGACCTATGCTGCCGATGTCTACTGCTTCCAGGAGGTACGGCCGCAGACCCTGGCATTCCTGGACGACGCCTTGCACGGATATGTGCGTATCGAAGGGGAGGAAGAGGGCTGGAGGTGTGAAAACAGCATCTATCTGAGGAAAGACCGCTTCGAGGTGGACGCATTCGGAAGGGTCGACCTTCAGATGCCTGAGATCCATCGCGGACTGTTCTGGACCAAGGTGCGCACCACAGAAGGAACACCGTTATTCATCGGTACGATGCACCTGACCCATCAGCTCAATGCGGATGAGCTGCGTACCGGAATCGGCTACCGTCATGCAGAAGCTCACCTTGCAGCAAAAGCACTGAATGAGCTGGCAGAAGATGATGCTGCGCTCATCTGCGGGGATTTCAATGACCCGGTGCATCCAAGCTGGATCTTCCATGAGCAAGCAGGCTTCTCTGATGTGTTCACCCTGCTCGGCCTGGCAGCGCCCGTCACCTTCCCCTGCCCCTACCTCAGCAGCGAACGCTTCCTGGTGGAGGCAATCGACAAGATCATGATCAAAGGACCTATTCGGCCGGTTCTGGCAACCAGTCCGCAATTCATGACGGTAGGGGGTGCCCTATCCGACCATTGGCCGGTAGCAGCCGTTCTCGATCTCTAGAACAGGGAGCTGATCATAGGAAGAAGCGCATGGGCGAGGGCCAGATGGCCCTCCCTATCCATATGCAGCTGATCGATTTCTGATGGTTGTGCAACCTGGGAAGCATCAAGAAAGAGCACACCCTGCTCTTTTGCCATCTGCCTGATCGCGGGGGCAAGCTTTCTGCTCAACGTGGATGAGGATGCATCATAGCTGACAAACGGGGCTTTCTCTATCTCCAGACCGACGTGGATGGGAGAGACCACGAGTATCTTGGGGATGGGGTACCCTTCCCCATAGGGGTAGGTCCGAATAAGGGCGATCAATTGCTCCAAAGCCTTGGCGATGATTCGCTCACTGGCTTTGAAGAAAACCTTGCAGTCGTTGGTTCCCAGACTGAGGATGACCAGATCGATGGGCCGGTGGCTCTGCAGGGCTACCGGGAGGAACTGCTTTCCGCACCGGTTGGGTTCAAGGGGGTCGTCAAAGACGGTGGTACGCCCACCCATTCCTTCCTCGATGATGCGGTAGGAAGGGCCGAGCAGACCAGCCAGGATGCCGGTCCACCTCGACTCATATGCCCATCTCCCACCGCTTGGGTTGGTGCCGAACGTATTGGAATCACCGAAACAGAGTATCGTATGCATAGGGTGAGTGTAGCAGAGCTTCAGCCCTACTTGAAGTAGGCAGGATATTTTTCCCTGATCGCCACCTCATCGATCTTGTAGCGTGAGAGATGCTTCTCTATCAGAGCTCCTGCTTCATCCGGATTCTTGGATGCGATGGCATTGGCAATCGCCTGGTGGTCACTGACAATCTTGATATCCTTGATCGTGTTCAGGCTCATGCTGCGTACCCGGTCGAAATGGACGGTAAGCCCTTCCATCATCCAACCGTATATCTGGACCTTATTGGCAAGCTGGAAAAGCAGGGCATGGAAGAGATTATCCAGTTCCAGAAGCTTCTCGGGATTCGGATGCTCCACATAGAAAGCCTGCAAGCGAAGGTTCTCCTCCAAATACGAAAGATCGGGAGCCGGTTCCATCTGGCTGAGGTGCCGTACTACTTCCCGTTCCAATACAAGGCGCAAGAAGCGTGACTCCTCGACCAAAGCATAGTCGATGAGCATGATCCTGCTTCCCTTCTGGGGAAGAATCTCAACAATTCCCACCCGGCTCAGCTCAATGAGGGCTTCACGAACCGGGGTGCGTGAGATTCCCAGCTTTGCGGCCATCTCATTTTCGCTGACCATGCTTCCCGGCTCGAGAGCCAGGCTGATGATATTCTCTTTCAGCACCCGAAGTGAGTATTCACGTGCAGTCTCTTTGGGTAGCCGAGCGGTTATGTGCATTCTCTTCCCTCTCCTACGTTCACAATGTATCCTAGCATGGTATGCCTGTTCTGGTTACCTGCGTTTTTTTCGCAGCCTCCCATAATCCGGCAAGATAGGTTGCTCCAAGGGCACGGTCATACAGACCATAGCCTGGACGAGCTTGTTCCCCCCAGATCATCCTTCCATGGTCTGGGCGGATGTAGCCATCAAAGCCATTGTCGGACAACGCCTCCACGATGGCATACATATCCAAGTCTCCACAACCGCTGAGGTGTGCGCATTCATCAAAATCCTGCTTGCTCAGGTGCTTCACATTCCTCAGATGGGCAAAGTGGATACGGCCTTGGCTTGCAAACTCTGCAGCCATGGACGGCAGATCATTCTCCATGCTGCTTCCCAAACTCCCCGTACAGAAGGTAATCCCATGATAAGGGCTGCTGTTGAGGGAGAGAAAGTGACGAATGTGCTCAGCATTGGTGATGACTTTCGGCAGTCCATAGAGTGGCCAAGGCGGGTCATCAGGGTGTATGGCCATCTTGATATCGTACTGCTGGGCATAAGGGATGACAGCATCGAGGAAGTACTTGATGTGCTTCCAGTATTGCTCCACACCGATGGCTTGGTAGAATTCGATGTCCTTGGCCATTTGGGCGAGACGCTCAGGCTCCCAGCCGGGGAGCGAGTATCCCCGTGCCTTGCTGTTCATCGAAAGGGCCATGGTGTCGGGGTTGAGGGCCAAAACCTGTTCATGACGGTATGCCATGACTTGCGACCCGTCCTCCAGGCTGTGGGAAAGGTCGCTGCGTGCCCAGTCCAACACCGGCATGAAATTGTAACAGAGACACTTGATTCCGATCTCATGGAGGTTCTTCAGCGTCTGGATATACCGCTCTATGTAGAGGTCGCGACTGGGCAACCCCTTCTTGATGTCCTCGTGAATGTTGACACTCTCGATGACCTCCACTTCCAGACCTGCATCCGCAACTTCAGCCTTGAGACGAAACAGTGACTCAAGCGGCCAGACTTCCCCTGCAGTGAGCCTGCTCAGAGAGGTGGCTACCCCACTCATCCCAGGCACCTGTCGTATCTGGCCCAATGTGACGCTATCATCCCCGAATGGGAAATACCGCATTATCATCTTCATCGCAACACCAGTCCTAACCGAACACCAAGTTTGGAAGCCACATGAAAATCTGCGGCAGATAGATGAGCAAAGCCACTTCAAAGAGGATCGCACCGAAGAACGGAAGGCTCTCTTTGGTATACTCATCGATCGGGCACTCAAGAATGGCACACGCGCTGTACATGGCAGTTCCTACCGGAGGGGTCATGCCTCCCAAGGTGACGGTGGTCATAAACACGATGCCGAAGTGCACCGGATCCACCCCAAGGTTTCGGACGATGGGTAGGAAGATCGGGGTCAAGAGCAGGGTATTTACCGTCCCCTCCATGACCATGCCCGCCAGAAAGACGAAAGCGCAGATGATAAGCATGATGATGTGGGGATTGGAACTCACCCCGGCAATGACGCCGGCGATGGTCTGAGGCACCTTGTCATAGATGATGCCATAGCCAAGGATGGCACTGGTCATGATGATGAACAGGATCACCCCGTTGTCCCCAAGGGTGGTCTTGACCACATTCCACAACCCTTTCCAGGTCATCTCCTTGTAGATGTACTTCCCTACGAAGAAAGCATAGACGACGGCGAAGGCTCCCGCCTCACTTGCGGTGAACAGGCCAAAGCGGATTCCTACGATCAGGATGACGGGGAACATGAGGGCCCAGATGGACTCGACAAAAGCATCCCACACCTCTCTTGCCGTAGGAGGACGATCGTTCTCCACCGGATAGTTGCGCTTCTTTGCGATACCCCAGGAGGTGACCATCAAAATGGCGCACATGAGGATGCCGGGAATAACCCCTGCCAAGAAGAGCTTTCCGATGGAAACCTCTCCGGTAACCCCGTAAAGGATCAAGCCGACCCCGGGGGGAATGGTTGCGGTGATCAGGCTGCTCAGTGCATTGACCGAACAGGCATAGCCCTTGGTGTATCCACGGTCGAGCATCGCAGGACCGAGAATGCGTGTTTCCATGGCAGCATCAGCACAAGCAGAGCCTGAGATGCCTCCCATGAAGGTTGAGAGTACACAGGAGACCAGGGCGAGTCCTCCTGCAAGGTGGCCGGTGAGCACGGTGGAAAATTTCACCAAGCGACGGGTGATGCCCGTCTCATTCATCAGGTTTCCTGCAAGCACAAAGAACGGAACAGCCAGAAGCGGAAAGCTTTGGGTGCTCGCAACCATCTTCTGCACCGGAATGATCCAGGAAATGCCGTCATTGGCAAAGAAGAAGGCAAGGCTTGCCAGTCCGATGGTGAATGCCAACGGAACGTTGAAGGCTAAAAGTACGACAAAAAGTATTGCTACAACACCCATGGTGGGGCTCCTCCCTTACTGGACCCTCTGTGTGTCTTTCCAATGTAGAAGCAGGTCAATGACCTGTTCGAGCAAGGAAGAGAACATGCACAGGGCGATCGTGGGGATGGCTGCGGTTGCAAAGCTATAACTGATCTTCAGCGTCTGGTAGGTACGCAG
>LVBG01000040.1 GCA_001603115.1 Spirochaetales bacterium Spiro_05
ACCTGAGAATTAAGTCCCGAAAGAAGCGGCTTCGCTACTCACATTGAAAAGAGCCTTGTTTTTTTCATGAGAGCCTCCTTACGGCATGTACGTATTGTATAGGCATACATTACAAGTTGGCAGATACGTACACAAGTGTTTTTCCCCATGCTTCGCATATTTTGGGAAAAAGAAAGGGGCTGGGAGATTTCCAGCCCCTGTTGATACAGATTTTTGGTTATTTAACCTCGACCAACGTGTATTTCGTGGTTCCCAATCCCAATTTTTGGGCATGCTCCAGGCCAATTTTCCAATTGGTGTAGGGATGGTTGTCCATCAGATGGTCGTGATGGCAGCTCTCCTTCTCGCCAAGCTTGGAGGAGGGGATGATGGGCATGCGATTCACTGCATCCACACATGCTTGGTCGAGCGCCACCGGATCGAAGGAAGCAAAGAAACCTACATCCGGGACTATGGCCAAGTCGTTTTCGCTGTGGCAGTCGCAGTTGGGGGAGACCTCAATGACCAGATTGATGTGGAAGTGCGGCCGTCCTTGGCAGATGGCCAGAGCATACTCGCTTATCTTGCAGTTGAGTTTGTCGTTGGAACTGCTGTCATCATTGCTGATGGCATCAGTGGGGCAGACTCCGATGCAGCGCCCGCATCCCACGCACTTGTCGTGGTCAATCCAGGAGAGTCCATCGGTGATATGCGGTGCATCGTGGGCACAGATGTCCACACAGTTGCCGCAGCCGATGCACATGCCCTGATCAACTTGGGGCTTGCCATCGCAGTGCATCTCCATCTTTCCAGCGCGTGAACCACCGCCCATACCGACATTCTTCAGTGCTCCGCCAAAGCCGGTACCTTCATGGCCCTTGAAGTGAGAGAGACTGATCAGGATATCGGCATCCATCAAAGCACGTCCTACCTTGGCTTCTTTCACATACTCGCCTTCAACGGGAACCAGCACCTCATCGGTACCTTTGAGGCCGTCGGCGATCAGGATATGACAGCCGGTGGCGTAAGGCATGAACCCATTGCGGTAGGCGCTCTCCAAGTGATCGAGGGCATGCTTGCGTCCCCCGACGTAGAGCGTGTTGCAATCGGTGAGGAACGGGCGTCCTCCCAACTCTTTGACCAGCTGTACCACGGTCGCTGCATAGTTGGGTCTGAGAAAGGAGAGATTCCCCGGCTCACCGAAGTGAATCTTGATTGCCGTAAACTTGTTCTTGAAGTCGATGGATCCGATTCCGGCCTGCCTGAGCAGACGCTCAAGCTTGTCCAGACGGGAGTCCCCATTCTCGCAACGAAGGTTTGTGTAAAAGACTTTGGAAGCGTTCAAAAAATATACCTCTTCTTTACTGGGTTGTACGTATACCGAGCTCGGCAGCCACCTTGATGGCGAGTTCCGGCTTGTCGGTCATCACCGAGTCGACACCCATCTGATAGAGACGGCGCATCTCCTCTTCGTCATTGATCGTCCAGACCTGGATGACGGCCCCTCTCTTGTGCATGGTGCGGATGAAATGAGGGGTGATGATCTCAATACCCTGTTGGCGGACAGGCACCTGGAAAATGGTAGGGGATTTTATTGGGCGGGTGCTCAACAGATGGAGCTTTTCCAAGAAAAGGTTCGCAGCATGCGCAGATTTGTCAGATGAAATGAGGCTCCCACCACCCGTCTGGTTGCATGCTCTTCTTTCACCACTTCGATGAATGCGTCGACGATAGCCTCTCCCTTGCTCTTCAGATCAACATTGAAGCGTTGGGCTGGACAGGCTCTGAGAGCTTCTCTGAGTGTACACAGTTGTACACCCTGGCCGCGGAAGGGAAAGGTCTTTCCCCCATCTTTGGTGAAGGTATACCCTGCATCGAGCTTTTTGAGCTCTGCAAGCGTATGCTCTTCTATCATGCCGCTTCCGTTGGTATTGCGATCGAGTGTGGGATCATGCCAGATGACCACCTCTCCATCCTTGGAGAGATGTACATCCGTTTCGATGACATCCACTCCCATGGCGTAGGCGCTCTCGAAGGCGTGGAGCGTGTTCTCAGGAAAGTGAGCACTGTCTCCGCGATGGGCGACAACCTTGGGCATCGGTTCGAAAAATGACCTAAACATCATCCTCAATCTCCTTGTGTGCCTTGATCCTGGACATCTTCACAAAGACTTTCTCCATTTTCTGGATCTCGCTCTCGGTCAGGGCGGCGCGCTCATAGACATCCCTGAGGAAACGGAAGGTCCACAGCTTCTCCTGGGCAAGCTTGAAGTAGCCGATGCCATCCAAGGCTTCGCTCGCCTTGAGCGCTGCCTCTTCGCAGCGTGCTTGGGTTACGGGATTGGCCTGTACCGGGTAGGTCTTGATCGTGTCAAAGAGGGTGAAGGTGATGATCTGGACCGCTTGGGAGAGGTTGAGGGAGGGGAACTGTTCACTGGTGGGGATGGTCACCACCTGTGCACACATCGCCACCTCCTCGTCGGTCAATCCATCGGACTCCCGACCGAAGACAATGGAGACCAGCCCTTCTCCAGTCTTTTGCACCACCTCGGAGAGCTGGGTGGGGTTAAGAGCGCTGCTCTTGCGGAACTTCCCCCGCCTGCGGGTAGCTGCGACGGTAAGCACACTTTCTGAAAGTGCTTCCTTGAGCGTGGGGAAACGTCTGGCATTATCCCAAACATCGCTTGCATGTAAGGCAAGGGTCCTTACCCGATTCTCATCATATTCACGGTCTCCAACCAGCACGAGGCGGGTGATCCCCATGGTCTTCATGGCACGGCACGTTGAGCCGATATTAGCCCCGTCTTGGGTGTCGACCAGTACGATTTGAATCCTTCCCAGATTAGTTTGTTGGTCCATGAATCCAGTAGTAACAGATATTGCAGGTTTTTCCAAGCTAGTCTATAGTTGTTCCATGACAGAAACGCCCTCCAACAGCACCCGCTATATGCAGATTTTTCTAGGAATCCTTGCGACCCTCGCGATTTTTGCCGCCCTGAAGGTATCCAAAGACGTTATGATTCCTCTGGTGCTCTCGTTTTTCTGTTTCCTGTTGTTCAGTCCCTTGCTCCGTAGGTTGGATAAGCTGCACATCCCGCGAATCATCAGCGTAACCTTCGTCATGGCCCTCCTGCTCTTCATATTTGTGGGTGCTGGGTGGTTTGTGATCATGACTGTCGATACCCTTGTCCGCCTGATCCCTTTCTACGCTGAGAAGGTTGTCTCGCTTGACCGCTTGGTCTCCAACCGTGTTTCCACCTTTGTGGATCTGCCCGTCGGCGCCTCCTTTCTCTCCATCCTACCGGTCAACTGGTCCAGTCTTGCCATCAGCAGCCTGACCTCCATCTCCAATAAGTTTCTCAGTGTCACCAAAGTGGCCACACTGGTTTATATCTTCTTTCTCTTCCTCCTTCTGGAACGGCAGAGCGTAATTCCCAAGCTGTTGGCAGCCGTTCCCAAGAGCAAGGGCATGAAGGTGGCGGTCATGTTTGAGCGCATCACCCGCCAAATTTCGAAGTATCTCATTCTCAAAGCCTTGCTCAGTGCCCTTACCGGCGTACTCTTCTTCCTTACCGCTGTCATCACCGGACTGGATCTTCCCATGCTCTGGGGTGTTCTGGCCTTTGTGTTCAACTTCATCCCTTCCATCGGTTCGGTCATCATCACCACGCTGACCATCTTCATGGCCTTGGTGCAGTTTGCACCCGATTGGACTTCTGTCTTCTATGTAGGAATTCTGACGATCAGCACCCAGATGATTCTGGGCAACATCATCGACCCACGCTTGCAAGGCGGCCAGCTGAATCTCTCTCCCTTTGTCATTCTTGTCTCCCTCTCGCTTTGGGGCTATATCTGGGGGATTCCGGGTATGTTCATCTCCGTTCCGCTCACCAGCGTCCTGCAGATTCTCTGTGCCAACATCAAGAGTCTGAGGCCTGTTGCCATCCTGATCAGCAGCGGCAAGAGTTACCAGCGGGAGAGTGCCAAACAAAAGGCGCTGGAGCGGTATCTGCGCAAACAGGATAAGCTGAGAAGGGGAGAACACCCTTCGGCCGAACATATGGCCAAGGCAGAGAATGACGAGGCGGTCAAGGATTACCACAAGGGAGACTTTATTCTTCCTGAGAACTTCGGCGACAAGAAATGACCTCTTTCCCCTCCTTGGATGAGAAGGAAGCTTTATCGTACCTCTGGCCTCCCTTTGGGCAAGATGCTCCATCCCTTTCCCTGTTTCGCTCCTCAATTCTTGACTTCTATGCCCATCACGGCCGAAGGTTTGCCTGGCGAAATACATGCGACCCCTATCGCATCCTTCTCTCTGAAGTGATGCTCCAACAGACACAGACCTCACGGGTAGAGCCCAAATATGAGCTGTTCCTCTCCCTATGGCCCGATTTTTCCTCACTTGCCAACGCTCCCTTGGACGAGTTGCTCTTCCACTGGAAAGGGCTTGGCTACAACAGGCGTGCCTTGAATTTTAGAAAAAGCGCGCTTCTTACCGAGCAATGGGGCTGGACCATCCCCCCTGACGAAATGGCCATATCTCGGCTGCCTGGGGTGGGAAAGGCCACCACAGCAGCCTTACTCGCTTTCTCGTATCAGAAAAAGTCCCTGTATCTGGAGACAAACATACGTCGAGTCCTTCTTACCTGTTTCTACCCGGAAGCGGAACAAGTGAAGGACAAGGAGCTTGAAAAGCTGCTTGCCCTGCTTGTTGCTGATGTAGAGGACACAAAAAGCTGGTACTACGCCCTCATGGACTATGGGGTGTTGCTCAAGGCACTGCTGCCCAATGCGAATACGCGAAGTGCACACTACACAAAACAGAGTGCGTTTGAGAACTCAAACCGCCAGATTCGGGGACAGCTCATTCATCTGCTCGCCGACACGGGGCCGAAGGAGCGTCATCAGATTGTGGACATCCTCTCCCGCTTTGAACAGGAGCGCATCCTCTCCTGCTTGGCAGACCTTCAGAAGGAAGGCTTTGTGCAAGAGAAAGAGGGCGTATACCGGATTCCTAAAGCGTAGGCTTTCTATCTGAGACAAGATTTCCCGCCATACCCAAAAGCATCAGGATAGCTCCGATGAGCAGGGGGAGGCTGAACTTGTCAAAGAAGATGGTATCGATGGCAAGGCTCATCAGAATCTGGGCGGAAGAGAGCAGCAGGGCTGAGTAGACTGCGGGAATCTTGATGATGACATAGCTGGTGCTCACGACAACGAACACCGCCAGGATGCCCCCTGAGGCAACCAGCAGGAAGGGCAGTGAAGGAGTTTTTGCAAGCCCTTCAAGGGTTGCCTGCGGCTGTACCAGGAAGTAGAAGAGCAGACCGGCAACCAAACCTCCGATAAAATTCTGGTGTGAAGCACGAATCGCTCCCTTATAGGAGGCGAAGGTTGAGTTGAGCACCATCTGTGTCATGGTAAGGGCTCCTGCCAATACCCCCAGTACGATGAAGAAGAGGGCGAAGGTGCCCTCACCGCCGCTTGCCATCACGATGATGCCTATACCGCTGACAGCCAGACTGAGCGCCTTTGCCTTGTTGAGCTTGCGCTTTTGCATACCCATCCAGCCTGTCAGATCGAAAATAAGCGAACAAAAGCTTTGTCCGAAGACCGTGGAGGCCATTGCCAGCGATGCCCCGGTTGCCACAACCGTATAGTAGTTCAGGTTCAGGATGGCCAAACCGAAGAGGCCGTTGAAGTAGAGATACCACGGAGCCTTCTTGCCAGGGCCTCGGATGGAACTGCGGTTTCTTCCCAGAAGCAGTATTGCTGAGAGGATGGTCAAGCCAATGGTGTGGTTCACGATCAGAGAGACACCCATCGTGGTCGCCTGCCCGTAGAGGGTATTGGCTACCACCATGATTGAGATCACCATCCCGGTAAGTGCATCAAGAAAGAGATACATTGGAAGATTCATGCCGCCATTGTAGCGCTTTGCGCCTTGTCATGCCAGTCCAACCTTCCTACAATGGGCGCATGAACATACATCCCGTCGACCAAGCAAACCGAGCCATCCTGACCAAGCAACTGCTCTCAAAGGCTATGCCCCCGAACAGCCTGGGCCGCCTTGGGTCTCTTTCCATTGAGCTTGGCCTCATGGGTGCCTACAAGCTTGAGAAGCTCACTCTCTTGCTCTTTGCAGCCGACCACGGGATTGTCAGCGAAGGGGTGACCCACAGCGCACAGGAAATCACATGGCAACAGTGCGTCAATTTTGCAAACGGTGGGGGCGCTTGTGCCCTGTTTTCTTCCCTCAACCAGGTAGACCTCACAGTCATTGATGTGGGGGTGAATCATAGGTTTTGTCCCACCGACAAGGTAGTGGATGCAAAAGTTGCCTTTGGCAGCCAAAACTTTCTCCGAGCCCCGGCCCTTGAAGAGAGTGCCTGCAGGAAGGCGATTGAGGAGGGGAGAAATGCTGTGCTTCGTGCCCGTGCGAATGGTTGTGATGCCATAGCTTTCGGGGAGATGGGGGTGGGAAACACTACCAGTGCCTCTGCCGTTGCGGCAGCACTGCTGGGTTTGCATCCCTCCTTGCTCACGGGCAAGGGCTCGGGGCTCAGCGACGAAGAGCTGGAGCATAAGATTGGGGTGATAGAGCAGGCGCTTCTCCTGCATCCTCAGCGAGATCCTTTCTCAGTTCTCTGCAACCTCGGCGGCTATGAGAGTGCCGCCATCTGCGGGGGCCTGTGGCAAGCTGCTGAACTTGGGCTTCCCATCCTGCTTGACGGGTTTGTGGTCAGCAGTGCAGCCTTGGTGGCAGCACGCATGGAGCCGGACCTTGCAGACTATCTGATACCGTGTCACCGTTCGGCCATGTCAGGTCATCAGCTGATGCTTGATGCACTGGGAGGCAAGAAGCCGCTGCTTGAGCTGGATATGCAGCTGGGAGAAGGAACCGGAGCCTTGGCTGCCTGGCCTTTGGTCAGGCTGGCAAGCCACATCCTTCCTGACATGACCAGTTTCTCCCTGGCAAAGGTGACTGACAGTACTGCCGTTTTGCAGGATTTGGGGTTGGTATGAACGAAAAGAAACTCAGAGTGGGAACGACCAGCTATATCCTCCCTGACGACATTCTTCCCAATGTCCGCCATCTTGCCCCATTGGTTGATGATGTGGAACTCGTGCTTTTTGAAAGTGAAGGGATGAGCAACTTTCCTGATGGTTCCACCATCAATGAGCTTGCCTCACTTGCTTCAGAACATGATCTGAGCTACACGGTGCACTTTCCCCTGGATATCTACCCCGGTTCGCAGGATAAAAGGATCAGAGAAAGGTGTGTGGATACCTTGCTCAGGGTTATGGAACTCACTTCTCCCCTGAAGCCCTTTGGCTATGTGCTTCACCTCACTCCCGATTCTTATGGAAGGGAGCCTTCGGCGGATATTCCCCGCTGGTTGGATGGACTTGACTGGACAGTGGCTCGGGTGCTCACCCAAAGCAAAGTGGAGAGCAGAATGCTTTGTGCCGAAACACTGAGCTACCGCTTTTCTGTGGTGGATGAGCTGGTCCGCCGACATGACCTATCGGTGACACTGGATATCGGGCATATCTGGCTCATGGGCTACTCGATGGAGGAGAACCTTTCCTCACTTTTGGACCGAACACGTGTCTGCCATCTGCACGGGGTGAAAGATGGCAAGGACCATCTTGGCTTGGACAAAGGCAAGCCTGAGGACATCGAAACCTTTCTTTCCGCCCTCAGAAGGCAGATTTCTTGTGACCAAAAAAGCAGGGTGCTGACAGTAGAGGTGTTTTCTGAGCCCGACTTGCAGGCCAGCCTCTCCCTCTTGCAGAAAAGCCATGCTATGATGGGTCATGTTTGGGGAGGTGCTCATGGCTACCATTGACTTGAAAAAGAACCAGATCAAGGGATATCCGCTACACAGTGCAAAAGGAACCGTTGTCTCGACAACCGGATCAGTCAGGATCCACACCCGTCTGAAAAGCCAGGTGAGCCTGATCATCGGAGGGGGGCGAAGCGGGAAGAGTTCCTATGCCCAAGACTATGCACTCTCAGTGTGTGAAGGTACGGAATCACGAGCATATATCGCCACCGCCGAACCAATCGATGAGGAGATGAAAGCCAGGATCGCTGCCCACCAAAAGGATCGGGGCGACCGGTTCATCACCATTGAGGAGCCACTTGAGCTGGCCAAGGCCATCAAGGATCTCCCTCCCTCAGTGGAAGTCTGTGTGGTTGACTGCCTTACTGTCTGGCTGGGAAATCTGCTGCATCATGAAGGCATTCCCTCCAAACGGTTTGCCCAGATGGATGAGCTGTATGAAGTGCTCAGACATCCTCCTTGCGATATCCTCTTGGTAACCAATGAAACCGGCCTGGGCCTGATACCTTCTGATGAAGAGAGCAGATCCTTCCGTGATCTTGCCGGATGGATGAACCAAGATATTGCGCAGATTGCCCGCAACGTCATCCTCCTGGTGGCAGGATTGCCGCTTGCCCTCAAGGGTGAGGTGCTGTGATCAAAAGTCTTTTGGGAGCCTTCAGGACGCTCACGCGCTTTCCCTTGCCCCACCAAGCAATGGAGAGAGAGGAGCGTACGCTCTTCTGGTTCCCCTTTGTCGGAGCTTTTCTTGGGCTGTTCTCTGTGGGAATATCCTTTCTCCCGCTTCCTCCCTCGGTGCTCTCTGCCCTCATGATTGCCACCTGCGCGTATCTGACCCGCGGTTTTCATCTTGATGGGTTGTGCGACTTTGCCGATGGGCTGGGAGGAGGATGGACCAAGCAGAGAGCTCTGGCCATCATGAAGGACAGCCATAGCGGAGCCTTCGCTTTGATCGTGCTCTGCTGCACCTTGCTCATCCAGTACGCAGCCTTGCAAAGTCTCATGCAGATTCGCCTTGCTCTGGTGTTGGTCCCCTCGTTTGGAAGGTTGATGCAAGTCCTTGCAGCAGCGACTATGGACTATGCCCGAAGCGGGGAGGGTACCGCCTCTGCCTTGGTTCGCTCAGCAAGGAAGAGACATGCCTTGGTGGCAGGGGTGCAACTCACCCTGCTTTTTGTTGCCCTCTTCTTCCTCGTTCCGGAAAATCTCTTCATCTCATCTCTTGCTTCCGTATGTTCAGCTCTCATGGTTGCCTTGGTTGTCATGCGCATTGCCCAAAAACGCCTTGGCGGGGTGACAGGTGATGTGCTTGGCGCAATAGAGGTCCTTGCAGAAACTGCCGCCATGGTAGGCTTTCTCATCCCCCTTGCATGAATGGGCCAGCCTCGGTAATACTAGCTTTGACGGAGGAAGGGTCATGGATATTGTCTGTCTTGATATGGAAGGGGTACTGGTACCGGAAATTTGGATCAATGTAGCTGAGCGGACGGGTATCGAGGAGCTGAGGATCACCACCCGAGAAGAGCCTGATTACGACAAATTGATGGCGAACCGGATCAAGATACTTGCCCAGCACAAGCTTGCGCTCTCTGACATCCAGGCAGTCATCGCCTCGATGGGACCGATGGAGGGAGCCCTTGCCTTCCTCGATGAACTCAGAACCCTGACCCAGGTTGTCATTCTCAGCGATACCTTCACTGAATTTGCCAAGCCCTTGATGCAACAGCTCAACTGGCCCACGATTTGGTGCAACGATCTGGAAGTAGGGGCAAATGGAATGCTCATCCGCCATCGCATGCGTATGCATGATGGCAAGAAGAAGGCTATCCAGGCACTGAAAGAGCTTAACTATCGCACCTTTGCTGCCGGTGATTCCTACAACGACCTGTCTATGATCCGGGAAGCCGATGGAGGCTGCCTCTTCCGGGCGCCCAAGAACATTCTGCTAGAGCACCCCGATCTGAAGCTGGCCACCACCTATGACGAGTTCCTCTCGATCATCAAGGAGTTCTTAGCCACATGAAAAGCCCCTCGCTGACCTTGCTGATGAGCATCCTTATTCTCAGTCTGGTTGCAGGGTTCCTCTTACTGGGGATGATCTGGCAGGGTTCCTTTCTCATCAAGCTCATGGTAGCATTGCTCGTAGCTGGGCTTTCGGTTGCACTTATTGCGTTTTCGGTACGATTTGACCGGGCCATGAAGCAACAGGAGAGAGGTCATGAAGAACAAACTAAAGCGTGAACTGCTCGAGACTAAAGCGTGGACAGACCGCAAGACCGTGGTCTTTCTCAGTGATTTTGGAACCTCTGACGGGGCGGTGAGTGCCATGCATGGTGTGGCGAACCAAGTTTCGAACACCCTCTATCTGGATGACCTCACCCACGACATCCCCCAGTTCAACATCTGGGAGGCCTCATACCGTCTTGCCCAAGCGCTTCCCTACTGGTCTCAAGGGACTGTCTTTGTCTGCGTTGTCGATCCCGGGGTGGGCTCGGACCGCAAGAGCATCGTAGCCCTGACAGAAAGCGGGCACCTGATCGTAACCCCTGATAACGGGACGCTTACCCACATAGCCGATCGCGTTGGGCTTCTGGAAGTCCGCACGATGAATGTCGAGGACAACCGCCTTGCCGGAAGCCAAAAGAGCCACACCTTTTTTGGTCGTGATGTCTACGCATACAACGGAGCTCGTCTTGCAGCAGGGGAGGTGCAGTTCGAAACGATCGGGGAGCCGATCACCAAGATTGTAAAACTGCGCATCGAACGTGCTCGTCTCGAAGGACGGAGCCTTGTCGGTTCAGTCGATATCCTCGATGCCCGCTACGGCTCGCTGTGGACCAATATCAGCGCAGACTTCCTCGAAGAGCTGGGCGTCGACTATGGCGATGAGCTTGAGGTCACCATCACCAAGGATGGGAGGATTGTGTATGGCTACCATCTTCCTTTGTGCAAGGGCTTCACCGATGTGCAGAAGGGGGAGCAGCTCATCTATGTGAACAGCCTCCTCAACCTTGCTGTGGCGGTCAATCAGGGCAGTTTTGCCGCAACCTATGGAATTGGCACTGGTGAAGGCTGGAAAATTACATTTTCAGTGCTATCATGAGGTGACATTGTCTAGAAGGAGGAGTGAATTATGGAACAAAAGAAAGGAATGCAGCCGGTACGCATGGTAGTCATCATTGCCATCGGTGCAGCATTGTACGGAATCGGAGGGCTGATCAGCATCCCGGTGTTTGCCAACACCACCATCAAGCCGGCTATGGCCATCCTCGCTCTGTTTGCAGCTGTCTTCGGACCGGTCATCGGTTTTTTGGTAGGCTTTCTCGGCCACTGGTTGACTGACCTGTTCGCAGGCTGGGGCGTTTGGCCCACCTGGATGCTGGGAAGCGGGATCGTCGGCGTCGCCATCGGTCTGTTCGGCAAGATGAGCAAGGACTGCCTTTCCAAGGGCGAGCTTCCCCGGTCCGCAATCGGGCTGTTCATCCTGCTCTCATTCTTGGGCAACTTCATCGGTTACATGGTCAGTGCACTGCTGGATTTCCTCTTCTTCGCAGAGCCCATGGACAAGGTGATCACCCAACAACTCATCATCGCATTCACCAATACCATCGTTATTGCCATCCTCGGAACGATGCTGCTGATGCTGGTTGCCAAACGCAATAAGAACAGCCAGAATCTGAGTCGGGACGAACAGGCATAAAGGAGATTGCCTGGTGCCTCTGTGGTACCGGGCAGATGCATGCAGAATACGCTCATCGAATTTTCGGATTTCAGCTTCACCTACCAGGCGCAGAAAGATCCGACGCTCAACCATATCAACCTGTCCATCGGCCAGGGAGAGAAGATCCTGATCGTCGGGCCGTCCGGCAGCGGCAAGAGCACCCTTGGATACTGTATCAACGCCCTCATCCCCAATGCTTTCAAAGGCAGGATCGAGGGCTCTGCTTCTGTCTGCGGCCTTTCCCTTGCAGACTCGGACATCTACGAAGTGAATAAGAAGGTGGGGACGGTGATGCAGGATACCGATGCCCAATTTGTTGCGCTCACCGTAGCAGAGGACATCGCCTTCTCTCTGGAAAACCAGTGCATGGACCAGAACACGATGCAACTCCTGGTAGAGGATATGGCAAACGTGGTGGGCATGTCCTCCTTTCTTGGTCAAAGCCCCCAAGATCTCTCCGGAGGCCAGAAACAGCGTGTCTCTCTTGCAGGGGTGTTGGTTGATGATGTGCAGGTACTGCTTTTTGATGAGCCGCTTGCCAATCTCGATCCCGAAACAGGCAGAACGGCCATCACCCTCATCGATGAGTTATGGCGTACCACCTCCAAGACCGTCCTGATCATCGAGCACCGCCTCGAGGATGTGCTGTATCGTCAGGTCGACCGCATACTGGTCATGCAGGAAGGCTCCCTTGTTGCAGATACCACCCCCCAAAAGCTGCTTTCTTCAGGACTTTTGACGGGGTTGGGTATCCGAGAACCCTTATATCTTGCAGCCTTGCGTATGGCCGGCTGTACGCTGTCCACCCTTGGGGATATCAGCAGTGTGGAATCCGCTGAAGTGGAGCTGTGCAGCCAAGCTCTCCAAGCATGGCAAAAGCGCAGCTATTCGCACCAACAGGAACCGGTTCGCAGGACGATTCTTGAATTGGAGGACATCAGCTACTCCTATGATGGGCTCAAAGCAGCTCTGCGCGGGGTGAGTGCCTCGTTCTCAGAGGCTGAGATGGTCTCCATCCTTGGCAGCAACGGGGCAGGCAAATCCACCTTGGCCCAGATTCTGATGGGTGTGCTCAAACAGGACAGCGGACACATTGCCTATGAGGGGAGGGTATTGGACGACTATACGGCAAGCCAGCGCTCGGAGGCGATCGGATTTGTGATGCAGAACCCCAATCACATGATCAGCTGTGACCTTGTCTTCGACGAGGTTGCCTTCGCCCTCCGTCAGAAAGGGTATGACGAGGAGCTCATCAAGGAGCGCGTCCTGGATGTGCTGGCACTGTGCGATCTGCGCAGCTATCACCACTGGCCCATCTCAGCGCTCAGCTACGGACAGAAGAAACGGGTCACCATTGCGTCCATTTTGGTGACAGACCCCAAGATACTCATTCTTGATGAACCTACCAGTGGACAAGACTACCTACGCTATACGGCCTTGATGGAGTTCCTCTCTGAACTGAATCGCACACTCGGCCTTACCATCCTTTTCATTACGCATGATATGCACCTTGCCCTGGAATATACCCAACGCTCGTTGGTGCTGCATCAGGGAGTTCTCATTGCCGACACAAAGACGAGTGAGGTGTTCAGCGATGAACGCTTGCTCAAGCAAGCCAACCTGAAGGAAACCAGCCTGTATACCCTTGCAAAGCGCTGCTCTATTGCAGATATTCCCAAATTCATCGAAACCTTTGTCCAGACTGAGCAGCTTGGGCGAGGTGAGGTCAAACCGGTGAAAAGACTTCCCGAGCGCATGCACACCCTCGCCGCGGTTGGCAAGCGCAAGAAGCGAAAGAAGGTGGAGAAGGAGGGACGCAAGTTCGGTTTTGCGCTCACCTATGAGGAGACTGACTCCTATCTCCACCGTTTCAACGGAGTGACCAAGATGGGAATCTTCCTTATCTGGATTCTCTTCAGCCTCACCACCTTTGACATTCGGTTCCTGCTTTTCGGTACTATCTTTTCCCTCTTCTTGCTTACCCAGGCAAAGATACCGATGCGAAAGTTCCGCCCTTACATCATGGGTATGGGTACGGTCATAACCCTCAATGCCCTCTTCATCTTTCTCTTCAGCCCTGACCAAGGAACGCGCTATCTGATGACTCGTACGATCCTGTTGGGAGACGAGGCGATGCACTATGCACTGAGTGCCGAAACACTCTTTTATTTGGTGGTGATCTGCCTGAAATACTTCTCGATCTTCCCGATGGCCCTGCTGTTTGTCAGTGTGACCCATCCTTCCCAATTTGCGTCCTCTCTCAATCGTCTTGGTCTTTCCTATCGCATCTCGTATGCGGTGGCCCTTGCCTTGCGCTACTTGCCGGAGGTGACCAAGAACTATGTGCACATCCTGCATGCCCAGATGGCACGTGGTGTGGACCTGAGCCGCTCTGCTTCCTTGGGCATGCGGATCCGTTCCATCGGAAGGGTGCTCTCCCCCTTGGTGCTCTCAAGCCTCGATCGCATTGATGTCATCACCAATGCCATGGTGCTGCGTGGGTTCGGAAGAAATGCGAAGCGTACGTGGTATCTTGAGCGCAAGCTGAGAATCTCAGATCTTGTGGTCTTGGCCCTTGGTATTTTGCTCCTTGCTTTCAGCCTCTTCAGCAGGTTTGGAATGAAAGTAATGTTTTGGTACCCATTTTAGAACAATATGGACGTAGGAATGCAAAAAATGTGGTGAAGAGCTTGACAGATGGGCTGGTTAAATCCATCTTATATGGAATCAAATCCGAGGGTCATTGGCCGACCCTTGCAGGAGGGAAATGGTGTCCGACACGTTTGTACATGAAATGGAAGAGCAACTTACAGCAATGAGAAAAGAGTTGCTTGAAAAGCTTAGTGAGGATAACAGCGACTTTCGTGAGATGGTCAATGCCATGGGTATCAAAGACAGCATCGATGTCGCGGCTGATGATATCGCTTTCAAGAAGATGGAGGCGATCAACAAGCATGAGGCAAGCCGTCTGCGTTCCATCGAGAATGCTCTTGCCAGGATTCATAATGGCAAGTATGGTCATTGCCTGAAGTGTGCAAAGAAGATTCCTGAGGAGCGATTGCGTGCAATTCCGTATGCAGTGCTCTGTGTTGATTGCAAGAACGCAGAGGAAGTTCCTGGAAGAAGATAAGTCTGCCTGTATGGAGGGAGAGCAAAAAAAGAACAGATGCCCGTTTCTGCTGACGCAGGGGCATCTGTTTTTTCAGAATGGAGTTCAATCAAACAAGGAATGGGTTGTTCCGTTCCCCGGCGATGGTACTGGTCGGCCCGTGCCCTGGCAGTACCTGCACCTCATCAGGCAGCTGCAGAAGCCTTCTGCAGCTCTCCTGGATCTGTTCATAGGAACCCCCGACCAAGTCAGTGCGGCCGATGCTCCCGGCAAAAAGGGTATCGCCGGTAAACACGAACTGACCTTCCTCGTGATAGAAACAGAGTCCACCGGAAGTATGGCCTGGAGTATGCATGACCAGCAGATGACTGTCCTGCAGATACTGGCCATCAGTCAGAAAACCGGTGGGATCGCACAAGAGACTCAAGCTCTTGTCATAGCGTTGGAGAAAGCTGGTGTCGAAACAGATTTGCTTGATGCGTTCGTAGCCTGCCTGACCCAGGAATATGGAGTCCTCTTCCGAAACCAGCACTTCAAGATCGCCCCAGACCTGTTTCAGGTCTCCTACGGCGGTGATGTGGTCCCAGTGAGAGTGGGTAAGGAGGATGGCGACGGGTGTGACGTTTCTCTGATTGAGATGGCGGATGATGATCTGTGCATCGTTGCCCGGATCGATGATCCAAGCAGATGAAGTCTCTTCATTGCCCAAGAGATAACAGTTCGTCTGATAAGGTCCCACCACAAGTCGTTCGACAAACATCCCTTACTCCTTGTTTGAATAGCTGATTGCGGCAGTCCTGCCCTTGATGTCCACCCCATTGAGTTTGGCGATGGCCTTCTCACAGTTCTCCTCGCTCATGCTGATGAAGGAGTACTTGTCATGGATGCGGATGCTGTAGATGTCCTCACGGGTAATCTCCAGTTCAGTCTGCAGCAGCTGGCTCAACTCCTTGGCATAGAGGCGCTTCATCTTGCCGATGTTCAGGTAGAGGGTCCGGGCTCCTTCAGGAAGGGGCTTCTCCTCACGTACCTTGTTCTGGCTCTTTTCCGCTGAGGCTTCTTTCGCCACTTCACGCTTGGGATTCTCGCGCTTCTCCCGCATCTGTCTCGGTGCCGGGGTGCGTCTTGGGCTGTTGGCCTGCAGGACCTCACGGAGGAGGTAGGCCATAAAATAGCCGCGAAGGGTGAACGGCACCTGCTTTTTGATCAGCTTCTTGAGTCTCTCCAGTTCGTCTGGATTGGGGTCGGCTTTCGTCTTTCCAGCCAAGAGCTGGATGGTTCCTGCCAACAGGTCGTCTTCGTTCGGGGTGCTCTTGTTGTCATTGTCCATGAGCATGTCTCCTTGATGGTGATATGCCGCTTCTCTGTGCCAGCTGAAGCAGCTGATTGTTTCCTAGGAAAAGGAGCGGAGCCCTGACGTTGTTGCCGGCCGCGGCAACACCATGCAGAAGCGTCTCCGTTTCCCTGTCTTTCTGCAAGAAACACGCAAAAAGGCAGGGCACGTGGATACCGTAAGACGGTCACACCTGATTGGGAGGATGCACATGCTGGCACATGCACTGGATCTCCTCCGTCCCTGTCCAGGGGAGGAATAGGTTGTAATGAGCTGAACGTTCCCATCCCAGGGCAGTTTGTAGTCAGAATACCCAACCTCTTCCTCTCTTGTCAAGGAACGATAGGGAAAGCTGGCCCAATGCGCTACGTTCTCTTTGCCTCTCAGTCCTTCCCTATGCTACTATGTTCAGCATGGGAACCCTGCACGCAGATATCCAACAAAAACAGAAAGAGATTGAGCAGCATCAAGGTGATTTATTCAGCTTGTATGCCGATCTCGGTCGCAGTGTAGCCCTGATCGAACAGATAGCCAGCATTGGCTTTGCCACCGGAACATACGAAGCTTTGTGTAAGCAGATGGCGCTGTATGAAGAAGCCAAGCATGAGCATGACCAGCTTACGCTCTACATTCAGCAGATCGAGGATCGCAGCAGGGCCATCAAGGAAATCGAGGCAGATATCCGCTGCCTGCACAAACCCTACAAGCAACTCTGTGCACAGATAGGAGCCATCGCCTACGAGGCCTACGGCTCGCAAATATTGGCCGACCATCTGCTGCAGGTGCTCAACCCCTTTTTTGAGGACCATCACAAGCGAACCCGTATCTTGGAAGAGCGCATGGAGAAGAGCAGGTCATCGTTGCTGGGAAAGCTGATCCAAGTGCAGCTTGAGCATAGCCGCAAGAGTTTGCTCCCCATTCTTGCAAAAGCCGGGTCAACGTTGGTTGAACTCGGTTTGGATGCTGACCTTCCCCTTTCGCGTTCCTCTCACCTCACCGATGATCTTGCCTCGGTGAAACGGCGCAAAGAGGAGCTGAAATCGGAACTTGAGCTTCACCAGAGTGCCATGGCAAAGTTGCAGTCGGAGGAACTCTCCAGCCCGAAGGCTCGGCTGGAGCAGCGTCTTCAGGCCATGAAAGCGGCACAGAAGGCGTGTGACAAGGCTGCCATGGCATATGGCAAGGAACTGTACGACACCCTTCCTGAAGACATCAATGCCGAAACCATCGGGCATAAGGCAATCCTGTTGATGGATCAGATTACCTTGCACCAGAGCAGGGTTCGTATGTTGCAGAAAGACATTCTGGATTTGCAGAACATGATCAAAGTGCAGGAGTTGGAGGCCCAGATAGAGCTTGAAAAGCAGAAGATAGCTCTGCTGCACTCACAGATTGAAACCCTGAATCGTCAGATTTCTCAAGTAAACAACTCCATTGAAACCAAGAAAGAACAGGTTCTCACCTTGCTTCCCAAACAGGATGTAAGAACCGATGGCTGAGAAACACGAAGGCCCCAAGCAGCTGACACTCGATCTGGACGGTAAGAAGAAGCGCTCATCGTCCTCGGTGAAAGTGGT
>LVBG01000041.1 GCA_001603115.1 Spirochaetales bacterium Spiro_05
ATGAGCCGGGAGGACGCACTCAAGCTGATAATCGATTCTTTGTCGGGAGATGAGGTGATCGTTTCGACCACGGGAATGACATCCCGGGAGGTTTTTGAGTACCGCGAGGCTAGGAAGGCCGGACATGCGCGGGATTTTCTCACGGTTGGCTGCATGGGACATGCCTCGCAAATCGCGATGGGGATTGCCCTCCAGAAGGGCGCTCGTTCCGTCTATTGTCTAGATGGAGATGGTGCAGTTATTATGCACATGGGGGCTCTTGCGATTGCGGGTTCGTCTAGTTTGGCGAATTTTCGGCATATAGTGATTAATAATGGGGCTCATGATTCAGTCGGCGGACAGCCTACTGTCGGGCTGGGTATAGATATTCCATCCGTTGCGCGTGCGTGCAACTATCTCTGGGCTCAGACAACGGCGGATTTTGCTGCGGTGCCCGCCCTTTTGGCTGAAATGCGTCAGGTCAATGGGCCTGCCTTATTGGAGATTAAGGTGAACAAGGGGGCTCGTCCTGACTTGGGGCGGCCTACCACGACGACGCATGACAACAAGCGCGAGTTTATGGATTACCTTCGATGAGCGAATGCTGGTCTTTTCATAATCCGGTATCGATCCATTTTGGCGAGGGGGCGGTCGAGGCGTTTTTTACGTCCAACCCATATCGTCGGATGTTGCTCGTTACGACCCCCGGGATGATGCGCCGTGGCACGGTGAAGTGGCTGGAGACCATGGTAAAAGGCTGCATTGAGGGCATCTACCACGATGTGACGCCAAATCCAGACATTGCATCCCTTGATGCCTTGGCTGCACGCTATCGCGGGTCAGAGGTTCCCGATGCGATTATCGCTCTTGGTGGCGGAAGTGCGATCGATACGGCCAAGGTTTTGGGCGCGCAATTAGGCGGTGGTGGGTTTTCGCTAAGGGGGCATTTTATCGAGAAGGCGCCTTTGCCTCCGATTACTCCGGTGCCGGTTATCGCGATTCCCACCACCTCGGGGACCGGAAGTGAGGTGACTCCGTTTGCGACAGTCTGGGACGCGGCTGCCGGGAAAAAATACAGTTTGGCTGGCACTTGGATGTTCCCTTTGGTGGCGCTGCTGGTTCCCCGGTTGACGATGGAGCTGCCGTGGGAGGTGACCCTCTCCACTGGGTTGGATGCTCTTTGCCAAGGCTTTGAATCGCTCTGGAATCGTAATGCAACGCCCGTTTCGATCGGGTTTGCGGAGCGTGCCGTGGCCCAGTCTTGGGCGGTGCTGTCCCAAGGGCGTCGGGTCTTGGCCTCGGAGTCACTGCGTGCGGAGTTAATGGAGGCCAGTTTGCTTTCCGGATTGGCTATCAGTCAGACTCGTACGGCATTATGCCACTCTATTTCTTATCCGATTACCGCCCGATATGGAGTCCCGCATGGGCTGGCCTTGTCTTCTCTGGCTCACGAGATGATTACGCCGGGTCGTGCCGATAATAATCTTAGGGCGGTCGGGGCCGCTGAGGCCGAGGGGATCGTGCTTGAGTCGCTCAGGGTGTCTGGCCTACCTGCCTAGTCATTTATGGAAAATACATTATCTGACTTGGAGTCTCGTCGTGTTTTGTTGGATCTCCTAGAGGCATTCGACCATATCTGTGCGGGCTCTGGTTTGCGATATAGCTTGGCCTATGGTTCGTTGTTGGGGGCTGAAAGACATCAGGGGTTTATTCCTTGGGATGATGATGTAGATGTGCTTATGCCGAGGGCTGATTATGAGCGATTGCTGGCACAATACCGTGAGGGGGCGCTCCCGCCTCGGTTTGCCTTATGGTCTCCTTATAATAAGTCTGATTACTATTATACATTTGCAAAGCTTGTGGATACCCGGACATGGTTGAAGGAGCCGGGGTATGCCCCGATTGGTTTGTATGTGGACATATTCCCTGTTGATGTGGTCCCGGCTTTCGCGCCGGCTGCTTTAGCAAAGAGGTGGTTTGTTGGGGTCTTGCTTCGCATCTTGCGTGCCCGCTTGGGAACCCGCTCGCCGACGCGCTTTAAGCGAATGTTGCGCGGCTGCCTCTATCCGGTATCATTGTTTTTTCGTCGGAGAGCCTTGTGCCGGTTGATAGACAAGGTTGCACAGCTTGGCTCGGGCCGGCGTTCTGTAGGGGTGCAAGTTCATAATGCATACCGGGATAGAGAATTTTTCCCTGCGGAATGGCTCGATGGCGTTGATTACATAAAGTTTGAGCATCTGAAGGTTGCTGCGCTCAAGAGGCGCGCTGCTTATTTGCGTAGTGTATATGGGGACTACATGCAATTGCCGCCAGAGGCCGAGCGTCGGCCTCGCCATGATTTCCAGGTGCTCAGGCTTCCTTTGTAGGAGTGCTTGAAACCCTTGTTTGATTGTGGCTTATCTCGGATGTGGTTTCTTAGCTGGGGGGTATTATGAGTGTGGTTTTTGTTAACTTTGCTACAGCTGACTTTATACCCGCTCAATCGGCGATATCTAGCGATGCGCTGGCTGCAGGAGCCGTTGATCGCGTGCTTCAATTTAGTGATCTGCAGCTACGGGAGACCGAAGAATGGAGGGCGTTGCCCCTTGTTGTAAGGGAGGGCAAGGGGTTTGGATGCTTTTGGTGGAAACCTTATGTGATTCGTAAGGCTCTTGAGTCTACGTCGGAAGGCGATTTGGTTTTTTATTCGGATTGCGGTCGATATGGAGTCCCGCATGGGCTGGCCTGCGCATTTACTATGCCCTCCGTATTGCGCTTCAATGCGGTGGCCGATGACGGACGGTTGGCTCGCTTCGCCTGCTCAATGGGTTATGCGGATTGTGCCGCAATGGCTGACGCGCTTGGCGCGTTGTTGCAGTCGTGTGGGATTTCGGAGCTGCTTCGAGGCTTTAGCTTATCGGCCAAAGAGTTGTCTTCTCTGGCTCACGAGATGATTACGCCGGGTCGTGCCGATAATAATCTTAGGGCGGTAGGGGCCGCTGAGGTTTTGGAAATCCTGTCAGAGGCCTCACTCCTATTGTCTCATCAGATGTAATATGAAGATATTGTTTCAAGGGCTAGTGGCAAAAGGGTACGTCAAGGAGACGGATTTTTCCCTATGGGGGATATTGTGCTGTCGGTTGCTCAGCCTGCCATTGGTTCAGGTATTTATTTGGCTTCATATTCCAGCTAATGCCATCACTTTGGCTTCTTTGTTTTTTGTCGGCGGGGCGGGGTGGTTTTTCCTTTCGGCTGATTGGCTCGCTGGAGGTATTTTTTTGGGGGTTGGCGGGCTGCTGGACTTTTGCGATGGGATGGTGGCGCGGCGGACAAAGAAGTCGTCGTATCTAGGTTTTGTCCTCGATTATTGTGGGGACCGTGTGAAGCTAATCCTGCTGTTTGGAGTTCTAATTTACCTCTCAACTGGATGGGCGCTTTGGGTTTGGTGGGGGGGCATTGGGGCATGTTTATTTAAGGAGTATCTTTTGCGCATATGCCCTTATGAAACGCCCTTTGATGCAAGGGGGATCGATTCTTGGGCTCTCGTGTTTGGGTGTGGTGCGCCCTTCTTCAGAAATATATTGAGGAATGATCCATGGCAGCTCGTGCTTGCGGGTGGCGGCATCTGCCTTTTCGGCGAACGTGGTGTCCATGTGTTCATGGCCTACTACGCGATGACCATGATGGCAGATTGCGGGGTGAGCGCGCGCTCATTCATTAATCGCTCGACGGTACATGCGCCAATTACAGGAGGTTGGCTTGTCGCCCGGGATGGTGTCACCCATGGCAGCCAGCTCAAGAAAAGCCTGAGTGCAATGCGTGGGCGCTTAAAGCTCTGATGCGGTGACGGACTTGGATGATTCTATCGGGTGACTGAGCTTTTACATAGGGATATTCGACGTTCCAGTATTTACGGGGCGGCGCAGATCTTGGTCGGTGTGGTCACTTATGCAGTTCTGTATCCGCTGATTTTGGAGAAATCCGGGCTGGAGGTTGTCGGTTTATGGAGTCTCGCCATGGCGATGTCGGCCTATATGACATTATCGGATGTCGGGTTCAGTATCACGTTGACCCGCAAAATCAGCAGTGCCGGCACTCGGGATGAAGCGGCATCCTTTTATGGGGATTATCTCACGAGTGTAAGGTTTTATGTGGGTGTGTTTATAGGGCTGTCCTTGATGTGGTTGCTTGCTCAGAGCGCATGTCCCGATATGCTGCCTTTGTTCTATGGGCGGCTCGCTCTGGTTTGGACCATCCTTCTATTGATACTGGCGACTGGGGTGCAGCTTGTCGCGCAATTAAATGGGGCCGTGCTTGCTGGCATCCATGAGACTTTTTATATCAAGAAGGTAGGCTGTTTCCTGCCGGTCTGCCGGCTTGTTATAGGCGGTCTCGGGGCCTACTGGGCCCGGCCTCTGGAGGGGATCGTCCTGGCGATTCTTTTCGAGAATCTGTTGTCGTGCGTCCTGTTCCACTGGCGGATCAAAAAGGTGTTTTCCCAGTGGGGGCGGGCGGGTTCGTATCCGCAAGGGCGGTATTGGCGCCGACTCTGGCGCTTGGTGCGGGATGGTCGCGATATCTACCTCATATCCGTTGGCAATATGTTTAGGGAGCCGGTCTTTCGCGCGATAATCGTGTACATTCTTGGGTTTGCGGCGGCGGGTCTTTACGATATTGCGAAGCGCCTGCCTGATATGATCCGGAGTCTTTTGGTGGGCGGGTCGCAGTCTTATATGCCTGCTTTTGGACGGTTACTGGCGCAGGGAGACTTGGCTGCGGTTGAGGGCTGGGTGCGCCGCATGGTCGCCTTTCTGTGTGCGGGCGGGGCACTATTCCTTGGTGGCTTCTATGCATGCGGGGACGATTTGTTTGCGGTCTGGCTGCCCTCGTTGCCCCCCTCCGCCTTTGCAGGGGCGAGAATCATGACGATTTGGGCAGGCATCACACTTATCAATGTCCCCTATTGGTATTTGATCCAGGCGGCGAACCGTGAGCGCGCCGCGGCTCTGTCGATGTGGTCACACTCTGGATTGATTTTGCTTTTAATTCCGCTGAACGCTTGGGCGAGTTTTGATCTATCAGACCTTTTGATTTACTGGTGTGCGACGTCCTTGTTGGCACAGAT
>LVBG01000042.1 GCA_001603115.1 Spirochaetales bacterium Spiro_05
CGTGGCAAGCCGAACAAGATGGGACTATACCCGCTTCCTCCTCTGCTGTCCAGTGGGTTCGGCGAAATTCGCAAATATTCTTTTCAACGCTTGCAAACTGCATGCAAAGACTTGCGATACTCCTGTGCACTCATGCCCATCACCTGCCTGAATACCCGAGAAAAGTAGGCTTGGTCTGAGAACCCACAGTAATAGGAAATATCGAGAAGTGAGCACTCCTCCAGAGCCAGCATCCGCAGACTGGACTCAATCCGTAGATGATTCAGATATGAGGTGATTGTGTGCCCAGTCTCCGCTTTGAACTTTCGGCACAAAGAAGACCCACTCATATGCACGCTATCTGCAAGTATGCATAAGGAGGGCGTTGTTGCGAGGTCTGCCTCCAGCATTCCGACAACTGTTCGGATCCTTTTCCCAAAAGAGTGTTTGGGTACCAGCAACGTCGGCCTTTTGCAAAGATGCCCTCGGGCTATCGAATGGAGCAATTGTACATAACAGAATGCTATCTCCAAACTCCCGGAAGGAGGGCTTGGAAGAGTCCAGAACACCACCATGCCAAGCATTGGGGAGAGGGGATCAAACGGGCAAGCTACACACAACCCGTCTCCATAGCGTTCCACCACATATCGGTCTCCCGCATCGTCTGCACCCAATTGCTTGAGCATCCGAATTGAAGTGGACGGAAGTTGGCATTCAGGTCCTACGAATGTCCGAAAAGTCGCATACTCATCAAAAAAAGCTGCACTCAGGTGTGCTGTTGTGCAAAAATCCGAAAGAATGAGCTCTATTTGTGCATGCATCGGGCAATCATCTCCAAAACTTGCAAATTCTCTCCAAGCACATATCCGAGAATTTCGGTAGCGTATCGGAGTTAGTCTTATCTAACAAATAATAGAAGAACAGTACCCACTCTGTCAAGAAACTCAATCCAGGAGTCCTGATGCGCTCACTTGTCCTCCCAACCCTCATCCTACTGCTCAGCCTTCTCTCGCTTTTCATCGGAGTCATCCCACTCACATGGGAGAGCTTGCGTGCGTTGGATGAGCAAACCTTGCACATTCTCTGGGCTAGCAGGCTTCCGAGAACGATCAGCCTCATCATCAGTGGAATGAGTCTTGCCATCGCAGGAGCCATCATGCAACTGCTCACCTCCAACCGGTTTGTAACACCATCCACAGGATCCACCACCGATTGGGCAAAACTCGGGTTGCTGGTCGCCTTGCTCATCGCCCCTCAAGCCTCGGTAGTTGCCAAAACGCTTCTTACCTTCGCCTTTGCTTTTATCGGAACCCTCACATTTCTCTTCCTTCTGCAGAAAATACGGATCAAAGAAACAGCGCTCGTCCCATTGGTTGGTATCCTGTATGGGAATGTGATCAATGCATTCACCACGTATCTCGCCTATCAGGCGGATCTCATCCAGAGCGTGAACAGCTGGGCCCTGGGGAACTTTGCCCTCATCCTCAAAGGTCGGTATGAGATCCTCTACCTCAGTATTCCCGCTTTGCTCATCGCATTGCTGTACGCCAATCGGTTCACCATCCTTTCCATGGGAAGAGATATGGCACAGAACCTGGGCATCCGTTATCAAGCGACCATGCAGACAGGGCTGATCATCGTTGCCATACTCAGCAGTCTTGTTTTGGTAAGCGTCGGGTCTATTCCGTTTGTAGGTCTGGTCATTCCCAATATGGTCAGTCTCTTCAGAGGGGATAATCTGGAAAAGAATACCATCGCCATCGCACTCAGCGGTGGGTTGTTCCTCTTGGTTTGTGACATCATCTCGCGTCTACTCATTCATCCTTTCGAGATTCCGATCGGAGTTACTGCATCCATTCTGGGATGTCTGATCTTCATCATCTTCCTTTTTACTCGGAGAATCTATGCACGCTAAACGAACCATAGCCCTACTCAGCCTGTGCTTTCTGGCCAGCGTCTTAGCCTTCTTGCTCTGGAATGTAACTTCAGCGAACTTGCTCTATCACCTACCGAGACGGGCAGTCAAATTGGCAGCCCTCTGCATGACGGGATCTGCAATAGCGCTTTCCACCCTGATGTTCCAGACCGTGACAGCCAACAACATCCTTACCCCAAGTATTTTGGGATTGGATAGCCTCTATCTGCTCATCCAAACCATGATTGTCTTTCTCTTTGGTTCCAAGCAGCTTGCACTCATCAAAAGACATAGCGAGTACCTGCTGTCTGTTGTACTCATGGTGGTTTTCAGCCTGATCCTCTTCTCATTGCTGCTGGGAAAACGAAATATGGGTCTCTCCCTGGTTCTCCTTCTGGGCATGATGTTCGGCCAACTTTTCGGAGGAATTGCATCCTTTATCCAAATGCTTATCGACCCCAATGAGTTTCTCACTGTCCAAGCGCGGTTGTTCGCTTCTTTCAACTCGGTGAACACGTCCCTGCTATTTGTCTCTTCTCTCTTATTCGGTGGAGTATTTCTCGTTGTGCTTCCCAACCTCGATACATTGGACGTGCTCTCTCTTGGCAGGGATACAGCAATCAGCCTCGGTATCGACTATCCGCTCAAGAGCCGCCTTTTTCTGGTTTTGGTAGCAATCCTTACCAGTGTGGCTACCGCATTGGTAGGCCCGGTCACCTTCTTGGGGCTGCTCGTTGTCAATCTTGCAAAACAAATGGCAAAAACCTACCGCCACCGCTTACTCCTTCCGGTAAGTTGCCTGCTCAGCATGACATCACTGGTTTTGGGACAGCTGCTCATCGAACGCATTTTCCAGTTCAATACGCCCATTAGCATCATCATCAATTTTCTGGGAGGAATGTATTTCCTTTCATTACTCATCTCAAGGGGGAAAGCATGATCACCATCCGTAATGCACACAAACACTATGGACGACAGACCGTTGTAAACAACGTTTCGCTCTCCATCCAAGCCAACAGCCTCACCACCCTCATTGGCTCCAATGGGGCAGGTAAGAGCACATTGCTCTCGATGGTGGGACGGCTTGTCGATGGACAAGGCGAGTTTCTTCTGGAGGGGAAACCCATTTCCTCTTTCAAACCAACAGATCTTGCCAAGCAACTCTCCATGCTCAGGCAATCCAATCAGGTTTCGGCTCGGCTTACGGTCAGGGAATTGGTAAATTTCGGTCGCTTCCCCTACAGCAAGACTCGGCTCACCACTAAAGATCATCAGCTTGTCGACCAAGCCCTCAGCTTTATGGATCTGACCGGGTTTGCAGACAAGTATCTTGATCAGCTCAGTGGAGGAGAGCGGCAACGAGCTTCCATCGCCATGGTACTTGCCCAAGATACAACGTATGTCCTGCTCGACGAACCGCTCAACAACCTGGATATGGCCCACTCGGTGCATATCATGAAACTCTTGCGCCGCTTGGTTGATGAACACCACAAGACGATCATCGTTGTCCTGCATGACATCAACTTTGCTTCGTGTTACTCCGACTACATCATCGCAATGAAAGACGGCAAGCTGGTGCAACATGGTAATACCGAGCAAGTCATCAACTCTGAACGCCTTATGGAGATCTATGGGATGCACATCCCTGTCGCTGAGCAAGGAGGCAGACGATACTGCCTCTATCACCTGTAGCAATGAACCGGATATCCGGATCACATATTTAATTACACGAAGGAGTACCATGTCATGAAACTGCGTACTGTATGCATCCTACTTTTGCTCACCTTACCGTTCTCATCACTTATTGCCAAGGGTTCCCAAGAGGCGCACCCAAAAGCGTCAGATAGCGCGACGATTGAGGTCTCCCACGATCTCGGGACTACGCGTGTTCCCATCAATCCTTCCCGGGTACTTGTTTTCGACCTTGGGGCATTGGACATCCTCCATGAGGCAGGAATCGATATCATCGGATTGGGAAAGGGAGCCACCTTGCCTTCGCATCTTGCTTCCTATGATAATCCTACCAACTATCCGGTGACAGGTAGCCTTCATGAGCCTGATTTCGAAAAAGTGTACGACCTACGACCTGAGCTCATCCTCATTGGAGGGCGTGCAGCAACTGCGTACGACGAATTATCAAAGATTGCACCCACCGTCCTGATATCCCTTCCCGACGCCGACTATCTGGGAACCCTCGCACAAAATATTGGAATCATCAGTGCCATTTTTCCAGAGAAAGCACAAACCCTCAAGCAGTCCATGCAAAGCTTGGTTGATGCTTCTGAGCATGTCCAACAGCATGTCCAGAAATCTGGATACACAGCTCTCTTTCTGATGGTAAATGCAGGGAATCTTTCTGTTTTTGGTCCGGGCAGCAGATTCTCCCTCATCCATGACACATTCGCCTTCCTGCCTGCAGACGAAACAATCAACTCATCCACCCATGGACAGAGTTCCTCGTTCGAGTATCTGCTGCAACAAGATCCAGATTTCCTATTCGTCCTGGACAGAGGTGCAGCAACCACCACAGGAACGCAGAGATCGGCTGCCCAAGCTCTTCTGGACAATGATGTGGTCAGAAAGATGAAGGCATTCAAGAATCAGAGAATCGTCTACGTCGATCCTGTATCCTGGTATGTTGCAAGCGGAGGAATCGAGTCAACCAGAGTCATGATCAAGGACGTAGAAGCCGCCCTTTCCTTATACTAGGGTATTTGACCCTTTGTTTTCGTTACTTGGGCTTTCTTCGGAAGGCCCTTCTTTTCAGAAATCCTATCAAGGATGTACTGACAAGCATATATAATCCAAGAGAAAGAATGATTGTTTCCACTCGAGATATGAGCCCGAGCAGGGAAAAAACCAGAATGGCATGCATATTGGTCGCAAGGCTTACCACCGAATGAACCGTGCTTCGTCCCTGGCTCTCAATCTGATGCTGCAAGACCGTTTCCTGGATTACTGCTGCACTGCTGCATAAGAGATAGAAGAGGAAGTACAAGGGGATAAGCGATACCGATTGCAACCACCCCACACTGAGAAGAAGCAAGGCTGCAAGGAGAGAGAGAAAGAGCGCTGCATGAGAACCCAATCGGTGCAATCGTGTGGCCATCGATGACCCCAGAGCCTCCAAAAAGTAGCGTCCCCCAACCCACAGCCCAATGGCTGTGCTGCCAAGACCATAGGACGCAGCTATGAGGGGATCATACTCATCGAGGATGCCCGAAACAGAGAGCGGTATGATCATCAGGGCTGCAAGGCTGAACATCGTTGGACTATGTACCAAAAAGTGCAAAGCATCACTGAGCGTGGCCCAGGTGGTATCCTCATGCGTGGATGGATTCTCTTTGAAGAGATTCACTTCCTGAAAACCGAGAACCAGAAGCAAGGCAAGAAAACTGACAATGAGGGATGAGAGCAGCACAAAGGAAAACCCGAAATGGTCAACGAAAAAGCCTCCAGCAAAGCAAGAGATGCCTACACTGATGGAACCTACTGCCTGAGATCGGCTGTACACCTGTTCAAAGCGATCTTCCTGCCCATCACGTTTCAGACTGTCATAGAGCAATGCTTCCTCAGAACCTGAGGCGAAAGCCTCGGCAAGTCCCCATGCGATGAAGCCCAAGGCAAAGAAGAGAAACGTTGAGCCAAGCATCCAAAAAAGAAAACAACAGATTTTCAACAAGGAAGAGAGCACCAACATTCCCTTTCTACTCCATCGATCTGAAAGGATCCCACTGGGAATCTCGAAGAGAACCACCGGAACAGACCAAATAGCCAAGAGCAAGGATATGTGCCCGACTTTCAGGCCGGAGGATTGGAAGAGAAGTGTATAGACTGGGTAGATGAGCAGAAGATTCTGCAATCCCTTGTATGCTATGAAGCGTACGGCACTCATGCGGCAAGGATACCATGGATTGGTGAGGGAAAAAAGAAAGATCCGGCGGCTACCTACTCTCCCACGGCTAACCGTAGTACCATCGGCGTGAGGGTGCTTAACTTCCGTGTTCGGGATGGGAACGGGTGTGTCCACCCTGCTGTGGCCACCGGATCAATTCCAACGCTTAGGTGCATGAAATTCATGCAACGAGCCTTGGCAGTCCAACATTGACTGGAAGAAGAAAAAAAGAGGCCCGGCGGCTACCTACTCTCCCACGGCTAACCGTAGTACCATC
>LVBG01000004.1 GCA_001603115.1 Spirochaetales bacterium Spiro_05
TCGGACATAGTGCTTTTGGGCGGCACTGCCTTGGTGCCGAACCTGCATGACCAGCAACATGAAATCTTGAAGAAAGCCAAAGAGAATGGTTGCGTCACCGTAGTGGGGACGGTCTATGACTTTCGCAATGAAAAAGCAAGCAGCAGCGGACGGTGGCCCTTGGGCTGCATGCCTTCGTACCCCTTCATTGACATACTTGTCTGCGACGAACAGGAAGCGCTCAGGCTGACCGGAACCTTCAGCGTTGAAGACGCCGCGCAGACACTCATCGACTTTGGTGTCGGAGCTTTCATCATCACCAGAGGAGCGCTGCCTATGCTGGTCTGGTCAGGAGGAAAGCTCATTGAACCCACCCCGCTTTCCACGCTCCCGGTAAGTGCTTACATGGATGAGTTGATGCTCAAGGACCGCACGCTGCGCAAGGACACCACAGGCTGCGGGGACAATTTCCTCGGCGGAGTCTTGGTCAGCATCGCCAAACAGCTGGAGACAGGCACTTCGCTTTCGATGGTGGACATCTGTGCATGGGGAGCCTCATCCGGTGGATACACCTGCACGTATCACGGTGGGACGTACCTTGAATCGAGAAAGGGTGAGAAAGAAGCCATGCTGAAGCCGGTGGTCGAGGCCTACCTGCAAGCTGTGGGAGCAAGGCAATGAAGAGACTATTCGTCCAGTGGGGAGGAGGGAACATCGGCCGTTCCTTCATCGCCCAGGTGTTCTCGAGAGCCGGCTACAGGATCGTCATCATCGACATCAACCAGGCATTGGTGGATTCGCTCAACACGCAGCACTCGTACACAGTGGAGACTGTATTTGACCAGGATGTGCAACAGATGCTCATTGAAGATGTTTCTGCCGTGCATGCATCAAATCAGACTGCGATCAACCGGGTGGTTGCAGATGCGGAACTGCTGGGTATTTCCGTAGGACGGGGTGCCTGGCCACATATCGCAGCATCCCTTTCTGAGGCCATCATCTTCCGCCATGAGGAAAAACCTGATTTCGCCTTGGATATCATCCTTGCTGAGAACATTCATGGCTGCAAAGCCTTCGTCTCCTCTTTGCTGCTTCCTCATCTTGGCGAGCAGGTTGACCTTGATGCCTACGTCGGACTTGCCCAAACCAGCATAGGCAAGATGGTTCCCATCCAAGACCCTGCAAACCTACTGACACTCAAGAGTGAACCCTACAATGAGCTGATTGTTGACAGCGAAGCCTTTCATCATCCGCTCCCCCACTCTTCTGATATCCACCCTGTTCATCCCATCGAAGCCTATGTCGACCGCAAGCTCTTCATCCATAATATGGGACACAGTGCTACCGCCTACCTTGGGCATATGTGCCATCCCGAGTGGCTGACCATCGCTGAGGTCTTGGAAGATGAGCAGATCCGCAAGCAAGTGCATGATGCAATGGAGCAGAGCCGAGACATCCTGCTTGCTCTCCATCCTTCCGTCTTCACCAAAAAAGCGCTTGATGCGCATATCCTGGACTTGCTGAAGCGTTTTTCCAACCATGCACTGGGTGATACCGTACATCGTGTCGGGCGGGACCTGAAGCGCAAACTCCGCTATGACGACCGCCTTTTGGGGGTCATCATCGAAGCCGAGCGGCTCGGCATGGCTTGGGAGTGCATCGGACGAGCATACCTCAAGGCACTTTGCTTTTTTGCTTCTGACAGCAAGGGGGAACCCTATCCTCCCGATGCACTCTTCCTCAAGGAACTTAAGGAATGTCCATGGCCCGAAAAACTCTGCAAAGCAAGTAGTTGGGAAGAAAGCTCATTGGAAGAAAGCCTCTGTTTCACGCTGGCTGAAAAGTTGCAGGCCCTCTCCTAGGCATCAGCGATTCACACTCTGGACACTGGTGTTTTCCAGAAGCAGATCGTTAATGAGCTGACGCAAATCCACGATACCGGTGGGGATGTCCTCGTCCTGTGCGATGATTTTGAATATCCTTTGGGTTATGTAGTCGTCGATCACCGGGTACTTCTTGAAGTCGGGATCGATGTAGGAGTCGGCAATGACCGATTCGATGAATTCCCGATCCAACGGACGCATTCCATCCCGCTGCATGATACCAGAGTGGTAGATTCGGTCAAAAGCTTCCCGGTTGACCGGTAGCATGTTTGAATACTCCCAGATCTGGTATTGGAACTCCTGGTCGCTGGAGATGAAGCGCAAGAATTCAAAAGCTACATTCTTGTGCCTTGAACGGGAACTCATGCCCAACTGCACGGTATAGAGTTTGGATTTGCTGCTTCCATGCGGCCCATGGGGGAAGGGAATCGCTTTCCAATCAAAATCGCTGTAGCGGAGGATTCGGTAAGGATAGGATCCATAGACACGGAACTCTGAGAGATTGAAGGTTTTGAACCCTACGATCCCCTCCTCAAACATGCCGTCACGCACTACCACCCCTTGGTTGAGGGCGTGCATTTTCTTCAGAAACTCAATCATCTCCGCCATATGTTGGGGTGTAAACCCAGCTTGGGAGCTCTTCTCATTGAACAAGGCACGGTCATTCGTATAGAAAGCTTGGTGCCAGTCGTATCCTTCCACCCCAAAACGATCGAGTTCCCCATCTCCGTCCAAATCAGCGGTTATCTGGCTGCACAGTGTGTAAAACTGTTCCCATGTCCAGTTGTCCAGGTCGATGGAAAGCCCCAAGGAGTCGAGCAAATCGATGTTGTAGATGAGAAAAGAGGGAACGATACCGATGGGAAGTGCGTATTGGGAACCCTGATATTGTCCTGCTTCAAGTGCGTTGCTGAAAAAATCGTGCTCAGACAAATCGCTTTTCTCTATGTACGCATCCAGCTTTTCAAGAAGTCCGATGGCTGCAAAGGTGGTGAAATCCTCTTCGATGATCAGGAAAAGATCGGGTTCTTTCCCTTTGAGCACCTGCTGGGCAAACCACTCAGAGTAATCCTTATACATCATGCCGGTACGCAGTTTGATCCGATACCCCTTGTCCGCATACTGCTGCTCAAAAAGCTCCACCGCCTTGTCATAGATGGCATAGGCAAAGTTCTGGGGAACACCCCAGCTGTTTCCTGAGTACAAGGAGAGTTCAATGACCACCGTTTTCTGTCGGTACACACCGACGCCAATGGCAAACACCACCACCACGATGAGCAGAGGAACAACAAAGAGAAGGAGCAATTGCCTGATTCGCACAATCTCAGCCATCGAGACCCTCCAAATTCTTGAGCATCAGGCCTGATTGGATGGCAAGGATGGCAATCTGGGTCCGGTCTCGCAGATCAAGCTTTTTGAGAATATTGCTGATGTAGTTGCGAACCGTACCTTCGCTGAAGTTCACCTCACTCATGATCTCCTTGTTCGAACACCCTTTGCCGATGAGCTGCATGATTCTCAGCTCCTGGGGAGTAAGGGTTTTGAAGGCTTCATCCGGCTCCTGCATAGAGCGAAACGGAGTCGTGGCAAGCCGACTGAAGAGACTGAATATCTTCTGTGCGGTATGCGGGTCGACGATGGTCCCCCCGCTGTGAACGGTTGCTATGCTTGAAAGCAGGTCGTTCTTCGAGATTCCCTTGAGCAAAAAGCCATCGGCTCCGTACTTCACCGCCTCATAGACATACTGGTCATCATCGAAGGTGGTGAGGATGATGATCTTGATTGTGCAGTCCTTTTGTTTGATGAGCTTGACACACTCCAAACCGTTGATCTCGGGCATGCGGATATCCATGAGAATCACATCAGGGCGGAGCATCAGTGCCATGTCGACAACCTCACGCCCATCCTTGGCAGAACCCACAAAGTGGAAGCGCGGGTCGAGGCTGATGATGAGCTCCAAACTTTCGCGGATGAGCTCTTGGTCATCTGCAATCAAGACACTGATCATGACCGAAATCCTCCTTTTCGTAAGGGAATGCTGGCCTTCGTCCTGAACCCTTCCCCTTCGGCTGTTTCAAAACGCACAGTACCGCCAAGCAAGCCGATCTGCTCCTCAATGTGGTCGAGGCCGAAGTGTTTGCGTATGGCTTTGCAGCCTTGGCCATTGTCGGCGATCATGACATTCAGCAGATGGGATGCATAGGAGAATACCACCTCGATATCAGCACCACCAGAGTGTCGCAGGGAGTTGGTGAGACTCTCCTGCACCAGGCGGTACACCGTCTGCTCCTCATCTTCATCGAGTTCGGTCACATTGCCATGGATTGAGAAGCTCACCAGCCTATCCCCCAGCCCATTTGCATCGTTGATGAGCTCCTGTACAGCACTGAGCAGCGAGGATTTTTCAATGGCATCACTTTTAAGCTCACGCACCGATCGGCGTATCTCTGCAAGACCCTTGTCGGTGACCCTCTTGATCTTGGAAAGCCGAACAAAGAGCTCCTGGGTAGTCTCCTTGCTCAGTTCCAAGCAAGCTTCAAGACCGATGGATATGGAGGTGAGCGAGTGTCCCAAAATATCGTGAATCTCATGGGCAAGCCTGTTGCGTTCCTTCAGCCGTGCGGACTCCTCAAGCTTGGCCTGCAGAACCTCAAGCTGGTGAAGCTTGTCAGCCAGCTCATTGTTGACCTTGATGAACTCCTTGTTCTCCCTGACCTTGCTTTGGATGAAGAGCTGAAAGAAGAGGATGACCATCATCAGATTCAGGGACTCCAAGGTACTGCGGAGGCTGTACAGGGGAATCTGGGTGCTGGGGCTGTAGAAACTGATGTAGTCCTGAAGCGAGACAAGGTTCAGCTGCACCGAGATGATGTCATAGTCGCTGAAGATGTACCCCAGCATCGCCAGGATAATCCCCAGATAGCGCAGTTTAAGATTCCCGATGAAGAAGAAGGCCCCTACGCCGATGAACAGGAACAGCCCCTTGTACGAGAAGTTGATGTTGTAGGCAATGAAGAAGGCTATGATGATATCCAGCACGAAGAGCAAGAAAGCGAGCAGTGAGTGGGACTCAGCGAGATAGCGTTTGAAGAATGAGGAAACCGCAAGCAAAAGGAAACTTCCGATGGCATAGATGGGCACGTGCCAAGGCACATGCGGAAGATACCGTGCCTGCTCAAGGAAGACCCGCGCCTGATCTGAATCGCAGATGAGGTAGGTCGTCTGGTAGACAACCAAGCTCAACAGGCCGATGATCACCAGGTTGAGAATAAGGATGATGTTGTAGACATAGGTAATCGGTTTATCCATGGTATGCTCATCTGTCAGTGTATCATGACTTGTTTGGGAACTGTTTTGTTTTTCTATCATCAGAATTGTGACAATTGTCATTTAACTCGTGACAATAAAGTGTTTGATTCCTCCCCTATACCCACCTAGAATAAGCATATAGATAGGATTTGGTACCATCCTGTCCAATCATTGCATCACGAATTTCAAATAGGAGGAATTATGAAAAAAGTACTGATGGTGAGTCTGATCCTGATTCTCGCATTCGGATCGGTGTTCGCTCAGGGGACCAAGGAAGCAAAAAGCGGGTACACCTTCGGCTATACCTGCATGACGATGAACAACCCGTTCTTCATCATCCTTGAGAAGTCCATCCGTGAGAAGGTTGAGGCCAACGGCGACAAGCTGATCACCATGGATCCTGCCATGGACGTTGCCAAGCAGATCAACCAGATCGAAGACCTGATCACTCAGGGCATCGATGCTATCTTCCTCAATCCTGTCGACTGGGAAGGCATCCGCCCTGCTCTCGTAGCTCTGAAGAATGCCGGCATCCCCATCATCAACTTCGATACCGAAGTGAAGGATATGGATTATGTAACCGCATATGCTGGTTCTGACAACTTCAACGCTGGGTATGTCTGCGGTGTTGACTTGGTCAAGCGCCATCCCAACGGCGGAAACATTGTCGTGCTCGACTCCCCGACCATGAACTCCATCAACGACCGCATCGCCGGTTTCATGGAAGCCATCAAGGGAAAGAACTTCAAGATCGTGGCCCAGCAGGATGCTAAGGGCGACCTCCCCACTTCCATGAAGATCACCGACGACATTCTCCAGGCCCATACCAACATCATCGCCATCATGGGTGGCAATGACCCGACCGCTCTTGGCGCTCTCGCTGCTTGTAAGGCTGCAAACCGCACCAACATCCTCATTTACGGTGTTGACGGTTCTCCCGAAGCAAAGGCTGAGATTGCAAGTGGCAGTCAGTTCGTCGGATCCGGAGCCCAGAGCCCGATCAGCATCGGTGTTGAGTCGGTAAAGTTGGCGTATCAGGTCCTCAAGGGCGAGCCGTATGAGAAGCGCGTTCCTGTCCAGACTTTCATGATCAACAAGGACAACGTGGCTCAGTACGGTACTGACGGCTGGCAATAAGCGGTGTATACTGGTTAGCAGTTCTTTGGGGCCGGGGAACACTCGGCCCCTTTCTGAAGTGAATGGGAGGATGATTCAGGGTGAGTGAACAAATTCTTTTGGAAATGAACCACATCCGCAAAGAATTCCCCGGTGTATTGGCGCTCAAGGATGTTTCACTGCAGCTGCGAGCCGGTGAGGTACATGCGCTGCTCGGCGAAAATGGAGCGGGCAAATCCACCCTGATCAAAATATTGGGTGGAATCTACAGCAAGGACAGCGGAGATATCTTCATTGATGGGAAGGAAGTCTCCATCAATTCGGTACTTGATGCTCAGAAGCTTGGGATCAGTGTCATCCACCAGGAATTGGTGCTTGTCCCCCACATGAGCGTTGCAGAGAACATCTATCTCGGACGAGAGCCCATGAAGGGCACTCGGTTTGTAGATTTCAGAAAAATGGAGGAGGATGCGCAGAAACTGCTCGACTCCTTTGAATTGGATATCAGAAGTGAGACTAAGGTCAGCGACCTGACGATCGCCCAACAACAGATTGTCGAGATCATCAAGGCACTCTCCTTCAATGCCAAGATCCTGGTCATGGATGAGCCTACCTCATCTCTCTCAGACAAGGATGTAGATTTCCTCTTTGATAATATCCGTAAGCTCAAGAAGGCACAGGTCGGCATCATTTACATATCGCACAGAATGAGTGAGCTCAAGCAGATTGCCGACAAGATCACCGTTATCCGTGACGGTGAGTATATCGGAACACGCGATACCGAAGCGGCCACCACCGATGAACTCATTGCCATGATGGTCGGACGCAAGCTCACCAACTACTATACCCGAACGTTTGGCAATCCTACCAAGAAGGTGCTGGAGGTAAAGAACCTAACTGCGGGAAAACTGCTCAAGGATGTCTCCTTCCACCTCAATAGCGGGGAAATACTTGGCTTTGCAGGCCTTGTGGGCGCCGGGCGCAGCGAAGTGATGCGCTGCATCTTCGGCATCGACCCTTTTGAGAATGGACAGATTTTACTGGATGGGGAGGATGTGAAGATCTCCAACCCTGAAGAAGCAATGAAGAAAGGAATCGCTTTGGTTCCAGAAAGCCGTAAGCGCGAGGCACTCTTTCTGGCCCAGTCGGTGAAGTACAATATTACCATCAAGGCCCTGGGAGAGTTCATCCGCGGCATTCATGTAAACAATGCCCGTGAAAATGAAATTACCAAGAAGTATGTTGATGTGATGGCCATCAAGACCCCCTCCTACCAACAGACGGTGGGGAACCTGTCCGGTGGAAACCAGCAGAAGGTGGTCATTGGCCGATGGCTGGCAACCAAGCCCAAGATCCTTATTCTCGATGAACCAACACGCGGTGTTGATGTTGGGGCGAAGGCCGAGATCTATTCCATCATGAATGATCTGGTGAAAGATGGCGTTGCCATCATCATGATCTCTTCGGAGTTGCCCGAAGTCATCAATATGAGCGACCGTGTCGTCGTCATGAGCAATGGCAGGATCACCGGTTGTCTTCCCCGTGAGGGATTGACGCAGGAAAAGATCATGTACCATGCCACACAATTTTCCACACCTGACCGATAAGGGGGACCTATCAGCATGAACAACAAGACCACCAATGCCGCACCGAAAGGCCGTACGTTGCAGCTTGCACATAATCCAATTGTCACCTTCGGCAAGGAGAACCTGGGCATTCTCATCGGCCTGCTCATCCTCTGTCTCCTACTCTCCTTCCTCTCTCCTGTGTTCCTCTCCAAGAACAATATCCTGAACGTCCTGCGTCAGGTTGCGACCAACCTGTACATTGCCTGTGCGATGACCATGGTCATCATCTTGGGAGGCATCGACCTCTCGGTGGGTTCCACGATTGCTCTCAGTGGTGTCATCACCGGCGGCTTCATCGCTTTTGAAGGCCTTCCTCTCTGGGTTGCCGTCATATGCGGCTTGCTCGCCGGTGTGGTTGTCGGGGCGTTCAATGGTTTTCTCATCTCCAAGACCACCATCCCCCCCTTCATCGTCACGCTTTCGACCATGAATATCGCCCGTGGTGCATCGTATGTATATACCGGAGGACAGCCCATCCGCGTGATGAGCGACTCATTCAACTTCATCGGTGCCGGTTATGTCGGGGATATCCCGATGCCCATCATCTATCTGGTGATCATCGTCATCATCTCTGTTCTGATCATGTCCAAGTCAAAGCTTGGCCGACACATCTATGCAGTGGGAGGCAACCCGGTGGCTGCCCGCTTCAGTGGTATCAAGAACAGCCGCGTGCTCTTCTTCGCCTACCTGTTCAGCGGCATCATGAGCGCCATCGCCGGCATCGTGCTCGCATCGCGCATGTTCAGCGGCCAGCCTACTGCAGGCCAGGGTGCTGAGATGGATGCAATTGCGGCAGTAGTTCTGGGCGGCACCAGCATGAGCGGTGGTGTCGGAAAGATCGGCGGCACGGTCATCGGAGCTCTGATCATAGGCGTGTTGAGCAACGGACTGAACCTTCTGGGCATCAACTCCTTCTGGCAGTACATCGTCAAGGGCGTTGTCATCCTGATCGCTGTCTATGTCGACTTCCTGAAGAAGGGCAAGGGCAAGTAAGCAGACTGAGCCAAAGATTCCCCAAGAAAAAACAGGTTCCGAAGAACCTGTTTTTTCTGTCCCAAACGCATGTTCAATACTCGGTGATCAGAACATACCGGGCTTTCTCATCCTCTTCAATGTGCGGGAAGCGGGGAAGGTTCTCAAAAAATCGGTTGTCAGTATTGTCATCGTTGACCGCACTCACCTCTCCGATCAACACCTTGCCCGTCCCTTTCTTGGCATAGAAGCGGTGGTACATACCCTGTACGAGGGTGATGCTCATACCAGGGTGCAATACAACCATCTGACCTGCACCAAATTCGTAACGCGTCCCATCGATGCTGACCTCTACCGGCGTATCAAGCTTGTTCTCTTGCTCGTCCGAGTTCCACAGCTCCACTACCAGGTCCCCTCCCCCACGATTGATGATGTCCTCCATCTTCGACCAATGGAAGTGGATGGGTGTCTCCTGCTCCTCGTCAGAGATGAGCAGCTTCTCCGCATAGGGCTTGGGGTAAGTCTTTTTGTCGTGTTGGTTGCCATTGCGGATGGTAAGTACGACCAGCCCACGGTGGGTGAAGTCGTTGCAACCGAAGTCGGTGATGTCCCAACCGAGCATATTGTCCTTGATCTCCTGACTGCTCTCTTTTTTCTCCTTCCAGATTTCCGGAGTCCAGTAGGCAAATTGCGGTATCTTGAAGTTGTGACTGTCGATGAAGGCGATGGCCTCGTCGATGAGGCGGTTGATTTCCGATCGTTTCATGCACGTTCTCCCTGATGATGGTATCAAATTCATGATACTGTGCCTTTTGTGCCAACTCAACAGATACTTGTTGAGAGCTGTGTCACATTTCTTGACTGCTGGCTATATGCATGTATACTGATACTCCTCACACCAATCATGAATACGGAACAAACGGCCTTTTTGGACACATGCCCAATTTCCCTCTTCACCAAGCAAGTAGGATGCATCATCCTTCTGTTGGTTTGTGTGCTCGTTCCATTGCAAGCACTACCGGAACAATCGTACAGCATCAGGCAAGGGATGAGCCTGTATAGCAGTGTGGTGCATACTCAGGAACATGCCTCAAGTACCCTTTTCACCTCATCTGCAGCTGACAGCACGCTTACCATCGGGCTGAGAGTGCTGGACAATCTGAAGGATGCAACGGTACAGGCACAGTATGCACTCCCCTCCCAGATGCCGTGGGCCCAAGGAGTAGTATCGACAACGGCACACGTAGGCTGGGGCTTGGCAAATAGCACACTCTTTGATGGAGTACTCGCCTATGCACAGCATCTGAAGGGAGGTTCTCTCTTGTCAGCAAGCCTTTCTTTGGGCCTGCAAGCACATTGTTCTGTGATTCCTTCGCTGGATAGACCACTGTTCAATCTCCTGCCGTATCTTGAGATGAGCCTGGCCATTACCCCTAAAGAGAACTTGGTATTGGAAACATCTCTTTGTACCGCCACCTTCTTTGACTACAGCGGCCAATGCTGGGCACCGGCTCTTGGCTTTGATGCTGCCTATCATTTCACCAAAGGTTTGGCTGTTGGCGTCAATGCTTTTGTGCGATTCTCCGATATCCATCCGGAGACGGTGATCATCCTTTCCCAGGAGGTAGGCGTGTATGTCGTACTCCAAAGCTAGGTTTGGCATCATCCTACTGCTGTTGGCTCTGTTGGCAGGGTGTGCCCCGCTTGATCTGGCGAACATTGAAAGGGATGCCCCCTCAGCCAGCTTTGACGAGCCTGTCGGCAGTGAAAGCAAATCCTTTTCATTTGTGGTATTCAGCGATTTGCATTTCGGCAGGGGCAACAGCGGGGTCTACTGGAAGAATGACGTGTTCCTAGACTGGTTGGAATCCTATCCCACCTCTTTGGCATTTGCCTTGAACCTTGGGGACCTGACCAGCGATTCGAAAGAAGATGAGTATCTGATGGCAGCAAACTTCCTGCAGGAACTGGAAGATTGGGGGGTGGATACCCACTCATTGGTTGGCAACCACGACATAAGATATGATGGCAGGTCATTGTTCCGAAGATACATCCATCCAGAGACTGCCAGGCGTTTCAGCTACGGGGGACTCTCGTTCTATCTGCTGGACAGCGGCAATGCCAGCTTGGGCAGAACACAGCTCAAAGCACTCATCAAACAAGCTTCCCTCGACCCCAATCCCAAGATTTTCTGTTCCCATATCCCCTTCTACGGGGGACCTGACATGTACTACTTCGGTCTTTCTGATGCATGGGAGCGAACACTGCTGGTGGACACCATCTTGGATGCCAGGGTCGGTCTTGTTCTGTCGGGGCATCTTCATCTTACGGAGAAACTGCACCACTTCACTGAAGAACATGCAGAACTGGTCTGCGCTTCCTTCCATGGCAGGGATTCACTCATCGAACAGACGCTACCGACCTGGTACGTCTGTTCGTATGATCATATCAGCAATCAGATTGCAGTTGAACGTTACCAAGTGACAGAAGAAGGAACCATCACCACCAGAACTGTAGCACTGGTGAATATGCCTTCGACCTCATGATGCAAAAGACCAGCCTCGTTGGAGACTGGTCTGTGCATCATGCCCGCATGTAATCAGCGCTGTCTTGCCATCATCTGGTGCAGCCCGCCACCGTTCTCCACATCAGTGAAGCCAAGTTGGCGCAGGATACGCATTCCGTAGCTGGAACGGGCACCACTGGCACAGTAGACGATGATCTTGCGCTCTTTGTCCTCAAAGCTCTGGGCCCAACTCTGCAGGTCATCAAGGCCTACATTGATGGCCCCTGGGTATGCTCCCATGGCAAACTCCATCGGGGTACGTACATCAAGGATTACCGGTCCGTCCGATGCGACACGATCTTCGGCTTCTTTCTCCTCACCTGTCTCTTTTTCCTTCTTCACCGATTTCTTTTCAATGGGGAAGAGCGAGACATCGAGGTGCTCATAGCCAATGGCACGAGCGTGACGCTCGATACTGAGATATCCACCACTGACGTTGTACACTTGCTCGAACCCTGCTCCCTTGAGCATCCTGAGCACTACGTGGCCTTTCTGTCCATCATCACTGATCAGCAGGATTGCATGACCTTGGGGAATCTTGTCCAGGTTGTCCCTCAGCATGCTCTGGCTGAGGTTGTTGCTGCCTCTCAGGCTTGCTTTTCCGAAGGTAATCGGATCACGAAGGTCTATGGCGATCGGTTGCTTCTCCAGTACGAAGGTCTCAAGATCCTTTGCCAAGACGGATGGGCTGAAGCCAGAGGCATGATTCTGGGCGGTGAATGCTGCCATGTTCACTGGCCCGTTGGGGGAGTTGAACGGTGGAGCATACGCAAGATCGAGCTCAGCAAGGTCGTCGATGGTCAGCTTTCCAGCCATTGCAGTGGCGATGACATCTATGCGCTTGTCCACTCCAACCCTTCCCGCTGCCTGGGCACCAAGAATCTGTTTGCTTTCCTTGTCAAAAATCAGCATCAGGCTTACTTTCTCAGATCCTGGGAAGTAAGCTGTATGGCTTGCTTTGTGCACAACCACTGCATCAGCATCGATACCTGCATCCTTAGCTGCTTTCAAGTTCAAGCCAACAGATCCTGCCACCGCTTCAAAAACCTTGACGATGGAAGTACCGCTGACACCCTTGTAGGAGCGATGGGCTCCCAAGGCATTCTCGGCAGCCAGTCGGCCTTGCCTATTGGCAGGGCCGGCAAGCGGCATGCGGACAGTCTTTCCGAGTACAGTGTGTCTCACCTCGGCCATATCACCGGCTGCATAGATGAATTCATCGCTGGTCCTCATCTCCCCGTCGACCTCAAGACCACCCGCTTTTCCAATGACAAGACCGGCGTCCTTTGCAATCTGCAAAGTAGGACGTACGCCAACGGAGAGCAATACGAAATCGGTATCAACAGCAAAACCATCGTTGAGCAACACCTTCGTGTCCTCAATGGCTTTGAGGGATTTGCCGAGCTTGAGTTTTACCCCATAGTCCTGCAGCTCTTTGGTGATGAAGCCAGCAAACTCCCCTTCCAGGTTCGGCATCACTTGCTCTGCCATCTCCACCAGCGTAACGCTGATGCCACGCTTGGTGAGGGCTTCTACCATCTCAAGTCCGATGAACCCACCACCTACGACAACCGCTTTCTTCGGCTCATTCTCTTCAATGTAGTGGTCGATCCTGTCCATGTCTGCAAGGGTCCACAGCTGGAAAACATGCTTCTTGTCCACGCCGGGAAGCGGGGGGACAACGGGCTTGCCGCCCTGGGCAAGAATGAGTGCATCGTAGGAGTAGACTTCCTCTTTTCCGGTCTTGCTGTTGCGTGCCGTCACCTGCTTCGCTTGGCGGTCGATCTTGGTTGCTTCGGTATGGGTATGGACCTTGACCTTGTACTGGTCGTCGAAGGTCTCTTCACTGGCGAGAATCAGGGAGGAACGATATTCGATGTCCCGACCTAGGTAGTAAGGAAGCCCGCAGTTGGCAAAGGAGACGTCTGCCCCTGCTTCCAAGAGGGTGATTTCCACGTCATTGTCCAAACGACGAGCTCGTGCTGCTGCGGTGGCTCCTGCGGCTACTCCACCTATGATCAAAAGATGTTTCATCAGATTCTCCTCACTTATTTCGAGAAGAACAATACACTTTTTAGTTGCTAGTGACAAGTATTTTTATTAGCAACTAATACAAAAGATAAAAAATAATCGATAAAAAGCAATTCTGTAAAATTCCATTGTCCTCAATCGTGTGAGGATTCTTCTTCTTGATACTCAAACAAATCACCGGGCTGGCAATCCAAGGCCTTGCAAATGGCTTCCATGGTGCCAAGGCGAACAGCACTTACCTTTCCTGTCTTCAGGTTCGAGAGATTTGCCAAGGTGATGCCCACCTGTTGTGAAAGCTCGGTAAGCGACATCTTCCTGTCTGCCATTACCCGGTCCAGTCGTATGATTATTGCCATCGTGTACCTATACCGTCTGTTCGTATTCGCGCTGCAAGATTAGTCCGTAGCTGAACAGCTGGGAGAAAACGAGCACTACCAGTGCATATACAGCCAGTGTGGGAAGCAGCTGAAACCTGAAGGAAACAAATTCTGTAAGCTTTCCCAACTCCTGTTGGAAGGCAAGCAGGAACAATAGTTGCCTTGCATAGGCCAGCACAAGCATGAGATATGCTATGCGTTTGATGGATAGTGGGAGGCTTTGGGTAAAGGCTTTCTCACGCTCCAAGCTAATGAGCATCGATCGCACCAAGAAGAGCATCAGCAGACCCAGTGTCAAGCAAGCGATGAGCAAGAGGCAGTACAGCACATACGAACCCAGCGAGGAGGCTTGCACGGAAATGGCAAGTTGAAGACCCTCAAAGAGCACCAAGGGAAGCGAATAGGTGCCTTGCACTCCCATGACGATCAAATGGATGCCAAGGCCCAGAATAGCAAGTCCACCAAGGAGAAGGCTGATGGTAAACACGATGACAAGTTGACGCAATCCTTTATCAGATAGTTGAAGCATGAGAGCCTCCTGTATTGTTTTACAGGTATTATTTATCGTTTATCGATAATTTTGTCAAGCAGTCTCTCGTCAAAAACCTGACGATAAAGCACAATTACTCCACATTGCTTTTGCCTGTTTGCCTTACCCATGCAATACTGGGAGACATGGAAACAGTGATTGATGTGCAGCATATCAGCAAGCGATACAAAGCTTGTACGGCCCTATCGGATGTTACCCTCAGCATAGCAAAAGGGGAAATCTGCGGATTCATCGGAAAGAATGGAGCGGGAAAGACTACCCTGCTGCGCATCCTCACTGACCTGATGAGACCAGATGAGGGAGAGTACGCCTTGCTGGGAAAGACAAGCACCAGCAAAATGATCAATCGAAGGAAGATAGGTGCTCTGGTCGAGTCTCCTGCTTTCTATGCTGACCTATCTGCAGAAGAAAACCTGAAGCAACTGTTCAGAATCAGGAAGGTCAAATCGTTTGAAAGTGTGCAGCAGCTGCTCAGGCTGGTGGGGCTTGAGGATACCAGAAAGAAACCAGTAAAAGAGTTCTCCCTTGGCATGAAACAAAAGCTTGGCTTGGCAATGGCACTTGAGGGAGACCCTGAAATCATCATCCTTGATGAGCCGATGAACGGCCTCGACCCACAAGCAATCATCTCGCTACGAAACCTGATCCTGCACCTGAACCGCGAGAAAGGGGTGACCTTTCTCATCTCAAGCCATATCCTCGGAGAACTCACCAAGATTGCCACAAGCTACATATTCATTCATGAGGGGAAGCTTGTTCGCCAGATGACAGCTTCCGAACTGGATGCGGCGTGTACACGTTCTCTGCGTATCACAGTCTCCGACCCAGCCAAGGCTGAGAACATCCTCACCGAACATGCGATTCACTGCACCTTGTTGCCGAATACCCAACTGCATGCAGCCACGGAGAAAAGCGTCACAGAGCTGGTCCTGCTGCTGCATAAGAGTGGTGTTGTGGTTAAGGAATGCCATGAACAGCTTGAGCATCTCGAAGCGTACTTTATCAGTCTGGTAGGAGAAAAATTGTGATGCGTTCAGATATCTACCTGATGTTTCGGCTGAAGTGGCTGAAACTTTCCATGCTCTTCATGCTGCTTGCAGCTTCTGCACTGGTTGCCATGCAGAAGCTTGCAATGGACTATGTCGTGAAGATCGACAGGGTGCTGTTTCTTCCATTGGTGATGTACGGAATAGCAGTAGCTGCACTGATAAGCATGACCAGCGGAAGTGATTTTGATGAGGGCTTCATACGAAACAAGCTATTCGCCGGACAGAGCAGAAGACAGATCTATCTTGCTCATGAAGTCGCCAATCTGGTGGGAGCAATCGTGCTCTACTGCATAACGGTGCTGTTCACGCTTGTGATCAGCATCAAGATGTTTGAGATCAATGTGTCAATACAAACCCTTGCAGTCTATTTCTTCTTGGGCCTTTTCACGTGCGTAGCATACAGCTGCATTTTCCATATGATTGCAATGCTTGCCGGTCGTCCTTTCCTCTCCTCGGCAATTTGCCTTATCCTTGCAGTGCTGATGCTGCTACTGAGCATCTACACCAATTCAGCGCTTGTACAGGGAAATGAACCAAATGCCTTTCACTTGTTCTTGTATGATCTGAATCCTACCGGACAGATAGCCCAGCTCTCTTCCATGCAGGTTCTGAATCCCCTCCGCTCTATCACACTTGATGTGTTGTGGGTTCTGATCACCCATGCCATTGGCTTGTCGCTTTTCGGGAAAAAAGCGTTTCAGTAGATTGCTGTTGCCTGACAAAGGAGAGCGTATAAGATTAAGTAGTCTCTCCATCAAAGAAAAATGGGACTATGAGTCATGCTCCTGCCGATCCGACATAGTACAAGCAGGGCGTAAAATGATAGGCTAAGGAAGATGTGTTTGATCGGTTTTGCATTCTCACTTGGGGCATGCACTTATCACTATCGATTCCTTATGCTTGGAGAACGAAGTATGAAAAGAAAACCCCTTATGATTCATTGGATCTATGCAATCATCCTGGTCCTTACACTGGTTGTGGCACTCACCGGCCTGTACTCTACCAATGCTGGATTTCCTTATGACTATGTCAATCAATATGGCACTACGGTAAGGATTTATGGGGATGGGCTCTATGCCAATGATTCCTTTTTCAAGGCACCCATTTTCAGAGCCTCTGATGCAACGATGCTCTTTTTGGTTGTTCCCCTTTTCCTGCTCTTTCTCATCAGAAACATTGCAAAGCAGGACAAGCTGAGTCGTTCTTTGCTGTTGGGCAGCGTATCGATGGTGCTCTATTACTCCTCTTCTTTGGCTTTTGGGGCCATCTATAACGATTTGCATCTGGCCTACATAGCACTCTTTGCACTCTCTCTGTTCACCACGATCGTTTTGCTTTCGCAGGAAAACCACGACTACTCTGGTATTACACTGCCGTACAAGGCGATATATGCCTTCCTCACCATTTCGGGCATTGCGCTTATCGTTGCCTGGTTGCCGGATATCCTATCTGCAATGCTGAAGAGGACATCCCTGGCTCACATAGAGAACTATACGACAGAAATCACCTATGTTCTGGATATGGGCATCATTGCACCCGCTTGTTTCATTACCATGAGGCTATTGCAAAAACGAGAATCCCTCGGCTATGAATTGCTTACCATGATACTCTTTGTGTGTTCAGCCATGGGAATCATGGTTTGTGTGCAAACAATATTTCAGACGGCTGCCGGAATAGTTTTGCCTATCGAAGCGATCATTACCAAAATGGCAATTTTCGTTGCACTTGCAGCCTTTTCCATTACCCTTCTAGGTATCCTGCTGAGAAGGACTGCCAAGCATTCTGATAGGACGTAAACAGGAGAATTCGGCCTATCTTCATTGGCATAATGAGAAGAGTATCAAGGGCTCTTTAGGAGATTTGGATCCTCTTGGCTACTGGAAGAAATTTGGATCAACTGCCAGAATAGGTCCAACTTTTCGTCTGCACTCCCTACTCGGGACTTTCACCCTTTGAGAATTGCTTATACCGAGCGCACAATAACAAAGGACCAATCCGAAGACTGGTCCTTGATGGGCGCGATTGGGTTTGAACCAACGACTTCTACCGTGTGAAGGTAGCACTCTCCCGCTGAGTTACGCGCCCGAGTTACTTTGACTATAATACGTAAATATAGTGATGCTGTCCAGTGGGTTTTTCCAAAATATATGCTAGGATGGTTGGCAATGGAAACACTCGTTGTAGGAAGCAGAGTCTCACAAGAACGTGAAGGCATCAATTTTTTCAGCTTTGACCCAACATCCGGTAGCTTGAGCTATCGAACTGGGTTTTCCGGCGTTCAGCAGCCAACCTATCAGTGCTATGACCACAATCGGAATATCCTCTACTCAGTCAGTGAGAGGGAAACTGAGGGTAACGTATTCGCATGGTCGGTGAAGGAAGATCTCTCTTGTGAACTTCTCTCTGTCACTGCAAGCAAAGGTGGATCACCCTGTCATCTGGCTCTGGATGATGAGGGCAATCGCCTTGGTGTAGCCAACTATGCAGACGGTGTGTTCACGGTGCTTGATGTTGCTGGCCAACCTTCCTATTTGCTCTCTGACTTTTTTGCAGGCAAAGGCTACAAGGCCGATCGCCAGGAAAGAGCTCACATCCACAGCAGTCTCTGGACCAAGGATGGAAGCACCTTGTTCGTTGCAGACCTTGGCCTCGATTGCATCTACTGCTATCAGGAAAACCTGAAGAAACGCACCCGCATTGATGCTCCCAAAGGATCAGGGCCACGGCATATGGTGCTCTGCTGTTTTGAAGACACCCTCTTTGTGGCAGCAGAACTCTCCAGTGAAGTCCTGGTCTATCGCCTTGATGAGGAAAAGCCTCGCCTTATCCAATGCATATCCACCCTACCCCGGGACTTCCATGGGGAGAACACGGTAGCCGATATCCATATCAACAAGGAACACCGACAACTCTATGTCTCCAACCGTGGTCATGACAGCATCGCAATTTTTGCCATCAACCGACCCTCTTCCACCCTGCATCTTATTGCTCACACCAAGACTGAGAAAGAACCGCGCAACTTCACCTTCTCTCCAGATGGCTCCTATATCCTGGTAGCCAACGGCTCCAGCAACTCAATCTGTGTCCACCGCATAGCAGCACGGACAGGAATACCCCGACCATACAGCAACCGCCTGCGCATTGAGCAGCCGGTCTGCCTGACCTTCCTCTGAAAAGAGGGCCGGCTGCGCCGACCCTCTTTGTTGCTGTTTTGCTTACCTCTTGCTTACCAGTTTCTCCAGACCGTCACCTGTGTGACAGATCTGTCAACCGGGAAGTTGGTGGCGAAACGTGACAGCAACGATGTGCCGAAAATGACACTTACCAGAAGGTAGACGACCAAAAAGAGAGCCGCCCCCATCAACATCCTGTTACTCTTCTTGTGACTTGTCTTCATGATCATCTCCCTTTTGTCGTGAGTGTTCTGCATACTTCTGCAAATCTTCCATCGTAAGCCCCAGTGTCTCCATCGTGGAGAGCAGTGCAGGGACTTCCTTCTTGAAGAACCGCTCGCGGCGTTGCTTGAGCACCAAGGAACGGGCGTCTTTTGCCGTGAAGTATCCGATGCCCCGTTGGTTCTCCAGCGTTCCTTCATCCTGGAGCAGTGCGTAGGTGCGGATCACCGTATTGGGATTGACTTCCAACTCCATGGCCATATCCCTCACCGAAGGAATCCTCTCCCCATCATTCCATACACGATTGAGAATAAGGTCATGCATATACTGGGCGATCTGCAGGTAAATCGGTGAAAGCGTATTAAACTGCATCTGTTGCTTGGACCTCCTCAACCCTGAAGTACGCAGTGATCATACAGAACACAGGCAGTACTGCGTAGTAGAGAATCCTGCCTATGACCAGGTAGATTTTCAGCGAAGTGAGCGTCTGTTCCACATAACGGGCATCCAGATAGCTGAATGCATCGAACATCTGTACCTGGCTGCCAAACCGTATGGCAAAGAGAATCCTTGCGAACAACAGAGCCAACCCACTCAAAGCCAAACCAATGACACCGATCGCCAGCACCGTCTTGATGAAATGGACCTTGTGGAAATAGGTCGCTCCCAACAAGAAGACCGAGTTCCATACCCAGTATTGGGCTAACAACATCCAGATGTCCTTGTCCTTGAACGGATTGAACAAAGCCATGGGATTGCCGAAGAAGAGCAGCTGGATAGGTTCGGTGACCAAACTGGTCAAGAAGAACAGCAATGCCAGTGCGATAGGATAGGCTATGGTAACCAAAACCGCCTTCGAGGCAAACTTCTCCAGATTGGTAGCCGGCAACATAAGCCAGTCATGCTGGGTGTTTTTGCCAAACATATCCTCAGCAAACATCAGGCTGGTGACAATGAATCCACCAATGAGCAGGAAGTTGGGAAACATCTCGCTGTACACTTCCAGGGGAAACATTTCATGGGTGTAGCGAGCGATAAGACTCTGCAACGTCTCAAACCCAAAGAGTATCAGCACAATTACCAGTGCATACGTTGTCATATCCTTCTGGCTGGTCTTCAGCTCACGTTTCAGCAATGCTTGAAAGCGATTCATCGCACACCCCCCTTCCCTTTTTCGATCACAACATTGAACAAGGTCTCAAGGTCCAAGGGCTGACCTTCCGACTCCTCACTTCTCTCACTGAGCACCATCCAGCCACCCAACACTTTCTCAACATACATCGCCGTCGCCATATCAGGCTCTTTGGTAGTGAGGTTGAGCACATACTTGTCGGAAACAGAAGCCACCGCATCATTGAAGATGACAGAGCCGTCATGCAGGATGATGATCGGGTCGATCAGGTTCTCCATATCCCTCACCTGGTGGGTGGAGATGATGAAGGTCCGGTTCTCTGTCATTGCAGAGGCCACCGTCTGCCTGAACTGACGCTTGGAAGGAATATCCAAACCGTTGGTCGGTTCATCGAGAATCAGGAGGGCGGTGTTTGAAGCAAGACCAAACGAGAGCAGCACCTTTTTCTTCTGGCCAAGGGACATCTGGTCGAGGCGCTGGTTCAGATCCACATCAAAGTCCTTGCAAAAGGCAGCAAACTGTGTGTGGTCGAACCTGGGATAGAAGGGAGAGCGCATCTTGAGGTACTCGCTTGCCTTCATCTTGGGCAGGGGAAACTCCTCAGGAAGATAGAAGATCTCCTGCAAAAGAGAGGGCCTTCGTCTTGTGGGGTTGTCGCCCAGAACTGTGGTGGAACCTTCCTGGGGGAACAACTGTCCGCTCAGGATTTTCAGAAGTGTGGTCTTCCCTGCTCCGTTCTTTCCGAGCAAGCCATAAATGTTGCCCCGTTGGATCTCAAGATCCAAATGGGAGAACAAGGCTTTGCTGCCGTATGAGAAACCGATATCCTGCATCCTCACCACCGTATCGGATACTTCGATCTCGGCGTGTGTTGTCTGTATCATGGATGCCTCCTTACAATCTACTGTACTAGCTAACTAATACACCAATGTTGTAAAACTGTCCAGTACTTTATCATTCTTTTTTTTTAAAATTTTTCTGCACAGTGTTATCAGGCTATAACTTTTTCGATATTTCCTGACAAATGCCAAACAATCACTAGCAAAATCGGGAATAAGTTGGTAGTATCGGTTCTTGCGCGTTGACCTTGCTCAATGCGCATTTTGACCATCCCCACACCTCTCTTGAGAGAGGGAGGGAAACACTTTGTAGAAAAAGGGCTAGATATAACATTTAGTACAAAAATCACCATGGTATAGAAGGAACTAGGGTAATGAACGAATCCACCAACCAATTCTATCTCGATCGCCAGAACAACACAGAATCCAACGCACGCAGCTACCCCCGCAAATTTCCCATCGCAATACAACAAGCAAAAGGATCCTACCTTATCGACGTAGAAGGCAACAAATACCTGGACTTCCTTTGTGGAGCAGGCACCCTGGCCCTCGGTCACAATGACAGTGAAGTCAACCAAGTGATGGTGGACATGCTTACCCAGGATTACCCCTTGCATACCCTGGACCTCACCACTCCCGTCAAGGATGAGTTTGTACATACCCTTCTCTCCCTTCTCCCTGAAGAACTCAAAGACCATGCAAAACTGCAGTTCTGCAGCCCCAGCGGCACCGACGCAGTCGATGCAGCGATCAAGCTGTGCAAGACTGCCACCGGTCGTTCCTCCATCATCGCCTTTGGCGGTGGCTATCATGGTATGGGCCACGGAGCGCTTGCCCTTACCGGAAACCTCAACGCAAAGAACCAAGTCAACGGCTTGATGCCCGACGTACACTTTTTCCCCTACCCATACTCCTACCGCTGTCCGTTCGGTCTCGGTGGAGAAGCCGGAATCGACGCAGCCTGCGCTTTCTTCGAACGCTCTCTCAAAGATCCTGAGAGTGGCATCACCAAGCCCGCAGCGGTCATTCTCGAGCCCATACAGGGCGAGGGCGGAGTCATTCCTGCCCCCATAAAATTCCTTCAGACTGTGCGCAGAGTAACCAAGGAACTTGGCATCCCCATGATCGTGGACGAAATCCAGTGCGGTATCGGCCGCTCAGGCAAGTTCTTTGCCTTTGAGTATGCTGACATCGTGCCCGACGTCATTCTCGTCTCCAAGGCCATCGGAGGATCTCAGCCGATGAGCGTGGTCATCTATCACAAGGACCTTGATGCTTGGCAACCAGGGGCACATGCCGGTACCTTCCGTGGGAACCAGCTCGCCATGGCAGCCGGGACCGTAGTCATGAACCGTGTTTCCAAGCCTGAGTTCCTCGCTGAAGTGGTTGAAAAAGGGGCCATGATCGAACAGCGCATGAACGCACTCAAGAAAGAGGTCTCCATCATCGGTGACATCCGCAGCAAGGGCCTGATGCTCGGCATCGAGTTTGTCGATCCTCTCGGACAGGCCGACCACCTCGGCTCTCTGCCCCCCAGTGGTGTCGTTGCAGCGAAGGTACAGAAGGAGTGTTTCACCAATCGGCTCATCATGGAAAAGGGTGGCCGCTATGGTTCGGTCATGCGTTGCCTGTGCGCCCTCAACGTTTCCAAGGATGAGATTGGACTCATGCTCGATATCGCCGAGAAGGCAATCCGCAAGGTGGATGCAGATGTCAAAGCCCATCACTGAGCTTCCCTACGTTCTCTCACATGACAAGGAGAGCAAACTGGCCTATCGCACACTCATCGACCAGACGGTGGATGCCATCCTCGACTCCCTCCAAGACGGCGGAGCCTACCAAGGCTCCTCGGTCGATGAGCTGAAAAGCCTCATCCAGAAAGAGCAGATGCTCCCTGAGAAAGGCCTTGGGTGGGAGGCTGTCCTTTCGCAAGTGAGAGCATCCATCCTTCCCAACTTCCTCAGAACCTGGTCAACCAATTACATGGCTCACCTTCACAGCCCCGCCCTACTTGAATCGATTGCTGCAGAGTTGATCCTCTCTACTTTCAACCAGTCGATGGACAGCTGGGACCAAAGCCCGATAGCCACCGAAGTGGAACTTGAGGTCATCAGGCAGTTGTGTACCCTGTACAATCTGGGAGAAACCAGCGACGGTGTCTTCACCAGCGGCGGAAGCCAGTCGAATCTCAGCGCACTCACCCTTGCCAGGGATTGGTACTGCACAACGGTTCTTGGTCATGATGTGAAGAAATACGGGCTTCCGGCAGAGTATCGCAACCTGAGGATCTACACCTCTGAAGTCTCCCACTTCTCCATGGAAAAGAGTGCCCACCTGCTGGGCCTCGGCTATGATGCAGTGCGCAAGGTCCCTGTCGATGCTGCGTGCAGGATGGACACAAAAGCCCTCTCTGCAATGCTTGCAGAGGACAAGATGGCAGGCCTTCTGCCTTTCTGCGTCGTGGCAACCATCGGCACCACCGACTACGGTTCTGTTGATCCTGTCGAAGAACTGCGAGCCATCTGTGACGCTGAGCATCTCTTCTTGCATGCGGATGCAGCCTATGGCAGTGCGGTACAGCTCTCTTCCACCTACAAATCACGTCTTGGGGATCTCGGACTCTGTGACTCCATTACCGTCGACTTCCATAAAATGTTTCTGCTACCCATCAGCTGTGGTGCATTGCTCATCAAGAATACCGAGCTGTTCTCCGTCTTCACCTTGCATGCAGACTACCTCAACCGGGAAGAGGATGAGGCTGATGGGTATACCAACCTTGTCGGCAAGAGCCTTCAGACCACCCGTCGCTTCGATGCGCTGAAGGTGTGGATGGCATTCCAGTGCAGGGGCAAGGATGGCTATGCGCAGATGATCGACACCTGTATCGGCAATGCAACCTACTTTGCCAAGCAGATTGCCGCCGACCCTGACTACGAGCTGGCCATCGAACCAGAGCTTTCCAGCGTGGTCTTCCGCCTGAAAGGAAGCTGTGAGAGGAACAAGCAGGTACGCAGGCAGCTCTTGCACCACCATCAGGTGGTGATAGGGCAGACGGTGTATGCAGGCAAAACCTACCTGAAGTTCACCCTGCTCAACCCGCTGGTGACGCACGCGCACCTCGATGAGCTGATCACCTTGATCAAGCAACTGGGCAGCCAATTGCACTAAGCGTTCAAAAGGTCGAAGGAGCAATCCCTTCGGCCTTTTTCAATCACCACTGAACCAAGAGAAAATAGAGCGCCAGGGTTGCAAGGATGCTTGTGAGCGTACCCACCAGAAAGTACTCGGAAAACGCCTGTGAATCGGAAAGCTGTTTGCTCCGGGCAAATGTCTTTGCAGCGATTACCCAGCCGATAACCCCGTACTCCCCCACAATCAGGAGGATGGCAAGGATGAGTCGCTCCAAATATCCGATCACTTTCCCAGCCCCATCCGTCCCCGTCGATTGATTGCTTCGATAGCGGTCGAAAAGCTCGGTGAACATGACAGATACCGGCTTTGCTACCCAGAGGAGCAACACAGCGATCCTGAGCAGAAACTCATGCGTTGGGTCAAAAGAGTAATCTGAAAGATACACAATAGATACTGCTGCCAGCACCCCACCATGACAGAGCTGGTCAACGATGAAAAGTACTGCAGTTCTCTTCTTGGACTTCTGATACAGGAATTTCAACGAGTCAATCAGCAGATGCGAAACGACGAGTATGGCGAACACAATCCAGGGGGCAAGGAAAAGCAGGGGAACAAACGAAAGGGCATACAACAGCGAATGTTGTGCCAGTGCACCATACTGCTGCTGTTTGTTCCGGGCAAGTTTGTCACTTTGCAAATAGAAATCACCCAATGCATGCAATCCAAGCACTATCAGAGCTGCAGTATTCATAGGGCAGAACCTCCAAAACTGGCCATCAAAATCTGTTCGGTCTCCCGTCTCGTATCCAGATAGGCAAAAAAACCCATGGCTTGGATGGTTGTGTTCACTTGCTGCACACGCAAAGACATCTCTTTCGCTACCTGCGTCTGGGTAACCTTTTCAAATCCATGGTGCATGAGATAGTGCTTGGCGAGTTCGAGTTGGGTACCCTTCCACCTCGAAGCCAACTGATCTTGAAGCACGAGTATCTGATTTACCAAGCTTGTGATGGTTTGAAACCCAGGCACATCCGTGTACAAGGCGGTGGTGCGTGTATCATAGTAGTCTTGTTCCCGAACCAGCGACAAGGCTTGCCGTGCGTTCCAGAAGGCAGGACCGTCAGACAAGATGCTCTGCGTGCGCACAATGCCTGTTTCGATGGTACCAAAGCCGATTCCCACGCGTACGCCACAGTGGTCTACCAATGCATACCTGATTTTGTCACAAATCTCCAGCATGGGAGCTTGAGGCAAAAACAAGCCTTGGAACGCATCACCAGCATTCACCATCATCTGTGCGGCCAAACAATCAGAATAGGCAGTGTTGATGGCATCCACCTGTGTAAGCAACACCTCTTGCAAGGCTTTTCGATCAGCCGATTTTCGGGACTCTTTCAGATCCCCTACCAAAGCATAGTAATTCATATCAACACTATATCATTGATTTTTTACTTTTCAATAAATTTTTGTTTATTTTCTATATTTCAACATTTTTTTGTTGATTTCTGAACCTATGCCTGTTTGCGAACCACCGTACCCAGCTTTCTGAAACTCTCCACCAGATCCTCGTGTCTCACATTTTTGGGATCGAAGCGAAGCAAGCGGAACGTGATCTGGATGCAAAAGCCGATGAGCACAGCAGAAAGCAATGTCCCCCACCCAAGCAAGCCTCCCATAAGAAAGCCTGCCAAGGTGACACTCACCTCGATAGCGCCCCTGCAGGTACCCACCGAGAAATGTGTCTTGCGGGAGAGAAGCACCATCAGGCTGTCTCGGGGACCTGCCCCAAAGCCCGAGGAGATGTAGAAGAAGGAAGCAAGGGCGATGACAAAAAGACCGGCAACCAGCTGGATGATCCCAAGAATTGGATTGGTGAGCTCTTTAACCAGGTTCGCATCAAGCAAGAGGTTCATGAACAGGCCGACAAACACCATATTGCAGAGGGTGCCAAAGCCAATCCGTTCTCCGCTTACCATCACCGCCAACCCTATTACGATCCCAACCAAAATCGTGATGGTACCGATTTGCACTCCCATCACCTTTGCAAGCCCTGCATGGAATACTTCCCAAGGGGCGTACCCGATGTGGGCCTGCATGGTCAACACAATACCAAGCGCATACAGAAACAGACCGAAAAACAAGCGTACCAGACGTACCAGCGTTGCGTTCATACTCCCTACCTTTCGCCAACCATAGCCAAACTTACAAAAAAAAGATAGAGAGATATCACCAGAATCTCTTCAGCCCTTCGCTTTGCACCACCCATCCCTCTTCAGGAAAGCCCGGAGCAGGGCCCACACTGCCCTCCCAGCCTCCGGCCATGAGGGCAAGAGCGAGCAGCAACGAGCCGTTGCCAGGCAGATAGAGCGGAAGATCGGCCTTCGGCAGCTGTGCATTGTGGCCGTTGGGCGTGTAGGTGTTCTTCGGTGAATCGGCAAGCAGCAGGTCAAGGGCCAGCTCTCGCCTTCCCAGCCGTGCCGCACACATGGCCATCAAGGGGAAGTCCCAGCCCCAGAGCTCCTCAAGTTTCCAGTGCTTGAGCACTCCTTCAAGCGAAGCTTCCATGATGGCAGGATCTATGCCCTGTATGCCAAATAGAGAGAGATTGAAGAGCTGTGAAGGGTGGTCGAAGGCATACGTGCCGTAGGTGTCAGAGCAATTCTCCTGGGCCAGATAACGCCCATCCCCCACCGGCAGGGGGGAGAGATGCTCCTTCACCTGGATCCACTTGGGATCCGGTTCCCCACCCATTTCTCGGTATAGCCTGATTCCTTCAGAAAACGCCCAATGAAAATAGGAGAGCTCAAAACTGGGATTCAGCGTAGTTTCCGGATCATGATTCTCCTGAACAGGAATCACCGGAGGTCCGAGCACATAGGCCTTGCGCCCTTCATCCCACCGCACATAGTCTGCCATGAAGGTGAGCGTCGCATCGATGATGGGCTTCCATGCTTTCAGGAAGTCGGAATGCGGATTCGTCTTGGCAAGCAAGCTCGCGTAGAAGATCGGATGAGGCTGCTGCCAGATGAGAAGCGTACCGATTGAGGAGGGACTGTCATTTCCGCTTGGGTCGGTCATCTTGGGCCAGCGTGCACCCCGATATCCCTGCTGTTCTGCTCGTTTGGTTGCTGAGGGAAGAATGGAAAGATAGTAGGATAGCGATCGTTCAAAGAGCGAGCCTTGGCCGAACATACAAAAGTGCGCTGCATGCAAGAGATGCATCTCCAGATGAAACTTGCCGTACCAGCTGTTGCAAGTCAGCCCGGTTTCAGGTGGAGGGGTATTGCCGCTGCACTGGATCGCCAGCAGATAGCGGGAGAGCATCATGCGCCGCTGCAATTCCTTTGCACGGCTGTCACTGCTTTGTGAAAAGTCTATACACGCACCATCTTCCCAAAAGGATTCCCAACGTTCAGCATTTGCACGCACTGATGCATCATAGCCTCTTATCTGCACATGCTGTTCACCTTCACTGAACCGGATGCAGAGCGTAAGTACATCCCCTTCTGGGTAGATCACATAGCTATGCTTTTCAGGGTGCTCTACGGCAAAAGCCTCCTCTGAGCCAAGACTGAGAGCATAGGTGGTGGCATCCAAGGTATGGATTACGGTACATGCCTTCTCAGAGATGCTTTCCACCCTACTTTGATGTGCATCGTCCTTGGTGTAGTCCGAGCCGCTGATCAGATGCGATGCATAAGGGAACGCTATCAGAAGCGCAAGCTTTCTATCCTTTAACCGAGGGCTTTTCACCTGCACATTGATTTGATCCACCTCCGGGTCACAGCAGGTCGTAACCTGTACCAATTCCCCTTTGAAGGTAAATGAGCTGCGTATCGTTGCGCTGTAGAGGTCCAGTTCCTGCACTGCATCACTGAGATCGTCTCTTGTGATGCCATCAGCTGAACACAGGCCGATGCGTGCCAGATTGAACCGATGGGGGTTGACCCTCAGGTCATTGAACAACGCTTCCTGGCCGCTGCTGTCGCTCATGTACCCAACAGTCCGCGTTCCTGCCTGATACTGCTTCAGCCTCAGTAGCTCATAGTGTGCGGTCTCCTTGCCAGGGTAGCAGTGCAAACCCCAATTTGCCATGGTACAGAGGGGTGTCTTCCCTTCCCGATCATGGAGTATGGTCTGCAGGCCTGTGCAATCGACGGTGAAGGCAAAGTTGCCGTTTCCCACAGTCAGAAAACTGTCAGGGTCATAACCGGTTACCTTTGGGTTTTGCTGCTGAACCAAAGCCTTTCTGTTCAGCGACATAACAGAGCTCCCTCCATTTCCTCCAGACCGGCAAAGAACGGCCTTTCATTGGGTGTCTTGTTCGGGCTGTGGTACGTGAGATACAACCTACCGGTGAACGAGGTGAAAATCATGCCATGTCCTCCATCACAGGTAACCAAGGCCTCTTCTGTCTGGATCCAAGGACCGAGAATGGAACCGCTTTGACTGGTGGCATACCCCATGGCATACCCCTCCTGGGCAACACTGGACCAGAGCATCAGAAGAGCACCCGTCCGGGTAGTGTGCAAAAAGGGTCCATCGGTAACCCGTGCATCCATAATGCCACTTCCATCGCGGCGCATCAGCTTTTTCGGCCAAGAGGCCTCACTGGCACGAAACAACAAGATTGGCTCCCCTATCGGAGTGCTCAAATCGTCGCTCAAGGGCGTTGCGCAGATTTCACCGTCGTTGACTTGCACCCATTCATGGCAAAAGACAATCCAAGGCTTGTTCAGATGATCGACATACAGCGTCCCATCCAGGCACTCCCAGGTTGGAGGAGTCGCCGGTCGGTCGCTGACCGGAAGGAAGGGGCCGCAAGGAGAGTCCGATACCAGAATTTGCGTACCCCTGCAGCGATGCTCTGCCTTGAACGAGGCAAACAGGTAGTACCGATTTCCATACCGGTGGACTTCCGGTGCCCAGAAGTTGTGTGTTCCCCAAAAATTGGGGGGCGGGGTGAATACGGTAAAGGGGCCTTCCCACGCAAGGAGATCTTTGCTCTGATACATCGAAAAGCCAGTGCCTCTCGCCTTCCATGGATCCTTGTCCGTGGTTCCGTACAGGTAGTAGACGCTACTCTCAGGATCTGCCAATACAAAGGGGTCCCGCATCTGGATATCGGTCAACTGCATACCAAAAGATCTCCTTCTTCCGCTCATCTTCTGGTACAAGAGTATACTCCAGCTTTGCAAAACGCGAAAGACCGATTACGTGCCCGTTCACGGCAGTGGGAAAAAGACGTTTCCTTGCACCAAACCTTCCACGTAATAGTTCGGTCTCGATTCCTCTTCCATACGCACAAACCGATGGGTATGGAGCGGATGAGCAGGATCGTAGAAGATGGCTCCCTGTACATGCTTGAGGAAGATGGGCGACAGACCTGCTCCCAAGATGGTCAGTACTCCGTGACGGTTCTCCACAGAAAGCTCCGTGCCATCCTCACTCCGGTACCGGCCCTCCAAAAGAGAGAACTCGATGTATCCACTCGATGCATGATTGCAGGAGGCAAGCTCCAAATCAAAGAGTGCTGCACTCATGGCATCGGCAAGTTCGGTGATGTCAGGCTCTATCTTGTTCAAGAGGATGATCACCGCCTGCTTTTCTGCAGGATAGATGCGCAAGCAAGCGGCATGGCCGCTTGCAAGGTGTCCTGTGTGTTCCAGATAGGGCTTCTCGAAAAAAGATCCCCTGTTCCACCCCCAAAGACTGTATGGGTCGCCAAAATACCCGTTGAGCACTGCTTGGGCGAAGCGCACCATGTCATTTGCAGTCACCACGACATTACCGGAACCGACAAGCGTGGAAACGTGATAGGGCTTCAGAACCTGTAGATTTTTGCTGTGTCCCTGTGCCAAGGCCTCCGGGACATGGTGATCCAAAGCCCGGCTTTCACGCATGCCCAGGGGAAGAAAGAGTCTGCTTTCCATCGCCTGGGCAAAAGATTGCCCGGTGATCGTCTCCAGAATTCTGGCCAATACCTGGTAATTTGCGTTGCTGTATGCGTACCTGCTTCCTTGTTTGCCCATCCCCTTCCGATCGATCAGGGAAACCAGCTCAGATAGGGAGATCGCCTCATAGGGATCGACCAGACCAAGGTCGGTGAGGTCACGCACCAATGCGGTGCGGTGGTTGACAAGAGAGCCAATCGTAAGCGGGGCAAGCGATTTGAGCTGGGGCAGAAACTCTCCTACCCGCTGGTTTTCATCCACCAGATTTTGGAGCGTCATGGCCACCAGCGGCTTGGTGATCGACCCGAGGCAGAAGAGGGTGTGTTCATCAAAAGCAAGCTGTTTCCTGTGATCTTTGTAGCCGAATTGCCTAAAGAATGTCACTTCCTCTGCATCAAGAAGCAAGAATACTCCGCTCAGTGCAGTTCTTGCTTCTATTGCAGCAAAGTCTGGGGACATAGCAAAGAGGGAGAAGCAAAGAGTGAGCAACAGTGTAAGAAGCAGTACTCTTTTCACACCCCCCCCTCCTAGATCACAAAGTACCCAATACCCTCATGGTCATACTTCTTCTTCACCAGCTCAAGGGCGGCCTCTATCCGGGTGAGCAAGCCATGCTCACAGTAGATGATGAGAATGAAATTCTCTTCCGGCCATACCTCATCACCAAGCTTGGGGGTGGTAGAACCTCTGCCGTGCGCTGTGGGGATGATGGTATAGTGCATGGGAACCTCATAGTGTTCCAACGCTTCCAGTACATCGTCCAGGATTGCCTGGGCGGCAATGATTTCCACTCTTCTCATCCTAAAGCTCCTCTACGTAGGACTCGATGCTTTCGACATCCTTCTTCTTCTTGTCTTTGTTGAAGAGGGCATAGAGCACCGGGGTGAAGAAGATGGTCATCAACGTGCTGATCGCCATCCCACCGATGATGGTCTGCCCTATCGGCTGAATCTGCTCGGCTCCCTGTCCTCCGAAGAAGGCAAGGGGGATCATACCGAAAATTGTGGTCAAGCTGGTCATGAGAATCGGCTTGAGTCGGTTTCCTCCTGCCTCAATACAGGCTTGCCTGATGGGAAGTCCACGCTTACGAAGCAAGTTGATGTACTCGATGAGTACAATGCCGTTGTTTACGACAATACCGGCTAGGATGACGATGCCAATTGCACTGATCAGGCTGAAGGTCTCCCCGGTAATCAGGTAGAGGGCCACCACACCGACCATCATCAGCGGCATGGACAAGAGGACGATGAAGGGGTTGCGGAAGGACTCAAAAAGGGAAGCCATGACACCGAACACCAGAATGACAGCCAAGACAAAGATCAAGATCACCTGGTTGAACATCTGGCTCATATCGGCGAAGTCACCTCCGTACTCGAGGAACACCTCATCGGAGAGAGGGAGCTTCTCGGCAAGCAGTGCCTTGATATCAGCCTCTGCCTGGCTGGAGGCGTATCCGTCAGCCAAACCTCCGACCACGTGCACCGTTCTCATCTCGTTCTCACGGCTGATGGAAACAGGTCCAGTCGACCGTTCCAAGGTGGCGAGGTTGTCCAAGCTTATCTTCTCGCCCATCGCGTTGCGTACAAAGATGCGCTTCAGATCCAGTTCGCTGGAGCGGTCCGATTTCTGGAGCATCACCACCACATCGGTGTCATTGCCATTCTGTTTCAGCTGGGTTGCGGTCATCCCGTTTACACTGTTGCTGATTTCGGTAGCGATGGTCTGCATGGTAAGTCCGTATGCATACGCTCGTTCCCGGTCAATTTTTATGTGCAACTCAGGAAGGCCCTTGTTGAAATCAGTTCGGATTTCCTTGATGTTCGGCAGGTTATCCTCAATGAGGTCCCGAATCTGCTCTGCAGTCGCTACGGCAAGGTCCAGGTCGTCGCTCTTCACCGTCACATCGACGGGATTGAGGTTGCCCAGCCCCATGGACATTTGGGAGAAGGAGAAAGAGGCTGCAGGATAGAGGTCGAAGTAGCGCCTCAACTTCTCCTGGACTTGGAGCATGGTATCCACGCCCTCCTCATCCTCAAGCAAGGAGATTTGCAAAGAACCGCTGTTGGTTCCCCCGCCTCCAAACAGGCCACCGCCGCCAATGGTGACGATGATGTCCTTGTATCCCTTGATGTCCACCCTCGCCTTGTCTTCCAGATCCTTCAGCAGGCTTTCGGTGGTTTGCAGGGTTGTTCCCTGCGGCAGGGTGACAGTCAAAGAGACTGAGGTCTCACTCATGGTTGGATAGAGCGAACGATGCATGGCCCCAAAGGCCTGGAAAGTCAGTACCAGGATCAAGGCGACCAGAAGGACAGTAAGCCACTTGTAGGAGAGCAACAAGCCAAGGATTCGCTTGTAACCGCGGTCGAGAGCCTCGAATGCAGCTTCAGCCTTATCGTCGATGAAGCGAAGCAGACGGATCTTCAGAGGCTTCTGCTTACGGGTGTAAACGCGTACATAACTGCTGGTAAGCACCGGGATGAGGGTGACTGAGACGATCAGCGATGCAAGCAAGCTGATGATGATGGTTCCCGCCATCGGGGTAATCATCTCTCCAAGCATCTCCAGGTTGCTGCGCAGCATCACCATCGGCACGAAGACACAGACGGTGGTCAGCGTCGAAGCAGAGATGGAGACGATCATCTCCTTGGTGCCAAGGATTGCCGCTGCATGCAGCTTTGCCCCTCGCTCGCGGTAGCGGAAGATGTTCTCCAATACGACGATGGAGCTGTCTACCGTCATGCCCAGCCCCAATATGAGGCCGGTCAGGGTCATGAGGTTGAGCGAATAGCCCATGAAGAACATCACCAAGACGGTGAGCAGCATGGAAATTGGTATGGATATGCCTATGATGAACGTAGATTTCAGACTCCTGAGGAAGATGAACAGCACCACCATGACCAGGGCGACACCGTACAGCAAACTCTGGTACACCGTGTTGATCGTAGACTCTATCATCGAGGTGGTGTCTACAATGACTTCCAGGCTCATGCCCTTCGGCAGTTCCTTGTTGAGGTCGACGATGAGGTCGTTGATGCGCTTTGCAACCTGGACGCTGTTGGCATCCGACTCCTTGGAGACGGAGATGTACACACCCGGTTCCCCATTGATGTACACCCTACTGGTGGCATCGCGGTACGCATACGAGATGGTTGCGATGTCTGAAAGACGCACCACACTCGAACCGATCACATTCCCCTTTGCATCATACTTGGGGAAAGAGGTTACCATGGTCTTTTCAATCTGATCGAGGGAAGTGAACTGTGCATCGGTACGCAAGAGATAGGACAAATCGCCTTCAATGAGCGACCCAGCCCCTACCTGCAGGTTCTGCGGATTGAGGGCATAGGCAACCTGAGAGAGCGTAAGGCCGTAGGCGTCCAGACGGTTCTGGTCGATGGCTACTTGGATGAAAGCATCCTGCCCACCGTTGATCGAGGTTGAGGAGACCCCGGCTACTCGTTCAAGGCGGTTCTGGACAAAGTCCTTCACCACCTCACGCAGTTCATTGGCATCCTGCCCATCAGAACCACGCAAGGCGATGTTCATGACCGGCATCATATTGGTGTTCAGCTTGAAGATTGAGGGTTTGGTTGCATCCTCGGGAAACATGTCCCCGAAGAGGTTGAGGTTGTCGTTGATCGACTGGCTTGCCTTGTCCAGGTCGGTACCATAGGCGAACTCCAACATGACCATCGATACCCCTTCTGAGGAAGTCGAGCTGATGGTCTTGATACCCCCGACATTCGATACCCCACTCTCAATGAGTTTGGTAACCCTGCTTTCCATCGTCTCAGGACTCGCACCTTGGTAGGTGGAGTAGACGATGACCATGGGCAGGTCCATCTCAGGAAACAGTTCCACAGCCAGATTTGGATAGACCACCAAGGCAAGTGCTACCAGCAAGAGGTAGATGACGATGATGGTGGTCGGCCTGCGGACTACAGTATTGGTAATGCTCATAGATTGATTCCTTTCTTACTGAAGTACTCGCACCAGCGTACCTTCGGTAAGGAGGCTCTGGCCTTCAGTGACCAGAAGATCGCCTACGTTGAGGCCCTCTTTGATCTCGATCATGTCTTCCACCTGCAAGCCGACCTCGACAGGTACGCGATGGGCTGTATTTGTTTCGTCCACAATGTACAGATATGCTTGGTTTCCACTGTACAGCAGAGCTGAGCGAGGAATTGCGATGATTGAATCAAGATGTTCGGTATACAGCGTGATGGTTGGGAACATCCCACTCTTGATCTTTCTCATCTCATCCTCAAACACAAGCCCTACTTCCAGTGTTCTGGAAGCAGGATTGAGCACAGGGCTCAAGCGCGAAACGACAGCCGGGAAGGTTTCATTCGGATAGGCTTTGAAGGTAAGATCGGCTTTTGTTCCGATAGTCACACTGCCAATATGGCGTTCAGCGATGTCGGTAACCACTTCAAGGTTCTCAAGCATGCCGATGCGAACCAAGGGAGCTTGCATGCTCACCCCTGCCCCTACCACAAAAGGAAGCGCAAGGACCGTGCCGCTTGCGGGAGCCTTCACAGCAACTTCCTTGTAGACAACGCCGGGACGAGAGGGGTCGATGGTGGCGATCACCTGATCTTTTTCCACCCGCTGTCCAACACTGACAGTGAGCGTTCTCAGCGTTCCGGTCACTTCAGGGTAGACGTCGAGAGAACTGGGGTCGATGACACTGCCATTGGTCCGGATGGTATTCTGCAGATTGGATTGTGCTACCTCAAGAACCCTGACCGGCACGGAAACCTGTTCTGTCGACTCCTCGACCACTTGCTGGGGAGCAAGGCTCTTGAGGTATTGGAAGGGATTGATGACTACCAGTGCGGTAGCCAGAATGATGAGGATAATCAGGATGATGAGTCCTGCTATGCGTTTCTTGGATCTTTGCTTTGCCATGATCAGTTCGACTCCTTCGCTTGGAACGTGTGTTGGATGTTCAGGTCATACAGCAGGTCGATCAAACCGCTGACGTATTGGTACTCAAGACCGAGTATGTTCTGCTTGGCCGATACCAGATTGTTCTGCGCTTCCTGCAACTGCAGAAAGCTCACATATCCACTCTCATACTGGATCAAATGCATGATGTACAGCTTCTCTGTCAGTTCAAGACTCTGGTTTGCAAGCTCAGCTTGGCTTGCCAGCATGTTCAGGCCCTGTACCCGAGACACCACTCCCAATTCGAGTTGCTGCAGTGCCTGCCTGCGCTGAAGCGAGAGTTTATCCAGAGAGTCTTGCAACTTCGCTAGGCCAACTTGGGTACGGGAGTTGGGGATGAAGCCGTCGAGAGGGATCCTCACTCCAATCGAATAGGTAACCGAGTCGCTGAAAGTATTTGAATAGCTCTCATTCCAGGCAGAAATATCATAAGAACCGGAAAGTGAAAGCGAAGGAAAAAGCGCCTGTTTCTTATTCGATTCCAGGCTGCTTTTCAATTGGGCCATGTTCAGGTCGATGAGGGTCAGTGAGTAGCTCTTCTGCAGGTACTCGCGAAGCTGGGAGACCTCAAGTTCCTTCACCATTGCCGGAATGTCACCCGAGACTTCCACCTCCGCCTGCAAATCCAAACCGAGCAGGGCTTTCAGGCTCAACAGATTGGATTGGTACTGGTTCTTGGCTTGCTGGATCGGAGTCTTGAGTTGCTCATAGCCCAGCTGGCTGGTCAGCACTTCCATCTCAGAGGCAAACCCACTCTCATACTTGGTCTTCACCTGCTCGTATTGCTTCAGCGCCAGCTCAAGATTCAGCTCCTGTACCTTGATGTTCTCTGCTTCCATCAAGAGGTAGTAATACAGTTTGGTCACATTTCGCTCAACCTCAGCTTGGGCTTGGGCATAGGTCACTTGCTGGATCTGGTAGCCGAGGTTGTAGGAGTCCATCTGGTCTTTCACTGCGGGGTTGAGGGTGAGGGAAACTCCTAGGCTGAGTCCAAGGCCCTGTTGAGAAAAAGTCTGTTCTTTATCTACGAAGGTTAAAGTTGAAAAATCAAAATTTGGTATCTTTGCAGGAGCAAAACCTGGTCCTCTTCCAACGTTCGACAAACTGACTGAAACCGAGGGAACGAACAAATTCCATGAGGTATCGACATCCCTCTTGGCTGCAGCTACATCAATGGCATTGGAGGCAAGTCCAAGGTTATTTGCCTTGGCGAGCTGAAGAGCTTGCTCCAAGGAAAGGCTTTGGCTTGCAAAGAGGGGAGAAAAAAGGAGTGCCATGAGCATTCCAATCAAAAACAACTTCTTGTGCATAGGGAATTCCTTACTGTTCTAAACAGCATAAACATACTCATGTCCAAGAAAAACGGCAACAGATGCTACAGGATAATGTCATGAAAATCATAAATCTTCTATTACCTTTACGCTCTACAGAGATGAAATAGTACAGAACGTTTTTGAGCTCTTGGTTTTTTGCTCTCTTCCTTGGCTTTGTACATACTCATATCCAAGAGTGCCAGAAAGGAATCAAGGTCAGTATTCTCTTTCGCTGACAAAGCTGCACACCCTACACTGACACTGATGAAGAAAGGAATCTGTCTTGTTGCATTAGCAGCAGTAAGTGTATGCTCAAGCAGCTCAAGAAACTTGACCACCTCGCTTTCTGAAAGCTCAGCGGTAAGCAGGGCAAACTCATCACCCCCATAACGACTTACTACGGTGTGTTTCGGAGCTGCTTGTTCCAGAATATGGGCAAGATCCATGAGTGCTTCGTCACCCTTTGCATGGCCATAGGTATCGTTGATCGCCTTGAACCCGTTGATATCCAGAAGGAATGCCCATTGGGGTTTTCCTGATCTCTTCTTGGTAAAGGCAAGCGTAGCCATTCTCTGAAAGTATCGGCGGTTGAATAGACCAGTCAGATAATCGCGGTTGACATGGTTTGACTCTACGTTGAAGAAGAGAATCAAAAGTGAGATGGAGAGGCTGACCCAAAGCACTTCCAAACCATAGAACATAATCTGAAGGAATCCTGCAATGGCAACAGGAAAGGGGAACACCAGCAGCGTGCTGTAGATTTTTCGTTGCAGTTGCTTATGGTGGACCAGCAAATAGAGTGGACCGAAAAACAGATACGAGTAATTGCACAGTACCGTCAGGAAAAAGTACGGACCCCTGCTGTACTGCGACAGCTCGTCGATAACAAACAGCCATCCAGTCCAAGGACTCGCAACGGAGGCCAAGGTGAGAAGCGTCCAAGGCAACAAGAGCAGCATCAGGAATCGCTTGCTCACACGCTTGCCGATCATATGTTGGATATAGAGAAAGTAGAATACGCCTGGGGCAGCATTCATTGAGTAGAAAAGAGCAGTAAGAAAAGCCAATAGCGGCGCAAGCGCCACCGTTGGGTAGTAGATGCCCAGCATATCGACAGAGAGTTCCAGAGCCAACAACGCAAAGTTGGTTGCCCAGAGGGCAAGAAACATCCGGTCTGCTTGCTCGATTCTCCCCTGCTGCTTGAGAAAGAAGTAGAGAAGAACCAGCAGGATCAGCATGCCCATTACACTGTTTTGTACTGAATAGATGATCAGGGAGGACCTCCTACAGCAACATCCCGTACAGGTGGCAGAGCTTCTCTAACTGTAACCTTCCTTTCTGGGCAAGTCCATCACTATCCACCCATTGCCTTGGTTAAAGTCAGCGGTGCAAAAACTATGTCTGGTTTTTGCCTGTAGTTGAGGGCCAAAAACTTGCGTATGCAGTCCATCACCTGTACCATACAGTATGAGCGAATGCACGATAGACAATGACTTTCTCTGCAAACACAGCATGTTCGGGGGGCTTGTCGAAGATGAGTTGCTCCTGATCAAGCAGTTTCTCGTAGAGCGTGAGGTCCCCGCCCACACCACCTTGCTCAAGCAGGGAGAGCCGAACAATAGCGTTCATTTCATCGTTGAAGGTGAGGTGGCCATAGTCAGGCAGTCGGAAACCAACAAGAAACAGTCGCGCATCATCACCACCTTGCATAGCGGCGACTCGTTTGGAGAGATGGAACTCATTGACATCCAGAGCTGTGCAGCCTCGGTAATCACCACCAGCACCACAAAGATCATTACCCTCTCCAACAGTGACCTCTATAAGATATCGATGCAGAATCTGAAGACCTACACCATGCTCATACTCAACCTTGCACGAGATATCAGCCGACGCCTCAGAAGTGCAGATGAGATGCTCGCTTTAGCAAAGAACAAGGCTACGATGCCCTCCTCCCCTCATCAAGACGGTGCATTCTCCGCAGGAATATGACCATCAGGATGGGGAATATCGTCCCTATGAGCATCCCGCTTCTCAGCGCTGATTCCTGAAGACTCAGTGAACTGAGCCAGGGGGCGATGCGCACCAAATTCGGAGATACGTCAGCAATGAGCCCGATAAGCCAGGGACCGAAGGCTGCGCCCGCATCTCCCCCTGCAGCCAGAAAAGCGAAGAGCGAAGACCCGGCCAAAGGAAACCGATTCGCCCCATTCACCACCGACCCAGGCCAAAGCAAACTGCTTCCCAAACCACTGAATATGCAGGCAATCAGACTGATCATAGGATAGGGGCTCAGTGCTGCCACCAAGTAACAGACGATACAGAGGACAGAGCCGAAAAGCATTGCTTTGTAAAGGGGAAACTTATCCCCATACGAGCCATAGATTGCCCGTGTGGTACCCAAGAGCAGGGCGAAGAGGCAGAGCCCCACCAAGTCCCCTACCTCCTTGGGCAAGCCCAACGATGATTCGACAAAGGCACTGGTCCATTGGGACATGCTTACCTCGGTGGCTCCTCCTACTGCAATGCCCAACAGGACAAAGAGGAAGTAGCGTGAGGAGAGCAGTTCCCGAATCTTGGTCCGATGCTCCTCACTGACGGCCGGGGCAAGCGGGACACGCAGAAATACAAAGAAATTTATCAGCGGAAGAAGCGACCAGAGCAAGACCACATACATCCAGTTGCTTCGGTTGAAGAACCTCAGCCCGACGGTGGTTCCCAGTACCACTACGATGAAGCCCCAGGCGTAAAAGGAGTGCAACAGGCTCATCGCCTTCTCCTTCGAGTCATTCGGTATTGCTTGCACGATGGCACTGAGCAGAAGCTCAAAGAGCCCTCCCCCGATCGAATAGACCACCGTTGCCACCATCAGGCCAAGGTAGGTATTGTGGGGAAAGAGGCGTGGGGCAAGGGCCAATAACAGAAAGCCAAAAAATGCCAGCAAGTGGCCAAGGGTGATGAATGGGCGCACTCCCCAACGGTCTACCGGACGACTGAACACAAGATCAGCAACAATTTGGGTGAAGAAGTTGAGCAGGGTAAGCCGGCCCGCCTGCTCAAAGGTGATACCAAACTCGTGCATGAAGGTAACATACAAGAGCGGGGCCAGATTACACGTCAAGGCCCCGATGAAATTGCCCAGATAGCAGGCTTTGATGGTCGATCGGTACATAAAGCTGAGTATACGACGCAAAGGGGGAAAAGGGAATGCTAATTCTCAAAACCAAGGCATTCCAAATATCGGACACAAATCAGATACTCCTCACTGTCGATGCGAAGCTCTGGATTGTCCAGACTCAGCTCAGAGAGAATCTGCTTAGGCGAAAGAGGATTCTCGTTGGTAGCAAAATCCTGTTCCAAGAGAAAGGATTCCAGCGCCTCACGGGCGGTTTTGCTGAACCTGCTCAACACCTTCTCATCAATCGCTTTGAGAATGTCGTTTCCATCCCGTTCCGCTTCATCCACATAGAGCAGCAAACCTTCATAAAAGGCTGCCGATCGATTCAGTTTCAATCGCTCATCGGCAAGGTCGGCAACGCTCAGCACCTTTGGTCTTCCGATGCGGGCAAGCCTTTGCGTATGTTCAAGCAAACCGAACCGCCTCTGATAACGTTCATCCACCTCCTTTGCCTGACCGCAGGTGGACAATCCTCGGCTGAGTAAAGCCTCAAGCTCTTTGCTTGATGAGCACAGATACCAACTGGACAGTTCCCCTACCCGTCCGTGCAGGGCAGGACTCGACACCCTGCAGAGTTTTGCATACTGGTTGTAGTCCTCGGTGAAAGGAGGGAGGCTTTGCAGGGTACTTTTGGGAGCAATGAAGGGGTGGCGCTGAAGAGCATGCCCTTTTCTTGCATCCTCAAGATCAATGACATGCACCAGATCTCCCGCCTCTTTGGTGAGCTTATCCACCTCATCGGCCTGAGCGGTGCAGTAGAAAACCTGACGGTTTCGTGAAATCTCGGCAATTGCCCTCGCTATTGCCAGTGAACGTTCATCATCGCTGTTTGCCATCACCTCATCAAAGAAGACAGGAAAGCGATACCCGGAGGAGGCTTCCTGCATCTCCAAGAATGCCATGCGTACGGCAAACAGCAGTTGCACCTTCGTACCGCTGGAAAGTTCGTCAAGCGAGAAGCTCTGCTGAAGAATCGTATCGTACGCTGCAAAACCCTTCGGTCCCACCGAAAGGGTATAGCGCTGTGAAGTAATTCGAGCCAGCCAATCGCTGGAACGCCTCAGTACTTCAGGCTGGAACGAGCGCTCCGTCTGCCCCCGTACCTGGGAGAGCAAAAGGTGAACCATGCGCGATTCCACCTCTTCTTCCCTTCGCTCCTCCAGTTCGGACCTCTTCAGAGCATAGCTGAGCTCAACCTGTTCCAATTGGGCATCGTTCTTTGCCCGTTTGATGATGGCCCTCTCACCTGCAAGCTCAGCATTCATTGCATCAAGCTCCTTCTGCATGGGTTCAAACCTGTCCAACTGAGCTATGATGGATTCAAGGGTCATCCCCTTTGCTTCTGCTTGGATCTCCTCTTCATAGGTTTTCAAGCGGAGCTGCACCAGCTTCTCCTTGTTCTTGAGCTCCTGATAGTCAGCTAGTGAGGTTACCAGTTGAGTCAGGGTGGCAAGATCATTGTACTCAAGCCCAAGCTTCTCAAAGAGTGCCTGATAGCTATCTTGCTTCTTGCTGGTTTGCTCTTGCTGCTCTTCTATGCGCGATTGCAGTTTCTCCCGGTTGCGCAGCAAGGAATGACTTTGCTCGATATGCTTGATCAAGGTTTGTGCATGGGAGACCAAACGCTCACGCTCTTTTTGCTCTGTTCCACACAAAGCTCGCAGCTTTTCCAGTTCGGCCTCATAGTGCTCTTCTGCCTCCTTGAGGACGGCAAGGGAACCATGATGGGCAACGAGGGCTGCATGCCACTCCTTCAAACGTTCGGCGACAGGGAAGAAGGGAGCTCCCTCCAAGGCTGGGGAATCGGAAAGATAGAGGGCCTTACTCGCTTCAGCCCATGCATCCTTCCATCCCTGATACGCTTGTTCAGCCTCAATCTTGGTTTGAACGGCTTGCTTTCTGATCCTGTTGCTTTCGGCTATACGCTCATTGGTTGCAAGATCCTGTAACACCGTGGCGGTAAGTTCGGCCAACGCCTGCAGATCTTGGGGATAGCCTGAAGGATACCCTAGCTTGTGCAGAAGCGTATCCAGCTGTAATGATTGCATGGCAGCCTTTGCCGGGCCGCTTTTTACTACGGCAAGAGCAATGAGCGCCAGTGTGGAACCCAGGGCAAAGAGCGGATGTACGAACACTGCGAGCAGAAGCGACACAAGGCTTATCGCCATTGTTGCCAGCACAACGATTCTCTGCCGTCTTGAGGAATGGGCTTTGTTTTGGTCATACGCTGCAAGCAGTCGGATCAGTTCACTTTTCAACGACCGAAGGTTTTCAAGCAGCATGTCGTCGGATTGTTCCACTTCGCCCAGGTCGCGAGCCACCTGTTGTGCGCTTGCCAATCTGCAACGCAGTTTTTCCACATCCCGGGCCAACTGGCCAAGGGTCTGAAGTTTTTCCTTTAGGGTGTTTGGTTCAGGAGTTTGGGAAATCAACCAGGAGTACTGCTCTTCCCAATCATTGAGCTCTGATCGCTTCTCAGTCTCATCTTTCTTGGCTTGCTCAAGGTTCAGCTGGGCTTTGGCAAGCAAGGCAAGCTGGTTTGCTAGAAGTTCGGGTATTGTCGCATCATCCAGCAAAGCCTGGGGTACCGCCAAACCAAGAAGGTCGGATTCACAAGAAGCAAGCTCATCGCACAGCTTCTTCAGTGACTGCTCAGCACTTTCCGCTTCCTCTTTCCGACTCTCAGCATCTCTGAGGCTGTGTGGATCGACCAGCTCCAAGCGTTCGTCAAACAACAGCTTCTGCTGTGAGAGCGTAGCCAACTCTCCTTGTGCTTGCTTGCACTGGTGGAGCAGCTGCATCCTCTCTTTGGCCTGAAGTTGCTGCTTGAGTGCTTTGATCGTTTCTTGTTTGCCTACTCCAGCCTGTTCAAGCTCAATGAGCCGGGCAATCTCCTTCTGCTTCTCACCCACCTGTTCCCGCAATGTTTTGACTTGCTTGACCAACGAGAGGCCCGCTGTGGAGAATGTGGGAAACGCTTTGGCCAGGCTGGAAGCCTTTTCCAGGTCCACCCCACCCTGCATCTGCTTCTGGATCTCTTCCAAGAAGGAGGAACCCACGCCCTCTTGCTGGCTGAGCAATTCATGCAACGCCAACGAGTAAGCGTCGGAAAACTCCTCATTGCTGCCAAGAAGGGCAATTTCTGCATTATCGCTCAGTCGCTTTTGTTTCAGCTTGCCTTGGGAGAGCGAGAGATGCCAGAGATCATTTCCATCCTGCAACTGTGCTTCGGCTTCATAGTCTGCCATAAATTCCGTTTTAGCAATCAGGGATCTCAAGGTTCTGACCAGCGTGGTTTTTCCCACCCCGTTCGGTCCGCATATGATGTTCAGGTGCTCACCCAAATCCCCAATGGGGGGGAAAGCTTGGCTGGTGAAGGCAGGAGCCTTGGCTAGATGGATACGGACAAACCGGTATGCGTTTCCCATCAAAAGCCTCCTTCGGTCTGCACCAACATTGCTTTGAGCAGCTTTCTTCCTGCCTGTCTGCTCCTCTTGATCGCCTCATCGGTGTCCAGCACCCTTCGTTCCAAGAGACCGAAGGCTGAGCTATTGTAACTCTCACGATCGAGACTCTGGTACTTGTGGGCAAGAGAAGCCATCTCATCCTCATCCAAAAGCATCCTTGCAAGCAAGGCAACCGGGCCCTGCCCCTCTGCCAAGGATAAAAGGTCCACCTCAAGCTCAGTTTCATCGACAAACTGGGTTACCAAATAGACTTTGCTCTTTTGCTGCTCAAACAACAGCTTTTCACGCTCCTCCAAGGAGCCAAAGAAGAGGGAGAGGTCGACAGAGGGAGAAAGAGTGCCGACAAACACAGGCACTAGGTAGAGGTTGGACGGCTCTGGCAACGTGGAAACAAAGTCACGGGCAGAGCAGGTGACTTTGCTTCGGATCTCTTCCAGGTCACGCAAACCGCTGATATCGACGGTGAGTCGCTCATACCGGTAGGGGCAGAGATTGATGAACTGCGGCTCATCCCAGGTGCTGTCTGCAATGGTCTGCAAGAGCCAAGCACCGTGGCGACCCATCTCACTCTTGTCCAAGGCAAACGGTGAGCCGCAATAGATGGCTTTACCCTCTGCAAGCGGTCCGTTCTTATGAATGTGTCCCAGCATCCACATTCCTACCGAATTGGCAAGGAAATCGCTTGGCTGGGTGGGTGCATACACACTGGTTTGCACTCCCACATCGGTATGCAGCAACCCCAAGGTAAGGGAGGCTCCCTCAAGCAGGGATGCATCGAACTCCTTGAGCGGATTGATGCGTGTATGCGAAGAAGGGAAAGACCAGCCAATGAATCTTACAGGCCCAAAGTCATAGCTTTCCCACATTCCCCCGAGCCCAAGGAGCGAAATTGCATCACTCTCCTGTGCGAGGCGCGGGAATACCTGGTAGTCATGGTTGCCGCCAACGGCGATGACTTTGATGTCAGCTGCTTTCAACTGCTTCAAACCAGTGAGAAGCGGCTCGTAGACAGAGAGCCAGGCATGTTCTTGCTCGACAACATCGCCAACCAGCACAAGAGCGTCGACTTCAAGCTGAATTGCAGTATTCACCACTGCCTTCCAACTGCTTTGGCCGCTTAGCTGCTCATCCTCCCCTACTTGGGGAATGCGTCCCAGATGGATATCAGAACATGCAAGGATTTTCATGCTGCCTCCCTTTCGGTACTATAGCACAAAAATCGGCCTTACCGACACCAATGATCGACTAATAGTCCCATGCACTCCGCTTGGTATAGTGGGTATGCAAGAGGTGGTGGCTCACTTCTGAAAGCGGCTCGGTGAGGAAGGACGCATACAGGGTTTGGATAGATGGATTCTCATGTGACTTCCGACTCTGTTTCCCCCTATCCTCCTCATAGATGCTTTCAATGCGTTTGCTCCTCTGCTCGGCATGGGAAGGAATGCTTTGCCCTCCTCCCCCTATGCACCCATCGGGACAGGTCATCACCTCGATGAACGCATACTCACTTTTCCCATCCTTGATCTGGTCCAAAAGCACCCGAGCATTGCCCAGCGTGTTGGTTACTGCAACCTTGCAGGCAAGATCACCTATCTGGAGGGTTGCTTCCCGAATCCCCTTGCGCTCCCGCAGTGCAGAGAACTCAAGATTCTCCAAGCTGTTTCCCGTCAGTTTCTCGTAGGCTGTCCTTAAGGCGGCTTCCATGACCCCGCCTGAGGCAGCGAAGATGACTGCCGATCCTGTAGACTCTCCCAACGGGTCATCAAACTGACTCTCCTGCAGTGAGGCGAAGTTGATGCCCAGACGCTTGAGCATCCTGGCAAGTTCGCGTGTGGTCAGTACGTAATCGACATCACAGAAGTGCTCGTCCTCTCCTACTACCCCCTTGTGCTGCCAATAGGCATGGGAGCTGTCCATCTCGTTGCGTCCGGCCTCGAACTTCTTGGCCGTGCAGGGCATGATGGACACAACCTTGATGGTGGCAGGATCGAGGCCCATCTTCTCTGCATAGTACGTCTTCGCAATGGCTCCGAACATCTGTTGGGGAGACTTGCAGGTTGAGAGGTGATCGGTCTGCTCCGGGTAAAACGTCTCGATGAACTTGATCCACCCCGGCGAACAGCTGGTGATCATGGGAAGCGTCCCCCCCTTCTGGATGCGTTCGATCAGTTCATAGCCCTCTTCCATGATCGTAAGGTCGGCACTGAACTGCGTGTCAAAGACACGGTCGAAGCCCATGGTTCGGAGCGCACTGACCATTTTACCTGTCACCAGAGCACCTTCCTCCATACCCATCGCTTCACCCAGCCCTACCCTGATGGCAGGAGCTGTTTGCACCAGCACAACCAGATTGGGATCTGCAAGGGCGTCGAGGACCTCCTGCTCACTGCTTTTCTCGGTGATGGCAGCGGTAGGACAAACCAAGGAGCACTGGCCACAATTGGTGCACACCGAGTTGCCCAACCCCAACTCGGCGAATGTGGCTACCTGGGTGGAGAGTCCTCGCCTGGTCATCTGGATTGCACTGACGCTCTGCATGGACCTGCACACCTCCACACAGCGGTTGCAGAGTATGCACGCATTGGGGTTGCGCACCAGACTCAGGCTCGTCAGGTCCAGAGCAAGAGGCTTTTTCCTGGTTTTCACGAAACGCTGGTCCCTGATACCCATCTGCTGGGCAAGTTCCTGCAGCTCACAGTTGAGGTTTCGCTCACAGGTGGTGCAGGTCATCTCATGGTTTGCAAGCAGCAGCTCCACGTTTGTTTTTCGGGCAGCGAGGACTCGCTGGGTATGGGTGTGGATGACCATGTTGTTCTGCACCGACTGCATGCAAGACCGCACCAAGCGCTTCGCTCCCTCCACCTCAACCACACAGACCCCACAAGACCCGTACGAGGAGATGTCCTTGAGATAGCAGAGGGAAGGGAGGTGGATGCCCACCAGATTGCAAGCGTCGATGATCTTCGTTCCCTGTGCAACATCGAGCTCATTGCCGTCAATTGTTACGTGCACTTGGTTGCTGTCCATTGAGTACCTCCTCTAGGTGAATGTCACAGCGCAGGCAACGACCTGCCTCCATCCTCGCCTGGCGGCCAGTGTAGCCCTTGTTCACTTCGGCAAATGAGTGCTTTCGTTGTGACAACTCAAGCCGCTCGGACTGGATTGCCTTGCCCTCATGCAGGGTCTTTGCCACACTCTTGTCGTAGGTGAAGGTTGAGAAGAGTGATGAGAAGCGCTCTTCTCCTGTCAGGCAACGATCGATGATTTTGGCAACCTCCTTGCCATGACCCATCGCCTCGGCTGCAGTGGAGGGGCCGGTGATGACATCCCCGATCGCCCAGACGTTGGGCTTCGAGGTCAGGTAGGAGTGCCTTTCCACGGCTAGCTGGCCACCTGTGGTGACTGAGAGGGCTTCGCTTTCCAAAAGTTTGGCATCGACACGCTCGCCCACTGCAATGACCACCGTATCGCAAGCAAGATCCTCATAGCACTCTTTTCCCTTTCGCTTGCGTCTTCCGCTGAGATCGTACTCACCGCAGAGCAGGTGCTCACAGCGCAGGGCAACAACGTTTTGCATGGCATCACGAATAATTTCCGTGGGAGCCACATTGAATCGGAAGGCAAGGCCTTCGGCCTGCGCTTCCTCAATCTCACTGCGGTTGGCAGGCATTTCATCAACTTCCCTCCGGTAGGCGATGACCACCTCCTTATCCAATCTCCACAGTGAGCGGGCCACATCGATGGCAACATTGCCTCCACCGATGATGACGACTCTCTTGCCTACCTGCTCCGGCTCTTTCACCGCAAGGTTCTTGAGCACATCGGTTCCTTGCACCACCCCTCTCCCTTCCGAACCGGGGAGCTTTAGATTCGCATGGTGATAGGAGCCGAGGGCGAGGATGACACCATCCGACTTGCTTCTGAGCTCATCGAGGCTTATATCGGTGCCGAGCTTTGTGGAAAAGACAAACTTGACGCCAAGCAAGCCGAACACCTCCAACTCCTTGGCAAGGATGTCCTTGGGAAGGCGGTAGTCGGGAATGCCGTAGCGGAGCACTCCCCCTGCCTCCTTCTCCTGCTCATAGATGGTGACCGAATGGCCGAGACGAGAGAGGTAGAAAGCGGCACTGAGCCCAGCCGGTCCGCTTCCGACGATACTGATTTTCTTGTTTGTAGGCTTTTGCATCCGACGCAGGATATCCTGGTACACATCCTGCTCCTGCCCCATCTTGTAGAGGGTATCGGCAAGATAGCGGTGCAGCTCTCCTTGGTGGACGGGATTGTCCAGGCTCTCCCTGCGGCAACGCATCTGGCAATGGAAGTGACAGATTCTTCCCAGAGTCCCAGGCAGCGGGTTGTCCTCCAAGGTGGAGGTGAAGGCCTCAACCAAGCGATTCTCTCTCAGAAGCGCTATGTAGGTGGGGATGCGCATGCTAAGCGGGCAGGAGTTCGAACAGAGTTCGCTGACCATTGCCTCACACGTGCCTGCTTCGCAGTGCTTCTGCTGGATATGCTCTTCATACTCTTTCTGAAAGTATTGCAAGGTGGTTGCAACCGGATTCATGGCCGATTGTCCCAGTCCACAGAGGGAAGTGTCACTGATGTGCGTGCAGAGTTCTGAGAGAAGCTTGAGATCCTCCATCTTCCCCTCATGTGTGGTGATGCGGTTGAGAATTGCCAGGGCTTGGGAAAGTCCTTCCCTGCAAGGGGTGCACTTCCCGCACGACTCCTTGGTGGTGAACTCGAGAAAGTAGCGGGCAGAGTCTACCATGCAGTTGTCGTTGTCCATGACCACCATGCCGCCTGAGCCCATGATGGCTCCCAACTTGGTGAGATTCTCATAGTCGATGGGGGTGTCGAAGAGTGAGGCGGGGATGCATCCGCCGCTGGGTCCTCCGCTCTGTACGGCCTTGATGCGCTTGGTGCTCTGCACGGAGCCTCCACCAGCCTCATAGATGAGGGTGGTCAGCTTCTCGCCCAACGCAAGCTCCACCAAACCGGTGTGTCTGACTTTTCCCACCAAGGAGAAAACCTTCGTTCCGGGGCTCTTGGGGGTACCGATCTTCTGGAACCAGTTGCTTCCCATGCCGAGGAGCAGCGGGATATTGCACCAGGTTTCCAGGTTGTTGATGGTGGTGGGGCAACCTAGGTATCCTCTTTGCGAAGGGAAGGGAGGTTTGGCCGTACTGCGCCCTGCCCTGCCTTCCAAGGAGGCGATGAGTGCAGTCTCTTCCCCGCACACAAAGGCCCCCGCCCCTTCCACAACCGACAGCTCGAAGCATAGATGACTGCCCAGGATGTGCTTGCCCAAAAGATGGTGTTCGTAGGCTTGGGCGATGGCCCGTTTGAGCCTTTGCACCGCCAATGGATATTCAGCCCTCACATAGATGATGCCCTCCTTGGCACCTGTCGCATAGGCACCGATGAGCATTCCCTCGATGACCATATGAGGATCGCTCTCCATCTCATTGCGATTCATGTAGGCCCCGGGGTCGCCTTCATCAGCATTGCAGATGACAAACTTGCGATCAGCCTGTTCCTTGGCCATCAGCTCCCACTTCAGGCCGGTGGGAAAACCAGCCCCACCGCGCCCCCGCAGATGGGAGTCCTTGACAACCGCAAGCACTTCCTCGCGGCTCAGAGCACCAAGCACTGAGGCGAATGAGCGATAGCCGCCCACCGCGACATACTCTTCGATGCTGTCCGGGTTGATCAGGCCTGCATCGCGCAGCACCAGCTTTGTCTGGGAGTGGAAGAAGGGAAGCTCGTTCCACTCCTTCAGCTCGGCAAGCCCCTCTCCGTAGGAGTGGGAGCTCAGATGATGGTCCCATGCAGAAATCTTGCACAAGACGTGCTCACGCCAGAAGCGGCCCTCATGCAGATTGTCAGCAAGCAAGGGAACATCAGAGGGTTCAACCCTGCTGTATACCACCATTGGGTGGGAAGGCAGGTAGAGCATGACCAACGGTTCTTCACTGCAAAAGCCGAAACACCCCACAGAGCGCAAGAGAATGGGGAGGTTGTGTTCTGTGATATAGGACGAAAAGGCTTGGTAGACGAGGTCGGCACCGCCTCCGATGCCGCAGGTCCCCATGCCCACCGATATCATCGGTCTGTTCGGATAGAGGCTCTGCTCTCCCTCATGCTTCAAAGGTGCAAGTTTTTCGATCATACCACCGCCTCCTTCTTTCCTGCCAATGCATCGATGAGCATAAGCAGCTGCTTCTCGGTGATGCGGGAGTGAATCACCCCGTCAACACTGACCACCGGGGCAAGCGCACACTGGCCGAAACAGGCGACCGTGTGCACCGTGAAGCGGCAATCCGCCGTGGTGGCCGAGCCATCATCCTCCAAGCTGATACCAAGGTAGGTGAGCACCTTCTCAAGCAGGGGCTTGGACCCACGGGTATGACAGGCCGTTCCCCTGCAGACGGTGATGACATGCTCTCCTTGGGGCTTGAGATTGAAGAAGGCGTAGAAGGTGGCTACCGAATAGACATCAGCAAGCGGAAGGGTCAAACTTCTGGCAACATGTGCCAATTCATCCTTGCTGAGGTAGTTGTGCTCACTGGTGCGCTGCACTTCCTCCAAAATGGAGAGCAACGCTCCGTGTTCATGCCGATGCTGGGCAACAATGTGCTCGATGGCAACAAGCCGATCATGCATGAGGACCTCCTTGGAAAAAAACGACAATGCACGAACCAATCCGTACTATGTGCATAAACTACCGTCCTGACGGTAGATAGTATTCCTGAAGATCTGGTTGCCATACTATTCCAGCATTTTGCATAAAGCAAGGTAGATACCTGCAGACCAAAGAGTAATTCAAGCAAATTGCCTATTTGAATACAAAGTTATTGTGACGTTTAGTATATTATTTTATATTTTTTCATGCTATTCGTGTAAATATTTGATCAGACCATGCTTCTAGAACGATCGGACTGCACGTACCGACTGTCGGGCATTCTTATAGTACTGCGAGGCTTTCAGTGTTGCAGAAGCCACCTGCCAGGCGGATGTGGCGGAAATCTCTGAGGAACTCCAGTACCGGTCGGCAAAGAGTCCGGCAGTTTTCCTGAATTGCAGCAACATCATCAGCTCATCGCGGGAAGGCAGGAACCAGTCATCATAGATGTGCGTGCCGTGGGTGATCGTCTTTGCCTGGCAGGCAAACAGGGCACAGTCGATCGGCATCTCATTGTGTCCGAGTTTCTGGCAGTTGGTCTCTCCCTGCCCGAGCTGTACAGCGCACATATCCTGATAGTACCCGTATTGGCCCCAACGATACGTTCCCACTTCATCCTCAGGTGCCGCTTCGAGATATCTCCAGCCGTCGGCAAAGTAGCCTTTGTCATAGAAGATGAATCCCCCTGCAGGCCCGATGTCGCCTACTTTCCAGGTTTGGGAATCTGCGTTGTTGAGGGCAAAGACAACCTCCTGCATCTCTTCCTCTCTGCTCGGCTCTATCACCGGGCTTGCGCGCAAAACATCCTTGTCTGCCTCCAGATACCTGAAAGCCGGATAGGATGGCTGCATCCCGAGTTTGGAAGCAACCGCCTCCAGCGTTGTGCCCTCCCCAACTTTGAACGGTCCGGTATAGGGGTAGGACTCCCCGTTGAGGGTGTAGGTGATCACCGCAGAGCCGGTTGCCGTATCAAGAGAGACTTCATAGGCATCTGATGAGATCCTCTTGGCAGCAATGGTGGGTTTCTGGGCTCTGATGCGAATCACATAGGTGAGCGGCTCATCAGCCGCTTCGTCGGCAATCTGGACGATCGTATCGCGTTCTATGGTCAGGTTCTTGTCCATCAGGACAGCTTCCCTTCCATTCAGGCTCACCAGCTTGGGATTCTCTACAGTGAATGCAAGATTTACCGGCTGGTCGAAGACAGCTCCGTCCAAGGTCAGGATCGGCGTATCCCCGCCCTTCGAAGCCGGTTGGGCCAAAGAAGGAATTTGCGTCTGGACCGTTTGGCTTGTGTTCTTCAGGGTTTTGGGGACTGAAGGGATCTTCACCGCTGCCTTTGCGGCTTCAAAAGGAAAAGGCCCCACTACAGCATGTGCTGTGACAAGGCGCTTTGCCCGTACGGCAACCGGAATGACTGAGGAGGAGAAACAGTGCAGAGCCTTCTCATCCAGAGCCTGTACGGTAAGGATCCATGTTCCTGCCTCAACATCCTTGAGCAGGAGCTTTCCCTCTGAGAGCGGCACGTCCCGGACAAAACTTGCCCCACCCTCTTCGTTTCCTGTAATGCGAAGAAGGGATACCTGGGGTTGCGCTCCAGATCCCTGCTCAACCGACCAGGTAAGTTCGAGTGTGCCAGCCTGTCTGGGTCCGACAAAGGGAAGAACCAGGAGGAATGCAACAATGATGAGCAGTTCCACATTGATGAAAAGAATGGTTTTCAGGTCACGGTTGCTCATCGGTGGAGTCCTCCCAAGGTAAGGCTGTGCGGTGATTTTGCATAGGCGGTGGTATGTGTCATCTCCTGGTTCCTTCCCTATATCTCAATGATGATTGAGCCATTGATGATGAATGTCTTGGTAATGACAGCCGAATCATCACAGCTATCCTTGATGGCAATGGCTTTGATGGTGGTGGTTTCATCCACGGTGATGGCTCCTGAATACAAGGCACTCGATGCGTTTGGATCAGAGGGCACCGCATCCCCGACTGCACTCGTGTAATGGATGGCAGCTCCTTCGGTTTGGCAGCTGATCGTCACCGACTGGGCTGAGTTGAAGCCGCTTGCAACCGGTTCGGGCGAGAATACCGGGTTGGCAACCGTAGTACGCAAGGTATAGCTCTCGCTTGCCGTCAGACTGTCGAGCATCCCCGGCTTGACGGCGATTGCCTTCACCACGGTGCTATCGGTGAGTAGGATCGGCACTGTATAGGTGGGACTCGATGCACTGGGTTCAGAACCATCCAGGGTATAGTGGATCACACTATCGGAGGTGGCAGCGGTGATCTGAACTTCCACCGATACAGCAAACACCGACCCATCGGGGGTGATGACGGGAGTGGCTGTCCTGGCTTGTTTTGTGTAGGTGGCTTGGGCTACCGAAGAAGCTTCCCACCCACTCTTGATGGCGATTGCCTTGATGGTGGTGGTATCATTTAGTGTCAGCGGAGCGGTATAGAGGTCGCTCGAGGAAGTCGGAGCAGTTCCATCGAGAGTGTAGTGGATCGAAGCACCTTCGGTGGTGCAGGCCAGGCTTACCGTCACCTGACTTGTGAAGGTGCTCTGCAAGGCTGAGAACGTGGGAGCATCTACCTGTGAAGGGGCAAGGGTATAGGAAGCTTGGACGGGCAATGAGGAACTCATGCCCTCCTTCACTGCGATGGCTTTGACCGTAGCGCTGGCTCCCAGCAAGAAAGGTGCGGTATAGCGGGGACTTGAAGTGGTTGGTGCAGAGCCATCGATGGTGTAGTGGATTGAGGCATCAGGGGTTGCACAGCTGAGCGAGATGGGTTGGGTTGTGGATATCGTCCCGGGAGCAGGAGCGAACATCACACTGGAAACCTGATTCCCTGCACTAGGCAAGGAGAGATTGATCGTCACCGCATCAACAGAGCCAGGGCGAACATCCACCCTGCTGCTGCCTTGCAAGACAATTCCGCCCAAGCCATCCTGTATGGAGAATTGCAGCATCCAGTTGCCGACAGGAAGACGATTCACCTGCCAGGGCAGGGAGGTGTGTGTCATTTGCACCGAGTATCCCCGCGGACCGGAGCCTATGAGCTCGAATGCAGGCTCCCCAGTGAGCACTTGCTCAAGCAGGGCACACGTCTCGTCGCAAGAGCCGACTACCTCGAGATCCACTCCACCAACAAGATAGTCCGGCATTCCCGGCTGACTGCAACTTGCAGACAAGAAGACGAGAACAAGGATCATGAGGAGAACCATGCCGATCCGGCTCATCATGTGCTTACTCCTCCGTTCATTTCCGGCTCTTGTACGCTCGGCATTCTTCGTATCATCATGCGCCCTCATCCTTCCACCGGTATGGTGAAGTATTTCGTATAGGTGAATGTATTGAGGCTCAGGTTCCCTTTCTGGACCTTTGCCATGATGCGAAACCGGGTTCCCGGTTCGAGTCCTTCCAACGTGATGTGATAGTCGTTCTCACCCTCTTGCAGAATTCCGTTCACATACCAGCTGTAGTGGTTCTCATCCAGACCTGTCTCTTCCAGGATCACCACCGCATAGGTCTCGTGGTCAGTGGTGATGATATCCATCTCGCCAATCTGCGGTGGGGTGGTGATGGCAAAATTGCTTGCGGTGTAGACCCCGGTTGAAATCGCTGAATCCGCATACCCATCAAGGGCTGCGACTGCCTTGACCGTAGTCGTCCGGCTTAGGGAAATGGGTGCTGTGTAGAGGGTGCTGGACGTGGTGGGATCGGTGCCATCGGTTGTGTAATAGATGGGGACCTCACGAGGAAACGCACTGATGGATATCTGAACCGGGGTATCGGATGCAAAGGATGCACTTTGCACCATGTGCGAGATGGTGGCGGAGGGAAACAGGAGAGGAAGCGTCCCCTCCGAATGTCTTTGGCTGAAAATCCGTATGGTGTCCAGATTGGGAAACCGGATTCGGGTCCCCGAGCGATTGACCAGCAGTATATCCAAGTCATACGTACCGACCTCCACTACCCCGTCAGAGGCACACCTGCCGGTATAGACGCCTTCTGAAACAGAAAAGGGACTGTCATCGGTGACTGTGTAGCGTGTTTGGCCTTCCTGGGTGAGAAAACAGGAGAGTGCGGAAATGGATGGCGCTGCAGCACTCCATGAAAGAGAGACGGCGCAAGTGCCAAACCCTTCGGTAAGATAGGAGAGACTGAAGAGAGCACGCGAGGTTTGGCCGGAGGCGATGCGAACCGACTGGCTGGCTTCCCTGGTAACCACCGCATTGCCATCATCTGAACTCAGACCACACACGGTAATCTCCCAAGTGCCGGGAAGCAGACCATGTATGACAATGGGGCTTCCCATCCGTCTGACCTGTGGCGCAAGGGATGCATTGCCTGCACCACTCTGTCTGCAGTGAATCCGCAGGTGGGTGACTGTGATATCCTCATCGGATGGCTGGATGGTCCTCACGGAAGAACAGTCAATGAGAAGGGAACCGACCAAGGGCTCATACGAGGCCTGGCACGAGATACATAAAATGGAAAGCAGGCAAAGAAGCGCACAAAAGTGTAGTGTGATGCTCCTTACGTTCCTATTCCGCATTGCACGCTCCCAATCAGGATTTTGCTTGTGTCCAAAGCTCTGTGTGTAGAAAAGTACCTGATTGGAAACAGGATACGCTTTGCATTTCACCACACCGCACACCAAACGATTGTTACACACCTTCAGCGAGAAATATATGTACAATTTGTTTTGTTTGTCTATTTTTTCTCAATAAATGTACTACAAAGTTTCATATTTTCCTTGAAATTTCGCATTGAGCAACTATACTGACCCAAGCATCAAAGAGTTTGAGGTATCTCATGACGAAGCGGTTTCTTACGTTCTCAGTCCTATGCATGTGCTCATGTGCCCTGTTGTTCTCTGCACGCATTCAGCCATTGGTTTCCCTTTCGGCCCACTATTCGAATGCAGAGACATCCATCACCGGTTTTGTTGATGAGCCGACAGCGGTATCCCATTTCAGGCAGTCTGCAGGCCAAGACCCCTTGGTATGCCTTGGATTCCAACTTACCTCAGTGAACCTCGATGTCGTCGGCGCGATCAATTTCCACCAGAAGCTCTCCATTCTCCCCGATGCACAAGGCTTTCTCTGGTTCCAAAGCCAGGCAAGCCTGGCCATGGATACGAATTCTCCCCATCTAGGATATGCTGAATTCCGCTACAAGGGCTTCTTGGCCTCGCTGGGAAGAAGAAATCTGAAATGGGGGCCGGCCCGGTATGACCTTGGGCTCTCCTCCGAAGTGCCGTTCTATGACGGCTTGTGGATGCAATACCGCTTTGACCAAGCGTACGGGGCTTGGTGGTACCAACTACTGGCAACAGATTTCGGCAGCATCCATCAGTCTGATGCCTTCCCGCTCTCCAAGCAGCTCTATGCACACCGCGTGGGATTCGAAAACCAAAAGGTCCGCGCCATTTTGGGCGAGCTTTCCATGAATTGGGGACCGAACTCACTGATGGGACTGGTTCCCTTCGGCGTATGGCCTTCCGGCTTGCATGACACGGCCAACATCCTGATCGAGGCTACGGGCGAAATACTGCTTGGCCCGTCCCGCCTCTATGGCTCGGTGATCGTCAATGACCGCACACTCTTTGGAATCGGCCAAAGCGAAAAGCTAGCCTTGGGGGGAATGCTTGGCATCGACTGGCATATTTTCAGTGGGGCCGCATTTCAGAAACAACAGTCCTTCACCCTGGCGGAGAATACGTTCAGAACCCTTGAAGGAGGATTATCCCTTGGCCTTGAATGCTATTACACCTCAAACTACCTGTACACCGGCAAGGTGCATGAGGCTACGTACACTGCCTTGCTGAAACAGTTTGCCTATGGTGGTGCCTTGTACGGGGACAGCCTTGCCTACTACTTCGGCTTTCCCTACGGTCCGGGCTCGTTGCTTGTCCAGGCGTTGCTCGACTACAACATGGAGAAACTCCACCTCAGTGCCCTCCTGGGAGTACTGGCAAAGACAGGTGCCTCGGCAGCTACCTTGCAAGCAAACATGGACATGGACGAAAACTCCTTGACTGGCTCTTCGTATCATCTGCTTGCCACGTTGCACGCCGAATACCGGGTGAATGAGGCCCTTCAGCTCATGGCCCATCTGAAACATGACTGGAATATGCATTCAAATGCAGATCAGTTGGAGTTTGGAGTGGGAGCACGGCTCTGTTGGCTTGGTATTCCCTAGCCTTAAGGTAGGTATTTGTATTGTTTATTTGCCTAATATATATACATTTTAAACATATTGTCTGTATATTTGCCGAAAAACATATGACATACTTTTTTCTGTATTTGTAGGGGTGACATCAGCGTCAGAACGCAGAAGAACTCTTAATCATGCACACAGGAAGGTTCGGTTCAGATGCAGAAAACACAACCTACTCAGTCCTTGACGCGCTTGGTTCTTATTGCTCTGATAAGCCTTATTTTTCTGCTCTCTTGCTCAGACATGGAACAAAGATGTGGCTCCTTGTCCCTGGTATCAGACCTAGCTGGGGCAAAATCCATTCTTCCGGACAGTGCAAGCATAGCGATCAACGTGATACAGGTATCCGGTACAGGCCCATTGGGAGTCGTATTGGAATCACAGAATTTCCTGCTCGGCGGAAGGATTGCCATTGATGGCCTCACCCCTGGAACCTGGACCATACAGATAACCGGGTACAATGGGACGGTGGAGAATCTTGGTACCCAACTTACAAGACCCGCTTCGCAAACAGTGACCATCGCTTCGGGAAGAACCACCACAGCTTCGTTCAGCCTGCAATTTTTGACAGAAGGCAATGGAAGTGGCTCCGTACAGCTGAGCTGGCCGTCGACAAACAGCTCCATCACATCGGTGACAGGAGTATTGGGAGACCCAACCGCTCCCGCGGCAACAGCACATGCAGATGCAGTTTCGGGGTCGGCTACCCTGCTCTTCCCTTCCCCTGTGCCTGTTGGCAGTTATCCGCTTGATGTGGCACTTACCAACGCTTCGGGGACCACCATCTCCCTTCCCATGATCGAAACGGTGAACATCTACAGCAACCTTGTCTCATCCGGATCCATCTCCCTGGTGCAGATGGATGTTCCTCTCGCAGCAAAGCCGGTCATCGGATCTGAACGGGCAACCGAAGCGGACCCCCTGACTATAACGATCACCAGTACCACAACAGGGGCATCCATACGGTATCTTATTCTTTCTTCAGAACCTACCGAACCCTTTGACTGGGCTGCAAGCACAGCGTATGCAGGACCATTCACCGTTGCCAGCAGCGAAACGAGGCGATATCTGATAGCAGCTGCTTGCAAGGGTGGGTATCAGGACTCCCTTGCTGAAACGTTTGTGGTTGATGCCGAAGATGAAGGTTCGGGGACCATTGAGATCATCCAACCTCCTCTCATTTCCAATGTAATCATAAGCAGGACGAACAGCTCGGCCCTCCGCCCATCGTTTGCGGCAACCTACAGCATCCAAGGCAACCTTTCCGTCGATTCATTCACCTGGTATATCGACGGGATTGCACAACCAGATGGGGATGGGGATGAGGATGGCAACACCTTCACCTACGATGGGACGCTTTCGCTGGGCCAGCATCAGGTCATGGTGGTGTTCTCCTATCATGATGGACCGGATTCGGTGCGTACAGCCAGCGGCACACTGCGATTTGCAGTCGATGGGGTTGTGGCAACTCCCACACTTACAACCCAGAATTTTATTGGAGGCAAGCGGGTATCACTTGCCTGCGCAACAGAGGATGCATCCATACGCTATACGCTTGATGGGAGTGCACCAAATGCAACAAGCACACTGTATTCAGTGCCCTTCCCCATTACCGAAACCACCCAAGTCAAGGCCATTGCGCTCAGGGAAGGTGCAGTTGATTCACCGATCTTCACCAGTGAAAGCCTGGTGGTGGAACGGGTGACGACACCTACCTTTGTTGAGGATGAAACATCCCATACCGTACAGATAAGCTGCCCGGAGGCAGAGACAATTTACTACACCCTCGACGGGTCCACACCTACCGCTGCAAGCGCGGTGTACACTACCGCCCTCTCCTTTGCGCAGACAACCCCCATCAAGGCAATCGGCATGGCGATGGGGAAAGCCACTTCACTGCTTGGCAGCACCACCTGTACCGTCTCCTATTCGGTAGGGGATACAGGTCCTGCCGGCGGCCTTGTCTTCTGGGTCAATCCTGCTGCCGCTGTGGATGGCTGGACGTACTTGGAAGCCGCTCCGACAGAAACGGAAAGCTATGCCTGGGCGCTAGCGGACTCCTTACCGGTGGTGGTGGGTGACACGCACACCGAAGTGGGGACAGGAGATGCCAATACCCTGTCCATCACACACGATGCAACCGAAGGTGCGGCACATCTGTGCTTGGACAAAGAATTTGGCGGATATGAGGATTGGTTCCTTCCTTCACGGGATGAATTGTTGGCTATGACCGATCTGACTGAGGGTGTGTATTGGTCCTCATCAGAGGCCAATTCTACTGCAGCGTATGCTGTGGATTTCTCTGATAGCCCCGTATCTACAATCGCTGTAAAAACACAGGCACACAAAGTTCGTGCTGTACGAACTTTCCTATAACGAGTCTGCTTCTAAGTGAGGAGTATTTGCATATGAAACGTACATCCAGAATGAGTGCTGTTGTACTTGGGTTGCTGTTGCTTTCTTTGACAGTGAGTCTGATTTCTTGCAATGAAACGCCCATCACCGGAGCATTGAGCATTGATTTCGGATCGAACAAGTCCAGATCCATCACACCAGACAATCTTAGGGTGACGTGGGTACAGATCAGCGGCAGCCTGAACACCGATCCTACCGTTGTGATCGGCCCTCAGAACTTCCAATTGGGCGAAGCGATTGTCATCAATGGCCTGAAGATCGGAACCTGGACAATCAACGTGGTTGGCTATGGCGTCGATCCTTCAACACCAGGAGCGGTGGCACTTACCCCCGCTGCAACGGATGCCGATGTCCAGATCCGCTCTGGACGGACCACTTCCGCAACCTTTGCACTCCACTATCTGACCGAAGGAACAGGGCGAGCGGAATTGAGCGTACGCTGGACAGGTGTTCGTCCTGTGAAGCTTCAGGCAAGGCTCAGCAATGGATTTGAGCACCCGGGAAGTTATTTCGGCAATCAAGAGGGAATTCTCTTTTTTGAGGATCTTGCGGTCGGAGACTATGGTCTTGATGTCTTCATGAGAAACCCATCGGGGACCTTCCAGGCCAATCCTTTTCTCATGATCGATACGATCAATGTGTACAACGGGTTGACTTCGGTGGGAACTGTTGACTTGAGAAGTATGCCTTCACCCCCCTACATGGATCGACCCGTTGTCACCGCTTCTGATGAAGCCACCCATGAGGATCCACTGCAATCGTACCGCACGATCACCATCACCCCTCCTGTTGAGGGTGCTCTCATCTATTACACCATGAACAGATCATATCCTGGATTTGAGGGAGATTTTTCGCCCAACAGCTCCACACACCGCTACACAGAACCCTTTGAGATCACCACGATCGGGGAAACGGTGATAGTGGCAATAGCTTGCAAGGATGGCTATATCGATTCATATCCAACATCCGAATATGTGTTTACCATCACCGGCGAAGGCCCGGGAGGGGTCATCATCACTGAACCTGCTCTGGTAAGCAATCCAGCCATCACCCAAGCCGACACCTCGCTTGCAAATTTTGTGGTGACCTATGAAGAAGCCGGCGATCCGACAGTCACCGCCACGTGGTATCTGGACGGCAGTGCAACTGCTGCGGTGGATACCGATGGGGATGACAATCAATTTACCTTCACCCCGGAACTGACCACCACCGGCAGCCACCAGGTCACGGTGAGTCTTGCTTATCTGGACGGTACCACACCCAAGACCGTCACCGCCATGAAGCTCTTCACTGCCAATTAGGTAGCGATGCCGGAGTTGATCACAACCGATGTGGTGGGAGGTAAACGGGTTACCATCAGCAGTGGAACCAGTGATGCACGCATCTATTGTACTGTTGACGAAACCACTCCCTCAATCTCCAGTACTCGATACATGGTACCCTTGGAATTCCTCCAACCTGCGACGACCACGGTCAAAGCCTTGGCAACAAAGAAGGGAATGGTAAGCTCTGCTGTTGCAGAGACAGCAGTCACCGTTGTGCAAGGTCCTACTCCGACCTTCAGTTCGGAGGGTGGCAGCTATGTTGATGCTGTTGGTATTCTCATCAGCAGCACCGCTAGTGGTGCAACCTTCTACTACACGACAGATGGAAATCCCCCAACGACAAGCAGCAACGAATACAGTGCATATGTACCGATTACTGATTCGACTACATCGACCGTGTTGCAGGCAATGGCAACGTACCTGGGTATGACAAACAGTGAAGTGATGAGTGCAACCTACACCATCACCTCGCTTTATCCTGTGGGAAGCACAGGACCTGCTGGCGGCGTGATATTCCATGTGAATGCCGATCCATCCATCACCGATTGGAAGTACCTCGAAGCCGCAGCGGCAGATGAGGCTACAATGTTAAAATTCGTTGGAAACAACGGAACATATAATATCGGCGAGGGTGCCCGAGGAACCGCAATCGGAACAGGAAAGACAAATACCCGTACCATAGTCGATGTGATGGCATCAGTAGAGGGTTACATAGCGGCAGGTGCTGCCGATGTATGTGACACTAAGAGCGTGTTCTTCGGGTCCATCACCTATGATGATTGGTTCCTTCCAAGCCGTGATGAATTACTCTCGATGTATCAGCAGAGGGAAGCCATCGGCGGCTTTGTAACGACTGGAGATACCGCAATACATGGATACTTCTCCTCCACTGAGGAGTCTCAGAATTTTGCTACTGGAGTTGTATTCAGCACGGGAAAAGCATGGACAAGGGATAAAAGTGGGGAGTGTCATGTGCGCGCCATTCGTTCGTTCCTCTAGGAGAGACAGGAAGAGCCCCCTTTGACGGGAGCTCTTCCTTTGCATATGCTCAAGTGAGGAGGCAATGATGAAAAGTTATCGCAAGGAACTGCTTTTCCATCTTCCAACCAGAAGAGGTTTGGTGAACATCACGGGTATGGTTGCCCAGGCAATCGCGGAGAGCGGAGTACAGGAGGGCCTGGTACTGGTCAACGCGATGAACATCACCGCCAGCGTCTTCATCAACGATGATGAAAGCGGTCTGCATCAGGACTATGAGCGCTGGCTTGAGAAACTGGCTCCGGAAAAGCCCTACTCCCAGTACCAGCACAACGGGTATGAGGACAATGCTGATGCACACCTCAAGCGCACCATCATGGGCCGCGAGAGCGTGGTAGCCATCACCGGGGGAAAGCTGGACTTCGGCACTTGGGAGCAGATCTTCTACTTTGAGTTTGA
>LVBG01000005.1 GCA_001603115.1 Spirochaetales bacterium Spiro_05
CTACCACCCCAACCTTATCCGACTACCCTACCAAAGCAATGAATGCGATGCAAGAGCCATTTTTCTGGAACTCGCATCGCATTGCTTTCAGAAATAACTGATAAGATCAAAGCATTGGCTTGATATGCTCGATGCTCTTCTTGAAGGCGGTCTCCTTGTCTGGTACCGGAAACACCTCAACACCAAGCCAACCGGTATAGCCGATATCTCCAAGAATGGTGATGAAAGAGGCAAAGTCGAAGACCCCTCCCCCAAGATACTTCCTATTGGAGTCTGCAAGATGCACATACTTGATGTAGGGAGCACCTTCTTCCATGCTCTTTCGGATATCACGATCCTCGATATGCAGATGAGCGGTGTCCACCATGAGCTGGAACGAGGGTGAGTTGAGCTGTTTCACCAGCTCGATGCCCTCTTGGGTCGTATTGATGTAGTTCAAGGCAAGAGTGTTCACCGGTTCCAGAACGATCACCACACCCTTCTGCTCAGCATATGAAGTCACCTCATGCAACGCTTCAAGAATCCGCTCTCGTGTCCACTCCTGATCAACCTCGGGGGTATACCCACCCCGGACTCTGCCCAGATTGATGAAGCAGCCCAGCTGCTGGGCAACATCGATGCCTTTCTTGAAACGAGAGATGGCCTCGCCCCTGATGGCATCATCTGGGTCTGCAAACGAGAGCCGGTCCTGCCCGTAATACTCTCCGGTACACACCATGGGAATGGGAAGTCCATACTTCTCGCGCAAAGCGATCAGGGTGGCAACATTCACATCGTCCGGATTTCGTACAGTCAGCTCCATTCCTTCATATCCCCACTTCTTGAGAGTAGCAAAGGTCTGTTCCAGCTCATCTTGGTAGGAGGTCACCCCAGGCTTTCGATAAACTTCGGGTGTAGAAATTTGGCAACTTATGTTCATACAGCCTCCTTGCAGTATCCTTTCAGCAAACGAATCGCCTCTGCACGGTTAGGTGCATCGACTACAGCACTTCCTGCAACCAATACGGTGGCACCGGCATCCCTGACGGACTTGGCGTTCGTGACATTGATGCCACCATCGACTTCCACTTCCACAGAAAGGCCAAGTGCTTGGATCCTCTCTGAGACATACTCAATCTTTCTCAGCATCTGGGGGATAAACTTCTGCCCACCGTACCCAGGATTCACTGACATGATCAGAACCAGATCCAGTTCCTCGTACAAATACTCCAAAACATCGGGATGCGTCGAAGGATTGAGAGCAATCCCCGCTTTCTTTCCCAAACCCCTGATCTGGCTCACCACACGATGGAGGTGCGTATTGGCAGCACTCTCGGGGTGCACGGTAATGATATCAGCCCCTGCCTCGGCAAATTCAGCCAGATAGCGGGGTGCATCATGAACCATGAGATGCACATCAAACGGGAGGGTAGCCACCCCTCTCAAGGATCGTATCATGGATTGTCCGAAGGACATGTTGGGAACAAATACATTATCCATCACATCCAAGTGCAGCCAATCTGCACCCGAATTGCTCAAGCTGAGAATCTCATCGGCAAGGTGTCCAAAATCGGCCGTGAGAATCGAAGGGGAAATTTTTGTCATACTTACTCCATTGGAACAACAGCCAAACACCTACACAAGGATGATGTCCACACCTGCATCAACTATCTGTGCATAGATTTGCTTGTCCAACTCCTTGCCTGTGATGATGAGATCAATATCTTCCAACCCGCATACATTGATGAATGCTTCCTTGGTGAATTTTGAATGGTCACACATGACCACTGCCTTGTGGGCTGCCTTGATTGCCATTCGCTTGATCTGCACTTCCTCAATATTGGTGATCATGCATCCGTTCTTCATGCTGATCGCATCGAAGCCCATGAAGGCAATATCAAAGAAAAGGTCTTTCATGATGGTCTCTGAGAAGAATCCAGTCAGGGTAAAATAGTGTTTGCGCAACGATCCTCCGATTACCGACACATCGATGGTCTCAATGTCAGAGAGTGCGTTGGCAATGGCGATATCATTGGTTACTACGATGACTGAAGAGAGCTCTTTCAGATACTTGGTCATTTGGAAGACGGTTGCACTGCTATCCAGGTATGCACACGCCTCAAAGTCGATATGTTTCACGGCTTCTTGGGCAATTCGCTGCTTCTCATCCAGATTCGAAAGACGCCGAACCGAGTAAGGCTGCTCATAAAGAATTCCCGTCTTCTTGAGGGCTACCCCACCATGACTCATCTCCACCGTTCCGTCGTCTTCCAACTCCTTCAAAGTGCGCCGGATGGTAGCCGTGGATACATCCATCGACTCGGCAAGCTCTTTGATATTGGCAAACTTGTTTACCAGCAGATATGATTTGATTTTCTCTCGACGCTCAATTTTCAACATCGGTTCGCCTCATTCTTTTCATGTTCCAACACCCATCTCTCCATCATCAGCAGAGCCTGGCTGCAAGCAATGCATTCTCATCTGCCTACAGCCATGCTCCCAAGCAGCTACTCACTCTATGCAGTATCTACCGATTTTGAAGTTTTTATCTATATTCTGTACCATATGTACAACAATCTTTGTGAGATTTTCCAAATCCTGTAGATCACACGTCTCTACAGGAGAATGGGTATACCTCACCGGAAAGCCCATATCGAGACACCCGATGTAGTTTCCTTCAAGCTGCACATACGCACAGTCGGTAAGCATCCCAAGCGCTGCAAACTCCTGAAGCGGAATATCCAACGCTTCAGAGGAACGCAGAGCATGCTTGTAGAGCCCATTATGTGCGATGGTGCCATTGAGAGTCCCTCTTCCATGGAAGTTGTACAGGGTGACCGTAGGTCCCTTGCCCAGCCCGATATCGTAGCGACTGCTCAGATCGGGGGTATCTCCGGGAAGAGCGACATCGAGTCCGATTGCCAAATCAGGCTTCTTTGCACGTGCAGCGAAGATGGCGCCCCTGATACTGAACTCCTCCCATACCGTACCCACCACATAGATGGTGGAAGGGTGTTTGAGATTGGCTATGGCTTCTGCAAGCTTCACCAGGACAGCACAGGCTCCCCTATTGTCAATCGCAGTTCCCGATACCATCGTTCCCTGCAACTGCCGGAAGTTGGGTGTATAGCTTACCGGGCATCCTACATGGACCCCAAGATCAAGTACATCCTGCTTGCTCCTTGCTCCAATATCGATGAAGAGGCTGGTGACCAGGTCTACCTTATACTTCTCATCGGCAGAAGTCGCATGGTGGGACTTGTTGCCAAACACACCCTGCACAGCTCCATTGTCAATGGTTCTGATCGTAACCTCAAGACCGGGAAGCACCTTCTCAGGAATACCGCCCAAGCGATCGACCTGGATCAAACCATTGGGTTCAATCTTGCGGACGATGAACCCCAATTGGTCCATATGAGCGAATACCATCACCGATGGGGCATCCTTGTCGGTCCCCGGGAAGGTGGCGATGACGTTGCCTGCCCGATCCACTTCAATCTGTTTCGTATATGCACCCAAATAGGAGTGCATCTTTCTCGCCATGTTTTCCTCATAGCCGGAGACGGCTTGAGTCAGCATGAACTCTTTCAGTACGTGTACCAGTTCCATACGGCTTCCTTTCCGCTCACTGCAGGGAGCGAACTGTCTCTGCTACGGCTTTCGGGGTAAATCCAAAGAGCTCAAACAACTCACTCTTGGTGCCCGACCGACCGAAGACATCCTTGACCCCAAGCTTTACCAAGGGAACACAGACCTTTCCGGCAATGGTTTCGCTTACGAGACCACCCAAACCACCGACAATGCTGTGATCTTCCAACGTGACCAGAGCCTTGGTCTCCTTTGCCGCCTTCATCACCGCTTGCTCATCAAATGGCTTGAGTGAGTACATATCCAACACCCGTACCTTGATGCCTTCTTCTGCAAGCAACTTTGCCGCATCCACAGCCACTTCCACCATATTTCCGATGGCAAGGATGGTTGCATCTGTACCATCAACAAGTTGCTTACTGCCACCCAAAGGAAACTCTTCCCCTGCTTCGTATAGTTCAACTGCGTCAGCTTTTCCGAACCGCAGGTAGAATGGACCTTCGATTTCGGCAGCAAGCCTCGTAAGAGCGTGTGTTGCTATCGGGGAGGCGGGGACGAGGAGCCTAATATTGGGAATGCTGCGGATAATGGAAATATCCTCAACCGATTGGTGGGTGGCTCCATCCTCACCTGTCTCAAGACCAGAGTGTGTACCCGCAACCTTCACGTTGAGGTTAGGATAACACACCGCATTGCGCAACTGTTCCACAGCCCTCATGCTGGAAAAGACTCCGAAAGTCGCCAAGAACGGGAGCTTCCCGCAGGTTGCCAGTCCGGCTGCCATACCGATCATATTCTGTTCGGCAATTCCGACATTCACAAAACGATCGGGATATGCAGCTTTGAACTGGATGGTTCCGGTCGATTTTGCTACATCAGCATCAAGGACGACCAACTCAGGCCGCTCGGCGGCCAACTCTACCAATGTATCTCCATATTCAACCCTATTTGATTTCATATTCACCTCCCAGCTCACGCATAGCCTGTTCGTACTGCTCCTTGGTGGGAACCCCACCATGCCAAGCAGGAGTCCCTTCCATGTAGGAAACACCCTTTCCCTTGATGGTATCAGCAATGATCATCGTCGGCTGAGCATCAGGCTGGTTCGGGATTGCATCCAAGGCATCCACAATTTGCTCCATGTCATGACCATCGATTTGTACAACCTTCCATCCGAAGGCTCTGAACTTGGCAGCAATATCACCAATGCTCATCACGTCGTCGGTCATGCCGCACATCTGCACCCTATTGTTGTCCAGGATTCCCACAAGATTCCCCAGGCGCATATGCGCTGCAGCCATCGCGGCTTCCCAGACCTGTCCTTCCTGTAGTTCACCGTCACCGAGCATGACATAGACCTTGTAGTCCTTCTTGTCCATTTTTCCTGCAAGTGCCATACCAGCACTGACCGAGAGATACTGACCAAGAGAACCGACTGTCATATCCCCACCTGGGTTCTTGATATTCACGGTTCCTTGCAAAGAACCATTTCCATGGCGGAAACTCCACAGCTCTTCCCTGGGGATGAACCCTTTGTTCACCAAAGCCGCGAATACAACCGGGGCTGCATGGCCTTTGCTGAGTACAAAGCGATCACGGTCAGCCCACTTCGGATCCTCCGTCTTGATATTCATCTTATAAAAATACAGTGCAGAAATGAGGTCTGCTGCAGACAAGCTTCCACCAGGATGTCCAGACTTGGAATTGTAAATCATCTTGATGGTATCTTGGCGTAACCGAGCTGCCATGGCTTTCAAAGCATCAATATCTTTCAAAATAGCCCCCTTATATTCCTTATATGTCTACTGACAAGAGTAACCATACAAATGGTGAATTGTAAATGTATTTTTGCAGAAAACTACACATTTTGTCATTTTTTAGCATCATAGTTCCCATTTTCTTGCTCTCAGAAGTAAGAAATAGCATTGAGCGAATACAACGAAAATTTCGGATTCACTCTCATTTGCCTTTCTCGATCGGAAGCCATATTTGCATCAGTTCTGCAAGATATTTGGACGTTATCTGTACAGGAAACTCACAATTATATCTGTTTTAAGTTTTTTTATTATATGTCTTTATATACTCCTTAGCAATATCACTCATACCGAAAGCGAATCTTCGCGTCCAAGAAAACTCACTGATTGCCAATATTTGTAGAATCCTGAAATATCTTCTCCATGCATGAGCATCTTCTTATTGAGAACTAGTGTAAGATGCTAGACAGACATTGTCACATTTGAATCATACCTTTCGTATTGGTTTCGAGTTGAGAAAACGTGTATTTTGTTATATTGGATAAGTTAATCGGTTTAGTTCCAAGTACAGATTGCATTTTCATGATTTTTTTGTTGTGGATTACTGAAAAGTATTGTAACTTTATAACCGGATAGTTTCAATTAACTAAACAAAAGGAGCATTTTATGAAAAAGTTTGGTCGGATTCTGGTTCTTGCTGTCGTCCTCATGGTGACGGCATCCCTGCTGTTCGCCGCTGGTGCGCAAGAGCAGAAAAAAGTTGTCCTGAAGGTTGGGCATGTGTTTGCAGCAACCCACCCCTGGCAGATCAACCTCGAAGGCATGGCCAAGGATGTGAGAGAAGCCACAAACGGCGCTGTTGAAATCCAGGTCTTCCCGGCTGCTCAGCTTGGTGGAGATCGTGACGTTGCAGAAGGTCTGAGACTTGGAACCATCGAGATGGGCCTGTTCGGAACCGGTGCTCTGCAGTCCTTGGACAAGAGAATGATCATCGAAGAGCTTCCATATGCTTGGGAAACCAGAGAAAAGGCATATGCAGCCATGGATGGAAAGCTTGGTGATGCTCTTGATAAGGTCATGCTCGAATACGGTATCGTTGGTCTCCATTATTGGGAGAGCGGCTATCGCCACATCACCAACAATACCAGACCCATCAACAGCGTTTCTGACCTCAAGGGTCTTGCACTCCGTGTTCCCGAAGCTGAAATGAGAATTGATACGTTCAAGCAGCTTGGCGCACTTCCTACTCCGCTTGCTTTCGGTGAACTCTTCACCGCTCTGCAGCAGGGTGTTGTGTCCGGCCAGGAAAATCCGCTTGCAACTATCTACTCTTCCCGCTTCCAGGAAGTTCAGAAGTATCTCTCCCTCTCCTACCACATCTGGGGTTCCGGCTATCTTGGGATCAGCGAGAAGGCATGGAAGTCTCTCTCAGCCGAGCAGCAGAAGATTCTTGTTGAGAATGCAACCAAATGGGGCCTGAAGTGCCGCCAGGACATCGCCAGCAGCGATGCTGAGTATCTTGCAATGCTGAAGAAGGATGGCATGCAGGTCAATGAGACCAACTTCGCAGAGTTCCAGAACGCAGTAAAGCCTGTTTGGGACAAATATGAGAAGGAATATGGTGCAGAGTTGATGAGCCTTGTTCGCGAGTATGCTAAATAAGCTGAGCGAGAACTGTTACTAGTATTCTATGAAGGGGGCGGAAAAGAAGCTACTTCTTGATGCCCCCTTTGCTGATGGAGTCACCCATGTACCAACGATTTAAAAGTTCCCTAACAAAGATCATCGATGCTTTCCTGGTGATTGATCTGCTACTCATGGTCTTCTTTGTTTTTCTTGGAATCATCATGAGATATGTCTTGAAGAAACCCTTGGTCTGGGGGGAGGAGGTTGCCCTTCTCGGACAGATCTGGCTGACATTGATCTCCGTGGGAGTGCTCTGCTGCAAGGTTGACCACATGGTGGTTGATTATATTTCAAGCCACCTCTCCCTCAAGAAGAAACTGATACTTGATATCGTGAACCACTCCTTGATCACTATCTTTTTTGTAGTGCTGACCTATTCGGGTACGGTGGTTGTCGATATGACCAAGAAATCCATCACTCCCGGCTTAGGTATCTCCGTCTCCTACATGTACCTTCCCACTGTTATCGGAGGTGCCTTGGCTATCTTCTTTAGCGTCGATTTACTTGTATCGGCCTGCAAAGAACTGAGATCCCTCAAATCCTTGGAAACACCTAGAGAGGCAAACTAAATGATTGTATGGCTGTTATTATCCCTATTTGTATTCATAGCGATGGGCATCCCCATTGCCTTCTCCATCGGTTTGTCCAGCCTGCTCTATTTGGTTGTATCAGACATACCCTTGTCTCTTATCGCCCAACGCTCGGTCATGGGAGTCTTTTCCTACTCCTTTCTGGCTATCCCCTTCTTCGTGCTCTCCGGCATGATTATGGAACGGGGAGGAACCACAAGGAGGCTCATGAAACTGGCCAACAGCTTTGTAGGCCATTTCAAAGGCGGCTTGGCAGTTGTTGATATCGTGGTAAGTATGATGTTTGCGGCACTCTCTGGATCTGGAGTGGGTGGAACAGCGGCCGTCGGAGCAATCATGATTCCTTCCATGAAAAAGAAGGGATACTCCGGTGCCTTTGCTGCTGCAGTTGAAGGAACCAGTGGAGTTCTGGCATCCATCATTCCTCCTAGCCTCACGATCGTCATCATCGGTGTCACCGGTGGTGTCTCAATCGGAAGAATGTTTTTCGCCGGCATCGTCCCGGGAATCATTTGTGGCTTGGCCCTGATCGTGGTAGCGCTCATCATTTCACGCAAACGTGGATATGGTGGAGATGAAAAATCCACCTGGCGAGCTCGGTTCTCCGCTATGAAGCATGCCATCCTTCCACTTGTGAATCCGATTATCATCCTCGGTGGTATCTTCGGCGGTATCTTTACCGTAACCGAAGCTGCCGTAGTATCGGTAGTCTACTCGCTGATTCTGTCGATGGTGATATACCGAGAGATGGACTTCAAGGACTTGATAGAAATCTGCATCAAGACCATCAGGATTTCTTGTGCTATCCTGATCATCATTGCAATCTCAAGCTTGTTTGCTTGGATCCTGACTGCAGAACGGGTACCGCAGAGATTGACCGTATTCTTCTCGCAGGTATCACCAAACAAGTATGTCTTCTTCCTGTACATCAATATGTTGCTCCTGCTGTTGGGAACGTTTATGGAAAGCTCGGCCCTTGTGCTGATTCTCATCCCCACCCTGTTGCCGGTAGCAGCTGCCTTCGGTATCGATCCGGTGCACTTCGGCATTATCTTCTTGATCAACCTGACCATCGGGGCGAATACCCCACCCTTGGGGGTAACACTGATGACCGGTGCAAAGATTGCAGAAGTGCCCTTCTACAGCGCGGCGAAAGAGGTAATTCCATTCCTCGGAGCAATGGTGGTAGCACTCTTGCTGTTCACCGTATTCCCACAGATTGTCCTGTGGCTGCCCAACATGGTGTTCGGCTAGAACCCCATACCTTTCAGACTCCTTTGGGATGCGAAGCAGTGCTTTGCATCCCTATTCTTTTGGTTGTGCAGAGAGCATGGAAATGGGCACCCGAATCTGGGTGCCCACTCTCTGCAATCTCAGACTTATTGTTTCTCGGTAATCGCTTGTACCATTGCCTTGAAATTCTCCATCGGTACATCGAGCTGCACATTATGCGTAGGCCCTGCGATATAGCCGCCATCCTCACCAAGGATTGAGACCATCTGCTTGGTGGTTTCATACACCTCTTCGGCTGTGGAGAACGGAAGGACACTCTGCTGGTCAATGCCTCCCCAGAAGCAGAGCTTTGACCCATAGAGCTTCTTCAACTCAGAGGGATCCATACAGTTGGGTTGGATTGGGTTGAGAACATCAACGCCTACTTCCATCAACTCACCGATAATGGGATTGATGACTCCATCGGAGTGATAGGCAACAACGATATCCTTGTTGATCTCGCGCAATGATGCAATGAACGATGCCATCTTAGGCTTGAGGAAAGTCCTCCAAGTATCTGGACTGATCATCATGCCATTCTGGCTGCCTACATCATCACCGATCCAGATCATATCCACGCCCAGGCGAACCATCTCCTTGGCTACTTCCCTATGATAGTTGAAAGGAATATCCAAGATGGCATCGGCGATATCCGGATCGAGATAGAAGTCCATCATCATCTGCTCCAAGCCGCGAAGTCCCCAAGCGCATTCAAAGATGGTGGTCTTCACCACCCCGGTGATGCAGTGGGTATCCCCATGATTGGACAAAAGACGTTTGATCGGCTCATACAAGTGAGGTCTGTGAGGATCCGGAGCTTTGAAGGAAACAACCGCCGCATCATCGGCAAGAGGATTTTTCTCCACTTCGGTATAGCGTCCGTTCCCGAATGGTGTGGAGTACTCGACAGCTTTCCAGCCGACACCCCACTCATCGGTATAGTGCTCTCCCGGTTGGTTGTAAGCTGTCATCCAACCTACAGTATCCAAAAGGAGATCACTGCCGATGGCAATATCCAAAGCATAAGGGTCTGAGACGAGATCCAAGGATGGGTACTCCCCCAGCAATCTCTGTTTGAATTCAGGAGTGAAGGATACTTGCATGGGTGGGCGATCAGGCCTCTGGTGGGCCAACATCATCAATACTCTCTCTTTCGCAGTCATCATCTTTTTCCTTTTATTGCATGAGATTCGGAAGCCATGTCACAATCTGGGGGAAGAAGGTCATCAACAGCAGTACCGTAAGCAAGGGTATGAAGAACGGCAGGATTGCCTTGACCATCTTCTGAAAACTGATTCCTGCCAGGTTTTGGGTGATGAACAGCACAATCCCAAAAGGCGGGGTCAACAAGCCGATCATCAGGTTCAATACCATGACCACACCAAACTGCAAGGGATCAACACCCAAGGCAATGGCTGGGGCATACAGGATCGGACCAAAAATCATGATGGCAGCAATAGCCTCAAGAAAACAGCCGACGATCAGGAAGAACACGTTGATGATCAACAAGAATATGATCGGGCTTTGGGTCACTCCCCCAATCCACTGGGCAAACTGGTAGGTCAGACCGCTACGGGCCAAAACCCATCCATAGAACGCGGCAGCAGCAATGACAATACCAATGCCTGCTGTATCACGGGCAGTTTCCTTAAGGATGATGAACAGCTTGTTCAGAGTCAGTTCCCTGTAGATGAAAAAGCTGACCAAGAGGGCATACGCTGCTGCAATGACGGCAGATTCTGTCGGGGTGAAGACTCCAGTCCAGATACCTGCCAGAAGAATGATTGGGGTAAGCAAGGCCAGAATTGCCTGCTTGAAAGAAACCCACATTGCCTTGGGAGTGGGGAATGGCATACGAGGGTAGTTGCGCTTTCGGGCGTAGATGACCACCATGATCATCATGGTGACGGTCATCAGGATTCCAGGGACCACACCACCGAGGAACAGCTTTCCCACCGATACTCCACTGATGGTGGAGTAAACCACCATGGGAACACTCGGGGGGAAGATGGGGCCGATGGTAGAAGAGGCTGCGGTAACCGCTGCACTGAACTCTGCATCATACCCGTTTGATTTCATAGACTCGATTTCGATACGGCCAAGTCCAGCCGCATCAGAAACGGCAGCACCACTCATACCGGCAAACAGAAGACTTGCAAAGATGTTTGCATGAGCCAAGCCTCCAGGGAGGAACCCCACCGAAGTATTGGCAAAGTCAAAAATCTTCTTGGTGATACTCGAACCATTCATCACCTTGGCGGCAAGGATGAACAGGGGGATGGTCAAGAGGAGGAAGTTCATGAGGCTGTAGGTCATCTTTTGGGAAATGACTCCAGCATTTACCCATGCACTGACAGCTCCGATGTTCACAATATAGCCTGCCAAGCCACTGATGATGAGGGCTTTCCCGACGGGGATGCCCAAGGCAAGCAGGACAATCAGACCAAGTGTCAAGATATAATACATTATGCAGACCTCCTGAAGAGGGCAACCAAATCGATGAGTGCACATGCAAGCATTCCCAAACCCCCGAGCAGCACGATGAGATACATGTACCCGTTGGTCATCCATTCAAGGGTGGGTATCACAATTCCCCAATTGGTGACCGTTTTCTCCACTGCTCCATAGCAGAAAATGAACAACATGAGGGTAAGCAGCAGGGCATTGAAAATCTCAACACCTTTCTTGATTCGAGGAGGCAATTTCTCCAAGAGCGTAGTAATGACCATGTGGCCATGCGAGTACATCAAGACAACTGAACCGATGAAGACGATTGCAACAAAGAGAACCCGTCCAAATTCTACCGTCCAGGAGGTGGGTACATGCAGGATAACTCGTGCAACTACTTGCAAAAGTACTACGAGGAAGAGGATAGCTATCAGCAACCCTCCAAGCAAATCAGCAAACTGGATAATTTTTTTCATATTGTCAGCCTTTGCAGTAGCATACGTGGATAGGCAACAGGATTAATCCCGTTGCCCATCCTTCAGTACACTATAGCACTTACAGATCCATGATCCTCTTTCTCAAGCCAGGAGCCCACTGGGTCTTGTCATACTCCTGCATGACAGGTTCAGCAAGCTTTCTGAATGCTTCTGCATCCGGCTGGACCAAGGTCATGCCGGCATCCACCAACTTCTGGATATAGACCGTATCGGGATTGTAAGAGATCTTCTTGATATGGGCCTCGGCATCCTTCCATGCAGCGAGCAGCAATTTCTGGTCGTCTGCAGAGATGGTGTTAAACCACTTCTTGGAGATCTGATACCGTGCGGTGGACCAAACGTGAGCAGTGTTGATCAGATACTTCTGAGCCTCATGGTACTTGTAGGTATAGATGGTCTCAGGCGGGTTCTCCTGGGCGTCAACGGTACCAGTCTTCAGTGCCATGTAGACTTCTGGGAAGTCAACAACGGTGGGAATTGCGCCAAAAGCCTCGAAAACCTTGATGCGTACCGGATACTGGGGAAGGCGGAAACGCAGACCCTTGAGATCGGCAGGAGTCTTGATTTCCTTGTTGGAGGTCACCATGCGCGATCCACGGACTGCGATGGCAGCAGTGATGATCCCTGCCTTGTCTTCGAGCAAGCCGTTCATCTCATCACCAACAGTCTCCCAGAACTTGTAGAGGTGCTCGACGTCACGAATGACGAACGGCTCCTCGAAAACAGTATACTCGGGCATATACATGATAAGGTCCATGATACCCTGAGCAGCCATTTCGACGGTGCCGCTGGCGATTGCCTCAACAACTTCACGCTCTCCACCAAGTGCGCCACTCGGATGGATGATGACCGTAATACGACCATTGCTCCGTTCTTCGGCCAATTTCTTGAACTCAACCATGAGCTGATGTACCGGCCCCTCAGGCGGGAATACGGATGCCACATTGACGGTCATTTTCTTCGCAACACCACTTTCAGCGGTACCAGCGCCGAAGATCGGCACTGCAATAAGTGCGATAACCAGAAGAGCCAACAGAATTCGATGCTTTTTCATGTTTCTTACCCCTTTCTCGTTGTATCGATTACCGGTTACCGGTAAATCCAAAACCTCACGCTTTATCTAGAGCCTTTCTTTGAAAGGTACTCTACGATTTGGACACTGCTCACGCTCGCAGTATGCACAGCTCTCATAATCGGTAAGTGGGGAGGCAAACAACAGACCCGAAATGGTCTTGTTCGGTATCATGAGCGAACTCTCAGTCAGTTCCACCCCGATTCCTTGCGTTCCCCCCAAGAGTTCGAACAACCCGCCCATTTGTTCAATGGGCCAGATATCCACATTGCCAGAACCTGGATTCAGGCTCAGAGGCTTGGTGATCCCATACTGCTCTTTGCAAAATTCACGAAGCTTTTTCCTTGCACATGCCAAGGCTTGGGTTTTCAATTCATCAAGCCAGTAGGGAGCGAGCATATCAAGTTCGGTCAGGTCATAGGCTTCCAACTCATTCCCACAGGTTGCCACATAGCCGATGATCCGGTGGATGTCCTTGAGAGCCGCGAGTGCCTTGCCGACAAATCGGACGGAACCGATTACCACTGAAGGCAAATTCCCAATCTCTTCATGCGTATCAATGATCAGGGGCCTGAGCAATACCTTGGGCAGCAGACGGGAGCTGGCAAGCTCAAAGAGCGTCAGCGCCTGCTCTTGTGAGTCGTCCAGCGAGTCAAACCGGATTGCTCTCTGGTAGCTTTCAAGATTCAGTTTGCAATCTGCACTCAGTACAATCGCTTCCTGCTTCATACGCCCACCCACCACCTAACTTGCATGAATCTGACACGGGATGTCAGATTCGCCAAGCGAATTCCATGCCTCGGAGAGCAGGTGTTCTGCCTGGATATGCACCGCATGGATACACACCAACCCAAGACGCATTGCATCGGTGAGCAAGCTTTCTTGAATCGAATACTGTTCTCCAACTGCACTCACACTCCAAACCTTTCCTGCCTGGGAGGGCAAGAAACCCTTGATACGGAAGAAGGCGGGAGAAACCTGTGCCAAAAACTTGGTCAGCTGAGTCTGCTCACATGCTTGTTCCACCACAAAAAGACAGCTCTTCGGTCTACCCTGTTCACCCCATCCCAGATACGATGAGGCATCGGTTGTGATCTGTGCTTTCTCTTTCTTCCCAGAAAGAAGCAATGAAACAAACGCTTCATCCACCTTGCCAAAGGAAGTAGGAACCAGTGGGGAGCCAGGACACAGGGTTTCGATCGCCTTTCTGACCGACTTTAGGCCTGACTCATCAACCAAGTCTCTCTTGTTCAGGATGAACCAATCACTATAGACCACCTGCTCTTCCAGCGTCTTCAACGACTGGGAGAGCAGAGGATAGCGCTGTGCATCGATGATGCAGAGCATCCCCTTGTACGAGACCCGCTGCTCGGTACGAGCAGCTACCATAGCGATGATATCCATCAAAGAGGAGGGCTTTGCCAAGCCTGAGGTTTCGACGAAGATGACATCCGGCATAAGGAGGGACATCTCTTCAATGGCTTTGACAAACGACCCGCTCAGGCAGTTGCAGAAGATCTGCCCACCAGAAAGACTCTTTGTGGAAACTATGCCACTTGATTGGTTCACCAGTGCCTCATCGACACTTATCGAACCAAAATCATTGAGGATCAGGCCAACCTGCAGCGTTTGCATATGCTCCAACAGGCTATTCAGGACCGATGTTTTCCCTGAACCAAGAAAGCCTGTGATAATGAAGAGCGATATGCTTTTCTGCTTCATACCGAGCCCTCTCCGATGGTGCGCATGAGTTCCTCCCTGCTGGGGATGATGGAGGAGAACGCAAGATTGCCGTTGATGTAAATGCTTGGCAATTGCTTGACTCCCATTTCCCTGCAACGGGCGATGTTCTGCGGAACCGTATACTTATATTCTATAAGATCGATGTCACGCCCCAATTGAGCCACTGCATCCTGTGCTGCTGCCCACATATAGGTGCAGGCGGCACAGGTTGCGGAGTCAAGGGTGAAGACCTCAACCAAAGGCTTGGAAAGCTTGTCATACTCAGGGAGTGTCCCGGTAAACGCCAACTCAGCCTTTTGGTAGTGGCGCACCATGCTCCGCGCACTTTCTGTCTCATGCACGGCATGTTCAACAGCTATCACATTCTCAATCGGAACATCGTAGGGCATATCGCAACCAGGGGAGATGATCAGGTTTCCTGAAGGAACAGAGTCAATGAGATCGACCACCGTCTTCATATTGTCCTGTTGGTTGCCGAACAACATGACGGAGGTGAGCGGAATATTTCCCCCAATCGAGATTCCATAGGTGTCGGTAATCTTCTTGGCAAACGCAAGGTTGACATTTTCATCAACGGAAAGACTGTCACATTTGGTACGGCACATCGGTTCGATATTCATCGTGGCGTTGCCACAGACAAAAAAGGAGGATGTGGCACCAAGGGCCCTGATATGCTCAAACAGCTCGGTGAAGGGCTTTTCCATGAACTGTGCGAAATGGGACGGGCTGATCTGGGAGATCAGGGGATCGACCACTGCGACAATATCGATTCCGGCCTCAATCAGATACCCGCTTACAGCCTTTGCCACCTCTTTTGTGTAGGAGAGGAGCTCATGCACATAGGCAGGCTCAAGCATCATATCCATGAAGATTTCAGTTCCTCTCAGATGCGATGCAAGGGTGAAGGGACCACAGCAGATACCATACAAGGCTGTAGAAGCGCCAATGCTCTTCTTCAAACGTCTGGAGGCTTCCAGATGCATGGCGATCCTTCCTTCATCAGGAAGCGGGATGCGTGAAGGAATGTCTCCAGTTTCTGCCAGAGGGTGCGTCTTGACACTGGGAGGACCATCATCTGACCATACCAATTCACAACCTAGGACCTCCGCCTCAATCTGAAGGTCAAACATCACCGGCTGACCATCAGGGTGGTAGAGCCTATTTACTTCAAGAGCGGAAGCAACCAGAGCATCCACGTCGGTGGATACCTTTTTGGCATCATAGCCCAGAAGCTTGCCAGCATGCACTCCGGTAAAGGGCACCCAAGGCAAGCTATCCGTTCTATGTCCTGCAATGGTTTGCAATACCCGTTCTCTTCCTGTCATTGATACTCCCTCACTCATGCATTCCTGCATACTTGCAGGGCTATCTCGCTTGCAGTGGCAGCATCCGGAGAATAAAAGTCGGCACCAATGGAAGTCTTGAACGCTTCGGTTACCGGGGCACCCCCAACCATCACTTTCACATCCAGACCTGCGCTCTTCACGGCTTTGACGACCTTCTCCATCTCTTTCATGGTTGTGGTCAGCAGAGCTGAGCAGGCAATGATCTGTGCTGAGTGTTTTGCTGCTGCTTCCACGAAACGTTCAGGAGGGACGTCGGTGCCGAGGTCGATTACGGTCAGACCCTTTCCCTTGAGCATCATACCCACCAGGTTCTTCCCGATGTCATGCAAGTCCCCCTTCACGGTGCCAAGCACAACGGTTCCCCTATTCTGGGCATTTGCCGCTGCAAGAAGGGGCTTGAGAATTTCCATCCCAGCATTCATAGCCCTTGCCGCGATGAGTACTTCGGGAACAAACACCTCGTTGTTCTTGAACTTCACCCCAATTTTATTCATACCAACAAGCAATCCCTGATCAAGTATATCTTCGGCGCTCAATCCTTCAGAGACTGCTTGCTGGACAAGCTCTTTTACTTCTTTTGCCTTGCCACGCTGTAGAAATTCCGACAATGCTTGCATATCAGCCATATCATCTTCTCCTATCCATCACGGTTACTGGCTCTATCCACGAAGCACTATCCCTTTTCGACCAAGGTTTCCTGACTTTGGCTTCTTCCTTCCCTGCACCTTCCCGGTCTCCCAGTGGTACCTCGCAGGGTTGTCAGCCATTACAGTGACGGGCTCGTGGAGGCTTCTCACCTCGCTTCCCTTGAAGTCGATACCTTTTGTATACAATCATAGCGTATGCTCTGATCAATGCACATTCTGTAATTTTATTACGGTTTTTTGTAATATTTTACGAAATTTACTGTGTAGAACCGGATTCATGAATCTCTTGAGTATCGGTTGGAAACCAACCTGCCCGTTTTCGGTAGACTCCGGGAGAGAGTTTGGTTACCTGCTTGAACACCTTGGAGAAGTAACTCTGGTCATCAAAGCCAGATAAGCCTGCTATTTCTATCAAGGGGAAATCCGTATTACGCAGCAACCGTTGTGCATATTCGATACGAAGACGATTGACATACATACTGAAGGAAACCTGCATCTTCTCATTGAATATATGACTGAAGTAGTTGGGACTCAAGGAAACCGCTTCTGCTGTCTCTTCCAAACTTATGTGCTCACGATAGTGCTGGCGAATAAAGCGGATAGCTTGGGAAATCACCAGCCCGTACTCAGAATCCTTTGATGCAAACACAAGCTCGGTGAACTGATGAAGAATCTTTGCAAGCCAGCGGGCCATTCCCTCAAAGCTGGTGTAGTGACTGATCTCTTTCTGGCAGCGATAGCTGATCTGCAGGATGTCCTCCTCTGAGGCACCACCTTTGACCGCCGCTCTCGAAAAGAGCGAGATGAGCTCCATGACACGATACTTCATTTGCTCCAAGGTATTTCCACTGACAAAGAAAATCATGCTCAAAAGTTCGTTCATGATACGTTGGGCGGTCTGTCTGTCGCCCCACTGAATGGCTTCGCGCAGTTCATCCTCCTTCTCGATGGGATAGTACCCCATCTGAGGCATACGCTTTTCATCCTCGGTCTTGATCTCCTGGATGTAATCGGAGATTCGTGATTGCATCTGCAAAATCTCCCGATTCTCTAGCAAGCTTGCATCAGCATACCCACTTGTCCACCCCGAACACATCCTCAGAATCTCTGCGAGACTATGCACCCGATGAATATCGAGACGAGGAATCGAGTTGACGATACCCTCCACCTCCTTGCGCAGTGTGTCGGAGAGAATACTTATCTCTTCCAAAGCCTCCATCTCATCCAAAACGTGAACCGGGCCGGCTATGATGGCATACTCCATCTTTCCATCAATAATCACCGGGCTTACCCAGTACAGGAGGGAAAAATGGCAGAAATAGATATAGGATCCACCGAATCGTTCCGCAAGTGTTGCACTGTACAGATGAGTCTGCATGCACTGGTCCTGGGATCCAGACAGAAGCATACAGAGCGTACAAAGCTTAACATCAAGCTCTTTCTTCTGCATATCTAGAATTGAGCAAGAGATTGCGGTGGCTTTCATGTAGTGGTCAACGGCTTCCCGTATGCGCTCTCTGATCAGTTCTGTATCTGTCACAAGCCCTCCCCTGCAAAAAGCATCTGGTCGATGAAATGGTTCTGGAAAGCAGCAGAGCTGGAAAGCTCATGATAGTGCATGCTTCTTCGAATGGTTTCTACTTCCTGCCACCCTTTCGACTGGGTCAAGATACAGAGCGCACCTTTGCCTGCTGCATTCCCCACGGTTCTGATGCTCTGTTCAGGCAGCAGGGGAAGCAGCCCTATCTGCTGTGCCTTTTGGGTATTGATGAATGAACCGAAACCACCTGCCAAGTACAGCGTATGGATAGCAGAAAGTGCCATGCCGGCTTCTTCCAGCAATACCTGGACACCTGCGGCAATTGCCGCCTTTGCCAGCTGGACCTCCCTTACATCACGAGCAGTGAAAACCACCGTGTCCGTAAGTCGCAAGACCGGCCCCTCTTGCATATACCGAGCAAATTCAGGGTGCTCACCATTGATGGCCCCTGTCTCATCAATGAGATGCAAACCCAACATTAGGGCAACGCAATCGATGATGCCCGACCCACATATTCCTTTCGCAGGCTCCTCCCCGATGGTCGAAAAGGCTACTGACCCATCATCACTGAGCCACACATGGTCGATAGCACCCCCCAAGGCACTCATCCCATGCAGGATGGAAGCACCTTCAAAGGCTGGACCGGCTGCTGATGAGCAGCTGAAGAGCTCGCTCCCGTTGTACAGGGCAATCTCCCCGTTGGTCCCTATATCAATATAGAGTGCGCCCTTCTGCTCATCGAGTATATTGGTTGCGTGCAAACCGACGGTGATGTCAGACCCTATGTACGCTGAAACCAGTCCTGGGATAAGAACTCTTGCATTCGGTAGACTCAGAAGTGTTCCTTCCAAGATTTTGGGCTCCACAAACACTGGAGAGAAAGGAGCAACAGCCAAAGATGCAGGATTCTCCCTGGATAAGAAGTGCATCATGGTGGGGTTGCCAACCACCACCAACTCATCAACCGACTGCGAAGAGAGGCCATGCTCGTGCAGAAGCGTTTCGATCATGCTACAAAGTTGCGCGACCAAGGTGGTATGAAGCCGTGAAACACCGCCCTCTGTCTCGCTGGCATACTGTATCCGTGCTATGACATCCCCACCGTACATCCTTTGGTGATTCATGGCTGCAAGGGTTCCCAAAACCGTCGCACTGGCCCTATCAACCAGATAGACAACGATGGTCGTTGTCCCGACGTCGACTGCAAACCCATAGGTTCCGCTGATGAACAGATCTGCTTTCTGATCTTCCAAATAGGTGGTCAGTACGTGTTCGTTCTGCTCCTCTTCTCCCAGCACCAGCGTTACATTTTCCCTGCAGGGAATCTGCAGGGAGCAGCCAAGGCGGTAGCCGGCTTTGAGCCGGTCTTCTGACAAATGGTGAAGGTCGTGCTCGCTGGGTTCAGGGATGGTACCAGATATCTGACGAACCAAGCATTTCCCACATACCCCATGCCCTCCGCAGGGGAAGGAGATTCCCTCAAGCCCCAAATCATGCAAGGCCTCTCGTACACTGCGGGGAAGCATGTTCTCCAACATGTAGGATTTTCCTGAGACCAAGAGTGTCAGGGTATGGGTTTGTTGCTTCATATCAGTATAGTAGCATACCTTCATCTTTGCGTCCTCATCACCGTAGCTTGCCTCTTCTCGCAATATATGCTAGATTCTTCTTATATAAGAAAATACTTTAGGAGAATCCATGCCATCTGCACTCATCTCTGATATCGACGGAACCCTTCTGTACAAGTCGGAAGTGACACCAGCATCGGTCACGAACGCCCTTGATGATTTCCAAAAGGCTGGAAATCTGCTGGGACTTTGCACCGGAAGAGCGGTACAGGGATGCCAGACCCTCATCGATGCACTTCCCCCTCTCACCCTTCCTTCCATCTTCTTTGGTGGTGCTCTTATTTGGGATACGGTGAAGGGGAAAGCCTTGAAGAGCATGCCGTGCGACCAGTCCATTCTTGAGGTCGTACAAGCAATCTTTGAAGCCTATCCTTCAGTAAGCATCACACTCAATACAGAGAATCAGGGGTGGACGCTGAGAACAAACCAAATCCTCCAGACCAAAGGAGTACTCTACGATCGGTCAAGTCCGCTCATCACGGAGCTGCCTGAACGCAAGCAGAAGATCCTGAAGGTCCTGCTTACTGATGAGAACCCAGAAATACTCACGGAAATCAAGCTTACCTTGCTTGACCCGACGCTCTTTCATGGGGTGTTTGCAAGCAGACACTTCTTTGAGATTACTGACAGCAAGGTGAACAAAGGTACAGCCATCCAGCATATCTTTCACCTGGTCCCCCAACTGAAGGAGTACAAGGTCTGGGCAGCCGGTGACGCTCCCTCGGATGCCATGATGAAACCCTATGTTGATGCCTTTGCGGCCCCCATCGATGCCCATCCGAAAGTACTGTCGGTGGCTGACGTCACCTTTCCTTCAGCAAAGGAAGAGGGGATCCATCAGTTTCTTACGTCGCTGAAAACCCAGTAGGCCATGTTTCAAGAAGCCACCTGCCAGACACAATGCGGCAGGTGGCAACGTGGTATTCAAAACATGCTCACGGAATCGCACACTTAGCGACTCTTGTTGACTACATCCATGAAGGCTTTTACGCGGTTGATGTCAACATGGTTGTCAAACAGGCCGTCCTTCTTGAACGTAGTACCTACGACCGCACCGTCTGCTACCTTAAGAATCTGTTCAATAGTCTCGGGTTTGCAACCAGTATTTGCAAATACCGGAGTGTTTGGCAGCACATTCTTCACCGATTCAAGGACCGTCATGTCGGTCGCCGATCCGGCGGTGATTCCTGAAACACAGATTACATCGGGCTTGCAGTTGAAATTGGTGGTCTTGGCAATCTCTGCGATATCGCGGGGAGCCAAATACCGTGCAGACTCAGGTACGATGTTGTAGAGCATTCTCACATCATCAGCACAGACTTCTTTCTTGTGGCGGGCAATCTCTCCACTGTCAGTGTTCCAAAGGCCGAAGTCACTGGCATACACCCCACTCATGATCTCACGGATAAAGGAAGCTCCAGTGGCTGATGCCAGATCCAGAGAGGCATAGGGATCCCACAGGACATTCACACCATACGGGACTTTGATCTCCTTTCTGAGTTCACCGATGATCCTGGCCATGGTAGCGGTGGTGATCGGTCTGACCTTCTTCAGGTAAGGCAGGCTGAACTCGTTGGAGAACATGATGGCATCGACGCCTCCGTTCTGAAGGTCCATCATCTCCTGGTAGGCATAGGCAAGCACCTCATCCATCGCACCTTTCTTATTATCATAAAACGGGTCACCAGGCAGACTCCTAAAATGACACATGGCAACAATTGGTTTTTCAGTCCCAAACAACTCTTTTACCCACTTCATCGCTTTTCTCCTCAAACTCTATTTTTTACCTTATCAGGCGAGTAGCACACTCAAGATCCCAGTACCAATACTTCCAATCCACACGCTTGGGCGATGGCTTTGCCATGCTCAGAGATTGCATCGGTGATCAATACGTCCAACGTTTCCAAATCACATACTTTTGCAAAGACCCTCATGTCTTGTTTGGAGGCATCCGCTACAGCGATGATCTGCTCACTTGATTGGAGCATCGCCTGCTTCACCCCCACTTCCTCCAAAGTCCGGTTCGTAATCCCGAATGAAAAGTCAATGGCATCACAACCAAGGAAGAGCTTGTCTGCATGCAGGCTCTCAATGAACCGACAGGTCTGTATTCCTACCAGCGTGAAAACATCTGGAGCACATGTCCCTCCGGCTACAATGGTTTTAACGTTTGTATTCTCAGTCAGATAGTAGGCTATCTGCAGATCATTGGTGATGACTGTCACGTCCTGGGCTTTGATGTGTTTCGCCACCTCAAAGGTGGTCGACCCCGCATCGAGCATGATGACATCCCCATCCTTGATCAGAGATGCTGCAAGCTTACCAATGGCTTCCTTTTCCTTACGGTTGCGGAGTGACTTCGCTGCTGCAGGAACTTCGAAATTAAACACTTTCGAAGGAGAGAGCGCACCACCGTGCGTCTTCACGATCACCCCCAATTCTGCAAGATGATTAATATCACTCCGAATGGTAACCACCGAAGAACCGAGCAGGCTGCTCAGCTCCTTCGTGGACACCTTTCCCTGCTCATTCACAATTCTGACTATTTCGCTCCGTCTCTCTTCCAAGAAGGTGTCCGTAGGTTGCATATTCATCTCTTTTAAACAAATTTAATAAAAAGAACTATTTTTTACTTTCTTTTGCTTTATATTGTAGACGATACCCTCTATCTGTCAAGCTATTCTTCCAATTATTTTCCTTCTGCAGGGCGTTATAAACATCTTACCCCAGAGCTTTTCCGGAAGAATGTGTGTAATTGGCCAAAACGCAGCCCCCAATGATCAACAGACACCCAAGTACATCCAAGTGGGTAAGTTTCTCAGAGAGAATAAGGTAACCAAAAACAACTGAGAACACCGCTTCCAGGGACAGGAGAAGACTGGTTGTTGTGGTACTTTCCGTCTTTTGCCCGATAGTCTGCAAAGTAAATCCAACACCGCATGCTACCAAGCCCGAATAGAGCACCATATTTGATGCTGAAAGCAAACTCGAGAGATTCACCTGCTCAAAGCCCAAGGTCAGGATCAGACTGACCAGCATGGCAAAAAAATACTGCAGAGCACTGAACTGGATGCTATCAAAACCATGGGAAAATTGTTTCAAGGCTATGATGTGGAGAGCAAATCCAAACGCCGATGCGAGCAAGATTCCATCAACCTTACTTCCCGTCCCTTCCAAGAACCCACACAAGAGAAACATCCCTGCAGCTGCTACCACGACCCCTGCCCAAATCCTCATCGAGACCTTTCGTCCTCCCAGTGATTCGATGAGCGGAACAAATACATAGTAAGTTGTAGTTATGAAGCCAACCTTACCCGAGAGCTCAGTCCGTAGTCCTATGAGTTGAAGTCCTGTCGCGAGTGCAAGAATCCCCCCACAAATTGCTGCAGGAATGAGCATCCGAACACTATCAGACAACAATCCTCGTTTCCGTAGCCATAGGGGGACCAGAAGGAGAAAGCCAAGGAGAAAACGAAAGACATTGAAGGTCCAAGGCCCTATCCATTGCATCCCCACCGACTGAAAGACAATCGCCAGTCCCCAGATAACTGCCACCGAAAGGAGAGCAATCTTTCCTTTGTATCGCACGGATTGCTACCGTATGTGTCTGACACTGATATCGGCTATATCCGAAATCTCGGGCGCAATGAGATGTTCGGTATCAAGGGGAACAAGAGTACCTCCCATCGAACGGGCAAGCATCACCGTCTGAGCTCCTTTCTCTGTGTATTCTGCAACGATGAACGCGTCCTCCAACGTTGTACCGATGTAAATTGCGCCGTGATTTTGCAGTAGTGCAGCTTTTTTGTTTCCCAGAGCCTTCAGGATGTTGCGAGCAAGCTCCATGGACCCTACTGCTCCATATTCAGCACAAACCACATCGCCACCAACATACAACTCCTGCTCAGCAAGAACTGCAGGGATATCCTCTTTACACACGGCAAAAACCGATGAGTATAGAGCATGGGAGTGAACAATTGCACAAATATCCGGACGGGCCTTATAAATTGCCTGATGCATGGGCCACTCAACCGTGGGGAACCGTTTTGCCTCAGGATTGAGAATGTTCCCTTCAATATCCATCACTACGATGTCTGCTTTCGTAATGTGTCTCCAACTCTTGATCTCAAAATCCTCACTAGGTCGGGGATCAATGTAGATCAAACCGCTTTTCGGATCTCGATAACTCAGGTCTCCTGAATCCAAAGAGGTGCTAAGTTTTGAATCCACCAACAAATGGGTATACTCAACCACCATCGAGACAATACGATCATCCATATCCTTTCCTCCTCTCAATACTGGAAATCTCTCACTACATCATCTATACTTTCAACAGACCAATCCTTGAGGAGGCTATCGGTGACTGCAGTAGAAAGAAAGGCCATGATTCTCCAACGAATCAATTCTGCAGGCTATATATCCATCAAGGATCTCGCCCAAGAAATCGAAGTCTCAGAGATGACAATCAGACGAGACCTTGACTCCCTTGAGCGCACCAATCTGGTGAAACGCAAATACGGAAAAGCCTTCAGCGTACGCGGAACAAGCTATGAACCCACCTATGAGGAACGTGCGCTGCAAAATCGGGACGTAAAGGCTGTATTGGGAAGGTTGGGAGCCTCATTGGTAAAAGATGGTGACAGCATTACCTTTGACACCGGTACCACTGTCTTTGCTGTTGCTGAAAACCTGACCCAATCTCATAACCTTACGGTGGTTACCCACAGTTTGAATATTGTAGACCTCTTCAAGTCCTCCACTACCATCGAAGAGATCATCGTACTTGGAGGAGTCCTCAGAAGAGAGGAGAACTCCATGGTTGGAGATCTCGCACTCTCCGGAATCCAGAATTTCTACACTGACAAATTGTTCCTGGGAGTTGGTGGAATCAACCAGAATCTGGACCTCACCGAGTTCAACTATGACGATGCCATGGTCAAACGCCAGTACTTAACTCACGCCCAGGAAGTCATCCTCCTTGCTGACAGCTCCAAATTCACCAAAACCGCATTTGTCAAATTTGGGAATCTGAAAGATGTCGACATTCTTATAACAGACAAACTTCCTCCCCAACCTTTTCTCACCCTCCTCAAGGAACTGAACGTCAAAATCCTTATTCCCCATCAACATGGATAAGGGTTTTATCCGTTCACTTTGTGAAACAGTGCCTTGTTGACCTCATACAATTCAGCATAGACGGCGAACATCTGCTCATAGATGCGATGATTCTCCATGTTCGGCTGAATTACTGTCTTGATGGTGATGCACCGTTCGATATCATCCCAACTCGAGAAGACACCGGCTCTCAGCCCTGCCATGAAAGCGACACCCATGGAAGATCCTGGATGATTCTCCACAATCTCCAAAGGCAGGCCCAACACATCACTGGTCACCTGTTTCCAGAGGAAGCTTTTTGCTCCACCATTGGTCACCCTCACACGAGTGATGGGCTGTCCCATCTCTTGAATCACTTTCACATGGTGCAGGAAGCCAAACGAGATTCCTTCCAGAATTGCCTTGAAAAAGTGTGCCCTTGTATGCTGAAGCGTAACGCCCCAGAATACACCTCGTGCCAGAGGGTCAAAGATGGGGGTCTTCTCGCCAATGAAATAGGGGAGAACCCAAAGGCCACCCGAACCTGCATCAATCTTTGCAGCCTGTTCATCAAGTTCACGATAATCCAAATGCTCGCTGAACTCTTGCTGAAACCATTTGATCAAAGATCCACTGGAAGCCATGCATCCGTTGAGCAAGTACTGTCCGGGTTTCAGATGATAGTCCATGAACAGTTTGGGATTTAGCTTCAGTTCATCCAAGGACAAGAGGATATCCCCTGCTCCCCCGAGCTTCACCAGGAGATCTCCCGGTTCACGGATTCCAGCAGAAAACGCCGAGCTCACATGGTCTGCACTTCCTGCAATCACCATGGTTCCCTGTTGCAAGCCCGTCTCTTTTGCAGCTAGTTCAGAAACAGAACCGACTATCTCACTGGAATCCTTCACGTCTAGAAGCATATCCATGCTGATTCCTGATATGGCGGCCACTTCCTTGATCCACGACTTGGTGGTGAGATCATAAAGGCCGCTCTCCAGTGCCCAGTTCTTTTCGACAAACAGCTTTCCGGTAAGTTTGTAGTTAATGTAATCATACGAACCGAGAACCGTTTTAGCTTGTGAAAATACTTCCGGCTCATGCTGCTTCAGCCAAAGAAGTTTGGGACCAATGCTCTGCTGGGTGATCATCGATCCAGTTCTTCGAAAGATATCCTGTTCATCAAGACCTTTTTTGAATACTTCAATCTCGACTGAGGAACGGGCATCGTTTTGTTGGATGGAATTGCGCAGGACCTTGCCCTTTCCATCCAAGAGGATAAGAGTAGGCACCATCCCACTGACCCCAATCGAACAAATATCTTCAGCTTTGGTATTGGTTGCTGCAAGAATTCTTGGGATACACGTACACACATTTTCCCACCATTGGTTTGGATCTTCCTCCGCCCAAGTCGCTTGCTTGCTGAGCAAGCTGCTAGAGCTCTGGGTATCGCCAAGAATGGTTCCCTCTTCATCGATGATGATTACTTTTGTTGCAGTAGTACCGATATCAATTCCCAAGATTCTTCTTTTGCCCATACTCTCCATCCATTTCAATCAATATTTCAGTAATCAGTGTAGATAGTGTCCTGTTCGGATCAGCTCTTTATCGCTCCCAAAGAAAGGCCGGTTATCAGGTATCGCTTAACGAATCCTGAGATGAACACCATCGGTAGGATAGCTATGATAGTCCCTGCAGACAGCTTTGCGATCTGAATACCCTGTCGTGTCTTCATTGCTGCCAAACGAACAGGAATCGGCATGGTGGTTCTTCCTGACAAGACTATGGCAAATAGGAATTCGTTCCAGGAGAAAATAAAGCTGAGCACTGCGGTGGCCATGATACCGGGCAATGCAATGGGGAGTATGATGCGGAAGAACGACTGTACCGGAGTAAGTCCATCCATAGCAGCTGCATCATCCAAGTCTTTGGGAATACTGGCAAAGAAGCCTGTCATAATCCAGATAAGAAATGGTAAATTGAAAGCCAAATAGGCAATGGTCATCCCGAGGTAGGTGTCGGAGAGATGCAGACGACTCATTACGATGAACAAGGGAAGAATCAAAACAACTCCTGGAAGCATCTGGGTTGCCAAAACGGTAAACCTCAGGATATTGCCTCCTGCCTTATACCGTGCAAAAGCGTATCCACCAAGACTAGCTATTGGAACGGCCAGCGCAGTTGAGGCCAGAGAGATGATGAGGCTATTGATCAGGAAGTCGCCGAAACCATCATTACCGAATAGTTCACGATAGTTGTCAAAGGTGAATGAGGGAAAAAGCCTGGGAGGCATCGCATAGGCATCGACTTCATTGACGAAAGAAGTGCGCAGTGTCCACAATACCGGCAAAGCAATCATCAAAGAGAAGAAAATCAACGCTACATACGTGAAGAATAGACTGGTCTGTTTTGCAAGTTTGTAGGATTTCATTCGTTCCCCTTCATAGTCGATCTGAAGATGACTACCGTGATGGCTAAAATTACGATGAGCAACATATACGAGACTGCCGAAGCAACACTGAGATCCAATCCCATGAATGTTGTCCGATAGATGTTGTAACTGATAAGGTCGGTACTCACTCCAGGACCTCCGGATGTGAGGATATATACCAAGTCGTACGTCTTGAAGGAGGTAATAACTCGCTGTAACAACGCTACTGTGATGATGGGCATAAGAAGCGGCGTCTTAACAAACAAGAGCGTTTGCAACCAATTGGCTCCATCGATGGTTGCTGATTCAAACGGTTCTTTCGGGAGAGAGGTGATGCCGGAAAGCAATAAGAGAACCATGAAAGAAACCTGCTGCCACACATCAACCAAGGTGACGGTGAATAAAGCAAGCCTTTCATCGCCAAACCAGTTCACATACCCAAAACCCAATTTCCCCAACAAGTAGTTCACCACTCCCAATTCAGGATGCAATAGCATGCGCCAGATTAGCCCAACAGCCACCGGTGACATGACCATAGGGATGGTAAGAATAAAATAGAAGATGCTTTTGAAACGAATTTCAGGCCGGGATAGCATGAGTGCTATCCCATAGCCTATGAAAAATTCCAAAGGAACAACCATGAGAACGAAGAGAAACGTGACTTTGACTGAATTCCAAAAATACTGATCATGAACAACTGAAGCATAATTGCTGAACCCTACAAATTCATTGAGTCGCGGGCTCAGGAATGTATACCGGAACATGCTGAGTACCAATGAAAACAGCAAAGGCATCGCTACCACCAAGAGAAGCACAAGAAATGTCGGAATAAGGAATTGGTATCCAATCATCCGATATCTTGCCTGAAATGACATCCGTTTCATACGTTTGTTCCCTTACTGTCTAAAGTTATTTCTGCAAATTGGCCTTCTTCGCCAATTCGTTGAAATCCTTCTCCAACTGTGCAAGCGCCGCCTTTGGATCCTTTCCAGAGGAAACAATCAAGGAGAGCTCCCTACCCAGCATTTCAACCATCTGCGAAGAGTATTCGAACTCAGGAACCGGCCTTGCCTTCTCCAGAATTTCTTCGACTTCGTTGTAGTACGGATACTTTGCCAGAACTTCAGCATCTCTCAACACATCGTAGCGAGTGGGAGCTCCACCAGCCAATGCTCTAGCTTTCACAACGGCAGGAGATTCAACCCACTTGATGAACTCCCAAGCTGCGTCCTTTTTGGGGGTGTTGGCTGCAATTGCCCAGCCCCATCCACCAGCAAGACCACTTTCGCCCGGAACAGGTACCAACTGCACCTTGTCCTTCAGCTTGGATACTTTTTCATCCTGGAACTGCGCAAGCATCCAGTTGTAGGAGATGAAGGAGAATGCTTCGCCGGCACTCATCATGCGCAAGGAGTCTTCCAAAGTATAGGAAGTTGCTCCGGCAGGAGCGCCCTGTGCTATGTTTTTCTTGTACAACTCGATTGCCTTCAGTGCGATGGGACCGTTGATCGTAGCTTTCCAGTTGTCATCATAGATTCGTCCACCAAGGGCAAAGAAGTAGTTGCTCCACTCCATCGCAATGGGATCGCCCTTTCCGCCCTGCATGGCAGAACCGTACATATTGGTATTTGCTTGTACGAAAATGCACTGCTCTACATACTCATCCAAGGACACCGGAGGAGCAAAGTCTTTTCCGAACTGCTTGCGATACTTGTCATGCAAAGCTTTGTCAGTAAAGACATCGTTGCGATACATCAAGGCCATGGTGTAGTTGTACATGGGAATCATGTAAAGCTTGTCCTTGTAGTAACCAACCATCTCCATCATCGCTGGGACGTAGACAGACATGTCGAAGTTGTCTTTCTTTACATACTCATCAAGCGGTTCAAGCCAGCCAGCGGCCGGGAATTCACCTGCCCAATAGTTGTCAACCTCGATTACGTCGTAGGTTGAGGTGGGAGCCAAAAACTGGGTGATCAACTTGGTGTGCATATCAGTGTACTGCACAATCTCAAAGTTGACTTTGATGCCCGTCTTTGCCTCAAACTCTGGCAACATGTTCTTGATAATCTGGGTATCAGGAACATCTTCCATCAAAAGATTGAGTGTCACTGGTTTCCCTGCACCTGACTCTCTTGAGCCAGCACTAAAGACCGACAGAGGAACCAACAAGCACACGACGAGAACACAAACGAACAGTTCTCTCTTTTTCATGATCTACTCCTTTTGTTCAATGCGATAACTCATTCCGAAGAATGGTTCCAATTTTTGCATTTCCTGTTACTATCGAGCCGCCGAAGATTGGATCTGACTGCTCTCGAATGGGAAGTACTACCCCGCCAGCTCCTAAAATGATTGCTGCAGCACCTGCAACATCCCAGGGACTGAGACCATATTCAAAGAATCCTGAAAGCTGTCCAGAGGCTACGTAGCACAATGCAGAAGCTGCACTTCCTAAAATCCTGAACTCCTGAACCTGGTTCAAGAGATGCCCCAACGGCTTCATGAAGCCCTCGCTGCGAAGATGCAGATCATACGGAATACCGGTAGCAATCAGGCACTCACCAAGGTGTTGCTCTTTCCCGATGCGGATCTCACGACCGTTCTTCCATGATCCAATCCCATCAATCCCTGAATACAAATTGTTCTGCAAAGGTTGGTACACTACTCCAGCAAAGGGCTTGCCCTTGTACACCAGACCGATGGAGACGCAGAGTTCGGTGTAGCCATGCACAAAATTCAAGGTCCCGTCGAGAGGATCGACAATAAAAGCAATCTCACAGGGAATGGGATTTGCCGTCAGCACACTCTCTTCGTCAACGACCGGGATATCCGGGCACATTGCATTGAGAATGGAGTCGATGAGCTTCGAAGCCTGCAGATCAATTTCGGTAACCAGATCGCCTTGTCCGGATTTCTGGGAAACCGAGAATCTGCGCCTCGAGAATTCACCGCTGATGAAGTTCCCTGCAGCAAGTGCTGCAGGAATCATCACCTGTTCAACAATCTGTCGTGGCTTAATGCATGCATATTCCGCCGGTAACATTTATTCCTTGTCCTGTCATGAAGTCCGAGTCAGGAGATGCCAAGAATGCTACGACATTCGCAACATCTTCTGGCATGCACAATCTTCCCAAGGGAGTCGACTTGATGTACTCCTGCCTGACAATCTCAGGATCAGTAATACCTCTCAACTCAGCTTCCCACTGCACTTCCCTATCCTGCATCCCTGTTTTCACCATGCCTGGGCATACTGCATTCACCGTGATACCGTAGGGAGCCAACTCCTTTGCCATGGACTGAACCAACCCAAGCACCCCGAATTTTGATGCTGCGTAATGCGCCTGGAACGGAGCTCCCATTTTTGAAGCCATGGAAGCAGTGCAGATGATTTTCCCTTGTTTTCTCTCAATCATGTGTGGAGCAATGTACTTTGAGACTCTCCAGACACCCTTGCAGTTGATGTCCATATTGAAGTCCCACTCCTCCTCGGTAAGTTTCCAGAACCAGTTCTCAGTCGAAACACCAGCGTTGTTTACCAAGATGTCGATATGACTGAATTTGTTGAGTACTTTTTTCAGCACTCCCTCGATGGAATCTCCATCGGTCACATCCATCTGGTACGCTACCGAAGCTTTGGATATCTCCTGGACTTCCTGAAGTACAGATTGGACACTTGCTTCATTCTTATCGGTCAGGATGAGCGTTGCCCCGTCTTTGGCCAACCGCTTTGCGATTGCTCTCCCGATCCCAGTCCCACAGCCTGTAATGAACACATTCTTCCCCGATACTGGGCCCATATACTCCTCCTGAACAGATTCACAGTGTTAAAAATAACATACTTTTTGTTTCTTTTAACATTATCATGTGCGTTTTATCCTTTGTCAACAATCTTGTAGGAGGAAAATCAAACATGTATCCCGTACTGTATTGTCATCGAATAGAATTACCACACTCTTCAGGAGGACTTGTTCTTGAGGTTCCAGAAACAACACAGAGAGAAAAGGCTATCTTCGATTCCGAGGATTCTCAGAATTGAAGATAGCCTTTGTATGTATGAGCGCTTGAGGAACTTACCTTACCAGTGCAGGGCTCTTTGGGTTGAACTTCCAACCCGGGATCAGATACTGCATCCCGATTGAGTCGTCACGGGCTCCGAGGCAGTTCTCCAGATAGACCTTGTTGGCCTTGAGAATCTGCTTGCGGTCCACTTCGATGCCAAGACCGGGCTTGTTCGGGATGGCGATGTGGCCGTCCTCAATCTTGGGAGGATTGACCGTAAGCCGTTCGATGCCCTCCTGCCAGATCCAGTGGGTATCGATCGCAGTCGGATTGCCCGGAACTGCAGCACCTACGTGGGAGATCATAGCCAAGGAGATGTCGAAGTGATTGTTGGAGTGTGAGCCCCAGGTAAGGCCGAACTCATCGCACAGCTGTCCCACCCGTACCGCACCGCTCATCGTCCAGAAGTGGCAGTCAGCCAGGGGAATGTCGACACTCTGCAGCTCGAGCGAGTGGCCGAACTCACGCCAGTCGGTGGCGATCATATTGGTGGCGGTGGGAAGGCCGGTTGCACGACGAAACTCGCTGAGCACTTCGCGACCACTGTAGCCCTTCTCCGCCCCACAGGGATCCTCACAATAGGAGAGAATGCCATGCATGTCCTTGCACAGGCCGATGGCCTCCTTCAGGGACCAACCACCGTTGGGGTCGAGGGTCATGCGAGCATCAGGATAGGCCTTCTTCAAGGCTTTGATGACATCAATCTCTTTCTTTCCCTCAAGCACCCCACCCTTGAGCTTGAAATCCTGGAAACCATAGAGAGCCTGGCTTGAGCGGGCAAGCTCAACCACCGAGTCCGCATCGAGGGCCACCTCGTGGCGTAGGCGGTACCAGTCGGTACTGTTCTGCTCATCGGCATAGTAAGGGAGGTCGGTCTTCTTGCGATCCCCCACAAAGAAGAGGTAGCCGAGAACCTTCACCCGGTCACGCATCATGCCGTCACCGAGCAGGGAGGCGACAGGAATCTCAAGGTACTGACCCATCAGGTCAAGCAAGGGAGCCTCGATGGCGGTGATGACATGGATACCGGTCCTAAGGTCGAAAGTCTGCAGACCGCGTACATCATTCTCGTCATTGCCAAGGGCGGCCTTCACCTTCAGAAGTGTCTGCTTGTACTCACTGAGCTTCGAACCCTCAACCACAGGCTTCACATCCTCAAGGGCCTTGGTGATCTTCTGGCCGCCGGGAACCTCACCAACACCGGTATTGCCCTGGCTGTCGGTCAGTATGACGATGTTTCGGGTAAAGTACGGGGCATGGGCTCCGCTCAGGTTGAGCAGCATGCTGTCTTTGCCTGCAACAGGGTAGACTTCCATCTTCTGGATATAGGGTATCATTCGTTCTCCTCCTCAGGTAGGTGCGTATGCATAGGTATCTCTTTGATAATCAAAGGCTATAATGGAATTTTTCAATTGTCAATTTGAATTATATAATTAATGGTTTATTTTTTATAATTTTATTATATTCTATAACAATCATGAACTTTTCTTGCTATATATCAATTAGGACATACTATATGGGAAAATTCCTTGCCAAAATACCTTCCTATTTAGCGAAAATACTCTTTGAATTCTCCTAGAAACTATGCAATACTATAATTACGTTATAAATAATGAATCTATTTTCAAATATGCGGGGACACGCTCATGCCAACCGACTCTGACAAGTACAATATCAAGACCGTCGCCAGATGCTTCCAGATTTTGGATCTTGCATCCGAAAGCAGTGGTCCGATATCCATCCAGGATGTTTGTGCAGCCCTGGATACCAACAGCAACATGGCCTTCCGTCTTCTGGCAAGTCTGCAGAATTCAGGCTATATGAGCAAGGATCCGTACTCAGGTCTGTATACCCTTTCATTGAAAACTCTCAAGCTCAGCCGCAGCGCCCTGCAGTCCCAGGAGATACGCAAGGTCACCATGCCGTATCTGGAACTGCTGTGGAACCAATTTCCGAAAGCGAATGTGAACATGGCTGTCTTCTACAATGGCGAAGTGTTGATGCTCGACCGTATCGACACCCAGTCAACTCCCCGCACCTACTTTACGCCCGGCCGACAGTTGCCCTTCCATTGCAGCGCGCTCGGTAAGGTACTCACCAGCGAATTGGGTGAAGAGGAGCTCGACCAGCTCATCAAGGAGAAAGGGCTTCCCAAGTACACTGAGAAGACCATCACCGACCCCGTTGCATTCAAGCAGGAGCTGGCAAAGGTACGCAGCGAAGGCGTTGCACGCGACCGAAACGAGTTCATCGATGGGGACAACTGCTCGGCGGTTCCCGTCCGTGGCAGAGACGGTCGGGTCATAGCTGGTATCAGCGTCAGTGCCCTCACCTCCAATATGAGTGTTGAGGAGATCGAGGGAGCCATCCCCCGTCTCAAGGACACTGCAAACAGAATCTCCTATATGATGGGCTTTACAACGAACCCGGTCCTGTAGCCGACACCATTTGGTCTACGCTGACAAGCGTTGCAACCCTTGCTTTTCGAAGCTCATCAGTAAAGCCTGATTTGGAGAACAACCAGTACTCTGATTGTTCTCCTTTCTGCAGTATCGTGCTCCTCTGTACCAGGCGTGCATAATCACTTAGGCCTACCTTGGTGGAACGCCATTTGCATTCTGCGAAAATCATCACTCCATCTGCATCCTCAGCTACCAGATCCAACTCCTCATTCTGATGATTCTGCATGTCAAACCCCCACCAATGAGAGATTGCAATAATCGGTCTGTCTGTGTGCTGGAGGAAATAGATATGACACATTTTCTCAAACTGTTTGCCCACGAATTGATCCATGTGTTGTTCAAGAATACGTAGTGGACCGTCAGGCTTCCCTTGCTCCAACAGTGCAAGGTAGGGATAGACAAAACGTAAATAGAAGGCAAAAAGAGAATCAGAAATCTGGTAGACCCCTTTCTTGGCTTGTTTTTCGCTAAAAGGCAACTCTCTGGTAACCAGCCCCAATGCTTGCAGTGTCGTTAGGAGAGCAGCGAGATGGGGTGAGCTGACCCCAAGCTTGTCAGCCATCTGGCTGGGCTTCGTGGTTCCCGCAGCGAGGAGCGCCATGACCTGTGCATATTGCTCTGGGTTTCTCGTCTCCATGGAGAGCAAGAATTGTGGTTCATTGTACAGAAGACCTGTTTTCAGGAACCAAATCTCCCTGATGGCTTCCCACAAGGGATCTTTAGAAGCAAAGTATTGTACATACAAAGGAACACCACCAGTCATTGCTTGCACGAGAACCGACTCAATGGGACTGCGAGCGCAAAGCAAGGCAGTTTCGGCAAGAGAGAAGGGATTGAGTTTCAATGTCCTTGTCCTTCGCCCGTACAATGGACTTTTCGATCCCATGACTTCCTGTTCCATAAAACTGACTGATGAACCAGTGAGAATGATCATGAGCTTGGTCTTCTTCAACGTATGATCAATAGCATATTGGAGCACACTCATGCTGTTGGGAATGGATGAGCAGAAGTAAGGGAACTCATCTATGACAAAGACCAATCGCTCATGTTCGGAAACTTCAGCAAGATACCCCAAAGCCTTCTCAAAGCTTGCAAATTGCATTTGGGCTTTTTGAAGCAACGAATCACTGATGGCCTCAGACAACTTCTTCAAGCCTACCGCTTCAGTTCCTTTCTGCGCCATGTGATAGACCGCACGCTTTTCCTCGCAAAATCGTACCACCAGCGAGGTTTTTCCGATCCTGCGCCTTCCATACACGACACAAAACTCAAAGTCCTGCGATGCATAGGCCTTTTCAAGATAGGCAAGCTCTTCTTTTCTTCCGATAAACAGTTGGTCATTCATAGCTGTAGTTAACCACTCAATTACATTTTAGTAAAGTATATTTTACTAAAACATACTTTAGCATACTGATGAAGGCTGCCCTCTCGGACAGCCTTCATCTTCACTACTTATTGGATTTGATCAGGCAAAGACCTCGTAGCCGCCCTTGAGAAGCTCGCTTCTGAGGTGCTCCATCTGCTTGGGGGGAGAAGGCAGGTTCGGAAGGAAGGGCTTTCCCACCTTCTGTCCCACTAGGTTCGCCAGGTCCTTCGTAGCAACCGGGAAACTCGACTTGTCCATGGCAAGACGGATCGGGTTGAGCTTCAACTGGGCTTCCAACGAGCCCTTGAGGTCCCCTGCAACATACTTGTCGTAGATGGAGCAGACCAGCTCGGGAAGGAAGTTCGCCGTGGAGCACACCGCCCCAACCGCTCCTACCGCCATGCCTGAGTAGATCAGGGTGTCCTTGCCGCACATCACCTTGAAGCCCACGTCGGCATTGCGCCTGATGAACTCGATGGTCTGCGTCAGGTCTCCGCTGGAGTCCTTCATCCCCACCAGGTTCGGCACCGTGTGGGCCAGCTCCTCCACCAGATCCTGGCTCATCGCGTAGCCGCAGCGCCCGGGGTTGTTGTAGAGAAGCACCGCAGTCTCGCCTGCGCTTGCAGCGATGGCCCTGACATGTGCCTTCAGCTCCTCGTCGGTGGGCTTGATGAACATCGGCTGGAGGATGGATATCCCCTTCGCTCCCATCTTCACGCCCATCTTGGCAAGGCGGATGCACTTGCTGGTGCGGATCGCCCCGATGCCCATGTAGACCGGAACACGACCGGCAACCTGGTCCATCAGGATGGCAAGCGCCTCGGCCATCTCATCCTCTTCCATCATGTAGAACTCGCCGTTGGAACCGAAGGCGAGGATGCCGCTGCACCCGCCCTCGATCACAAAGTCGACCAGGGAGCGGAGTGCAATCTCATCCACCTTCTCATCAGACGTAATCGGGGTGAGGATCGGAGGTATGATGCCTTTGATAAAACTTGTGTCCATGCCTTCTCCCTACTCGCCGATCGTCGTGCCGCTGACCTTCGCATAGAAGCGGGCCAGGGCGCTGTGGTCGTCGCCGCCGAAGCCGTCGGCATGCAAGGTCTCCATCATCTCGCGCACGCTTGCCGTCAGCGGGAGGGGACTGCCCACGCTGTGGGCCGTGTCCATCGCATTGGCAAGGTCCTTGATGTGCAGGTCGATCTTGAAGCCCGGCTTGAAGTTGCTGTCCATCATCATCGGCGCCTTCGCGTTCATCACCGTGCTCCCGGCGAGCCCGCCCTTGATCGCGTCGAACACCAGGTGCGGGTCAACCCCCGCCTTCCTCACCAGCGTGAACGCTTCGGCAACAGCCGCGATGTTCAGCGCCACGATCACCTGGTTGGCCAGCTTGGTCGTGTTGCCCGCCCCGATGGGACCGCAGTGCACCGCACTCGCTCCCATCACCAACAGGATGTCCTTCATCTCCTCGAAGAGGGCCTTCTCCCCGCCCACCATGATGGCAAGGCTGCCGTCGATGGCCTTCGGCTCGCCGCCCGAGACAGGAGCGTCAAGCATCCTTACGCCCTTCTCGGCGCAGGCCTTTTCCACCTCCTGGCTCGCAAGAGGCGCGATCGAGCTCATGTCGATCAGGATGAGCCCCTCGCTCGCACCCTCGAGCACGCCGTCCTTGCCCAGCACCACGCTCTTCACGTGCGGGCTGTTTGGCAGCATCGTGATGACAACGGGCACCTGGCTTGCAACGTCGGCCGAGCTCTTGCCCGCCACAGCGCCCGAGGCCACCACGTCGGCAACGTTCGCAGCATTCACATCATAACAAACAATACTATGTCCTGCCTTCAGCAGGTTCTTGGCCATGGGCTTGCCCATGATCCCCAATCCTATGAATCCAATAGTCATTTTTATATCTCCTACTTCTTTAGCGAACCATGCAAGGCTTCTTGCTGTCGAACTTCCAACCCGGGATCAGATACTGCATGGAAACAGCATCGTTGCGCGCCCCGACCTCCAGCTTGCGATAGACCTCGTTCGCTTTCATCACTGCATCCATGTTCAGCTCGAGGCCAAGGCCGGGAGCATTGGAAACATGAATCTTTCCGTCCTTGATCTGGTAGGGATTGTTGGTCAGGTACTGACCATCCTGCCAGATCCAATGGGTATCCATCGCTGTGATATCACCGGGTGCTGCAGCTGCGCAGTGGGCGAAGATAGCCAGCGAAATATCAAAATGGTTGTTGGAGTGCGAACCCCAGGTCAGGCCCCAGTCGTTGAGCACCTGGGCCATACGCACCGAGCCGCTCATCGTCCAGAAGTGCGGATCGGCCAGCACGATGTCCACGCTCTTCTCGCATGCCGCATGGTAGAACTGCTTCCAGTCGGTTGCGATCATATTCGTTGCGGTGGGGATGCCGGTGCGCATCTTGAACTCTGCCATGGTCTCTCGGCCCGAGTAACCGCGCTCGGTCCCACAGGGATCCTCGGCGTAGGTGAGGCTGCTTCCCTTGCACAGGGCAACCGCCTCATCGAGCTTCCAAGCCCCGTTGGGATCGATGTTGATCCGGGCATCGGGGAAACGCTTGGCCAAGGCCTCAACTGCTTCCATCTCCTTTGCACCTTCCAGAACACCACCCTTGAGCTTGAAGTCCTTGAACCCATAGTAGGCCTGCAGTGCCTCTGCCTGTTCCACGATCGCCTTGCTGTCCATGAACGGATTGCGGCGAATCTTGTACCAGGGATTTGAGCTTGAACTCTCATCGATGTACGGCAGGTCGGTCTTGCGCTTGTCAGCCTGGTAGAAGAGGTAGCCCAGGGTGACGATGTCGTCACGCTGGCGCCCATCACCGAGCAGGTCGCAGACAGGAAGGCCAAGGAACTGGCCCCAGAGATCGAGCATGGCACACTCGACTGCAGTCTCGGAGTGCACCACATCCTTCAGGTTTGCCAAGGAGAGGTTCTGCAGCCCCTCGCTGTTCTTGGAGCGGTTGTTGTGGATGTCGGTCAGGCGCTTGAGCACCGCGCGGTAACTGCTGATGGACTGTCCGACCACCAAGCTCTTCGACTCTTCCAATGCCTGGGCAATGGCCTCACCGCCATGCACCTCTCCCACCCCGGTATTGCCGCTACTGTCCTTGAGGATCACCAGATTACGGGTGAAGTAAGGGGAGTGGGCTCCACTGAGGGAGAGCAGCATGCTGTCATACCCTGCTACAGGGATGACCAGCATTTCAGTGATGATGGGAAATTCGTTCTTCGTATGCATTGCTTACTCCTCGCTCGTTGCTTTCTTGGGTTTGTACTGCTTGTACAGGGTAGCGGCCAAACTGACGATGGCCAAAACCAGGAACGTGGCGCTGATCGGGCGGGTGAATACTTCCAGGAAGTTCCCGTTCGAGTACTCAAGACCACGTCGGAGATTCGTCTCAAAGGCACTCTCCAGAATGAAGCCCAGGATGAACGGAGGGGCAGGAATCCCTGCCTTGGACATGGCCAGACCGATGACACCGAAGAGAATCAGTCCCCACATGTCGAAGACACGGTTGTTCAGAGCATATGCTCCAATGGCACACAGCACCACGATGAGGGGAAGCAGGATGTTTGCAGGTACTTTCAGAATCTTAACGATGACACGCATTCCCAGGTACATGACCAAAGCCATCACGATCATGGAAAGGATCATCGAGGCAAAAATCTGATAGACCGTTGCTCCGTTTGACTGGAACAGGAGTGGACCGGGCTGCATGCCGTGCAGCATGAACCCGCCGAGCAGGATGGCCGTCGCCCCGTCACCGGGAATACCCAAGGTGAGCAGCGGGATCATGGCACCGCCGATGGAGGCGTTGTTGCTTGCCTCACTGGCAATGATGCCATCGGGAATACCGGTACCAAACTTCTCAGGATGCTTGCTCGAGGTCTTGGCCACCGAGTAGGCGATGATGTTGCTCGTTGATCCGCCGATACCGGGCAGGATGCCGATGCCAAGGCCGATCAAGGAGGAACGGACAAAGTTGATGCCCTGCCCCTTGATGTCCTTAAGGGTAAACCCAAGGCCACGCATCTTGTACTCGCGGACCTGTGCCTTCTGCTGTTCGCTTCCTGCGGTGGAGAGCACCTCGCTGATGGCATACAGACCTACCAGTACCGCCAACAGGTTGAAACCGCTGGTCAGCTGCAGCGAACCGAAGGTGAAGCGCTTGGCACTGTCGATCGGGGAAAGCCCCACGGTGGCGAACATCATGCCGAAGAGTGCGCTGAGCAGACCCTTGACGATGGACTTGCCGGTGAGTGAGGAGATCAGGGTGAGGGCGAAGACCGTAACGGAGAAGTACTCCCACGGGCCGAACTTGATCGTCAGGTTCGCCAAGGTGGGGCTGAGCACGACCATGACCAACAAGCTGATCGCAGTACCGATGAGCGAAGCAAATACTGCAAGCCCCAACGCTCTTCCAGCCTGGCCATTCTTGGCCATGGGAGAACCGTCGAAGCAGGTTGCGATCGAACTAGGGGTGCCGGGGATGTTGAGCAGGATGGCTGAGATCAGACCACCGCTCATTCCGCCGATATAGATGGCGGTCAGCATCGAAAGGCCGGTACCGCTGCTCATTGCGTACGTGATGGGCAGGAACATGGAGAGTCCTGCAACTGTGGTGAGACCGGGCAGTGCACCGAAGACGATACCGACGGTGGTGCCGATGAAAATCATGATGATGGACAAAGGATCGGTAAAGACGGCTCCAAAGCCTTCAAGTAGCATTCCAAACATGGTTCGACCCCCTTATCCCAAAATGCCTCTGGGCAAGAACAGCGTGAAGTAGCGGGTGAAGATGAAATAGATCAACACCGATACACCGATGGAGAAGAGGATGATGAAGAGCGCCCATTTCTTGCGCTTGCCCTTCTCAGTGAGCAAAAACGACTGTGACAGCAGATAGAAGATGCTGGAGAGGATGAACCCGATCCGCTGGTAGAACAGGAAGTAGAAGAAGAGAAACAGCAAGGAGAGCATCAGCTTGAGGGGAACCACCTGCAAGATGCCCTGCAACTTCGCACCCTTGGGAGGATCGATGCAGGCGACTTGATCGGGGTCACAGATTTGCTCTTGCTGCTCAACGCTCCCCTTCCGCTCCTTCCTATCCTTGAGGATGGTGGACACGATGAGGATGGCACTCAAGGCAATGGAGAGCCAACCGATCATGGCCGGAATCGACTGGGAGTCGAGACCACGGTTCCCGAAGGGGGTGAAGGTCGACACATTGCGCGACTCTGCAATGTAGAAGATCGAAAGAACGGCGAAGAAAATTCCCACTCCCAGCTCTTTCTTGTTTGCTTTGTTCATAGGATCGGCTCCTTGTATACGAGCTATGCAGATAGGTGGTCCGGAAACCCTGTTCCCGGACCAACCAAACGATACGATGCGAGCGAATCAGTTATTTGCCCTGGAGCAGGTCACTGATGGCCATCATTTCCTGAAGTTCCTTGGTCCAGTGAGCAACCGTGTCAGCGGTGTTCATGTAGGTGGGAGCCTGGAAGAGGGCGGCAATTTCCTTCTGGTAGTCAGCATTGGTGTTGATGATCTTGCCGACTGCGGTGCTGAACTTCTCTACGATCTTGGCATCGGTGCCCTTGGGGAAGAACATCGTGTTGTAGTAGGAGTAGCCAGCGTTCACACCACTCTCGCGGAGGGTAGGCAGGTTGGGAAGAGCAGCAGATCTCTGGTTGCTGACATTGGCGATGTACTTGAACTGGCCCTTGTCGACATAGTCCTGGACCATGTTGTACGGCATCGGGATCAGGTCAACGTGACGGCCGAGGAGGAGCGGAAGGCGCTCACCGGATCCACCGCTGGAGACGACGTTCAGCTTGGCACCAGCCTGCTGCAGACCGATTGCGATCCACTGGGTGGAAGCGCCGGTGTTGGCAGTCAGCTTGTACTTGCCGGGGTTCTTCTGGGACTCAGCGATCAGCTCCTGGACGTTGTTGAAGGGAGCGTCGGCGTTGGCCACGAGGACTTCATCAGCAGATGCGGAGAATACGCACGCAAGCTCAAAGTCCTGGAAACCGAAGTCAACCATCTTTGCCGCCTGGGCGATGTTCATGGAGAGCTGGGAAACCAGAACAGTGTATCCATCGTTCTTTGCTTCCTTGACCTGGGCAGCAGCAATGGAGCCACCGCTACCAGCAACGTTAGTTACAACAACAGGCTGACCGAGTTCCTTGGTCAGATACTTACCGATGGCACGGGCGTTGTAGTCGGAGTTTCCGCCGGCAGCAAAAGCGACCACGAGGTTGATCGGCTGCTGGGGCCATTTGTCAGCTGCACTTGCAGCAGAAGCTTCTCCCTGTCCGGCAGCCATTACGAACGACATGGCAAGCACAAGAATCATAAGAACTGAGAGTAATTTTTTCATCTCTTCCTCCAGAAGTAATTCTCAGGGTGTCTTTGACAGACTCCCCATCTATCTCCAGAGTAAAATGACTTTTGATACCTGTCAACAAATATTATACATTTTCTAGTGTCATTATATTTTTTAGTGATGTTATTTGATAATTCAAACCTTTTTATAGGAAATAATCTACCAATTGGCTCATTACCCCTCCAAACCAAGAACTTCAGTATGAGTTCTTGACAAATAAAATGGCCTACCCGAAGGTAAGCCAAACCCAGCGTTTCTTGGCATTCGGAGAAAACCAGAGCCCATCCACCCTCAGATGACAAAGGTTTGCAACGGAGGAAAGCCGTTGAATTCTATGGCTGAGTAGCTGCTGGTGTATGCCCCTGTGGAGAGCCAATACAACCTGTCTCCGACTGCCAGGCTCAAAGGCAGTTCATAGCGATAATCCTCATACAGCGTATCCATGGAGTCACAGGTAGGACCTGCGAGGATGACCTGTTCCATAGGGCCGTTGCGTTCACACAGGATCGGGTAGTGGATTGCTTCCCCCAGTGTTTCCATAAGCCCCCCAAAGCGACCACAGTCCTGGTATACCCAGCGCTCCAACGCCGTTCGGGACTTGCGGGAGATGAGGACTATCTCGGAAACAAGCACCCCGGAATCACCGACAAGGGAGCGGCCCGGTTCAATGAGTATCTCGGGCAGTGCATCCCCATAGTCCTCTTCCAGGTATCGCTTGATCTCGTCAGCATAGGTTTGGACCGGGTTGGTACGTTCACGGTAGGTGGCAGGGAAGCCACCCCCCATATTGATGCAAGAGAGCCTGAGATCCTCATTCTCCAAAAGCCAGGTGAACAGGTAACTGACCTTGGAGAGAGCACTATCCCAAGCGGTGATATCACGCTGTTGCGATCCCACATGAAAGGAGAGTCCCCATGGCTGCAGTCCCAGCTTCCGAGCCAATACCAACAAATCCCCAGCCAGGTCAGGGCTGCATCCGAACTTCCGGGAGAGCGGCCAGTCGGCGGTCTGCGCTCCTTCGGTCATCAGACGGACCATGATCTTTGAGCCGGGGGCAGCCATTGCGATGTTTCTCAGATCCCCTTCACTATCGGTGACGAACAACCTGATACCAGCAGCATAAAACTCTTTGATGTGCTCAAACTTCTTGATGGTGTTGCCGCAGCTCATCCTTTCTGCGCTGATACCCAGCTGTTGCAATCGGCGCAGTTCATATACCGATGCCACATCAAAATTAGACCCCAACCGATCGAGCAGGCGCAAGACATCGACAGCGGGATTGGCTTTCACCGCATAGTATACCTTCGCAAAGGGGAGTGCCTCGCGAAGCTCTTCATATTTCTCTTCGATCACATCGGATAGAATGAGCTGGAACGGTGTCTCTCGGTCCTGGGCAAATTCCCGTACCCGTTGCCACCGTTGTTTAGACATTGTTTCAAATATGTTCATATTGCCGACTATGGAATTTCATGCCGTTTATGTCAACCAGAACACACGAAATACTGGTCAGCGGTTCACCACATGCTGTGGTTTACCCTCCAGAAAAGCTTTCAGGTTCTCCACCGCAATATCCATCAAACGCTGCCTGCTCTCCTTCGGTGCCCAGCTGATGTGCGGCGTGATCAGGCAGTTCTTTGCAGTAAGCAAGGGGTTGTCCGCCTTGATCGGCTCCTCAGACACCACATCCAAACCTGCCGCATACACCTTGCCGCTGTTCAGTGCATCTGCAAGGTCCTGCTCCACCACCAAGGGCCCTCGGCTGTTGTTGAGGATGATGACCCCATCCTTCATGCGCGAAATACTTTGTTTGTTGATGATGCCCCTCGTGCTCTCAAAGAGCGGGCAGTGCAGGGAGATGACATCGCTGGAGCCGAGCAGGGTATCCAGATCCACATAGACATCCGAACTCCCGCTCTGCTGGCTCACATCGTAGGCAATGACGTGCATGCCAAAAGCCCTGGCGATGCGGGCGGTAGCCTGCCCTATCCTGCCATAGCCGATGATGCCCATCGTCTTGCCTGCCAGCTCGATCAAAGGGTAGTCCCAGAAACAGAAATCCTGATGGCTGGTCCACCTTCCCTCCTTCACTGCATCGCTGTGATGCTGCACATGGTGGGCGATCTCCAACAGCAGGGCAAAGGCAAACTGTGCCACCGCATCGGTCCCGTAGGTAGGGATGTTGGTCACCACCACGCCCCGCTTACGGGCAGCATCGATATTCACCACGTTATAACCGGTTGCCAGCACCCCGATGTACTTCAGGTTGGGAGCCTTGGCAATCGTATCTGCATCAAGGGGTGTCTTGTTGGTGATGACGATATCAGCAGCTCCTATACGAGAGAGAATCTGCTGCTGTTCGGTCCGGTCGTAGATGGTCACATCGCCGAAGGCCTCAAAACCTTTCCAACTCAGGTCCCCGGGGTTCAGGGTATAGCCGTCAAGAATCACGATGGTGTGCTGCATAGGAACTCCTCATCAAGTAGTCGTGGTACTCCCAGTGTAGCAAGGATGAGCACTCCTGTCTTCCCTTACTCAAGGATCAGGCACACCTCTCCCTCAGAGGAGTCGAAGGCGAACTGCTTTCCTGCAAGCACCACCTCATAGCCTCCCTTGAAGCCGGTATACTCTGCCCTGCCCTCACTGTCGGTCACCAGCTTGGTATGTGTCTTCCACTCCTTGTTCAAGAGTTGGTCCAAGACAACATAGGAGGGCTTGGTCGAGTTGTCCACCCGTACCAGCCCTGCCGGGGCATGGAGCCACGCATTGTCCTGAAACGCCCAGGTGGTGATAGCCTCTACCTGAGGACAAGAGAAGAGACGACGGTAGAAGTGTTCCACATCTTGGGCCTGCCGCTCTTCGGCCCATACCTCAGTCGGCCAGCTATCAACCTGATAGTCATTCAGGTCGACGATGTGGGGAGGCATAAGTTTTCCGGAGATGAAGGTATTCTCGGTAAAGTGAAGAGGAAGCTTGAAGGCCGAGAAGCGCTCAAGCACCTCATCAAGCTTCTCGTCCCCCCAGTAACCCTGATGCTGGTGGGACTGGATGCCGATCGCATCAAACCTCACCCCTGCATCCAGGCACTCCTCGATGAGACGGGCATACCGGGCACTGGTGTTGAAGTCGTTGATCAAGAGCGTTGCCTCAGCATCGGCCTCTCTTGCAGCAGCGAAAACGCGCTTGACCAGCTCCACCCTCCCGTAGCGCTTGCAGATGCGGGTGATGGGATTGTCGTACTTGTCGAACTCGGGCATGATCACCACCTCGTTGATCACATCCCAGAGGTGTATCTTCCCCTTGAAAAGGCCGATATCCCGAGCGATGCGCCTCAGCTGCGCATCCAGGATCTCCTCATCACTTCTGTCCATCAGCCACGGGGCACTGCGGGTGTGCCAGCACAGCGGATGCCCCTTGAGGGTGATGCCACGCTCGGTGAGGTAGTCGGCCATCTTCTGGATGGTCGGCTCAATCGTTTTCCCCTCCTCCGGTTCGTACTGCCCCCAGTAGAACGGAAGCGTCCCGGTATTGAAGAGACGAAGCCACTTCGCATAGCGCTCTTCATAGAAAGCGCGCGTACCCTCATCCTTTGGCTCAACGATGTGCATGGTCTCAAACCCGCCGCAGGCAAAGAGAAACGCATGGCGTACCTGCTTCACCTCCAGTTCCTGATTGGCAAGAGGGCGACCTGCTTTATCGCGCACTACAAGTTGTACCTTTTGCTTGCGATGAGCGAGCACATTGTCATACATGGTCGGGCACCTCATAGCTGAAGTAGTCGAAGTCGGCGATGAAGGATCTTCCGGCAAGATCCTGGGCAGAGAGGCCGATGAACGCACCGGTGAAGTGCATCGGCTCCAGATACTCGTCGCTGAGAATGGAAGAGTCGAACGAGGGGCCAAGCTCCTGCCAGTGCTGCTCATCCAGGGAGTAGGAGAACTGCAGGTGGTCGTAGCGCATGCTCGCCTTCAAAGAGACGCGACTGCCCTTAGGCACGGAAACAGGCTTGATCGGCTCTACCCAGCTTCCCTTGTTGCAGCAGTAGAGATTCAGCACCTCAGCATCATCGATACTTGTCTTGGCAAGGTAGAAGAAGTGGCGGTGGTCATAGAACGCGATCAGGCCGGCGAGCTGGTTGTAATCCTTGGGGCTGCACTCCAAAGCGGTGACCGCATCATAGCAGAAGCTTGTCTGCCTTCGTGCGACCAAGCTCTGCTCGAAGCGGGAAGTGACCGACTCCTTGCCCCTCAGGCGCAGAAAGCCCGGTCGTTCGGAGAGCGTGCACCGATTCTCATCAAGCTTGAAGCGAAGACTCTGGTAGAGGGGAGCAAGCTTCGTATCGTTAAAATCATCCCGCACCAGTGCGTTCCTTTTGCTTTCTGATGCTCCTAGATCGGGAACAGATACCACCAGCTTGGGCTCCCTGCCACCCCCCTCAAGCTTAAGCCAGCCATCATCGGTCCAAAAGACCTTCTGCAGCGCAGCCTCACGGCCGAGGATGCACCGCCCACGGGAAGGGAGCGGACGGGCGCAGAGGTGCGCGATGTACCACGAGCCTTCCTGGGTCTGCACGAGAGACGCATGGCCTGCCTTCTGCAAAGGATTGGAGGGGAAAAAGCGACTGCTGAGCATCGGATTATCCGGATCGACCTCATAGGGACCCCAGGGAGAGGATGAACGGGCCATGGAGACGGCATGGTCGTAGAAGGTTCCCCCTTCGGCTGTCATCAGGTAGTACCAGCCGTTATGGTGGTAGAGGTGCGGACCTTCCACCTTGCCAAGGCCGCTGCCTGCATAGATCAGGCGGCTCTCGCCTACCAAGGTCTTCTCGGTTCGGTCGAACTCCTGCATGACGATACCGGCAAAGTGGTCCTTGCCGTCCCGGTAGTCCCAACGATTGCGCAGATAAAAGGTCTTGCCGTCCCCATCAAAACAGAACGACGGGTCGATCCCCCCGCTGTCAAGGAAGATCGGGTCCGACCACGGCCCTTCGATAGCCGGGCTGGTCACCAGATAGTTGTGCATGTCACGCGGCCCGTCATAGCCCCAGTTGCGCATGACCGTATAGGTAAGGTAGAACAGCCCCTCATCCTCACAGAAGGTGAGGTCGGGTGCCCATACCCCCTCTGAGCTCTGGATGCCCCTGAGGTCCAGCTGGCTGGGCCTATCCAACGCATGACCGATCAGTTCCCAGTCGATCAGGTTGCGGCTTTGGTAGAGGCAGATGCCGGGAAACCACTCGAAGGTGGAGGTGGCGATGTAGTAGTCATCACCATGGCGAAGGATGCATGGATCGGGATTGAAGCCGGGAAGCATGGGGTTGGTCACTGTTTTCATACGACAATTCCTATAAGGTTGGAGAAGGTTACCACCAGGGGTATCGAGACGATCGCCAAGAGGGTGCTGACGATGAAGAGCTGGGATGCGTAGATGCTGTCCTTGCCGTAGCGCAGGGCGAACATCGTACACGAGGCACCCACCGGACAGGCGCTTGCGATGATGATCGTCAGCAGCATGACCGGATTGAGAGGAAGGAACATGAAGGCAAGCGCAACCGCCAAGGGAACCAGGATAAGTTTATGAAAGCTTACCAAGTAGATGCGGAGGTTGGTGAAGCAGGAGAGCAGGTTGGACTGGGCAAGGGTTGCCCCGGCAACCAGCATGGCGAGCGGGGTGTTCATGCTCCCTACACTGTCCAGGGCCTGGACGATGACCGAGGGTACGGGAATCCTGAGAATGAAGGTGAGAAAGCCCAGCACCACTCCCACGATTGCAGGACTGAAGAGGTTTTTTGCTGTCTCCTTCACCCCGCTTCTTCCGATCATCAGGATGACCCCGTGGGTCCAGAAGAAGAGGTAGAAGACCGTAAGATAGCCGGTGAGGTAGAACACCCCCTCACGGCCGAAAAGCCCATTGGCCAAGGGAATACCGAAAAAGCCGCAGTTCGAGTAGATGATGCTCAGCTTCTCGACCGCTGCGTTGGGCGACTTCTTGCGGATCACCAGTGCCGCCACCAGGATCTGGAGGAGAAAGGCTGCAAAGGAGAGGGCAAACGAGTATCCCAGATTCACCAACAGCTCATGCGAATAGGTGATCTGGTAGGAGACGAAAATCACCGCAGGGTTGACGACCTGCAAGAGGAAGGTCGAGAGGCGCTTGGTCAGCGCCTCATCGAAAATTCCCTTCTTCAGGCAGATCACCCCCAAGGCGAGGATGAGAAACATGATCCCGATCTTTTCCAGTACGATGAGCAGCATAATCCTTCCTTAGAATGTGCAGCGGTTCTTCACTTCCCCGTTCAGGTAAGAGAGCACATTGCCAAACTCGGTGACGGAGCGCCTGACCATCGCTTCCTTGGTGAGGAAGGCCACATGGGGGGTGAGCAGCGTCTGCTTGGCTGTTACCAAGGGGTAGTCGCTTGCAAGAGGCGGCTCGGTGTCAAAGACATCCAAGGCTGCACTGATCTTCCCCGAATTGAGGACCTCAGAAAGGGCCTTTGTATCGACAATGGGACCCCGGGCACAGTTGATGAACAGGGCACCCTCCTTCATAAGAGCCAACTTATCCTTGTCAAGGAAACCCTTGGTCTGGGGCGTATTGGGAAGATGGAGGCTGACAATATCACTCTCTTTGAGCAAGGTCTCCAAATCGGTATACACCACCCCTGCCTGCTCATGTTCGGCTTTGGGTGTTCTGCCATAGGCAAGCACCTTGGCCCCGAACGCCAAGAAGAGCTTGGCAGTCTTGAACCCGATGCGCCCGCAGCCGATGATGCCCACCGTCTTGCCCCCGATTTCGCTTCCCATCAGGCCGGCACTGGTCAGGCCCTGGCGCACCGCCTTGTCCCCCTCCCCGATCTTCCTGAGCAAAGAAAGGGTAAGGCCGATGACCAGCTCGGAGACAGCACGGTCGGAGTAGCCGGCGCAGTTGAGTACCTCGACTCCCTTCTGCTTGCACGCCTTCAGCCCCACATGGTCGATGCCGGTAAAGGCAACAGCGATCATGGCGAGGTCTTCACTCGCTTCAACGACACTGTCCGGATAGGGGGTGTTGGCGATCATGACAATATGCTGGCCTTTCGAGCGACGGATGAGCTCTTCGGCATCTGTTGTCTTGGTCGGATAATAGGTGAAGGCATGCCCAAGCGCTTCCACCTGCTTGGCAAACTGCTCGATCAAGGAGATATCAATCCCCAACGGCTCCAACAAACTGATATTCATACGGTTTCCTCCTCATATGGTGCTGCAATAGTTGTATATGGGGCATCATAGGTGCCCAACCCAGAAAGACAGAGGGTGAGTGTGCCTGCAAGGATATCACACTCCTGAACATTTCGGGGCCGAGAAATGCCTCATACTTCCTCTTCCCCTTACACGCCTGCTGCATACCCACTCCCTTCGCAGCTCTGCAGGTACTGTTGTGCAAGCAGGAGATCGAGGCGGGCATGCTCATTGAACTGACGAAGATCGATGGAGGAGCAGAGCCTGGCAAACCGCTGGGGACGATATCGGCTTTGCACCCCTTCTGCATAGGCTTCCCAGAGAACGACCGCCTTCCCAAGCAGGGAAAGACAACGCTTGTCGCGCTTACCCAGCAGGTAGGCAGCCTCCAGCTTGGTTGCATAGTAGCTTCCCAAGAGACGTAAGGAGTGGATATCCTCACGCATCTCCCACACCTCATCATGCTCTTGGGTTGGTTGGTGGCAGTGCTCGATTCCCTCAAGAACTTGGGAAGCGATTGTTTTCAATTCCTCCACTATCGAGAGTACATGCCGACCTGCAGTGGTGTCTGTCTGCTGGTTGAGTGATTCGCCCACACTCAGATACCCACTGTCGGGCATGCTCGGACAATCAAGGAAGTCGAGAATGTCCTCGAAGGCAAGCTTTGCAATCGGGGGATGGAGGAACTTGCAGCAACCCTCCACATACCATTGGAAATCCCAATCGTGCCAGTGGACGGTGGTCACCAGATTCAACAGTGAACTGGCCTGCTCAAAGAGGGAGAAGAAAGGCTCATCCAGGGTGGGATAGCGTTGGAGGAAGAGAGCCAGCAGATCTTCCCTTGCAAGCTCCGGGTCGTAGGAGAGCTGGCCGAACAGGACGAGCTTGAACCAGTGCTTCTCCAAATAGAGCTCTGCCTCAAGGTGTCTGCTCACCGTCTCCCAGCCCCAGCTGTACCCGTCACTGCCCACATAAAACCCTTCAATCCGTTTTGCGGGAAGGTTCTTCAGATATGCTTGCACGAAGGAAAAACCTGCAAAGCGATGGAGGTAGTAGTCATCGTCACGGATTGTGAGAAAGAGGGGAAATGATGTCGGATTCTCCTTGAGGTAACGGTCCAGAAACATCGGTTTGCTGTGGCTGTGCAGATGCGCATTGGAGTATTTGAAGCTCAGCGCAAAGGGATGGGCGTACGTTTTGTACTGCTCTTCGATGGCCTGAGAGCCTGCCCAATGGGTGCGGTGGATCAGGAGGAACTTCCTTTCTGGATGCTCAGTGAGATACTCATCCACCGCCTGGGCATAGGTATCGTGGAGAAAGGAGACATCCTTGCATGCATCCAAGCTCATCTGCTCCCCTGCAGTGAAACCCAGTCCTGCAAGCAGAGGATAGCTCTCCAGAAGTGCTTTTGTGGCAGAGTGCAGGTATGCTTTGGCGGTGGGATTCTCCACTGAAGAAGTGATGCCCAACTGCCGTGCAGTCTCACCAAAGAAGAACAGGTTCCAGGTAAAGAGATAGACCTCGATCAGGCGGTCCTTGGCATAGGCGAGCACCCGGTTGAAAAAGGCAATCTTCTCCTCGATGGAGAGCTTTTTGAGCGTGATGGCTCTGCTTTGCATCTCCTCTTCGTAGAGGGTGGCCCCGCTCATCGACGGCTTTGGAGTGAGAGCAGAGCACTGCACATCCGAAAGGCTCATCGCTTCAAAGCCAGGAGCCTTGACCAAGGAAGGAAAGGGGGAGAGCGACCAGAGGGAGAGGACGTTGAACTTCTGCTTGGCCATGGCATCAAGAAAACGCTGCCAGAAGGAGAAGTCCCAGACCTTGCCGATCGAGTGAAAAGCCATGTCCGAGGCATCGCTGTAGGAGGGGGTGCGCATGTCCAGGGGGATGTTGTACTTGATCCCCCGTTTCTTCAGATAGGGCACTTTCGTGCAACTGGTCTGCCAGGAGAAGAGTCTTAGGTCGAGCAGGCCGTAACAGAGGCCTGCATCACCACTGGCTGCAAGGGTAATCGTTTCGGACCCGACCGTACGCACATAGCCTTGGTCCGGTACGGACGGATCGTCCTGCAGCAAAATGGTAGTGCCAGTACCCCTTCCCTCCAGCCTCCAGCACTCACCAAGGCAGACCAAGGCAAAGCGGATCGGCTCGGTCATGGCCATGGTGTGCGTGAGGCTGAAGGGAAGATTGTCCACTTCTCTTATCCTTTCAGACGAAGCAGGGTCTCATCCTCAGGCATACCGAGGTTCTTGTAGTGCTGGGTGCGTACCTTGATATCTTCCTCAAGCTGGTTGCGGGCGTATTTGATGACGCTTTCTGCCACCTCGAGGGGAATGACCAACACCCCGTCATCATCAGCACAGATGATGTCACCAGGGCATACGGTAACCCCAGCACAGACGATGGGGACATTGACTGCACCCCACTCCACCCTGCCGTAGGCGTGGGTGAAGGTCCGCTTGGTGCAAAACACCGGAGCCATCTCCATGTTTGCCTCATAGCTGTCACGGCACCCGCCGTCGACGATGGTTCCCTCAATGCCGCGTTCCATCATGGTCAGGGCAATCTCGGAGCCCCAGACTCCACCGCGAACTCCGGCCATATCGATGCAGATGACCATGTCTTTTGCATTCTCGGTGGTGACAGTGTCAACGAACTGGTAGATGTTCTCACACCCTTTCTGCAGCTCGTCCCTCCACTGCTCCACGCTTTCGCAGGTGACCACCTTGTCACGCTTGGGCACCAGCTTGACGGTATGGGCGAAGCCCTTGAATTCGATGCCGCTCCTGATCGGGCGCATCGACTCATCCATGGTTCCCTTATCCACCAGACCCAGGGCATCCATGGCATCGCTGAGGTCTGCACAGCGGTATTTTCGGATCTCGTTCAGCAACTCTGTCTTGGTCATAATAGTCCTCCTCTTGTACTAGCCCTTGACCGATCCAGCGGTCAGGCCTTCGATGAAATTCCGGTTGAAGATGAGATAGACCACGATCATGGGGATCAGGGCTATCGAGGAACCTGCAAGCATCAGGTTCCATGAGGTTGCCGCCTCACCACTGCTCTTCAGTTCCATGATGCCGACGATGAGCGGCATGCGCTTGGGATTGGAAAGGGTGAATACGAGGGGCATCAGATAGTCGTTCCAGCTGTGACGGAACTCCAGGATGGCGATGGTCGCAACCAGGGGTTTGAGCAGCGGAAGGATCATGGTGTGGTAAATCTGGAAGAACGAGCAGCCGTCGAGCATGGCCGACTCATCGATCTCGTAGCTGATCGTCCTGATGTACGCCCTGGCAATGAAGAGGTTGGTTACGTTCAAGCCAAAGACACGGATGATGATGACGCCCCACAGCGACTTGTTGATGCCGAAGAACTTGGCGATCACGAAGACCGGGTAGAGGGTCAGGCTTCCGAGGGAGACGAACATCGAGGAGACGACCAAGGTGAAGATAAGGTTCTTTCCCTTGAAGTGGCCCCGCTCAAAGACGTAGCCGGCGATGGTACAGCTGATGATGGTCCCCAGCACGATGCTTCCCGACATGAAGAGGGAGTTGAGCGTATACTGGGAAAAGTTGGCGATCTGCCACGCCTGCTTGTAGTTGTCCAGTACGAACTTGCGGGGAAAGAGCCTATTGCCCTCGGTCAGCAGTTCCATATTCCCCTTGAAGGAACCCAGGAGGGTGTAGAGCACGGGAAAGATGGCCACGATGAAAACCAGGGTTAAAACCGAATAGATCAGCAGCTTGGAAAGGGTTCGTTGCAGTATGTGCTTTTTCATGGTCTCCCCCTAGTCCATGCTGTGGCCGAGCTTGTGGCTGGTCTTCAGGTAGACCAACGAGACAAGGGCCAGGATGATGCCGGTGATCAGTGCCATTGCCGAAGCAAAGCCTACCGAGACGGTTCGCCCGTCATAGCCGAAGAAGTACTTGAATACATACGTCATGACCACCTCGGTCTGCCCTGCAGGCTGGCCGTTGGTCGATGCGAGGATGAGGTCGGCCATCTTCAGGCTTCCCACGATTGCCATCAGGACAACCACCTGGAAGGTGGGCCCGATCATAGGCAGGGTAATGTGGAAGAACTTGCGTGCACTGGAGATGCCGTCGATATCGGCACTCTCGTACAGCTCCTTGGGCACACTCTGCAGCGCCATGAGGAAGAAGATCATGTTGATCCCGTAGTTGTTCCAGACCGATGCGATGCCAAGCACCAGCATGGCCGACCACTTGCGGCTGAACCAGCTGATGGGCCGGGCGATCCATCCGATGTTGAGCAACATCTCGTTGATGATGCCGTTGAAGGAAGCAAACATCAGGCTGAAGATCAGGCCGGTGATCGCGGTGCTGATGATGGCAGGAAGGAAGAGCATGACCCGAAAGAAGCCGGTGCCCTTCAGCGCCTTGTTCAAGAAGACCGCCAGAAGCAGGGCAAGGGGAATCTCCACCGCAAGCTTTCCGAAGCTGAGGATGAAGGCGTTTCCCAAGGACTTCCAGTAGGGTAGGTCTCGGGTGAAGATGCGCACGAAGTTCTCCAATCCGATCCAGGTTTCCGTGAAGCCGTTGGACTGGTAGAAGGAGTAGCGCAGGATGTAGAAGATCGGTACATAGGTGAAGAGAAAAAAGCCGATCAGCATCGGGGCAAGCATCACAACCGCTTGCACCGAGTTGGGATCATACTTGGGTTTGGTCAGGGGATTTGTTCTCATGCTCCCTCCTTCGAAGGAATATTCAGTCCGAGTGAGCGCAGCCGATCCTGGAGCTCAGCAATACAGACATCCTTTGGTTCGCAAGCTCCCTTCACTGCCAAGGCTGCCCCCACTCCGGCGCCTTGGCCGGTCATCATGCACAGCGAGATGGCCCGCACCCCGCTTTCGGCCACATGATCGGCAGAAATACAACGACCTGCCACCAACAGGTTGTCCACCCCGAGGGGAATAAGGGATGCATAGGGTATCTCAAAGGTCCGTTCGTCCACTACATGCTCATAGATGTGACCGGCAAAGCCCTTGCCTTCCACCGAACCATTGCCATCCATGTATGCATCGGGGGCGAGCATGTCGTAGAACCGGGGGAAGACGGCGATGACATCGTCGAAGTGCCGGTTCGACTCCATGTCTTCAATCGTAAGCTTGTAACAGCCGTGGATCCTCCGACTGTCCCGAAATCCGATTTCGGGGGCGATGGAGGCGATCTCGATGTTTTTCAGTTCGTCATAGGTACGCTTGAGGTAGTGATAGATGTCATACACATAGGTCCGGCACTCCATCTCCCCTTTGGAGAGGTCTTGGATGTCGGTGGGGTCGAGGCCGTAGGCGCAGGAGTAGTTTACATAGGAGATGAGCCCTCCGTGGGTAAGCCTTCCGAAGGGAAGGTCCTGGCGCTTGCAGGCAAGTGCTGTTTCCCCTGCGCGGTAGGCTGCCTTGAACTGCCTGCCGATCTCAGACAATCCATCACGACCGTTCTCGAGGAGTTTCCGGGTATCGGCACCGCTGAGCCTGAGCGAGACTGTCCCAGGTTGGCACAGATGATCGCCCTCACGACCCTGGTCGTAGCCGACCCCGCTAGCGTAGGCAACGTCAGCATCGCCGGTGGTATCGATGTACTGCCTGGCTTGGATGGCCTGGGGACCCTGCTTGGTCTGCACGATGACGCCAAGAATGGAAGAGCCCTCCATGATCACCTCGTTGACGAGGGCATGGAAGAGGACGGTGATGCCTTCTTCCTGGACCAGCTTGTCCAAGTAAAGCTTCAGGTATTCGCTGCTGAAGGCCTTCTGGTTGTATGATCTTGCGTTGTCATTGCCGTACTCCTCATAGCAGCGCCTTTCAATCTCTGCATAGAGGCCTTCGGCCTTGAACGGCGTGTTTCGGAGGAAGTAGTTGCAATTCTCCACATAACTTGCAGTGATGTTCCCCCCAAGGAATGCGCGTTTCTCCAAGAGGATGACGTCCATCCCCTCCCTGGCAGCAGAGACGGCGGCACCAAGGCCTGCCGGACCTCCCCCGATTACCAGTACATCACACATCTTGAGCAGCGGAATCTCCCGCTCTTTTCGTACCAATGCCATACAACCTCCAAACGAAGGCCACTCCCGGCCCGAAAGCCGGGGGTGACCAAAAATTACTCTTGATGCTTACTTGCTTCTCTGAGCGGTGACGCCCGGAGCCAGGGTGTACAGGTTCAGCTTCTCAGCAGGAAGCTTGGACAGTGCACTGTTGTAACGCTTGTCAACGTCTGCCATCCTTGCCTTTACGTCGTCGAGCCTGGGGTTGGTCCACATATTCACGAGCACTTCGCGATAGGAGGGACCCTCGAGCTGGATCAGTGTATCGGGTACGGGAGGCATGGCGAACACTTCGTCAAACTGGGCGAACTCTTTCCAACCCTTGAGGGTAGGCTCGTTCTTGGCCATAGCGGTTGCCTGGCTGCGGATGGGAATGTAGAGACCTTGCTCATACATGGCGGCGGTATTCTCATCGGCATAGAAGAACTCAAGAACCTTCAGGACCTTTTCAGGATGCTTGCGGGCATTGACACCAACGCAGAGGAGGTTGGTCGGGTTGCCGAAGCGCTTGAAAGTCTCCTGATTGGCACTGAACTTGGGAATGTCGATGACAACCCAGTCGAAGGCAGCAGGGAACTGCTTGGTGTAGACAGCGCAGTCGAAGCTTGCAGCCCCGATCATGCCGATGCGGCCTGCTGCGAACTGTGCGCGGATTCCGTCACCATCGAGAACCTCGAAGCCGGGGAATACCGAACCATCGGCAACCATCTGGTCGATTGTCTCGATGAGGGGGTTGTAATCGGAGTAAGCAAACTGCTTCTTATTCCAGTCATACCCATAATGGCCGACATTCTGGCCGTTGGGCATGGTATAGAAGCTGCTGATCGTCCACAAGGTGCTGGAAAGACCGAGGCCGTATGCCTTGCCGTTGGATTTGTCGGTGACGATCTTGGCAACTCTTCTGACGTCCGCCCAGGTCTTCGGATAGTCTGCTTCCGTCAGGCCGACCTGCTTGAAGAGGTCCTTGTTGATGACAAACCCATAGGTGGTCAGGTTGTACGGCAGGGTGTAGGTCTTGCCGTTGAAAATGTGAGCCTGCTTGGAGAGCATCGGCTTGAACTTGTTGAGCAGATTCTCACTTCCGGGCAGCTCTTCAATGGGTACGAGGAAGCCGCTGTCAACAAATCCCTGCATCCACTTCGAGTCGGAGCGATAGAGGTCCGGTGCTTCACCGGCCTGCGCTGCGATCTTGATGGTGTCGGAGAAGTTGCCACCGAAAATCTTGTACTCGATGAAAATGCCGAGTTCTTTTCCCTCGCCGTTGTTGAAAGCATCAATCTGAGCTCTGCGCAGAGTTTCCTCGTGGGCATTGTCAGACCAGACGGTGATCACTTCCGGCGCTGCTTCCTTGGCTGCTGCTTCTTTCGTTCCCTGTGCAAAGACGAGGGACGTGAGCAGTGCCAATGCAAGACACACTACCAAAAACTTTTTCATATGGTCCTCCTTTTGGATCACTGAAGTTCGTATGGTGACTCACCTTCCCTTTGGTAGGGAGAGATGAGAAAAGGCGCAAGATCCAAGCATCCAGAGTATCGAGGTGACAAGCCTGGGATAGAGTCGGGAACCCAAGTCCTTTCCGCTGGTGCTGTCCACCTGGTCGGTCATACCATGGATGCTGTGTGTTCCGAAGAGCCAGTGACAGTGCTGCTGCTCGCGGCGTACCAGATGGTCGTCGATACCAAGCAGATTCGAGGCAACGAACTGGTTGAGAAAGATCTTGCTCAGCCAGGTGTTGTTGCTTGTTGAGGAGAGCTTCCACCCTCCGCTTACAGCGTCGATGCAACGACCTTCCTTGAGGACGGTCATCAAGTGAAGTCTGAGCGTGGACAAAAAGTGCTGGTTCCTCCCCTGAAGGTCCACCTCTTGTGCTGCTCCGCAAAAATAGGGGTACACCAGCCCTTCAACGGCAGGGATGATCATCGAGCGGTTTCCACTTTCAAAGACTGCAGGGATGTACTGTTCATCCTCAAGAAAGTAGCTGCACACCGTCGTGGCTATCGTGTCGGCCATACTGGTGGCCGCTTCACATTTTGCCCGATCGTCGAGCTTGGCAAAAAGCGAAGCGAGACTATGGAAGGTTCCCCACGCTTTGACAGCCAGATAGAGGTTGTTTCTCGCCTGACCAAGGCTGACGTCCAAGGAGTCATAGGTGGTGATCTCGGATCCCTCCTCACAGCGGGAAGAGTCGCAGTCCATGATGCCATCACCATTCTGGTCACGGGCAATGAGGGAGGAGAGGATCCTGGCGAAGGTCATCCGCATCTCCTTGGCCCAGAGCAGATCACCGGTATTGTGCACATAGAGGCAGGCGGTCAGGGCCCAGTTCAGGGTCTCCTCATAGCTCATGTAGCTGAAGCAGTCGACCAGATTGGGTAGCTCATACACCGAGTACCCTTTTACCGAGAAGCTGTCAGCAACCCCTTGGTCGTGGCAAAAGGCCAAACCCTGGCTGTCTGTGTAGGATGAGCGCTCCAGGAGGAACTCCAACTCCAACCGCAGCGTCCAGGAGGAGAACGCGAGTTCCCAAAAGGCTTGGTCAACCACCAGATCGAGCGTGTTCATCATCCGATACTCACCCTCATTGACGATGAAGAGCGGACGACCCAGGTTGTCAAGCAAGAGCTCGGTACTTGCATTGTATGCATGGGCGGCGTTTGCGATGAGCAGTTTCTGATCAGAAGAGAGAGGACACTCATCCAAAAGCTGGTCCATCTCCTGGGCTTGGCGCTGGCGCTTGCGCAACAGCGAAAGCCCGTGCTCAAGAACATCCTCAAGATCACAAAAAAGGGAGGCATAGTAGCGTTGTGTTGCCAACAGTGAGGTGACCACCCCACTCTCATAGACACCCAGTACCAGCGTGAACGTTCGCTTGGTTCTGGGGGCAACCTCAAAAAGCAGGCCGCCTTCCTCACTGAGACGCTTGATGACAGGACTCTGTTGCCGGGTAAAAGCAGCGGCGAGGCAGTCCCAATCGAGAATTTCTGATACAGCATCGTCTGCAAGGGTGGCAAATCCATAGCCAGTGCCACAGGCAAGTCCGAGCAACCTGCCATCGGTGGAGTCGGAGAGGACACGCATCACACTCTGCATGCCAAAGAACCCATGGAGAGGAGACTGTTCCTTGGTGTTGTCAAAGGTGAGACTGATCATCAAAGTCGGACAGAAGTCGTCCCTGAGGGTGGCGATGGAAGCCTGATGGGGATCGCTCTTTGCTCCAAAGAAGGAGCTGATGACCATGCTCATCTTCTGGGCACGGAACGTCTCACTGCCAAGTCTTACGCTTCTGCTGATCTCATCGAAAGCGAAGAAGCTGTATGGCTTCTGAGCCTCTCCGGCTTCCTTCTTTGCAGTGAAGGCAGTGGAGCCGTCGAAATGCTCCCCTTCGCTCATGAAAGGCAAAAGCTTGCCGGGTTGGCCATCTTGGGCATAGCCGATGTAGAGATGATGTGCCAAAGGCTTGACGCCTGCAAGACAGAAGCCACCGCCCTTTCCTTGCTTACCAAGGACGAACGAGGCGTATGCACCCCAGATTCCATGCTGTGAATAGTAGTCTTGGTAGGCAGGCTGGTCAGTCATAGAGCTCCCTTTGTCTCTACGCTACCATGCGACTTTTTCCTACGATATAGGAGCATTTGCCCTATGGCGTATCAGTAAATCTTCCTATACACGTGTCTTATCAACATACCAATGGACGGCAAACCGACGCAGTTCACTGGCTGAGAGCAACCCCAGCTTCTGCTTGATGTGGTCTTGGTGGGTGTGTACCGTCTTCACCGAGATAGTGAGGCTGGAAGCTATCTCCAAGGCCCCATACCCCTTGCCGATAAGCCCGAGGATCTCAAGTTCTCGTTCACTGAGCCGCTCGACATGAGAGTCGTTGCCGGTTGCAAACCGTTCGACCAGACGGTCCTTGAGGTTCTGGCTGATACCCAACTGCCCTTCCAAGATCAGGCGGATGGAGTGGATGAGCACCTCCGGTGCCTCATGCTTCATGACATAGCCATGCGAGCCAGCCTTGAGGGCACGCTCACCGTACAGGCTCTCATCATGCATGGAGACCACCAACATTTTCAGGGAGGGATAGGCATGCTTGCACTCACTGACCAGGGTAAGCCCATTCTCATCCTGCAGAGAGATGTCGATGATGGCCAAGGTAGGCTTGACGTGGGCGAGCAGCTGCCTTGCCTCCTCAATGGTGGAGGCCTCTCCTATGCAACGGAGTCCTAGGCGTTCCTGCACCAATGCACTGATACCGCTGCGATAGAGTGGATGGTCGTCGATGATCACAAAACTTCCCAACATGCTGTCCTTCCTATTGTGGTATACGGCAGGTGACTGAGGTCCCTTCCTTGCCGGATTGGATCCTCAGCTTTCCTCCGATCAAGTTGGCCCGGTAGGTAAGGATTTTCAGTCCCATACCACTTCCTGCTTTTCCTTTCTTCAGCTCAAACCCCACACCGTTGTCCTCAACCTTTACCGTCACCATATCATGGTCATGGTAGAGCCCTACCAGGATGTGGCTTGCATCGGCATGGTGGAGGGCATTGCTCAGTGCCTCCTGGATGATGCGATAGAGGTGGAAAGCCTTTTCCTTGCCGTTGACGTAGAAATCTTCTTGCACCTCCAGCTCCACCTTGATTCCCACCGGATTGGTACGTGCTTTCACCAACTGTGTCACCGCCACGATGATGCCGTTCTCTTCCAGGTCCGAGGGATAGAGGTCGCGGGCGATCTGTTTGGCGGTATAGGCACTCTTCAGTGCCGATTCGCTGATGGCCTTGGCAAGCTGTCGTTCGCTTGCGTGGTTGGTCTTTTGCAAAGCCGACTCCAAGGTGGCTGCCAGCATGCCGAGTCCTGCAAGGTCCTGACACAGGTCGTCGTGGATGTCCTGTCCGATGCGGGTCATGATGTTGTTGGAAATTTCCAGCAGCTCCTGCTCGAGCAGCTTGCGTTGCTTCACTTCCGTCTTCAACTGCTTGTTGATCGCACTGAGCTCACTGGTACGACGAAGCACCTCTTTCTCCAGGGCAAGCTCACGGTCCTTCTCCAGGTTCATGACCAGAGCCCCCTTGATGCTCGTGGTCAGGATGTCACGCAGCGTCGCATACACATGCAGGTCGGTGGCATCGGGGGTACAGATGAAGTAGCCGATCTGCTCAGAACCAAATTGCAAGGGTTCACAGACATAGGAACGATACTGGGAGGGAAGTCCATCGGGCAGGAGCTGGTTGGTGGGAAACTTCAAGCCGTACGGGGCAAGGACACGGGTGGTCTGCTCGCGATAGAGCATGATGAGGTCGCTCCACTCGATGGTCTTTCCCTGGGTGTCGAACATCACCACTGCCGCAAAGTGGATGTGCAGGCGTTTCAAGCCTTGGGAAAACTCAGAGAGGATGTCTTCAAGGGAGAAGGAGCGGACCATGGCAGCTTCTATGCGCCTGAGCACTCCCGAGCGGGATCGCTCGCTGATCTGCAGGGAAAAGAGGTTGCGTAGCCGCATCTGCAACGCACTCTCCTCCAACAAGGCCTCATCCACACTTTCGTTTACACAACCACAGCTTTGGCGAATGACGAAAGCACTGGTGAGGTCAGAGACCGAGGCCGTCAGTGGTGTGGTGACAAGGCCCAGCTTATCGGCCAGGTACTCGATGGCTCGCCTTCCCAGCTCCTTGGTAGGCTGGTGGATGGTGGTGAGGGCTGGAACAGAAAGCCTACTGTAGGGGATGTCATCAAAACCGGTGACAGAAACCTGCGCCGGTACGTGAATCGAGCGTTCTTCCAGTGCCCTGATGGCACCGAAGGCCATCTGGTCGTTTGCGCAGACCACTGCGTCATACGCCCAAGGTTGCTCCATCATCTCCTGCACCGATTCAAAGGCACGCTCTTCAAGAAAGTCTGCATGCACGATGGCAAAAGTGGCTGAGGGTATCAAATGATTGAGGGTTGCAAGAAATTCTGCTTTGCGTGCTTCACTTTCAGGATGTCCCTCAGGACCGGCGAGAAAGAGAAACGATCTCCTTTTATGTACCTCGCAGAGGTGGGCGGTTATCTGAGACATGCCCCCGGTGGTATCGGCAACAAGGGTGTGCATACCGAAGAACTCCACCCCGATGGAGACCGAGGGGATGTGTGAGAAGGAGGAGAGATACCCCTCAATGCGGTTGCGCGAGTAGGAGGAGCCCATGGTGTTGGCCATGACGACCAGGCCATCAAGCTTGGTTTTTGATGCCAGATTGAAGGCGGTGTCATCAAGCTCCCCTGCCTTGGTCAGGGTGTCGGTATTACTGCCCTCGTAGAAAATGAGCTGTACAGGATACTTGCTCGCTTCCTCAAGTGCACCGCCAAAGACGAGGTTCTGATAGTACTCATCAAACTGGGTTGCCAGAAACCCAATCCGTTTCAATGAAGGATATGCCATACGTGGCCTAGTATAGCCCGAGTTTTCCAAAAGGCGAGAAAATTATGGACAATTACACGAAGGTGACAGGAAGCGCATAGGTATCCTGTCCCAGCAGGACAGGAACATCGGATGAGCAAAGTATGACCTTACTTCCTATTTTCTTACCCTTGATTTGTGATAAAACCGAGAAATTCCGTGCATCATCCAGTTTGGGAGTGGCATTCTTCTTGATCTCTATTGGATACAACGTATGGGCATCCTCAATCAGGAGATCAATCTCCTTCCCCTCCTTATCCCGATAGAAAAAGAGAGAGGGTTCTCGTCCGGCATTCAAAAAGCTCTTCAACACTTCGCTTACCACAAAGGTCTCAAACATTGCCCCAGCCATCGCTCCATGCTGCAAAACCTCAGCTGATGACCACTTGGTCAGCCAACAAGCAAGACCAGTATCAAGAAAATAGAGTTTGGGAGTCTTGACGACTTGTTTCTCCACATTCGCTGCGTATGGTTTGAGCAAGTATACAATACCTGTGGAAACAAGTATGGAAACCCAGCGCTTGGCGGTCGGACCGGTAATGCCAACTTCCTTAGCCAAATCAGAGTAATTGAGCAACTGACCAGTCCTGCTTGCAACGACGGTAAGAAACTGAAGAAATTGCAACTCATCTCCCACTTGTGTAAGCAACCGCACATCCCGTTCCAAATATGTCTTCACATAGGAGCCGTAATAATCTTCTGCCTGCACCTGTTTGGTAACGATTACGGGAAAGGAGCCTTGGTGGATGTATTCCCAAAGCTTTGGAGCAGGGCACGAGGTGGGGCTTTTCCTCTGCTGAATGAACTCAAGAGTAGGGATGAACGGATTATGCAAGGAATCCCCAAACCGCTCTCTCAGCGAAATTCCCAACAATTGGAGAATTCCAATCCTGCCTGCAAGACTCTCACTCACTCGCTGCATCATCGAAAACTGCTGGCTGCCGGTCAGATAGTACATTCCCTGTTCACCACGGCTATCCACATCCATTTTCAGGTACGGAAATACTTCTGGAACATACTGGACCTCATCAAATATCCTTGGGCTTTGATGCATGTTCAGAAACGTTTTGGGATCCTGTTTCACTGATAATTGCTGTGAGGGGTCATCAAAGGTAAGGTAAGGAATATCTGAAAAGGAATAATGCAATGCTGTAGACTTCCCCACTTGGCGAGGCCCAGTGACCAATACGATGGGAAACGAAGCTGCAAAACGCTGAATGGTTTGTACGATATGTCTTGGTATATAGTTCACAAGGACCTCCTTGTTCGGAAAATCTAAAATCTAGTATTAGTATATCCTGGATTATACTACTTGTAAACGAGCCATGATACTCACAATTCCTTGACAGGAGAGCGAAGGCTTCTTCATACTGGCGACCATGAAACGAGCATTGTTCAACCCAGTTTTCCTGCTGTACATCATCAAGTGCCTCCTTGGCACCATAATCTGTTATGGGTTCTACAAAGCCTTTCCCCAGTACTACCTCTCCTGGTCCATTGTCAGCCTCCTGCTCGTGCTTGCTCCCGACTGGGACAGCTCGATCAGTCTGCCTATTGCCAGGATCAAGGCGAATGTAACCGGGGCTCTGATCGGGCTTTTCTGTTTCATGCTCCCCTTCAATCAGTTGGTCAATCTTTGCATCGGGGTGGTACTCACCATCGCAGTCTGCACAATCCTGCGCATCCCCTCCTCCACAAGAAGTGCCCTTGCTGCTTTGGTGATCGTCTTGCTGCAGGAGATGGGAAAGCCAATGTGGTCGTACGCATTGCAACGCATCTTCGCTGTGCTGCTCGGCTGTTTGGTGGGGCTCACCCTGACTCTGCTCTTCCATTATGGCGAACAGAGGTGGAGTAAGAAAAAACCAATGTTCACAACTTAAGCCCAACTCTCCCAAAGTCTTAACAATTTGACTTGTGATTGTGAT
>LVBG01000043.1 GCA_001603115.1 Spirochaetales bacterium Spiro_05
AACCGGGATGAGAGACAAGGAGAGTTCTCTTTTTAGCCAGGTTTAGTGACATTTTCTGCAAAAACGTATATCCTGACTTTGACAGCAAAAACATGAAAAAAAGCTTGCAACTCATTGAGAAGCAAGCTTTTAAATTTTCCTTCCAAAACAGAAATTTGTTTATATAGATTCAGTCCTCGTAATCTTTTTTCTTCGTCTGCCCGAGGATCCTCCTGACGTCAGACTGCTGCAGGAACTTCCTCGATATGTCTATGTCCAGGGTCTTGAGGATGGTGTCGACTATCACGTCATAGTATGCGACCTGGTAGATGTTCGAGTTCGCCAGCTGCACGGCGTTGAACCGGGAAAGCGACTGCTGTATCGACTTGGCAGAGTATTTCCAGCCGAGCTGCAGCTCAAGCAGCCGTTCCAGGACCAGCGAGATGAAGCATATCAGGAAATGGGCCCGTATCCTGTCCTGCCTGCTGTGGAACACCGGCCTCAAGGACAGCATCCCCGTCTTGGTCACCTTGAACGTCTCCTCTATCTTCCACAGCCCTCCGTAGATGTCCGCTATCTCCGAGGCCGGCACCACATGGTTGAGCACCAGGAACCCGTCCGAGTCCCGGTAGTATGCGTGGCTGGACGGCTTGTCGGGATTGGCCTTCAATCCGTCCCCGACCCCGACGACGTTGGTGCAGATGAGGTAGTAGCCGTCGTACTTCTCGTCCTCCTCCAGCCTGGAGGCGTCGAACTCGTAGAGGCACCAGTCTGCCTTCGCGCTTCGCCCTGTCGCTGTACTTTTTGCTCCAGATGAACACCTGCCTCTCGTTGTAGGTCCCGCTGTGCTTCTTGTCGTCGACGTCGCCGTAGGTGCTGGCCCTCCTGGGTATCGTCCGCTCCTTGATCATGGACACCACGTTGCCGTTCCCGTCCAGCGTATGCTCCCACCCCTCGCACGAGAGCGCGAACTCCTTGGTCTGGGAGTCCGACTTGCGTATCGACTGGCTGATCACATACCCGTTCCTCGCATCCCGGATCTTCATGATGTTGTAGTAGCTCATCATCCCCTTGTCCGCCACCACGATCTTCCGGCTGTCGGAAAAGTCGATGATGCTGTTGTCCATTGCCTCGGGCAGCGTCTCACAGTCGTTGGTGTTGCCCCGGAACAGCTCGTAGGTGATGGGAATGGAAAGCTCGTCCATGAACAGGCCCATCTGGATGATCGGCTCGGGCCGGTGCTCCTTGCAGGGCCCCTTGGCCCTGAGCCCGTTCTCGTCATCCGCCTCGTCCCGCTCGAAGTAGTAGTTGGTGACGTCGTAGAACACCACCGTGTCCCTTCTGCCGAACTTCTCCTTCACCTTGGCGTCCAGGTGCCTCAGCAGGTCGGTCCTCCACTTCAGCAGGCTGTCCATGCTCCGGTAGACGTCCTGAAGGCCGTAGCCCGTGTCGCCGAAGAACCGCCCCTTGTGCTCCCAGGTGCTCTTCTTGGAGGCCGGCCACAGGCATCGCGAGTAGAGCAGGTGCTGGAAGATGACGTTGATGTTGAACTCGCAGTCCAGGTACCTGCGCCAGTTGTTGACGAACTCGTCCAGCTCCAGGCGGTGGTACAGCCTCGAGTAGGCGGCGAACCCGAGGTTCCTGCAGTCGTCCGAAACCCGGAGGTCTCCTTCCCCGGACAGGCTGAGCCCGAGGCCGAAGTCGACCTGGTAGTTCATCGTCCTGACGACCTTCCTGGACATCTCGCGCAGCTCGTCGGCCCTTCGGTTCACATAGGCCTCCGGGTCCTGTTCTCCGAGGCTCCTCAGCGAGTTGGCGGAGTATTTCTCGACCATGACCGTCTTGCGCTTGCTCTTCTCTCCGGGAATGCGGCTGACGGTGTTGATGTAGTAGATGGTATCGCCGCTCTTGAGCACGTTCCTGGTGACTGCGTAGGCCATGGTGTTTCTCCTTGCTGCCAGTATACATGATGCAAGCAGAGTTGTAAATAAGATAACGTATTTGTACAAAGAAATGTTTCAAAGGATACGGGTATGGGCATGAAAAAGGCCACCCGGAGGTGGCTGGCATATGGTTTTGGGGTTGTATCTTAGATTATGCTGCTGTCAAAGTGTGGAACCGGGATGAGAGACAAGGAGAGTTCTCTTTTTAGCCAGGTTTAGTGACATTTTCTGCAAAAACGTATATACAGAAACATAGAACTGGAGGACACGTTTATGCACGCACTCGCTACTGAACTGAATGAGACGTTGAGAGGAACCATTGTGGATGCAATGCTCTCCGACGTTGGGCGCAGAATGTTTTTCCCCAAAGGAATAGTCGCCCAAAGCGCCGAAGCCGGCCAGAAAGCAACCAGGTTCAATGCCACCATTGGCATGGCTACCTCAAAAGGTCAGCCGATGTACCTTACGGACATCTACAACCAGTTTGCTCCGAACGCCTTCAAGCCCTCCGAACTCTTTGCCTATGCCCCCGGTGGTGGGGACCAGCAACTGAGAACAAAGTGGAAGGAGCAGATGGTCCGAAAGAATCCCTCGCTTGAGGGAAAATTGCTTTCGAATCCCATCGTAACTTCAGGCTTGACCCACGGCTTGAGCATGCTTGCCCAGCTGTTTGCCCAGGAGGGTGACACGCTTGTCATCCCTGACTTGGCATGGGACAACTATGAGTTGATCTTTGCCCACCAGGTCAACGCTTCCATTGCGACCTTCCGACTCTATACTGATGAGGGTGGTTTCAACGTAGCGGGCTTGGAAGAGACCCTGCGCTCGATTCCCGACCGCAAGGCACGCATTCTGCTCAACTTCCCCAACAATCCCACCGGCTACACGCCCACCAAGGTTGAGATGGCTTCAATCGCCAGCACCCTCACCAAGCTTGCCGAGGAAGGGATGCAGCTGATGGTCATCAGCGATGATGCCTATTATGGGCTCTTCTTTGAGGAGGAAACTGCCTCCGAGAGTCTGTTTGCACATCTGTGTGATGCCCACGAGAATATTTTTGCGGTCAAATGTGATGCTGCGACCAAGGAAGACATGGTCTGGGGTTTCAGGATCGGCTTCATCACCTACGCAGGCAAGAGCCTGACCAAGGCGCATCTTGAGGCACTGGACAAAAAGACACTGGGGATCATCCGCAGTACTGTCAGCAACTGTGACAAGCCGGGGCAGAGCCTTTTGCTGAAGGCAATGACCAATGGCGCTCGCTACGAGGCTGACAAGGAAGCTGCAACGGTTGAGATGGAGAAGCGCTATCGCATCCTCAAGGAAGCGCTCAAGAAGCATGAGGGAAACGACCTTCTGCTCCCCCATCCCTTCAACAGCGGCTATTTCATGGCTTTCAAGACCAAGGGCAGTGCAGAGGCGCTTAGACGCCATTTGCTCGATGCCTATCAGGTCGGATGCATAAATATTGCCGATGTTACCCTCAGACTTGCCTATTGTTCGGTGGAATGTGATAAGATTGCTGAACTGGTGGATCTGGTCTACCAGGCGGCAGGAGAAGCATGGAACTAAAGGCAAAGCTCTACCTCGTCGATGAGGATGGCAACAAATTCATGGGAATCGGGGTGCTCTGGCTGCTGGAGCAGGTGAGGCATCAGAACTCGCTGCGTAAGGCTGCCATGGCACTTGGCATCTCCTATTCCAAGGCGTTTGGCATGGTGCAGAACCTCGAACAGAGCCTTGGAGTTGCTGTGCTCAATCGACGAAAGGGTGGCTCGAACCGTGATGGGGCGACCTTGACCCCGTTTGCAATCGAGTTTCTTTCTCTCTACCGATCATTTGAGCAGCAGGCCAAAGAGGGTTTGCAATCGCCATATGCCCAGTTCAAGCAAGACCTGAATGTCTTGCTTGCCGGCATTGATGAGCATGGAGGTGAAGCATGACAACCAAGAAGTTGGATTTTTCCATCCCGATTTTGGGTGAGGCGAAAATCTCGTCCCCAATCATGATGAGTACGACCCAGAATGATGGGCAGGCTGATTACGTCAGTGATGCTGACCATATTCTCTTTGGTATCGATACCGATATCGATGAGAACGGTCATCCCGTACCCCGCCATGAGGAGACGGTTGAGGTCGCAGGTCCCCGGGCAAAGATCTACTTCAATCCCGCACACGTCCATGCTGCCATCTGCACTTGTGGTGGCATCTGCCCTGGTCTGAACAATGTCATCCGTGCTGTGGTTCGCTGTTTCTGGTACCGCTATGGGGTGAGAAGAATCAGCGGGGTGCAGTTCGGCTACCAAGGGTTGCTCGAAAACAGCCCCTGGCCCCTCATTCCCCTCGATCCCGATGTGGTTGATGAAATTCAGGAGAAGGGTGGTACGATTTTGGGTTCTGCCCGCGGAGGCGGAAAACAAGTTGAGGAAATTGTCGACTCGCTTGAGAAGCTGAACATCAATATCCTGGTAACAGTAGGTGGTGATGGTACCTTGCGTGGTGCCTATGATATCTACGAGGAAGTGAAGAAGCGTGGCTTGAAGATTTCCATCATCGGCATCCCCAAGACCATCGACAACGACCTTTCCCTGATCCAGAGCTCCTTTGGCGTCGATACGGCTGTCCAGATGGCAGTTCCGGTTGTTCGCTGTGCCCACATCGAGGCCAAGAATTCCATCCACGGCATCGGCTTGGTGAAGGTCATGGGACGTGAGTCCGGCTTCATTGCAGCCAATACCTCACTGGCACAGAGCGATGTGAACTTCTGCCTGATTCCTGAGAATCCGTTTGACCTGGATGGACCGAATGGTCTGTTGGAGCACCTCAGGCGCAGAGTGCTGGATCGCGGCCATGCCGTGATTCTCATCAGTGAAGGGGCTGGACAGGACTTGGTGCCTGCCACAGGTGAGACCGATGCTTCGGGCAATATCAAGTACACCGATATCGGGGTGTTCCTCAAGGATCGGATCAACGAGTACTTCAGGCGTGAGGGAATTGAGACCAATGTGAAGTATATCGATCCCTCCTACATCATCCGCAGTGCCCCAGCCGATTCGTATGATTCAATCTATTGTGCTCGCCTTGGCGCCCATGCAGTGCATGCTGCGATGTCAGGCAAGACGGCTGCTCTGATCGGCTTGCTCCACAACCGGTTCGTGCACCTGCCCATCAAGGTGGCTGTATCGAGTCGCAACCATGTGGATCTGGAAGGTTCGCTGTGGAGAGACGTTTTGGAGAATACCCGTCAGCCGCTTTCGATGAAGAATTTCAAGTTTGATTGATCTGGTTGCTTGAAACAATCGTTTATCATACCCACAGAGACAGCAAATACTCTGTGGGTAATTTTTTTCCCGCAGACTGACTAGAGGAGGGAATCCTCGTAGCCTTGTTGGGGACTGAATGATTTTCCCATACCTGCAATAATTTTTACAAAAGGGGGAGTGATTTTCTGTAACTCAAGACATTGAAATAAAAAGGAAGTACAAAAAAATGTGAAAATTACAAAACCCTCTTGATTCTTTTTTCTTGTTTCAGTACTGTACTTTTCAGAAAGAGAACGACAAGCTTCTGCACCCGTTGGGTCGGCTAGCAACGAAATCGGATTTTTTCTAACCTCCTTTTGTTCCCCTCAGGGTTTAACCTCCTTTTCCCTGGGGGGTTTTTTTGTCCTTTGTTGACGCCTTCCCTGAAAGGTCGTATCCCATCCTACACCCCTGACATCCTTGGTTTGTTCATTTTTCTTGACCGGTACAAACAAGAAATTGATTTGAGCCGAATCTATCGGGTTGAAAGTACAGAATCTATCGGGTTGAAAGTGCAGAATCTATCGGGTTGAAAGTGCAGAATCTATCGGGTTGAAAGTGCAGAATCTATCGGGTTGAAAGTGCAGAATCTATCGGGTTGATGTTGGAAACTCTTTGATTAGATGATATAATCAGGCATGGGAAAACGACATATATGAATGAAAAGCAATACTTGCCTCGTTTGATTGACAGGAAAGTGATACAGTACCTCCAAGCTTTTGGAGCAATTTGTATCGAGGGACCAAAAGGATGTGGAAAAACGGAGACATCATTGCATCATTGCAAAAGCAAGTTTGATGTTGGTTCGCCAAAGGGTAATTTCAGCAATCGCAAACTGGCCTTGATGGATCCTTCCTTGATCTTGGAGGGCGAATCTCCTCGGTTGATTGATGAATGGCAAGAAGTTCCCACCATTTGGGATGCTGTGCGTTATGAGGTAGACCAGCGAAAAGGAAAAGGGCACTTTATTCTTACGGGATCTTCCACTCCCAACAAGAATGGAATTTTTCATAGTGGCGCAGGGAGAATAGCCAAATTGCGAATGAGGCCCATGTCCCTATTCGAAATGGGTTACTCGTGTGGATCTGTTTCCTTGAGTGGTCTTTTTTCTGGAGATACGAAAGCAGTATTTACCGGAGAAGTTGATCTCCGTAATATAATCCGATTCATCATCCAGGGAGGTTGGCCGGAAAATATTGGCCTGGATTATGAATATGCCCGATTGCTCCCAAAACAATACATGGACGCTGTCATAGACAGTGATATTAGCAGGCTCGACGATAAAGTACGGGATCTTGGCAAGATTCGTCTCTTGTTGCGCTCCCTGGCAAGAAATGAAAGTACAACAGTTACGAACAAGGCTCTCAAAAATGATATCAAGGAAATTGATGATGAAGATATCAATGTGGAGACTGTGGCTGAATACCTGAACTTGTTTGAACGGCTTTTCCTCCTGGATAACCAGCAACCATTCAGCACAAGCATTCGATCTTCAGTACGTGTAAAACAATCCGTCAAACGTCATTTTTCCGATCCTTCCTTGGCTTGTGCACTGCTGGGAACGACAGAAGATGCTCTTCTATCCGATCTGGAAACCTTAGGGTTTCTGTTTGAAGCACTTTGTGAACGTGATCTGAAGATTTATGCGGATTCATTTGATGCAAAGGTATTTCACTATCAAGACTATCAGAACAATGAAATCGATGCAGTTGTTGAAATGCCGGATGGGAGCTGGGGTGCATTTGAGATAAAGCTTGGTGCACATCAATTGGATGATGCTGCCAAGAAATTGCTTCAGCTGAAATCCCAAATAGAAAATGATTCCAAAGGAAGGCCTCCAAAATTACTTGGAGTAATATGCGGTCTTACCAATGCTGCCTACATTCGCCCTGATGGTGTTCATGTCATTCCGATAACAGCATTGAAGGATTAGGACGACTCAGCATGTAACTGATCTTGCTGTCAGGAATCGTTGCTAGT
>LVBG01000044.1 GCA_001603115.1 Spirochaetales bacterium Spiro_05
AAGGCCCAGAAAGCTGGCTATTGCAGATTCTAGGGGGAGGAAAAAATCATTTACGGGCTACATCGTAAGTTGGCAAAGCTGTCGAAAGGATACTCCTTTGCTGCAGCAAGAGAGCGAAGGGAGAGCTCATCATAGGGAACGATGGTGATTGTCCTCTCTTCAAGCCCAAAAACCTCCAAGACTCGCTGTCCCAACAGACGCATAAGCAGCTTCTCAGACGCACCTGCCTCCACCAAAGCCTTGACCAACAGCAACAGCCCGCTGAAGCCAGGAATACCTGAAGCTCCACCCTCTTTGTCGGCTAGTGTGTGAGGGGCATGGTCGGTCTCAATCCAATCAATCCTGCCTGCCAGCAAAGCAGCAAAGAGAGCGCTGCGCTCAGTTTCACTGCGAAGAGGAGGATTCATCTTTGCATACAAGCCTCTCTGCTGTGCATCCACGGTGGAAAGCAGGGCGTGGTGAGGCGTAAGGCCGCAGCTGATCCGCACTCCGCGAGCTCTGGCATCCTCAACCAGCAGAAGCGTCTCGATTGAGCTGAGGTGGCAGATATGCAGATGCCCCTTGAATCCTGCCTCACTGGCAAAACGTATCTGGTCTTTGACCGAAGCAACCTCAGCTGCCACCGGTCGTGCCAGGCTATGGGAACTGAAATCATCGCTCTTCTCCAAATCGGGTCTGAGCAGACTCTCTTTCTCACAATGCAGGGCGAGCACCCCCTGATAATCGGCTTGGGCAAGTGCTTGGTACACGTGTTTCTGGTCCTCTTCTTCAGTAAGGCCCATATTCCCCGTAGAATGGCCTGCAAACATCTTCAGACCGATGACACGGGGGAAAAGCTCTTGATGCAGCTTCACGACCTCCATCAGCTGGTCGTAGTCGGAAGTGACCCCCGCCCACAGATGGTAGCGCACAGCCACATTGCACTGCGATGCATCTTCAAGACGCTTCAGGATTGCTACTCTTCCCGTCAAAGGAGGAGCGGTGTTGGGCATATCAAACAGCTCATCCACCCCGCAGCCGAGCGCTACGCCCATGCCATGGGCGAGCGTCTCCTTATCACGCTGTGACCAGTCTCTCAGATGCACATGCATATCAATCATAGGTTACCAACTCCGGGGCCTCCCTCAAGAGGTAGTCGTAGCTGAGAAACGTTCCCCAGCGACAGGTAAGGCGATCACCACACGCGCATTCGCCGCACATGCCGATCCCACAGAGCGTGCTTCGCTCCATGGAGAGGAAGATGCGTTCGGAGGCCATGCCACGCCCTAGCAACTTTCGGCAAGCAATTGCCATGAAAATTTCCGGGCCCACCAGATAGCAGGCTTGTTCTGCATCCAGGACAAGATCATCCAGCACATCAAGCACCCTGCCGGGTTTCCCGTCATCAGCTATACACAAAAATTCGCCATACAAGGAGAGCTCGTCCTCCAGCAAGGCCTTTCCTTCCACCGTTTCGCTGGTACCCACCAGGATTCGCATGGATGTTTGCTGCTCAGATAGTTGCTTAGCCAAGGAAGGAAGCACTGCCACCCCGGTTCCTCCGGCAAGAAGAAGAGCCTTCTCGGTTACCGGGTTCTCAAGTTGTGCCCCATACAAACCGCGTACATAGAGGCTTGACCCTTCACTGAGATTGCACAGCTGCTCAGAGAAGGGCCCCCTGCGCTTGATCACAAAGGAGAGTGGGTCGTTATGTGCTACCGAGAACGGCTTCTCACCTACTTGGGGAATCCAGAGAAAGGCAAACTGGCCGGCTTTGCAATCCAGGCTGCCATCCAGGGTGAGAATGACGGTATCCTTGCCATACGGTTTCACGCCGGTGACGGTATGCTTCTGATAGGCCATCTGCCGCTCTTTGGCCACAAATGATGCTGACGCAGAAGAAGTGCCGGGGTGCTTGTACTGCAGGATAGCTTCGGCTTCTGCTTTGACGGCATCAAGGTAAGCACTCCAATCACGCTGATCGACTGTTCCGAGTGCAGAACCAATGCCGACGGCATCAGCACCAGCTGCAATGAGGCGTGCAGCATCTTCCCCACTCGTCACCCCACCCATTCCAAGCAGGGGAATATCAGGACCGCAGGCTTTGCGAATGGCACCAATGGCTTTGAGTGCATCCTGGTAGATGGATTTTCCCGAACATCCTCCCTTCCCACCGAGCTTGTTCTGGAGGATGGGTTGCTGTGCAACCGGATCGATGTGGACGATCGGGCCGACCGTATTGATAGCCACAAGCCCATCGGCACCACTTTCCATGACCTCTTTGGCAATCAGGCCAATATCCTCCACATTCGGGGTGAGCTTCACAAACAGGGGAGCCTTGCACTCCTTCGTTTGTGCCTTTATCTCCCGCACATACTGTGCGGCAATGGAAGGATCACACCCTATCGAAGCACCATAGCCGACAGAGGCGTGAGGACAGGAAAAATTCAGCTCCACCATGTCAGCTACTTCATCGAAGGCCTGTACGAGGGTAATGAAGTCCTCAACACTATTTGCCGAGAGCGATACATTGAGTACCGCACGGAGCGGACTTTCGCGCTTCAAGGTACGTAGCTCATACAGAGCTTGTTCCAAGCCGGGGTTTCTCAACCCAACAGAGTTGCCAAAGCAGCCAGCCTCAGTTTCACAGATGACCGGCTCCCGGTTGCCTGGGTTCACATCAACCTGGAAACTCTTGGTGGTAATGATGGCAATACTCGGCACTTTCTTATCAAAAAAACGTATCAAGGCAGGTTTGGTGGAGGCTACCCCACTGACGGTGCCCAGCAATACGGGTTTGGTTGCATCGAGATGACGATGTTTCAGATAGGAGAGAACATCCTTCATACCGCACACTCCCGTATCAGGGTCCGAAGGTTCTCTTCGCATGCTTCAAGCCAGTCTTCAGGAGCCGGCCCCTTTTTCCAAGGATGAGTAAGGGCACTGGAGCTGTTGATCCTGGCCAGTTCCACAGGGTAACCGCAGGAACGCAGGATTTCCATCACCTCTGGAGCCGACCCACCTTGGCTTCCCACACCGGGAATCAGCAGGGGGACCCGCTCATCCCGATAGAAAGTGGCGATATCCTTGAGTTCTTGGGGATTGGTCGCACCCACCACTGCCCCGACACAGCCGGTTTTGGCATTGTAGGCGGCAATTTGGCCGGCAACTTCAAGATAGAGCAACTTGCCCCCCTCGAGCACCAGGTTCTGCAAATCCTTTCCTCCGGGGTTGCTTGTTCGGTTGAGGATATACACCCCTCTCTCTGGATGTTCGGTGAAGGGTTTCACCGAGTCACTTCCCATATAGGGGGCTACGGTAACGGCGTCTGCACTCCAGCAATCAAAGGCTTCCTGTGCATAGTTGAGACTGCTTCGTGCAATATCCCCCCGCTTGCTGTCCAGAATCACAGGGATGCCAGGGAAAAAGTTCTCCACCATGTCCAGCAAGTCAGCCAACGCTTGGCTGCCGGAAAAATCCTCCTCACGAGGGCGATCAAGACTCTGGTAGTATCCGATGTTCGGTTTGAAGGCAGCTGGGATGAGCCCCGAAAGAGCCATTCTTCTGAACAGCTGTTGGAAGAATGCATTGAGATCCACCCTCACGTCCCCACTTGCGAAGGGAAGAGCTTCCCTCTGCGGATCGAGTCCCATACATACGATATTTCCTACCGTCTTTGCGCTTTCCATCAGTTTTGCATCGTAGTTCATCAGTCTTTCCTCCTTATTTGGTCACCGGAGGAAAACCGTGTGCGGTTCCCCAACCGAACGGATCCTCACGCCAGAGCGAAAGGAGCTTTGCCTCCTCTACAGTCACGTACGAACAGGAAAGAGCACTCTGTACCATGACATCGTAGTCAAGGATGGTAAAAAAGGTGCAAGGAGGGTTCAGCTTGGCAAAGGCCTCTACCGCAGCATCGAAGCCGTAGGTAAAGATGGCAAAGGTGTATGGGCAGTTTCCTTGGGCATCCACAATTGCCTGTACTGCTCTGATGGAGGAACCACCAGTGGATATAAGGTCCTCAATCAGCAAAACGTTCGCACCCTCGTAGGAGCCGCTTTGTCCCAATCCCTCAATCTGCTGCCCCAGCCCATGATCCTTGCCTGAGCTGCGCACATAACTCATCGGCTTTGCCAGCTTGTCGGCGAGTGTTGTTGCATGAGGAATGCCAGCTGTGGCGGTTCCTGCAATATTGTCCGGGTCGAGCTGCAGGCTTTCCATCATTGCTGCAAAGGCCTCACACACCAAGGCACGAGCCTCAGCTGAGGCAAGTAGTCTGCGATTGTCGTTGTAAATGGGCATCCGGTATCCGCTTGCCCAAGTAAAGGGATTCTGCACCTGCAGCCTGATCGCTCCCAAGGCCAGTGCTTTCTCGGCCAACAACGGCCCGTAGTGGTTTGTTATGGTTTCAATGCTTTTCATGTTCTCTCCAGTTTACCTTATTTGTTGCGGCTCTTCCAGATTTCCTTGAATGTATGGTTCTTGCCACAGTAAGCGCAGGCAAAGTAATTGTCCTTCGTCCTGGAAAAGAGGGCAGGAACCCCTTCATTCTGCTCTGGATGGGAGATGCAAGCCTCGTTCGTACAAGCCAGATCCTCAAAGTTATAAATTCTTGGAGGAAGATGGAGCCGATACTTGTTCACCACTCTCCCGCCCTTGATGAGATTGAGGGTACAGCCTGGAGCCACTGCACTCAGGCGCTTGAGATGCTTGCGGCTCAACTCGAAGTTGCCAGGCCTGAAGATGATTCCCTTGAACTGGTTCTCATCCTTGTGTCCGGTGCTGACCCACTCACCACCCTTGTGGCAATCGAGTCCCAGCACACTGCTGATCAGGCGCATATGGTCACGGATTTCACTGGGAGTGTCCCCTTTGCAGATATGATCGATCACCAACCCGTCATGGATCGGTTGCACTCCCTCACTGACGACTTTTTCCTTGACCGGCATTGAGGCGAGAGCCACTTCAGTGATGTAATCCTCCTCAGTGGGCAGTACAGGCGCAGGGAGAGAAGGAAGGAATTCCGCTCCAATCTTTCCTGCGATGAGGGCGAGCAAGACAATCCTGACATACATGCCGTTGATAGATTGGCGTTCCCATCCGTTGAGCTCTGTATCATCAAGGAAGGTTGGTATGGTCGGATGAACCTTGTGCCTGGGTAGGGGATGGTAAAATTTGGTCCCCTCTTTGAGCAAGGATATGAACTCCTTGCGGAAGGTGATGGTTCTTCTGAGCTCAGCCTGACGCTGGAGAATCCTGTCACCCATACGCTCAAGTTGTGGGCGGGTGAAGTACCACTTGTCTGCAAGGTCCTTCTGCTCGAGATACTCTTCGATGGATGAAAAACATCGAACCTCATAGCCATTCTCTCTCATCTTCTGCACATAGGTATCAGGCATCGCCAATTCCACTGGAGCGATGAGGTCGACCTTTACCGACTTGAAGATTTTCAGACCGTCTGCTTTCGAATGGACTGTACGACCGTGGAAAAGGTCTCCTACCAAGGCAAGGTGCAAACGCTCGGTACTCCAGCTGTTATCCTCAAGAAAAGTGAACTCATCCAGCAGTTCCTGTGTTGGATGCTCATGCTTTCCATCTCCTGCATTGATGAATGCCGGTTTGCGATACAGGCTGTTTCGCTTGGCGTAGGCTGAGCAAGTCTCCTCAAGCCATCTGCAAACCCCTTCAAGTTTACTCCGTACGATGAAGATGGTGTTGGAGTATCCGCTGAGGGTGTAGAACGTGTCTGCATAGCTTTCTCCCTTGTTGAAGGAAGAACTATCACTATTCAGCTCAGAAACCTTTGCATGATGAAAATTAGCGGCATTCCTGAAGGACTCTTTTGTTCGGGTGCTGTCTTCCAGAAACACTTCATAGATACCAAAGTCCTTGTCGTTGATTCGATAGTGTTCGAGCGTCTGGTCATCCTGCTTTTCCATTGCTTTCTTGAGAATCTTAACCTGCTCAAACAGGTACATCCGTTCTTCTTTCGAGAAATCTTCGATGACACACAAAGATCTTCCTGCAAATACGTTCTGTTTCTCCATCTCGGCTCCTTCAAAAAAAAAGCCGACCCTACGGTCGACTTTCTGATGCAATATGCTGGGGAAAACACCTTTCGGCGGATAGGTACATATGTCTGTATCGTTTCCTTACCATTGATGTCCTCCGAAATTTCTCTTGAGAACAGTATCAGAGAGGAGCTCTCGTGTCTAGTCTCACTCCCCTCTTTTCTTCCCGATTGCCTGTGGGTCATCTTCAAGAGTTGCCAACAGGTCAAGCTCATCAGAGGCATCAACAGGCTTGGGAGCCTCGACAGGCTGGGGAGCCTCGACAGGCTTGGGAGTCTCGACAGGTTGGATATCCTGTTCCTGCCGTCTCTGGAACGTAAGGAAGTCCCGATCATCTGAAGAGGCTTGCTTGAACTCCTGTATCGTCCTGAAGTCAGCGTGTGCTCCAAATGCAAGCAAGGCCTCAAACTGCTCGGTCACCACTTTGCCTCTGGTCTTGAGGTCCTGCTTGTATCTCTTCCGATACCAGCCGGTAGAACGTTTCCTACTATGATGCTTGCGCTTTTGGGCACCTGTTTTGCCACCACCATACCGATTTGCGTAAGAAGAGTAACCACGACCATATCCATAGCCGTACCCATAGCTTGAGAAGCTGCCGGGGATGACACCGTTGAACACAAACCCGATCAACGGAGCGTTCGCAGTCTTGAGGTTGGTCACCAGATCGAACAAGGAACCCTTGCTTGTGATACCTGCACGGACGGTAACAATAAGGCCATCCACATGCTTGGAGATGGAGAGCAGCTCACTTGCAGAGTCAAGCGGGGGTGCATCGATGATGATGAAGTCATAAGCCGTTTTCAAGAATTCGATTCCCTTCACATACCGGGGATTGGAGAAAATCGCTGCCGGTACCAAGGGAGCATTACCGGGAGGAAGCAGATGCAAAGAGGGAACCTTCTCAAAAGGTTGGACAATGCACTCTTCGAAGGGGAGGTTCTTGGTGACAAAGTCCACCAACCCAACTTCACGGTGCTTCAATCTGAAGTAACGCTCCATACTGGGAAGACGCAAATCCCCGTCGATGATAAGAACCCTGCTTCCCAATTGAGCAAGCGCAAGGGCAATATTGCCGATGATGGTACTCTTGCCTTCAGCCATGGAGCAGGAAGTGATGGAGAACACACGCTTTCCTTCCTGGTTATAGAGCATGTTGGCAACAAGTTTGAAACGTTCAGACTCAAAAGAGAGAGGATCGTTGTACACGGTGAGGGTGGGATACTTGTCCTTCGAGCTGATTTTCATCATGGGAATCCAGCCAAGAACGGGAGCTTCCTTGCCGACAATTTTCTGCAGCTGGTGCTCGTTCTGGATGGAAGCATCGATAGCCTCGATCCCCAAGGTAAGCAACAAGCCGAAAGCAGCCCCCAACAAGAGGGAAACAGCGAGAATCAAGAGCTTGTTCGGACTGACAGGCCTGAGTGGAAGAATCGCCTGGTCGACCACCTTCACATTGCCGGTAACCGAAGCTTCGATGAGTTTCACTTCCTCCAGCATCTCACGAAGTTTCAGACCCAGCGCCTCGTAGATCATCACATCTCGCTGAAGCTCACTCAAGCGACGTTCAAGAATGGGAAGCTTGGAGAGTTCAGCAACAAACACATCACCACGCTCTTCCAGTACCTCAATAGCCACCTCAGTGGTAAGGACTTGGACAAGAGCTTGGGTATTGGATTCATTTGCATAGGAACGGGTCATCACATTGATGCGGTTCAGCAGTTCTTTGGTGACTTCTGAAATGGCACTGCTGATCACATACACACGGGAGGAGGAGTTCAGGCTTGTGGTAGGAGCGGTGGTTGCTGTATTGCCCGCAGGATTTGAGAGCGACTCGTACATCGTAAGCTCGGTCTTCCATGCTCTCAGATCGTTCAGCTTGGCTGCAATCACAGCATCCGAACGGAGCTGATCCAAGGAGAGAACACCTTCGACCCCTGCTTGCTTCAACGATGCACTGTATGAGTCGATGAATACTTGGGATTCAGCAAGTTGCAGTCTCAGCGGTTCCAAGCGCAGCGCATAATAAGAGATCTGCTCGACGAGCAAGGAGCTCTTGTCAGTGAGTTGGATGATATCACTATTCTCACGGAAATCACCTAAAGCATCACTGGCAAGGGAGAGCATCCGGTCGTTGATGGGGATCTGGGACTCGATGAACTCTCGCTGTACTGTCTTGGAGTTCTTTGCAATTCCTGTGAGCATATTGTCATAGCTGGAAGCTAGGGCATTGGAAAAATCACGGGCAAATTCAGGGCTTGCATCGGTGACCGTAATTCGCACAATGTTGGTATCCTTGACTGTGGAAACTACAATCCGGTCCTTCACCTTGCCAAGCACCGTTTCATCACGGTAATCCTGTCCATCCTCATTGCGATATTTGCTCAGGTCCAAGGTACTGAGGGCATAGTCTATGTTGGTGCGACTGGTTATCAACTCCACTTCGGTGGCAATCTTGGTGCTGGAGGCTGACATGTTGAGCATCGACTCAAACGAAGAAGATTGCTGGATGGGGTCCACGAGCACCGATACCTGCGACTCATACTGGGGTGTTGCAACCTGCAGATAGGCGATGGCAGCAGAGACAACCAGGATGAGACCGATTACAAACCATTTGAATCGTTTATGGAATATATGGAGGAGTTCGGCAATGGAAATGCCCTCCTCCGAACTATTGAATGCACTGACTGCACTTTGGAATTCTTCTTGTTGGCTCATTGTTCCACTCCTCCTACAGGCTCTTGCTGTCGACAAGAATATTAACCACCGCAGCAACGATGCCGATGATGGAGCTCACCAGGCCGATGATGGCAACCGTAGGCGCAATATCCTTCACAAAGGTATTCTTGGCCACCACAATGGTAGACTCTGGCATAACAGGAGCATCCCCGTCGGCTCTCTTTCCGTCACGATCATATACCTTGACGGAGGCCGGATAGGAGGCATCATCACTGAGCCCACCTGCAAGAGCTATATAATAGTTGGCTGTCTTATCTGGAACATAGGCAAACACACCCGAACGAGACACTCCTCCGCTGACAGACACAAATCGCTGGGAGAACGGTATCAGGATGGTATCACCAGCTTGAAGCCGTTGTGCTCCTTGTGGATCGTTTCCATAGAGAATCTGCTGTACATTCAACGGAATGCGTGCATTGCCGCGAAGCAGGTATGAGTGCTCAAGATCACTTACCGTAAGCAGACGGACTGCAATGGTGGAAAGCATCTGCTTAACAGTCTCTCCTGGGTAGAACTGATAGAAAATCCGCCCTGAGGAGTACCCCATCAAGGCTGTGGAAGAAAGGTTGTCATACGCCTCAGTAGAGGAAACAGCCCCTTCCACAACTACACTTTGCAAACTAGGTTGCAGCATGTCGACAAACACCTGATCCATGTGTTCAAGCTCAAACCGTTCTCCGCTGAAAAGGTCGGCATACTGCACTTCCCAAGCTCCGGTCTCTGCATGATAGCGCTGGATCCGAATGTTCTGCACATCTGCACCGGAGAGTACACCCCCACTATATTTGGTAATGAGGTCTTTCAAGTCTTCGCTTTCATCAATCTGATAGGTGCCCTTCTCATAGACATGACCGCCGAGAAGGATGATTCTGTCAGCACGTCTGAGGGTAATCACATCACCACTTTGCAGCAGAGGGTCTTGGGTCAGGTCGCCCTTGCGCAAGGCCATGTATACATCGAAGGACTCGCTGCTACCGTCAGTATGGGTGATGCTCACTTCACGGGTTGAGGCATACGGGGTTGCGCTTCTGATGACTTCCGATAGGCGGCTCAAACCCCATGCAGGAACCACACGGGTCCCAACCACCTCACCTACGACATACACAGAAAAAGATCCGGTCCCGGTGAAGACCAACTGCGGATTAGAATAACTGTGGTAGGTCTGAACCATGGAAAGAATCTTGTCGCGCAACTGCTGGAAAGTCAGGTTCTTTCCCTGAATCGAACCAAGACCGGGAATAGTAACGGTACGATTCCCATCGGCCTGCAAATCCACGGTCACCGTTTTCAAGCCATCCAAATACACCAATCGAAAGGTGTCACCGGGGGTTACAGGGTATTTCCCGTTGCTGATGGCACTCAGCACTCGGGCCTCCGGCTCAACCGGCTCAACAACCGATCCAAGCCCCAGCTGGGCTGCATAGGACTGGACACTCAAATCCTCAGAAACCTCATATGCCTTTGACGTCGTGCCGAAAAGCGGAGATCGGATTACCAATCCGGCTTCCTGGGCGAACAGGGTGACACTGCATACCAGCAGCAATATAGCCACAATCACGAACCTGATTCTCGATGACTTCATGCGACACAATCCTTCATTAACAGGGTAACCGTCCCAACTTGTACGGACAGACGTGTTTCATCCTATCATTTGTACTAGGCTGATACAAGCATAAATCTGATGCACACTGAGAGTAAACACCGGACCCAAACAAAGGATACAGGGGATGAAGGATGCACAACCCCCAACCATCAGAACAACACAATGCAACAACATATCGATATTTAATGATTTTTTGCAACATACTGCTTCTAAAACAACACTTTTACAGTACATATGCAATGTTTCGCACAACTTTTTTGTATTTTGTTGCATTTTGAGGGAAATAGTACATTTGATGTAGAATTTTTAAATTTACCTATTTTTTAAGTAATATATCTGAGTTTTCCCGCTCTAAATGTTTCTCAAGAATGTTTTGACAGCAGAAAAAACCTCCCGTATAATTTGAAACAGTTGAGGTTCTTCGAGTACTATCAACAACATCACGCAATCTTTTTTAAGGAGAGAATCATGAAAAAAGGTATTGTTCTACTGTTGATCGTCCTGCTGGTTTCTTCCTTTGCGTTCGCGCAAGGGAGTAAAGAGGCTGCCAGTTCGGCCAAGGCAGATGCGCCCATGAAAGTAGGCGTCATCTACATCAGTCCTCCTGGAGACATGGGCTATTCCTACATGCATGACCAAGGCACCATTGCCATGGAAAAGCATTTCGGAGACAAGATCCAGGTCATCAGAATGGAAGGCATTCCTGAGAACGAGAGTAGCGAACGTGTTATGGAGAACCTCATCGACGAAGGCTGCAAAGTCATCTTTGCGAACTCCTATAACTATCAGCAGTACATGCTCAACGTTGCACAGCGCTATCCCAATGTGTACTTCGAGCACTGCTCCGGCTACCTTGCCAACGACAACATGTCCAACTACTTCGGAAGAATGTACCAGATGCGCTATCTCTCCGGCATGATTGCCGCCAAGATGTCCCCCACCGGCAAACTTGGCTATGTAGGCGCATACAACACTCCTGAGGTTGTTCGTGGCATCAACGCATTTGCACTCGGAGCAAGGGCCATCAATCCGAAGGCCACGGTCACTGTCGTTTGGACCAACACTTGGTATGATCCTTCCCTCGAGCGCCAGGGCGCCATTGCCCTCCTCGATCAGGGTGCAGACGTCATTGCTCAGCATCAGGATACCACCGAGCCCGCAAAGGCAGCCATCGAGCGTGGCAAGTACGCCATCGGGTACAATGCTGACTTCCGTGGCATGATCGGTGACGACCGCGTTCTTGTCTCCCCGATGTGGAACTGGGGCAACTACATGATTCCTGCCGTGCAGAGTGCATTGGACGGAACCTGGAAGAGCCAGAGCTACTGGGGCGGACTCGAGGACGAGATGATTCATCTCAGCCCGATTTCCCCGCTCGTACCGGCAGATTTCGTCAAGCAGGTTGAAGCCAAGCAGGCTGAAATCCATGACGGCAAGTGGGATGTATTCTGGGGTGCTCTGAAGGACAACACTGGTGCAGTCCGTCAGAATGCAGGACAGAAAATGAGCGATGAGGCTATGCTTACCATGGATTGGTTTGTGGAAGGCGTCATCGGCAAGGTCAACTGATCTAGCCTGTAATTGGTTGGGGGCGGGCGTTTTGTCCGCCTCCACATAATTTCAAACAACATTGCCCTCATTTCGGGGGCGTAAGTAAGCGGACAGAACATGAGTGAAAAGAACACCGACGAAACACCCGTCGTGCGTATGGTCAATATTACCAAGCACTTTCCAGGAGTCCTTGCGAATGACAGTGTGGACCTGACCTTGCACCGAGGGGAAGTTCTCGCTCTCCTTGGTGAGAATGGAGCCGGAAAAAGCACCCTGATGAACATGCTGGTCGGTCTCTATCGACCCGACAGCGGAGAAATATACGTCAAAGGGAAAATGGCGGAGATCAACAGCCCACAGGACTCCATGGCCCTGGGCATTGGCATGATTCACCAGGAGTTCATGCTCGTCGGCAACATGACCGTTGCTGAGAACATCATCCTGGGCATGAAAGATCTTCCGTTCGTCCCTCCAATGGCTGATATCAAGGCCAAGATCACTGAACTGAGCAAGCGCTATGGGCTGCAGGTCTATCCTGACAAGGTCATCCAAGACCTCTCGGTCGGCGAGCAGCAGCGCGTCGAAATACTCAAGCTTCTCTATAGGGGAGCTGATATCCTTATCCTTGACGAACCTACGGCAGTATTGACTCCCGGAGAAGCAAGGGATCTGAATGAGATATTGAAGAAGATGCTTGCCGAGGGCAAGAGTGCCATTTTCATTACCCATAAAATGGATGAGGTTATGGAGTTCAGCCATACCGTCCAGGTACTCAGAAGAGGGAAAAGCGTTTCAAGCTGCCCGACCAACACCATCAAGCGGGTACAGGATCTGGCAAATATGATGGTTGGGCGTGACATACTCTTCTCACTCGACCGCGGGCCGTACAAGCCAACCGATGTCATGGTCGAAGCGAGGGATATCACCGTCCTTCCCATAGGAGGAGGAAAGCCTGTACTGGACAAAGTCTCCTTCTCCATCCGTGGTGGCGAAATTTTTGGAATTGCCGGTGTTGCCGGAAACGGGCAGCAACAGCTGACCGAAGCCCTCACTGGGCTTTTGAGAGTCGACAGCGGCACCATCCTGCTCAACGGCAAGGACATGACCAACAAGACCCCTCTGCAGGTCATCAAGAGCGGGGTCAGCCACATTCCTGCCGACCGTGGAAGAATGGGCGTGGTTGGGGATATGAGTGTCGGTGACAACCTTTCGATGAAGAAGTACCGCACCCAAGAGCTCTCCAGTCATAGCGTCATCAACAGGAGTTGGGTCCGGAAGTTCGCAGACCACCTGATTGATGTGTTCACCATCAAAACACCCAGCCAGGATACTTCGGTGAAGTTTCTCAGCGGAGGAAACATCCAGAAAACCATCCTCGCTCGCGAGATTGACTCCTGCGGGGGCATCCTCATCGCTGTTTACCCTTCCCGTGGCCTGGACGTGGGAGCTACCGAGGCGGTGAGACAAAACTTGATCAAGCAACGGGACAAAGGCAATGCAGTGCTGCTCGTCAGCGAGGAGCTTGAGGAGCTCTTGATGGTTGCAGACAAGATTGCTGTTATGTTTGAAGGAAGAATCATGGACATTGTAGATGCAGACAAAGCATCCACCGAACGGTTGGGTATGCTTATGGCCGGAGTTGAGAGGGAGGACGTATGAGACTAGCATTGGAAAAACGAGACTATCGCTCCACACGGATGACGGTGCTCGTACCGATAGTCAGCCTTTTGATCTCCTTCCTGTTGGGAGCCGTTGTCTTGGCTATCTCCAACGTAAATCCTTTGCAAACCTACGGAGCAATGCTCAAGGGAGCATTCGGAAGCCAGACCAAGATTCAGTATACGATTGCCAAGACCATCCCTCTTCTGCTTTGCGGCTTGGCCGTCGGGATAGCCTTCCGCCTCAAATTCTGGAACATCGGGGCTGAGGGCCAATATGTTGCAGGGGTCATCGGCATCACCTGGGTCATGCAGTTCTGGACGTTTCTCCCGAATATGTTGCTGCTCCCCGTCGGTATGCTCATTGGAGTGCTCTGCGGTGCATTCTGGGGAGGTATTCCCGGAGCCTTGAAAGCACAATGGAGCGTTGACGAGACGCTCACCACCCTGATGATGAACTATATCATCATCGGGTATGCCGAATATCTGTACATCAATGCTTGGAAAGCCCCCAGAGGGAATATGGGCACTGTCAGATACCCGGAATTTGCTTGGCTTCCCAGAATCTGGGGAAGAGTGCACAGCGGCATCTATTTCGCTTTGATATTGGTGGTCATTCTCTGGTTCGTCCTGTACAAGACCCGTTGGGGCTTTGAGCTCAACATGATTGGAAAGAATAGAAGAGCAGCCCAGTGCCAAGGTGTCTCGATCAAACGAAACATAATTCTTGCCATGCTTGTCAGTGGCGGTATCGCCGGTCTTGCAGGCGTCATCGACTCCGCAGCGGTAACCCACCAGCTTACCAAGGGTGTCAACTCAGGCTATGGATTCACCGGTATCATCATTGCTTGGATGAGCGGCTTGAACCCCTTTGTATCCATCGTGGTGGCCCTTATCATGGCAGCCTTGGAGACCGGTTCTGATGCACTGCAGCTGATGAAGCTTCCTGCAGCAATGGGAGAGGTCATGCAAGGTCTTATTCTCATCCCTCTGCTTGCTGGCAGCATTTTCACCGAGTATAAGTTGGTTACCCATACCAGTCATAAGGAGGCTACCGTATGAACTTGCTTGATTTCATAACCAGACTGCTGGCAGCCACGCTGGCGATGGGAACCTCCCTTACCTATGCAACCCTAGGAGAGGTCTACACGGAGAAAACCGGTATCCTGAATCTTGGTATGGAAGGCACCATGCTCATGGGAGCCTTGGCTGGCTTTGCCACCGCCTTCAATACCGGCAACCTCTTACTGGCACTTATCATGGCCATGCTCGTCGGTGCCCTTTTGTCGTTGATCCACGCATTCCTCTGCATTACCATGCGGGCAAACCAAGTTGTTGCGGGTCTGGCAATCACCATGTTCGGAACAGGTCTGGCAAACTTTCTGGGACAGCGGCTGGGACCTGCAACCAACAACTTCAATCTCACCGGCATGAACATCGCGAACAAGTTCAGCAATATCGCCATTCCGGGCCTGAGCGACATACCGATCATCGGAGCTCTCTTCGATGTAAGCCTTTTGACATACGCTCTCTACATCATCCTCCCCTTCTCTTGGTTCTTTATGTACAAGACCAAGTATGGTATGGTCGTTCGTGCCGTTGGTGAGAATCCTCGGACCGCTGCAGCCATGGGCATCTCGGTTACCAAGATCAGATATCTCTACACCCTTATTGGTGGCATGTTCGCAGGTCTTGGTGGAGCCTGTCTCTCGCTGAGCTTCATCCCCAGCTGGAACGAGGGCATGACAGGAGGCAAGGGCTGGATTGTTATTGCTCTAGTCATCTTCTCAACCTGGAACCCTGGTCGGGTAATCATCGGCACACTGGTCTTCGGAGGCATCACCAGTTTGCAGTTCAGCTTGCAAGCAGCAGGACTGAAGATGGTCATTCCTTCGCAGTTTCTCGGCTTCTCCCCGTACCTGATCACTTTGGTCGTTCTCACCGCAATGACCATCATCAACCAAAAGAAGAAAGGCTCCTTTGCGTCTCCTTCTGCGTTGGGAGTATCGTTTGCCATAGACGACAAATAGCTTTGGCATCCTACGCTTTTGCCGATTCATACCAAGAGACACCACGCAAGAAGAAATCTGGCGTGGTGTTTCTTTGCAAACCTTCCCATCTCCTTGCAACCAAGAGGACAACTTTGTAGGATAGGACCATGAAAAAGACCAATGCCATGCGTATCTTGGAGAGTATGGGTATCGCATACGAGGTAGTCAGCTATAGTTGGGACGAAGAGCACCTTGATGCGGTGCATGCAAGCATGATGGCAGGGCTATCACCGCAGCAGGTGTACAAGACGATTGTCATGCAGGACAGCGACAATCAAATCTTTGTCTTTTGCCTGCCTGCTGAGTTCTCAGTAAGCCTTAAGAAAGCTCGGGAACTCACCCAAAGCAGGGATTTGGAGCTGATCAAGCTGGACGCACTCCAGTCAATCACCGGCTATATCAGAGGAGGTTGCTCACCATTGGGTATGAAGCGGCACTTCCCCACGTTCATCGAGGAAGTTGCCCAACTCGAACCATACATCTTTGTGAGTGCAGGACAGCGAGGACTTCAGCTGAAGATTCGGCCTGACGATCTCGTATTGGCTGCGAATGCCCAGTTTGCTGATTTTACCTAGGAGTGCCGATTATGGCTGGTGAAGTAACGTCTGACCCTTCTGGAGACTGAGACACTTACCAAGAACAAGAGAATGATCAAACCCGAAAGCAAGAGGCTTTCACTCCAACGCAGGATAAACACCCCCCTCTGGTACTTGCTGAGAAAGAGGTCAAAAACTGTGGCACTGAGAAAGAGGACCACCAAGGTTCCCAGCACGATATCAGCAAGAGGAATGCTCTTGTTGCGCCTTCTGCTGAACCAAAAGAGGAAGACCCAACACAGGACAACCAGCACCAGCAACGAAGGCAATGCAACAGGAACAAACCAAGTCAGCGAGCCGGAAAGCACCCCATTGACCAGCGCCAGATAGGCCAATGTCGATAGCACCACCAGCACAACACTGCGCCTTGGAGCTTTGCTTATCCTTGCATGACTTGGGAACACCACATACATCCAGAGAAGGCCAAGAGCCGGGCTTGCCACCAATGACCATGAGAGGTTTCGATCAGCTGCATCGATACCGAGCAGATAGACTGCTGCAAGCAAGAACTGGATGCTCGCTTGCCTTTGGAAGGTCGGCTTGTTGCTGAAGGCAAGAATCAGGGAGAGTGCAGCCATTGCAATGCTGAAAAGCGGTATGAAACTATGGGCCACATTCCCTGATAAGATCATGGAGAGTGCAACAGTGAGTTCACTGACTACAAAAAGGGAGAGGATGAGCTCGATCACCCCCTTGCGGGTCTTGGTGATCCCTCCCATTCCTGCAGGAGGGAGCGGTTGGGCAAACAGCGGCTCAGAGGGCTGTTCCTGCACTCCCTTGGGCAGCAGTACTTCCGTGTTGCAAAGGGGACACTGCTTGCTCCCCTCTTCCAATTTGACACCACATTGAACGCAATAGGCCATAGATGCTCCTACCTGTCAGTATTTCTGTTGGTCGACAGCGTAACCTGTATGCCATCCTCAACCAAGAAGGTACAGAACAATCGTTCCAGTTCCCTATCTTCATTGAAGAAGCTGGTGAAATTGATTGCCAGTGTGTCCAGATATCCGATCACCGCGATGGCAACCTTGTTGAGAAGACCTGGGCTGAGATGGAAATCAAGCCGTTTGATGCTGTCTGCTAGCTCAGGGGGCAAGACCATCTGGCCGATGTTTGAAATAACGCCAGAGTATTGGTCGTCTCCCAAGAAATCTGAGAGCAATTTGAACAGCGGATTCTTCAGGATATTGGGGGCGAATCGGATCAAAGGAGTTCGCTCGCCCGTTACGTTTCGTTTGATCTGGCTGAGCAGACGCTTGCGGTCCTGGGCGAGGGCCATCTGCAGATGTACCTCCTTGGCGATCTCATCGAAGGTGTAGGAACCAAGTGCCGGCTCGATGCCAATAACAGCGAACAGCGTGAAGTTGCGCATCGTATCATATCCAAAGATCTTTCTCAGATTCATGGGGACTGAGAGCCTGATGGGTTTTCGGTTCTTCTGCTTGGGAATCTCTTCGGCCTGCAACTGCTGCAAAGCGTAGAGGAAAACCGAGGAAAGATACTCGCCGATGGTTATGCCCCTCGCTCTTGCTCTCTCCTTGATCTGCGCTGTCTTGATGGAAGCGCTTATCACCTTCACACGGTCATCAAAGCTGCCGAATCCTTTTCGATGATATGCCTTGCTGATCTTCGGATAGGAGGGAAGACTTTTGTCATAGAGATGCTGAAAAGGATCACTGAACTCCTGACTTGTAGGTTTTTGCTCAAAATCCAAGCCGCCAGGGAAGGAAAAGTCAGCAATCCCTGCATGATGACAGTACCGCTCCACCAAGAGCTTCAGATACGACAATGCACCGGACCCATCGGTGAGAGCATGAAAACACTCAACTCCAATGCGATGGGTGCTGTACACAACCCTCAACAGATAGGAGTTGTTCTCCTTGAAGAAGAATCTTCCACTTGGATACGATCCTTCCGGGTGGATGATCATCTCCTTGGTATTGGGCGAGAGATAGTACCAGAAGAACCCTTTGTGCAGGCTCACGTTCGCGTATGAGCAACGCGTCATGAGATCATGCACTGCCTGCTCCAGGATTTCAGGCCGAATGGTCTGTGCCAGATCGAGAGAGATTCGAAACGTGTTCGCGTTGTACACCGCTTCGGTAGGGGGGTAGATCAGTGCTGAGTTGTCAAGCGCTATGAAGCCCTCCGGGGCGCTGTTCTGTACTCGCATCACCGGCCCTCTTTGATCGGCATACCGCGCTTATAGAACGGGGTGCGCACCAGTTTGGCTCGTTTTCGCTGGCCGTGGACCACCACTTCCAAGACATCCCCGAATTTTAGGGCGGAATCCCGTTCGATCAGGACATATGCACAGAAAATCCCCAGGGAGGGACTCTTGTTTCCGCTGGTGACAAAACCAATCTGCTTTTCGCCAAGGTATACGGGATAGCCACTGCGCGGAACCGCTTTATCCAGCATCTCAATACCCCGGAGGGTACGGGGAATACCATTCTGTTGTTGGAGCAACAGTGCTCCCTTTCCGCAGAAATCCTTCTCCTCCAGTTTTACGAAGACCCCAAGATTAGCCTCCAACGGAGTGATGGTGTCGCTGATCTCATGCCCATAGAGCGGAAGCTTAGCTTCCATACGGAGGGTATCCCGACTTCCCAATCCGCAGGGGATCAGCCCAAAAGCCTTCCCAGCTTCCAAAAGCGTATTCCACAAAAGCGGCCCGTCGTCGCTGGCACAGTAGAGCTCGAACCCATCCTCACCGGTGTAGCCGGTCCTGCTGATCAGAGCCATGACCTCACCTACCTCACACTGACTGCGGAAGGTAAAGCTCTTGATCTGATCACAATCGCTGACCAAGGTACTGAGAATTTGTACGGAAAGCGGTCCTTGCAACGCAAGTTGCACGGTGGAAGCAGAGAGATCGATTACCGGAGGACAGCTATCTGCCTTCGGGTTATCGTGCATGATCCAAGCAAGGTCCTTCTCTGTGTTGGAAGCATTCATCACCACAAGAAATGAGATGTCCGTTCGGCGATAGATGAGAAGGTCATCCACCACAGTACCGTCAGGATAGCACATCATCGTGTATCGACACTGTCCAACCTGCATGTCGCCTATGGTGTTCGTGCACAGATAATCGAGATAGCTCGCAGCCTCTTCTCCGCTTATCATACACTCACCCATATGGGAAACGTCAAACAACCCTGCACGAGTGCGCACAGCCTCATGTTCGGCAAGAATTCCCGTTTCAAATTGAACAGGCAACTCCCATCCTCCAAAATCAATGAGCTTGACATTAGGATAGGTGCTGTAGCACTCGTACAAGGGTGTTCGTTTCATGGGTGTCCCTTCTTATGCGAGTGCAATCATTTCGATCTCAACTGCGACATCCTTGGGTAGCTTTGCCACTTGTACAGCAGAACGAGCAGGAAGGATACCTTCAGTAAAATAGGAAGCATAGACCTGGTTCACCGCAGCAAAGTCGTCCATGTTCTTAAGGAATACGGTTGCCTTGACTACCTTGGAGAGATCAGTCCCGGCTTCGCTGAGAACAGCTTTAATATTCTCAAAAACCTGCTTTGCCTGATTGGCCGCATCGCCGCCAACCAGTTCGCCCGTGGAGGGATCCACCGGCAGTTGTCCGCTGGTAAATACAAAGGGTCCCGCAATGATTGCCTGGCTATAAGGTCCGATGGCCGCAGGGGCCTTGTCGGTATTGACTTGTGTCTTTTTCAATTGAAACATCATATTCTGTATCTCCTCTAATATGTAGAATACCCTCTCAAAGATACTCTTGCAAGGGAGGATAGTCCGTTGTAAGGTTTTGGCATGCAGATGATGATAGTATACGGAAGCCCCCGAAAAAATGGCAATAGTGCAACGTTGGCAAGAGCATTCAGCGAAGAAGCCTCCAAGCAATATGAGTGCAGTGAAACTTTCCTGCAGGAGAGCTCTATTGAGCCTTGCAAGGCATGCAACTGGTGCAAGACTCACCGGCGTTGTCTTATTGAAGATGATATGAACAGCTTGTGCGAGCGAGTGAAGGAAGCGGATGCTCTCTGTTTTGCCACCCCAGTCTATTGGTGGGGGGTGTCTGCACAGCTGAAACTGTTCATAGACAGATTATACCAGTTGGAGCTCGCTTCTTTTGCCGACAAGAAGCTCTATGTAATTGCGGTTGGGGAGGATACGCTCGATGGTGTCCAATATCGGCTGATACGCGAGCAATTTGAGGCAATATGCGAGTATTCCACGATGAAGTTCGCTGGGTATCTGCCGGTTTCTGCCGATGACAAACATCCGATTGATAAGCAAAGCGATGCGCTCGCATCAGCGCGAGAGCTACTTAGAGCAACGTGAGCAACTCGTCTGCACTGCTGACCATGCCAAGCATGGAATCTTCCTTGGGAGTTCCTTTGGGGAAGCCAAAGCCGTAGTCCACCGCAATAAAGGCAACGCCTGATTCGGCAGCACCTTTCTGGTCGTGGATGGTATCGCCGATCAGGACGGCATCCTCTGCTCGAACCAAGAGGTCTTGCAATACCAATCGGATGATGTCGGCTTTGGAGAGGTGAGCGTTGAGATCAGATCCTCGGATGGAATCGAAATATTGGTCAAACCCGAAGTGCTTCATCATATCCTGGGCTAGGCTTTCATGCTTAAGTGTTCCAACAGCGAGCAGGTATCCCTTCTCCTTCAGAACATCCAAGGTCTTTTTCATGTTTGGATAGGCTACAGCGTTGAAGCGACCTCTCAGATCATACTCAACCCGGTAGAGGCTTACAGCCTGCTCAATCAGAGCTTGGTCCATGTTGTAGACTTCCACAAAGCATTGGTTGATAGGAGGTCCGATAAACTTGCTCAATTGTGCTGGGTCGTGTTCCGGTTCCAATCCGAGTTTTTGCACGGTTGCATTGGCCGATGAGAAGATTCCTGCACTGGTGTTCATAAGGGTTCCGTCAAGATCAAAGATGGCAAGTTTAAAATTCATGACTGAACCATATGCAATATTTGGTGTTGAATCAAGCCGTTTGAAGCAACCAGATCACAACGCGTATCTTCGAAAGGTCGTGCAGGATCCGCACTCGCTACCATACCCCCAGCCTCCTGGACGATGAGCATTCCCGCAGCCATGTCATAGTATCCGAGACAGAGTTCATAGTATCCGTCCAACCTGCCGGCAGCAATATAGGAGAGTTCCAGTGCGCATGACCCATAGGAACGGAAGTCGCTGCATGAGAGAAACAGTTGTTTGGCTCGAGCAAAATACTGTTCCACCAAATCGTGTCGGCGATGGGGTGGTACACAAACCAACAGCGCTCGTTCCATATGAGAGACCGAAGAAACGCTGATCGCTCGCCCGTTGAGAAAAGAGCCTTTGCCCTTGCTTGCCCAAAACAGTTCTCCTTGCCTTGGGTTGTACACTACCCCGACCAAGGGTTTGAAGGGTTCAAGTTCCCAGGCAATACTTACCGTATAATTGGGAAGCGATCGGAAAAAGTTGGTTGTCCCATCGATTGGATCGATGATCCATCGCCCAGTCTTCTGATTTCCTTCTTTCCCCGTCTCCTCACCAAAAATTGCGTCATCCGGAAAGCTCTCTTTGATTACCGAAATGATTCTCTCTTCCGCTCCTTTGTCAGTATCGGTCACAAAATCATTCGTGTGTTTGCTGCGTACAGCAATATGGTCCTTCGATCCTTCTTCCAGGATATATGCACCTGCGAGTTTGGCCGCCTTGAGTGCAGTCTCAAGGTGTTGGGCTATGAGGCTTGTGTCTGTCATCGCTTATGTTTTCTCTCCAAAATCCTTTCACCAAGATTGACTACATACTTCCAATCAGCCTGGGAAAAATCTTCGTATTTCAGGGTCTTCTCCTCAGCATGATACAAGCCTCCACTTGGAGTATACCCTAGATACAATACCTTCCAAGTTTTCTGTCCTTGGGTATACATGATGGCTCCAACGTTGTTTTTTCTATCCCAAGCTCGAAGCATGTCACCTTTCCCTGCCATCAGGACTACCGTCAGATTGATACCGGGAATGGTGAACATCTTGTCCTTTCCATCACCCTGCTGCACTTGTCTAGCTTGCTCAATAAGCGATGCAGTCCCCATAAGAACCTGAGAGTCTGCTGTCTTGCAGAAATCAAAAAATATGTTTTCCTCTTTCTCTTTCAGCTTGCCCAAGATCTCTCGTATGGTGGAAGGAAGATTCCCTTCCAATGTAGTTTCCATTTCCTGAACCAGCACTTGGACAGGGGCATTGTGCACTGCCGTTTCAGGCTGTGACGGCACAGACGACCCGGACTTTGCTATCGTGTCAGCAAGAATAAACCGGGGAAGAGGAGAAGGAGCTTCTTGCTGCATTTGCTCTTCTTCTGCCTCAATCGGTTCTTCCTTCCGAATATGAGGCATTGCCAGCCTTATATCAGGATGAAAGGGCTTCTCCTCAACGACAGGTTCTGGTTCAACGACAGGTTCCGGTTCAACGACAGGCTCTGGTTCAACGACAGGCTCTGGTTCAACGACAGGCTCTGGTTCAAC
>LVBG01000045.1 GCA_001603115.1 Spirochaetales bacterium Spiro_05
GCCGGTCCTCGTCGGGATTGTTGCACTCGGCATCGCGGCATCATAGGTGGCGATTACCGAATCAGAGCCTCCAGTCCCTGACTGCCTGTCGAAACTCACCGTATAGCTGTTGGCGGTCCACTTCGCGTACAGCGTTGTCGCACTTGCTTTATCCCAGACTTGTACGCTTACCATCGCAGCAGTGTAGTATTGGGTTCCAAGACCATTCTCCGCATCACAGTACCCGCCGAACGTGTAGCCGGTTCTCGTCGGGATTGTCGCACTCGGCATCGTGGCATCATAGACAGCGCTCACCGAATCAGAACCTCCGCTCCCTGACTGCTTGTCAAAGGTCACCGTATAGCTGTTGGCCGTCCACTTCGCGTACAGCGTTGTCGCACTTGCTTTATCCCAGACTCGTACGCTTGCCATCGCAGCAGTGTAGTATTGTGTCCCACTACCATTCGCCGCATCATAGTACCCGCCGAACGTATAGCCAGCCCTCGTCGGGATTGTCGCACTCGGCATCGCGGCATCATAGGTAGCATTCACCGAATCAGAACCTCCGCTCCCTGACTGCTTTTCAAAGGTCACCGTATAGCTGTTGGCTGTCCAGCTTGCGTACAGCGTCCTGTCACCTGTTGAACCAAGCACAATGCTCGTCACCGCACTTCCGCTGAAGCTGCTGTTGGAGAACCAGCCGCCGAATGTGTAGCCTGTCTTTGTGGGGGCCAGCAACGTGATCGTCGCCGTCTCTATCGTATAGGAGATTGGATTGGAGGAGTTGTTGGTCCCGCTGTACAGCTCATAGGTGATGGCATAGCTGTTGGGTGTCCACTTCGCGTACAGCGTTGTCGCAGTTGCTTTATCCCAGACTCGTACGCTTGCCATCGCAGCAGTGTAGTATTGGGCTCCACTACCATTTGCCGCATCATAGTACCCGCCGAACGTGTAGCCGGTCCTTGTCGGGATTGTCGCACTAGGCATCGTGGCACCATAGGTAGCATTTACCGAGTCAGAGCCGTCTGTCCCTGACTGCTTGTCGAAGGTCACCGTATAGCTGTTGGCCGTCCACTTCGCATACAGCGTTGTCGCACTTGCTTTATCCCAGGCTCGAGCGCTTGCCATCGCATCGGTGTAGTATTGGGTTCCACTACCATTCGCCGCATCATAGTACCCGCCGAATGTGTAGCCGGTCCTCGTCGGGATTGTCGCACTAGGCATCGTGGCATCGTAGGTAGCATTCACCGAATCAGAGCCGTCTATCCCTGACTGCTTCTCAAAGGTCACTGTGTAGCTGTTGACCGTCCACTTCGCATATAGTATCTGGTCAGCAACAATTGAAACCATTGTAGTACTTTGCACCTTCGTGCCCGTTCCGTTGGTCCCGGTGTACCAGCCGCCGAAGGTGTACCCCGTTCTGGTCGTGGTGGCCAGCGTCCCGTATTGCTGGTCATAAGTTACGCTCTTATTGGCAGGACTTGGAGCAGAACCATTCTGGCCGTCGAAGGTCACCGTATAGCTGTTGGCCGTCCACTTCGCGTACAGCGTCGTCGCAACCGTCTTGTCCCAGGTTCGAGCGCTTGCCATCGCAGCAGTGTAGTATTGGGTTCCACTACCATTCGCTGCATCATAGTACCCGCCGAACGTGTAGCCGGTCCTCGTCGGGGGTTCAGCACTTGGCACCGCAGCATCGTAGGTGGCCCTCACTGAATCAGAGCCACCGGCCCCTGACTGCTTGTCAAAAGTCACTGTGTAGCTGTTTGCTGTCCAATTCGCAAACACGGTCTTATCCCCGATTGAACCTTGCGGGATTGCTGTAACCTCGTTCCCAGTAGTATTGCTGCTGTCAGAAAACCACCCGCCGAACGTATAGCCGGTTTTTGTGGGTGCCAGCAACGTGATGGTCGTCGTCTCTATCGTATAGCCAGAGGGATTGGAAGCGTTGTTGGCTCCGCTGTCCAGCTCATAGGTGATCAAATAGCTGATGGGGGTCCACTTCGCATACAGCGTCGTAGCAACCGTCTTGTCCCAACTGCGGGTGCTTGTCATTGTTGCAGAGTAGTATTGGGAGCCGCCACCGCCTGCCGCATCGTAGTACCCGCCGAACGTGTAGCCGCTCCTCGTCGGGGCTGTTGCACTCGGCATCGCGGCATCGTAGGCAGCATTCACCGTATCAGAGCCACCGGTCCCTGACTGCTTGTCAAAGGTCACCGTGTATGTGTTTGCCGTCCATTTTGCATACAACGTTTGGGGTGACACAATGTTTACAGTTGTATCCTCATCAACTCTTGTTCCCTTCCCATTCTGTTCGGTATACCATCCTTCCAATGTATAGCCGGTTTTAGTTGCTGTGGCTAAAGATCCATACGCTTGCCCATAGATGACATCTTTGCCGGATATCGAGAGCGACGAACCTCCATCGGCATCGAACGTGACCCCATACTGGTAAATCATGTTTATGGTTGTTGGCATGGTTGCACCCGAATTGACCGAAACGGTACTCGATCCTTCACCCTTCAATATACCATCTACTCTTGCCTCTACACGAAGATTCCAGGTACCGCTTTGTAAAGGGAGTAGCGTCATTTCTGTCACAGAACCAAGAACCTTTGTGACTTGATCCCGAGAACCCTCACGTGTCCCATAGAGGGTGAACACTGAATCCAAAGGAATGCTGTGGTCGTCAATCGTAACCTTCAATTCAATTTGGGATAATGACTCGATCATATCGCTGCATCCAACAAACACAGCGAGTGCCAAACCTATAAGTACAGCAACCATCTTCCAAGTTTTCATCTGATTACCCTATAATTTGAACTGTAGACCGGCACCAATCCCATACTGCATGCCAATATGGTTGGCTTCAAAGAACACCAATGCCTCAGGCCTAATGACTGCGCACATCCTTTCGGTCAACGCATACTCAAAGCTCAACGATCCTCGCAATTGCTGATCTATATAGAACTGCCTTTTCGCACTCCCATCATTGGTAAAATCCGCATTGCCCATATGCACCAAAAGGCCATACATGACCGAAGGCACAAGATTCAAGTGTTTCATCAAAGGAATCCTGTATCCCAGTCCAAGACTGGCATCGAGAATTAGGAATCGTTCTATCCAGATATTGTTCAATGAAGCGCCACTGACCGCGAGGTCTCCGACAAGCATCAATTGCGGATGCAACGGACTCTCCTGCATGTACTCGACACCACCTCCATACCTTGCTTCATAGATATGGTGAAGAGACTCGGTCGTCCTCAACAGCATCACGAACGGAGAGATGCTTCGCTCTGGCTCTGATGAACTGGGCAGCACTCTCCATACCTTGGTTTCAGCATCATATTGGTATCGATACACATCGCCCCAGTCCTTCCCATCCTTTGACTGTTGCACGAACAGCAGTGAGGTTGGATCAAACCACGGCAACTCGATGAGGGTCTTACCTTGCTCAACAGCTACCCATTCCGTACCGGCAATTGTCCCTGTCTGATATCGGAATGAGGTATAAGAGGTATCAGGAGCTGAGATGTTCAGCCGTAAGCCGATCAATGGTTCTTGGTTCTTCGGTTGAGTCCGACTTGGGTGTGAATCGTTGCCACGCCCAATTGCTGATGCCAAAGGCAACACGTTCCAACTCTTGGTTTCAGGATCATACTGGTATCGGTACACATCGCCCCAATCCTTCCCATCCTTTGACTGTTGCACAAACAGCAGTGTAGCTGGATCGAACCACGGTAACTCGATGAGGGTCTTCCCCTGCTCGACAAACTTCCAATCCTTACTCGGTGTTGTTCCCGCCTGATACCGAAAGCTTGTTACAGAAGCATCCGGAGATGAGACGCTTAGTCTTACGTCCAGCAAAGGATTCTGGATGAGATGCCATTTCCCTTCCATGCTGTCGAATCTGTAGTAGTGTTCCTCATCCCATGCAGTTCCTTCTACATTCCTTTGGATGACCAAGCAATCATTGTCATCGAAGCTGTGCAGATCCAAGACTGTTTGCCCATCCTTGATGGTCGCCCAAGGGTGTTGTGCATAACGGTACCGATACGGGGAATCGCTTTCCAGTATGGTTCCCACTTCGAAGGACAATTCTCTTGAAACCGCTGAAAGGAACTGTAGGGTTGAAAAAATTAGCATAGCTACTATGCAGAAACGTTTCCAGAAACTCGATCGCATCTGATTCTCCCTCGGATACTCATATGTGCTCATCCCTGCTGGGCATGGGAGATGAGATACGCAGTGCAAGTGTGAATTAACAATTTTGGCTGGATTCTACCTGCGTCTTTGATGCAAAAATGCCGATTTGCATAAAAGGAGTCATTTTCTGCAAATAAAGCAAAGAGAAAAGCGATGAGTAGGTATACGATGGATTGGCCTTACGACAGGTCAATTGAGAAAAAACATGGCCCTTGGATACCTATGAATTGATCCAGCCTTAAGAATGCCTCACATTGAACATTGGGATGCGGCCAATACATGGATGAATTTTCAATAGATACTCTACATTTTCGAAGCGAAATGCAAATGGAACAGCCGATGGCTGGCATAATCGATGGATTGGTTATGGTGACATGAATTTGGATTGACAATGAAATGAAAGCCTTTAGCGGTAACATTGGAGCCGTCACCGATAACGTCCAGAGGGTTAGAATCTGACCATCACCTTTGATGGACAATCTATTGCGTGTGAGGAGTCGGAGCTTAATACCGTTGTATTGGCTAATGTAATCAGAAACCAAAAGCCACGTGAGCGCAACATGCAGAAACCTGCCGTCTTGAATGTATGACAAGGGCAGGCTTCTGTGTGTATGCAACCAAGAGATGATAGTAAACATTCGCCCTTCAGCAATCTGGAGAAGATATCCTTCATCTTTGCACCCGCCGCATCGGACGCCTCATTCCCGGAGAACGCTTCTGCGACTGTTACGGCAACCTACCGAAAAACCAAGGTAGGTACCGCCAAGCAGATTACCGTCGCCTATGCCCTCACGGGAACCAACGCGGATTCCTTCCGGTGACCCAATCCAATTGCTTTCCTTGGAACGTATCTCCCGTCGTCCTTGCCTGGGGGAATGCGATTATGGTAGCCGTGGCACATGTCGCAGTTCATGTCCCCCACCTTGTCCGGCTCGCCCTGTATGGCAATCTGACTGACCGGCTCTGCTTGCTCTCTTGATTCCATGCTAACCATTGGTCATAATCAGATGCTATGGAATTGACGGATAGGAAACGCGGTAGACCGAAAAAAAATACCCAAGAGATGTCATCACAGGAAGATAATAAGCCCAATGGTCAATTTTTCTTTCACCTGGTACACGAACCTGACGGTTGGGGTTTGTTGCTCAAGGATTCCAAAGGGAATGCTTGTGAGCCCGATTACCATCGGCATACGGGTACGATCCGCAGCGCATTGCGAGCTTTTTCCCTCATGCACGAGAAAGAGCAAAACTATCTGCGTTGGGATGCCCAGGATAGTACAAATGCTGCGTATACAGTACACGACCCAGGTCCAAGACTTATGAACCTTGCCCTGCGTTCCCATCTCCTATTTGACGAGAAAGGTCGTGCTTTGCATGCAAACAATGAGGTGACAAGCATCCAATTGATTCTTGAACCCTGTGAAAACCAGCATATTACCGCTCACCCCATGATTCGCTTCTCCGAACAATTAGGAGAGAAGGATATCAATTCCCCACTCTATGCAATCTCAGCAGAGCATGTGGTGCTTGGCACACACGTCTTTCAATGTGAGGATTTGGGCCTTTACTGGCATGAATGGAGCATTCTGAATGCAACCATGCAGGCCTCTGATCTTGAAACCTACCTCTCCTTGGTACTCTCCAAATTTCCGTCACTCAGTCTCGACTATACGGGATATTCGATCAAGAACAGTCCACCCATCACAGCAAGTTCAAGCTTAGTGTTCAAGGAGATCGATGCCTATGGGTATCTGCATATCCTTCCACTCATCCATCTGGAATCTTATCCCCCGGGGTTTTTCGAAGAACAGGATATTATCAAGGTTGTCTATCTCGATGAGACTGAGAAGCTCATTAGCATTTCCGAGGTAATCTATCCGCAGGATGCTGCCGAGGAGTTTAGGATGTTGCTTGCAAAAATGGGAAAAGAAGCGAAATCAGCGGTATTTGAGGATGAGCGGCATTTCATCCTGGAAGCTGATTTTGCCCAACGCTTCCTCTCGCTGTATATGGGAGAGCTCGTCAAGCGATTCGCCCTCTTCCAATCCTCCGTACTGGGCAAATACAAGATCAAATTTTCCAAACCAAAGCTGAAACTGTCCTTGGGCAGCGGTATTGACTATTTTGAGGGCGATGCCGAAATCTCCATGGAGAATGAGACATTCTCTTTCTCTCGCTTCCTTTCCGAATATCGGGAAAAGGGCTTCATTACACTCAGTGATGGATCGGCTGTCTATCCGGATATGAAAAAGCTGCATCGCTTTGAACGACTGGTCCACGTACATGCAAAGCAAGAAGAGAAAGTGAGTGTTTCGTTCTTCGACCTTCCCGCTTTGGAGAAGGAAGCAGAACTCTCCATCCAAGGAGAAGGACCTGACCGTGCCAAAGCTTTCTATCAAGGGTTCAATACGCTCAGCGAGCATGATGCAACCTATGCATTGGCAGAAGGAGCCCTTCGGCCCTACCAACAGTATGGTGTACAGTGGATGGAGTATCTTCAGACCCATCATATGGGTGCATGCTTGGCCGATGAGATGGGCCTTGGGAAAACGGTGCAGGTAATTGCCTTGTTGCGGAACCTTTATGCAAAAGAACCGCATTCGCCATCCCTCATCCTGGTTCCACGCTCCTTGATCTTCAATTGGCAGAATGAACTTTCTCGTTTTGCCCCGGAACTCTCATGCTTGCTCTACTATGGACAGGGAAGACAGGTGTCGCAGTTGGATGATCCGAATATAAAGATTGTGCTCTCCAGCTACGCCACCATCCGCAACGACTGCAAGGATCTCGCAAAGAAACGGTTCTGCTACATCATACTCGATGAATCACAAACCATAAAAAACCTGGAGACAAAGACCACCAATGCAGTGCTTTCCTTGCAAGCAGAACACCGCCTGGCACTCAGTGGAACCCCGGTGGAGAACGGTCTTTCAGAGTTATACAGCCTCTTCCAATTCATCAATCCTCTTTTTTTCCCCAATCCGCAGGAGTTCATGCAAACCTACCTAAGACCTATACAAGAGAACCAAGATGCGGAAGCCCTCAGGGATCTGAAAACCAGAATTTATCCTTTCATGCTGAGAAGAGTAAAAAAAGATGTGCTCAAGGACCTTCCGGAAAAGACTGAGCAGACTGCCTATATTGAGCTGGATGAACAGCATTTGGCGATGTACAACAGGCGCCGCGCAGAACTCAAAGAGAAGGTTGCCAGCGCCATATCGGTGGGAGGAATTGCCAAAAACACCTTCATGATTCTTCAAGCCCTGACCGAATTGAGACGACTTGCATCAGTGCCTGAAGCCGATGGTGCATACCCCGGAATTTCTGCCAAGCGGACCTATTGCAAGGATGTCATCTCCACTCTGGTGGAGGAAGGGCATAAGTGTCTGATCTTCACCAATTTCCTTGCTACCATCGAATTGGTCAGTGAAGATCTCTCTTCCCTCGGCATCGGGCATCTTGTCATGACGGGAGCCACGGTTGACCGGCAATCTTTGGTCCAGCGCTTCCAAAACGACCCTACCATCGGCGTCTTCATCATGACATTGAAAACAGGAGGGCTTGGTCTGAACCTTACCGCTGCGGACTATGTATTCATCATCGACCCTTGGTGGAATAGGGCCGCAGAAAGCCAAGCGATTGACCGCACACATCGCATTGGGCAGGTCAACCCTGTTTTCTGTTACCGGATGATTGCCAAGGACACCATCGAAGAAAGAATTCTGGAATTGCAACAGAGAAAAGCAAATTTGGCTTCTTCTCTGCTCTCCTCAGATTCCAATGCCGTCAAAGCATTGTCAGAAGATGATATCGAACAATTATTGGGGTAAAGCATGTCAAATACGTATTATGGATGGCAAACAGGCAAAAAAACAAAGACGACGTTGTCTGAGTCTGCGAAGGGCATCGCCCAATCGTTGACATGGTTCACACTGGAGGAACTTGTTGCTATTCAGGAGTGCCTGACAGGACACCCTGTAAAGAAGGGAATGAAGAAGGAACAATGTGAACAGCTTGCCCAACTCCTTGATTTTCCAAACCAAGCAACTTTTGACAAGTTCTTCACAAAATTGCCACCCTATCTGCAAAAACTGTTGCTAGCAGGGTGCATCGATCCGTATATCGATGTAAGGAGCCAGGACTGGGGAGTAGAAGAACCCCTTATTCTTGAACATGAAGAACCGGTACTGTACTATCATCACAGCAGATACAGGGCAAACCCCAAATACCGGCTGGGTTTGTTTGAAATCTACAGGGAGCATATACTTCATCTGAACGAGTACATTGCTCACCACTTCCTGCCTTTTCTCTACAAAAAGGAGGAGTACAAACCCAAACCGCTGTCGAGCGGGCCTGAGCAAGTATGGACTATTGAAAACCAAATACACGAAGTGCTACCCCTCTTCGTTGAGTCACTGATACCTCTTCTCAAGGAGCGGGATGCGACGACCATCGTTAAGAAAGGTCTTCTGAAAGCCAATATCAAGGACCTTCGGGCACTGTGTGGCTTGCCCCCATTCCCGCTTGCTTCTTCCTACAACCTCGATCCTCTTGTACTGCTTGCAAAGTTTCTCTTGTCTTTTGAATCAGCGAAACTGGAAAGACCCGATGACGGAATGGCTATGATCAAAACCATGGTGCAGCGACTGTTCTATGATCCTTCGCGCAAGGGCACCCTCGCCTATAGCGGTTTTTTTGAGTACTACGCGTTGCTTGACCATTGCAGCCTGAATTCCAGCTACTCCTATTCGATTGATATCGAACCCTCTTCTCGCACAGGAGTGCTGAACGTCCTTTCAGACCTTCAGGCCGGAGAATCATGGTATGCAGTGGACGACCTGTTTCAGTCGTTCTTGGTGCGTGGCTTTTCCCTGCGATTCGAGAATAGGGATGTTTTGCAAAACGGACTCTCCGTCCGTGGACAAGAGGTGCACCTGCCACACTCCGACTACCTGACCTATGAGGACAAGGGGTTTCGCCTTGTGGGGGTGTTGCGAAGACCGCTGTTTGAACGCCCACTGTTCAAGGCCTATCTGTATCTTCTTGCTTCCCTTGGTATTCTTGATATTGGTGAAACAACTCCTGAGCTACGGCTTACCAAGAATGATAAGCAAGTCCCGGTTTCCCCTTATGAAGCGCTCAGTTGTGTCAGGTTGTCTGCATTCGGAGCTTGGTGCCTGAACCTTGCCAAGGAACGCCCGGAACCCAAGAAACAGGTCTTTGAGACCATCACCGATACAGAACTTCTTTTGGTAACCTTCAAAGGAAAGTCCCTGGAGCGGAAGTTGTTCCTTGAACAAATCGGCACTCCCCTGGGGGTGGAACGATATAGGGTTACTGAGGCTTCCTTCATCAAGGGATGCACTTCCTCTGCAGAAGTTCTCAAGCGCATCGAGAAGTTCAAGCAACTTATTGATGCCAAACCTTCAGATCGATGGACCCAGTTCTTTGCATCCCTCCAGAGACGATCGACGCTGTTTGCCCATGCGGAACAGGTTTTGCTGTACACCTTTCCCGATGATCCGGAAATCCGAAAAATGTTTGCCGATCCTGCACTCAGAAAACTGGTAATCAGGGCAGAAAACAACAATGTGGTGGTGAAAAAGGAGAACCAGAAATCATTCCAGAAGCTCCTGATGGAACATGGGTATCTGAATACGCTCTAGCCTGCCTTCCATTTACGCTTACACACAGGTGAACCAAACCCCTTTCCTGTGGTACACTCGCTCAGAAAAGGTGGTTACGTATGGACACGCTTTGCTGCGTTGTGGAACGCATCACATTCCAAAATGAGGATAGTGGATTTTTCATCCTCAAATGCAAAGCGAAAGGCTATCGGGAGCTGGTATCGGTGGTAGGAACCATGCCCACCATAACGGTAGGCTCGGTACTGAGTTTACAAGGCTTCTGGAAAACCGATGCCACCTTCGGACCGCAATTCACTGTCCAGTCATACGAAGAGACACTCCCCTCCTCTGCCTACGGAATTGAGCGATACCTGGGTTCAGGCTTGATCAAGGGCATAGGCCCATCCTTGGCCAAACAGATTGTGAGCATCTTCGGAACCGATACACTCACCATTCTTGAACATGACATCGGCAAGCTGCTTCTGGTCCGTGGCATCGGCAAGATCCGCATCAGACAAATCGAGCGCAGTTGGTTGGAGCAGAAAGAGATCAAGAATATCATGCTTTTTCTCCAAGATCATGGGGTGGGCACCAACTGCGCGATGCTCATTTTCAGAGCCTATGGCAAGGATAGCCTTGCGGTGGTCAAGGGAAACCCCTATAGGCTTGCCAATGACATCGTTGGAATCGGATTCAAAACAGCCGACACCATCGCAGAGAAACTTGGAGTAGCGAAAGACGCGCCGATACGACTGCAATCAGGACTACTCTATACACTCCGTGCTCTCGCTGATGATGGGCACTGCTACGCAACACAGAAACAACTGTACGAGCGTGCAGCACGAATACTTGAAACACCAACCGAAGCACTTGACCCAATTTTGGGCACGATGGCAGAAGAAGAGGACGTAATCATTGAGAATGAAGAAATCTACCTCCCCTATCTCTACCACTGTGAGGTCGGTGTGGCCAAACGAATTCAACAGTTGCTCAAAGCTGAATCCAAGCATCAGATCAACCTTTCATCTGTATTGAAACATCTGGAGCATCCAAAAGCAGGCTCCATCATCTATGATGCGATACAGCTTGATGCCATCAAAACTGCGGTGGCAAGCAAGTGCATGGTACTCACCGGCGGACCAGGAACAGGAAAAACCACTACTACCAGAGGCATCATCGAAGCCTTTCGGCTTTCGAAATCAGATGTCTTATGTGCCGCTCCTACCGGAAGAGCTGCAAAACGGATGACTGAGGCCACCGGGATGGAGGCAAAAACCATCCATCGCTTGCTTGAGTTCAAGCCACCGCTGGGGTACCAGAGAAACAGCAGCAATCCTTTGGAAGGAGATGTTCTTATCCTTGATGAATGCTCCATGATTGATATCGCCCTGATGTACAACCTTCTCAAGGCTATCCCAAACGGCATGCGTCTCATCATGGTGGGCGATACCGACCAGCTCCCCTCTGTCGGAGCCGGAAATGTACTATCCGATATCATTGCTTCCGAGATGGTACCGGTGGTGAAACTGACTCGAATCTTTCGCCAAGCATTGGACAGCCGCATTGTGATGAATGCACACCGAATCAACCAAGGCAAGGCGATTGATCGTTCCAACTGCAAGGATTCTGACTTTTTCCATCTGGAAAAACAGAAGCCTGAGGAAGCACTGGAGAAGATTCTGGACTTGGTCTCTACCCGTCTTCCTTCCTACTACCATGTCGATCCCATCCGGGATATCCAGGTACTCACCCCTATGCAACGCGGTGTTGTCGGGACAATAAACCTGAACTTAATGTTGCAGCAACGGTTGAACCCTTCAACAAATGAGGCTCCGAAACCCAGCATCCAACGATCGGGCATCGAGTACCGGCTCCATGACAAGGTGATGCAAATAAAGAACGACTACGACAAGGAAGTATTCAATGGTGACATAGGAACCGTCACCGAGGTCAATACTGAAGACCAAGAACTCACCATCACCTATGATGGACGACTTGTTTTATATGAGAAATCAGACCTAAGTGCCGTAGTACTGGCCTATGCCACCACCATCCACAAGTCACAGGGTTCTGAATACCCCATCGTGGTACTGCCATTCATGATGACCCACTTTGTCATGCTCCAGCGAAACCTGCTTTACACGGCAGTAACCCGTGCGAAAAAGGCTCTTGTTCTGATAGGTGAGCAGAAAGCCATTTCCTATGCCATCAGAAACCAGAAGCAACTTGAGCGTAACACGCAACTAGCTGAACGATTGGGTATGCCTGAAACGAAAACCTGACTTTTGAACTTGCTGAAAGAAAAGTCAGCCAAATAGGCTGAATGGCATCGCCAAATGAGGTTTTCAAGGGAAAATCCAGAAAAAATTCTCCTAATAAATACGGCTCAGATTCTTGTTGAGATCAAGCTTCGTGGCTGACATTGATAGGGGTGGCTATGACATCGGGGTAGGCACCCTGGACGTCCGTCTCTGAATGCGAAGTATGAAATCCAGCTGGACAGTAGAAATGGAATTGGAGGTGTTGAACTCACCATTCGCATTCCAATGACAAAAAAGCATGCCCTGAGTATTGCCAAGGGAGAAGATGTGAAACGGTAACAAGCCATCCAATTCTTGACAGAAATGGAGTAGCCAGAGGTGAACCACACATTTTCGGAGTATGGACTCATACCAGAGTGGTACATAGGGAGTTTTGTTCACTGTTTCCTCTGATACCGTGTTTTCTCTCGGAAAGCGATTCTTCCATTTGGAGTATAAGTGTGAGATGCTACTCGTATCAAAAGCTACTGTATAGCAGCCTAGAGGGAGATCATGTATGAAACACTTCTTGAGACTCACTTTTCTCTGTTTCTTTTTGCTCATCATCATTTCCTGCTCAACTACACAGAAATCTGAAGAAATACCTTCTCTTGAGGAAAAGGCGCAGACTATCGCCGATACCATCGTAAGCAACTATGCCGCAACCAGCGTCCAATATGCCATGATAGACCAAGGAACCATCGTCTTATCAGGAAGCAGTGGGGTATTTGATACAACAAGCGGCCGTCCTGTGACAAAAGACGATATGTATGGAATCGGGTCTACCAGCAAGATGTTTGCAACTGCTGCGCTGATGATGCTATGGGACCAGGGGAAAATTGACCTGGACACAAGTGTCAGCACGTATCTTCCTTCCTTCACTATGGCTGATGAGCGGTATAAGGATATCACAGTCAGGATGCTTCTGAATCATTCCAGCGGTTTGAATGGCTCCAATTTGGCAAATGCATTCCTGTTTGATGACAACAATACAATCGCCCATGATACGCTGCTGAAACACTTGGCCAGCCAAAGACTGAAAGCCGACCCAGGTGAATTCTCAGAGTACTGCAATGATGGGTTCACCCTTGCTGAACTCTTGATTGAACGTATTTCCGGAATGAAGTATAGCGAATTCATTGCCAAGCATTTTTCCCAACCGCTTGGCTTGGAGAATACAAAGACACCTCTTGACGACTTTGATAAGGCCAATCGCATAGCAAAGGTATACCTCCCCCAGTATGAGCTTTTCTTGCCCAATGATACCGTCAACGTCCTGGGAACCGGAGGCTTGTACTCCACAGCAGAGGACCTCTGCACATTTGCACAAGTACTTATGGGAACCAAGCCTGAGATCCTCTCCCGGCAAGCTGCACAGATGATGCAAGAAGAGGAGTACAAGAAAGGTATGTGGCCCGAGTATTCAGGAGACAATTTCTTTGCTTTCGGATTGGGTTGGGATAGTGTGCACAGTCACCCATTCTCTACGTATGCATTGCAGGCACTCTCAAAAGGCGGCGATACTCAGCTCTTCCACTCATCACTCATTGTCATACCCGAGTTGGAGATTGCCATTGCGGTAGTTTCATCGGGGAGTTCTTCAGCTGCAAACTACATGCTCGGTGCAAGTATCCTGGAGAAGCATCTCCTGGAGAAAGGGCACATCAAGCAAATCATTGAACCGACTCACCTACCCTCTCCTCCAGAGCAAAAACCGATGCCCGCTGAATATTCTGCTTACTCGGGCTTGTATGTTGACGGTATCACGACAGTCCAGGTCGATATTCACGATGGCATACTGGAAATCAAGCCGCTACACTCCGATGCAGTTCTTCGATATATCTACATTGGAGAACAGCTCTTCCAAGCTGAGGGAGGAGAAAACACCATCAAATTTTCACTCCAGACCGATGGAAATCTCTACCTCCAAACCAATAGGCTTTTCACCATTCCAGAGGTGGCCCAATTATGGTTCATCTCATTGAGCTATCAAAAGATCGAAACCATCCACCCTGACCCTGTCATCCTAGAAGCGTGGAGTGACCGTGCCGGTAAAAAGTATTATCCAATAAACGAGATACCAACTTCACAAACCTACTTCCTGCTCTCACATATCCAGCTCAACGACAATTTCGACTCAGGATATGCATTTGGAGGAGCAAAAATCATTGAGGAGAATCTCGCCGTCAATACGGTGAAATTCCGTGATGTGGGTGACCTTATACTCAGGATGCACGAGGGATCAGAATATCTCTCTTGGAATGATAGTGTGTATATCCGTGAAGATTTCATTCCCACCCTCAGTACTGCAACAACACACTGTATCATCACAGATGATGAGTTTGCCAAGTATTACGTCATCGGAGAGTCAGTCCAAGGAAAAACGATGGTTGTCGACATGCCCGAAGGGGCTGCTTTTGCGGTGTATGATGAAAACGATACATGCCTTCATTTCACCACCGTTACCAAGAGCAACACTGCCCAATTGCCACAGAAGGGAAAAATTGTTCTTATTGGGTACCGCGGTGATAGGTTTGACCTTGTATTTCATGACTAGGAGCGTCGGCCTCTGTGCAGTAGCTCATGTACTATATTCCTACGTACTGGAGCATGCCATAGATGACCCTACCATTGAGAAGGTGCGCTTCCGTCCAGCCTCGTATTTCAGTATCTTGCTTGGCTTCTGGAATTTGGTAACAGTACCTGGCGCCCTTCCCTCCATGAGGTGGAGGAACCTCAGAAATGTTCCTCACAAGGTGTTGCCCAGTGTTTTCAAACCTTGTTGAATGAGCCGATACTGTTTCTCAGGCTCTACCCGAACAATGGCGTGCTACGCGTGCGTTTACAGGATTCAGTACATCGAGTACTCCTACAAAAGCTGATCTAACGATACAAGGATGCTGCCATCATGACCATGAGAATGGAAACCAGCGTATCAAGAGAGAGCGTGTTGTCCACATAATCGGCATTCTCCTTGTCATTGGGACGCATGTAGATGGTAATGACAAACGGAGGCGGGGTGAGGAACATGACAAGCAGTGCATAGCGATAGATGCTTTCCATGCCCAACAGCTGGTCGATCAAAAAGTGGTTGATCAACAAGGCAAAGGCAAGCAAGACGACCTTCCTGACCACAATTGTCTTGAGTGACCACGCCAATCCCTCTTTCCTGATGTGTATGCCATACCCGATGGAGAGGGCAATAAGAGGCACGGTCAGGTTGGCAAGCAGGGAGATGCTCTCCCCAAGTGCCGTCCAAACCGGATGCGGAGCAACATGGCTGCCTGCCATGCTGACCACAATGCCACTGAATATGGCTAAAATCACCGGAGAAGTGATGAACTGACGAAGCAAGACCTTGGGAGTATGGGCTCCATCGCGCTCCTTGATCAACAATGCCATGAGCACGAAGAACACAAACAAGACCTGGCCTAAATCAATCAAGGCTATCTTCCCCAGATGCTCGCTCCCGTACACGGCAAGGAACAAGGCATACCCCAGCATTCCCATTTCAAAACCACCAAGCAGGAGGGGGAAATAAGGAGACTCCATATGAAGGGGTTTCGCAAGGGCCTTGCCCAGCATGACCATCACAAAGCAGACCAGGAAGATGGTCACAACCAAAAGGAGATACTTGCTCTCGATTTGCAGCGAAGAGAAGGCCTGAAACAGAAGAGCCGGAAGCGCCAGATCGGAAACAATGCGTTTTGCATTCGCTACCGACGCTGGTGTCAGCGTTGTCGATTTCTGCAACAGAAACCCGAGGATGAACAATAAGAGGACGGGGAGAATTGAGTACATAGCTATCCTGCCATCTGAAACGAACGTAGGGATACATTAGCATGCCTGCATAGCGGGCGCAAGTTTTGCCATCCCGAGAAGGAATCCAGGGGAGCATACATACGGTGCAGATTCAGGCAAGCACTAGACAAACCGATACTTGGTGGCAGGACCGCTCCCGACCATTTCCACGACTCCCTGACTCTGCAGCTCCCTAAGCACTTTCTTTGCCATTGCCTGAGACTTTCCGAGATAGTGCCCAAGCTCTTTGGAAGAGAAAAGCCCTTTTGCAGTGAAATGTTTTTTCATGGCAACCAGGTCATAGGGATTGCTTCGGTACTGGACTTGTTGTTCAAGGGTACGCCTGCGATACATCACCACCTTCACATGATGCTCCAGTTCGACAAACTGTGGTTCCTCCAACCCTGCTGCAAGGCAACTGGATATAATGAGATTTATTCCTATGCCTTGCTTTTCCATGTATCCTTTCTTTCTCAGTGCATCAGCTATCAACGGATTGCGATACCGAGAAAGACCCTCCTTGAGATTTTCAGAATTGATTGGTGCATAAAATGTACCCGGATTCAGAAACTCGATTCTATCAGGGAAAAGCGTAACCCTGATAGGGGCTTCATACTCATATGCTCTATGTGCTACAGCATTTACCAGTGCTTCGCGTATTGCGTCAAGGGGTATTTCATGTTCCACCGGTTGCTTGATCAATCCATCCCGTTCATAGTTAGTACCGAGCAGGGAAGAGAGAAGAATGAAAGAGCCCTCCAATATGGGAATAAGGCCACCTGAAAACTCCTCTTTTCTGATGAGATGCTGCTTGCCAGTATCGGCATACACACTAACCACCAATTCAGACTCAGGGATAATCTTTGGGTGGTCGGGATAAAACAAAAGTGCTCCTGCAACATTGGGGATGATTCTGCCAGTTACCTCACTGGAACCGTATCCTGCCCCAATGAATATTGACTGATCAACTCTGGTGAAGACCAACGAGAGCAAATCATTGGACAGTTCCTCGAAGGATATCTGTGGGCAGGGTTGGCGTTCAAACCGAACTCCACTTTGCATACGAGAAAACTGTTCAATAGCAAACGAATCTGCTTTCCGATTGTGTGACCCAAATCGTAGGATGACTCCATCAGGTATTCCGTATCGCTTTATGAAATAGGGCTTCTGGGGACCTGGATAGACTTGTATGGTTACACAGGTATTTCCGCCAAAATCCTGTCCATACAGATCAACAGCTATTTGTGGCGATATGGTATCTGCAATAACTTGAGGAATTTCCTGTTGGTAGCGTTCAATTTCCACTCGATCCAACCCAAGTATCTCACGATCACTATCTCGAATACCAATGATAATTGTTCCACCTTGTGTATTTGCAAAGGCTGTCACCGTTTCAATCAGACGAGCATAATCTGATAGTTTTTCCTTGAACTCAAGGACCTTTGACTCAATGAGCTCATACTTCATGGCGCCCCCTTTCCGGTAGTATCCGGTAGTATCCGGTAGTATCCGTTAGTATCCGATATTCTTCATATTAACCGATACTATCCGATACTGCAAGAACACCCTCTCCCGAATGTCCCAGCGGCATGTGCACAGATGAGCGTCATTACTCTTCAAACGCTTTCCTTATCAGGTTCTCATCAAGCTTGGTCATCGTGAGGACAGCCTGACTCATCCTATCCACCTGTTCAGGGGTACCCTCTCTCATCATCTCATCCATGCTCGAGGGAACAATCTGTCACGAAAGCCCGTACCGGTCCTTCAACCATCCGCACTGGGCAGCCTCAGGATCATAGGAGAGGATTTCCCACAACCGATCGACTTCCTCCTGCGTATCACAGTTCACCATCAGGGAAACTGCCTCGTTGAACTGGAACGCATGAGGATATCCACTGTCCATGGCAACGAACCACTGTCCTTCAAGCTGGAAATCACTGAACATCAGCGATCCGGGTGCATCATGCTCCATTCCCTCAGGATATCGGGCCAGGGCACCCCATTTGCTATCTTTGAAAATTGTCTGATACCAATTCACCGCCTCTTCTGCCTTTCCGGCTACCGGGCCTGTGAAGAGCAAGGAAGGGATGATAAAAGGTCGCTCCTCCCCTTTCGGGTCAGTAAGAATCAGCTGCCAGCTCACCCCGTACCGGTCCTGCACCCAGCCATAGTGGGGGCTGAAGGGGTACTCCCCAAGCGGCATCAGAACGGTACCGCCCTGGGAAAGCAAACTCCACATACGGTCCAAAAGGACCTTTGCATCACTATCAGCGGATGGATCAAAGTTCAGGAAGAACGAAACCGAAGGGTTCAGAGTAAACAACGGACCACCGTTGATTGCCATGAACGAGTATCCTGACAACTCAAAACTGACAACATCGGTATCTCCTGAAGGAGTATCATGAAGCGTCACCGTATTGGTGATACTGCTATTCGGAAAGATGCCTGTGTAAAAACGTGCTGCATCAAGGGCGTCATGGTCGAACCATAGGTTTGGGAGAATCTTCTGCATCGGCATGGGGCAATCCTCCTTGCTTCTTTTAATACTCTACCAAAGTAATAGGATATCAACAACCTCCACACCACCCAATTATTGACAGAATATCAAAAACCCAAGGCATCCTATGCATACCCGGCTCATCATCTGATTTCTCCGTAGCAATTTGGAAGAGACTGAATATCTACTCCACTCTCAGTGGTGGTATGCTCCACTTATTTGGCCCTCAGCCAAGAATAATCAGTCTTTTTGCTCCATCCTCTCTTGGCGTCGCTTGACAAAGAAAGCTCCTCTCTCACATTCTAAACATCATGCTATTTCGATAAAAAAGGAAACATTCAGGAGGATTACATGAACGGTATCTTCATGCTCGTTCTGTCCATCGTCGTGCTTGTAGGGGCGTACCTAATCTATGGGCGCTACCTCGCAAAAAAATGGGGAGTGGATGCAAAACGCAAAACTCCAGCGATGGAAATGGAAGACGGGGTGGACTATGTCCCCACTTCCAGACAAGTGGTCTTTGGGCACCAATTTGCATCCATAGCCGGAGCCGGCCCGATCAACGGCCCGATCCAGGCTGCAATCTTTGGCTGGGTGCCAGTCCTGCTCTGGGTGCTCATCGGAGGAGTGTTCATCGGGGCTGTCCAAGACTTCGGCTCAATCTTCGCCTCGGTACGCAACAAAGGCCGTTCCATCGGCTATATCATCGAGCTGTATGTCGGTAAACTCGGCAAACGACTCTTCCTGCTCTTTGTCTGGCTCTTCTCCATCCTGGTCATAGCAGCGTTCGCTGACATCGTTGCCGGAACCTTCAATGGTTTCAATGCCGATGCTTCCACCAACCTGATCAACGGGGCTACCGCAATGACAAGCACAGCTTTCATAGCAGTGGCAGTTGGTCTTGGCTTTTTCATCCGCTACAGAAAACCAACCAACCTAGTCACCAGCGCAGTTGCCATCGTCGCCTTGGTGGCCTGCATTGTCTTTGGCTTGCTTGTTCCCATCTATGTCCCGAAGACCCTCTGGCTCTACCTGGTATTCGCCTACATCATGGTAGCAAGTGTCGTCCCCGTTTGGGCACTGTTGCAACCCCGTGACTTCCTGAACAGCTTCCTTTTGGTCTTCATGATCGGGGCAGCCGTGGTCGGCATCTTTGTGGCCAACCCCACGATCAACCTTCCTGCATTCACCGGCTTTGTGGTGAACGGACAGCAGATGTTCCCCATCCTCTTTGTCACCATTGCCTGCGGTGCTGTCTCCGGCTTTCACAGCTTGGTGAGCAGCGGCACCGCTTCCAAGCAGATCCGCAACGAGAATGACATGCTTCCCATTGCCTACGGTGCCATGCTCCTGGAATCCTTGGTGGCCGTCATCTCCCTTATCTGTGCAGGAGCTGTGTTTGCCAACGGGGCTCTTCCTGCCGGTACCCCTCCCCAGATCTTCGCCATGGCAGTGGCAGGCTTCTTGTCCAAAGCAGGTATCCCCTTGCTTGCCAGCAATACCATCATCACCTTGGCGATCAGCGCATTCGCCCTCACCAGCCTTGACTCGGTGGCAAGAATCGGTCGTCTTGCCTTCCAGGAGCTGTTCATGGACAGCGGTACTGATGAGGAGCACATGAGCCCAGTGCTTCGCGTACTTACCAACAAGTATGTGGCCACCATCGCCACCCTGTTCTTCGGCTACCTGCTCTCGGTGAATGGTTATGCCAAGATTTGGCCGCTCTTCGGCTCTGCCAATCAGTTGGTGAGTGCCCTGGCCCTCTGTGCCATCGCCATCTTCCTCAAGAAGACGAGCAAGAAAGGTTCCATGATCTGGATTCCGATGTTCTTCATGCTCGCCGTTACCTTTACGGCCCTCATCCAGATTATCATCGTACGTTTCATCAAGTTGGGAAGCGGAAACTTCCAGATTCTCTCCGATGGTATGCAACTCATCTTCGCTATCCTGCTGCTAGGGTTGGGCTTGGTCATCGCCTTCAAATCAATCCATACCCTTTTCCTGGATAAGAACAAAGAAGAAAAAAAGGCTGAAGCCGCGTAAGAATGAGCATTGATAAGAAGAGCGTAGCATCCCAATGCCTCTTGGAGGGAAATGGAAGGAGCTGCGCTTTTCTTTCTTTCCTTTGCTTTCAGAATATCCTTCTCACACACCAACAAAGCCAAGCAGCAGATACGCACCAAAGCGTACGACAAAGTCCGTGTAGTTGTGGCACACCACTGCTGCAAGAATGCTTTTGGTGTGAAGATAGCTGTATGCGTACACCATGCCCAAAACAAACGAAGTGACTACCTGCAATACAGAGTACTTGAGCTGAAGGGGAACAAAGGAAAGAACAAATACATGACCCAATGCAAACAAGAGAGATGAGACAACTACCAGAAAAACTTTTGCTGAACGGCTTTCCGCATGCTTGCCCTTGTAGAGAACCATCAGAAGAAACTGGATGACAATGATCCTGAACAAAGGTTCTTCGCCAGGACCCGGCAAAAGACTGAAGATGGCGATATCCTTCATCTGATACGCAAGCGTTTGTGACTCGGCACCTGAAAGAATCATCCCAACGCCCCAGATTCTTGTCATCCCATACCAAGCAAGAACCACGACTATCGTATAGATTGGGATGAACAGGGATATGATTGTACGTGAAGATTTCATGTTGTACAGGTTGAACCCGACATCACGAAAAGGCCTTCGGATAATGAGCCTAATCAGCAGAAGGGAGAAGGCGATCTGCAGCACATACCAATACAGGGCCCGAGCCAGCGGTTCTTCCAAGCCCGCCATCCCCAGCATCCTGACCACTGCCGCGGATGGACCCTTCCGATCATAGGAGAGGTAGTTGATCACCTGCTGTAGGCAGATGATGAGAACCACCAGGAAGATGAGTGCAACCAACAGTTTGAACAGCCATGTACATCCCTTTCCCATGCCAAGAGAAGTAACATAGATGCCATAGGTTGTCCAGTAGAGGACTAGGTTGCACCAATCTGCCCAGGAATTTGCGCTATCCAGCGTACTAAACCATGGACTTTGTCCCATCTCATGGTAGGATTTATCTACATAAGGCAAATTTTTCATGCTCAAGGAGGTTTTTGTGAAGAAAACAATGATGCTCATCCTCATCGGATGCTTGGTAGTGGCAGGTCCACTGTTTGCAATGGACCAGACGCTGTACATCGGTGCGTGGGCTGAAGTCGGAGATCTGTTGGATTATGAAACACCAGATGCCTTTACCTACAAGGCAGAGCCCTATGCCGAATATCGCTTCGGCAGGACATCGGTGGACAAGCTGACAGGAGGTCTCTACCTGAGTCTTGACTCACCCTACGTATTTGAAACCGAGATCAAGACCGTAAGACCCTCAGCCGAGGGTTGGATCGACTATCGCTTCATGGATGCGCCAAAATCGCTCATGGAAGGCGGACTCTGGTTCTACGGCACCCAGGACAGTACAAGCGGAACCTATATTGACGCCTATGGATACTTCGATTGGTATCCGATCAACAAGGCCCAGGATGTGACGGTACATCCTCATTTTCCGGATGTCCTGCAAGGCGTGAGGATCGGAGTGGGAGTCGGCGGGGGAGCAAAGGTGAACCAGTTGCTCGAAGATGTTGCTGTCACTACCGACATCAATGCTGATCTTGTGGGTCTTGTTTCCGCCGGAGCAAGAATGGGAGAATCCTTCTGGGCCATGGGAAAGGTGCAGCTTGGATTGGCCAACCTTGCCGCCCCATCCTCCTTCGACACCTTTACCATATTCTCAACTGCCCAGATGCAAGGGTCACTCAGCTACATCACCGAGAAATTCCTGATCTCTGCTGCCGTCAAGGGGTACCTCAAGGCTGCTGACCTGATTACCGAAGATGGACTGCTTGAAGACCCGAGCTATACCTACTCTTATTCGGCAGAAGGGTCGCTCGGGTTCTTCCTGGACCGTCTGTATGTGTATGGAGGAGCCGAACTGTTCGGTCGCCGTACGTCGGTGATCGACAACTGCGTCGGTTATGTCGGGGCAGCATACTACCTGCTGTAGTCGTACAGCGGCACACCAACCCGTCGGAGGGCAAGCGCCCTCCGTTCTCTCTTTCCCAGAATCCCTGCTCAGAGATTGTACAGAACCGGTGTTCTGAACTTCCACTGCTCCCACAGCTGCTCATCACGGACCAACTCCGCCATGCAATGGGCTACGTTGATCCTGCTGGCCTTGCCTGGATCAGACAGGGGACTTCGTTTCTTGTGCTCACACAACTCATACGCGGTTACCTGCTCCTCATCGATCAGGGAATCGGGACGTACGGCAACCCAGGAGAAGGCTTGGGTTTCCCCGGTTCGGTGCACCAGGTGGTCTGCAGCCAGCATGTTGTCCCGATGGGGAGGAAGCAGCACCTTCAGAAGGGAGAACACGAGAGCCTCTCCCCTGCTGTTCTTCTCCTGCTCCTTGGCATTGGTGTAGGCAGTGGTGCTCATCAACAGGAATCTCTGGTTGCTCCTCAGTTGGGAGGTCACCCGCTCAACTGCATGGGCAACAAGCTTTCTCGGGCTGCCGAACATACCTTTGAAAGAGATCGTATGTCCCAAACAGCTGATGACCACATCACAGCCCTCGATGAGGTCTCGGATCTCTTGTTCCCCGTAGTCATCGATCAGACCGCTGACCAGCTCAACCAGTGCATGGTCTCGTAGTCGTTCGTCCACCTGGGCAGTGGGGCGAACCAGGGCCCTGACCTGCATGTTCCGTTCAACCAGCTGGGAAACAACCAACTTTCCGGTTGCCCCACTTGCTCCCAACACCACTACCTTCAGGATTCCACCTCTTTCCCCAACACCATATTCACCTTGGGGACTGTCCAACTACCAAACTCTCGTGCATACGAAAAGACCGTAATCGATGCATACTCGATGGTAAAGAGATGCCTCTTGTAAGGCGGAAGGCCCAACACAGAACAAAGCAGAATGCGAGTCAACCCCTCATGGGTTGAGAGAATGTGGTGCTTTGTTTTGTCCAAAGAGTCAAAGAGGCTTCTGATGCGTTTCTCTGCTTCTTCCCCCGTCTCTCCACCGGGCATGCGAAACTCATGCGTCCTTACATGAAAGTCATCCCAGAACTGGGGGAATTGTGCTTGGATCTGCTCGTCACTCATCATCTCAATGCATCCGATATCAATCTCATTGATCCGGCTATCGACTATCGGAACCAAGCCTTTCTCTTTCGCAACATCAGCTATGGTCTGCTGGGTCCTGAGGTAATCACTGACATGGATGGAAGCAATGTCGAAAGAGCGGAAATACTCGGCCAATCTTCGGGCACTGGCAAAGCCGTCTTTGGTGATCGGCTGGTCGTTGAACTTGAGGCCTTGATGAAGTTACTCACCCATCGCCTTTTCTGCATGGCGGATTACGAATATGCTCATGGTACTCCCCCTTCCATAATCATATACAGAGGATCATATGCAAAGCAATGCAAGCATCTACAGAGAAATGCCAGGTATTCAGGGAGTAAGAAATCACCTGCCGATTACTGGCAGGTGAGGTACTCGTTATTGCTTCTCTTGATCGACGATTATCGGCTGTGTCGGCCCTTGAGGACTTCGATGACCTCCGAAAGCTGCACATCCTTCTGGGCAAGGAGGACCAGGAAGTGATACATAAGGTCGGCAGCTTCTCCAAGGAAGAGGTTCTTGTTGTCATCCTTGCTCTCAATGATGAGCTCGACAGCCTCTTCGCCCACCTTCTGGGCGATCTTGTTCAAGCCACGGCTGAACAAGTGATTGGTATAGGAACCCTCCTGAGGGAAGTCGCGACGATCGTGGATGACCTCCTCAAGGTAGAAGAGGAATTCGGAAGAAGATACCTGCTCTGGATCATTGGCCTCGCTGAAGCACGTATCGCTGCCGGTATGGCAGACAGGCCCGGTGGGAACAGCCTTGATGAGCAAGGTATCATGGTCGCAATCCTCGATGATCTCGCGAACCTGCAGGTAATTCCCACTGGTTTCACCCTTTGTCCACAGCTTTTCCCGGCTCCGTGACCAGAAGGTGACCAATCCACGGTCACGCGTCAACTTGAGTGACTCCTCATTCATGTAGCCAAGCATCAGCACCCTGCGGGTAACTGCATCTTGGATGATGGCAGGGATCAAACCCCCTTGTTTGGTAAAATCTAGTCCCATGTTCACAATCTCCTTACTGCCGGGTACGCATAGGTATACCATGTTTGGCTAGAAAAATCTTCAGTTCAGGGATATCTATCTCATGAAAATGAAAAATCGAGGCAGCCAGTGCTGCATCAGCCATGCCCTCGGCAAAGACTTCCCTGAAATGCTCCATGGTCCCAGCCCCGCCGCTGGCGATCACCGGAATGCCTACTGCAGAGGAAACCCTGCGCGTAAGATCAACGGCAAAGCCTCCCTTCACCCCATCATGCTCCATGCTGGTCAACAGGATTTCTCCTGCTCCCCGATCATACGCTTCTCTTGCCCAAGAGACAACCTCAATACCGGTTGGGGTCCGCCCGCCATGGACATAGACCTCCCAGCCCTCCACCCCATCTTTGTCAAAGCGGGGGTTGCGGCGGGCATCGATTGCACAGACCACACACTGCGAACCAAACTGCAGCGCAAGCTCATCGATGACCGAAGCCTTCGCTACTGCCTGGCTGTTTATCGATATCTTGTCAGCCCCACTGTCCAAAAGAGCAGCAACATCGGCCGTGTTCCTGATTCCTCCCCCTACCGTGAAGGGAATGGAAATATGATCGGCTATCCGGGCAACCAAGGAGCAAAAGGTACCTCTGTTCTCCACCGTAGCAGTGATATCAAGAAAGGTCAGTTCATCGGCCCCACAAGCGCTGTAGACTTTTGCAAGCTCAACAGCATCGCCTGCATCTCGCAGGTTCACGAAGTTGACTCCTTTTACCGTCCTTCCGTCACGAACATCAAGACAGGGTATGATGCGTTTAGCCAGCATAGTTCTCCTCCCCAAAGGCCTGCAACTCCTGCAAGCTGATCCTTCCCTCATAGATGGCCTTGCCGATGATGGCTCCGCCAAGGGAGGCACTGCGCAAGGCTCTCAGATCCTCGATGCTGCTGATTCCCCCGCTGGCGATCAGATGAAGATGGGGACGCGTTTCCAGCAGTGTTTGATAGAGGGCCAAAGAGGGGCCTTCCAGCATTCCATCCTTGGCAATATCAGTACAGATGACCTGCGTAAGCCCGAAATCAAGATAGGAGTCGATGAACGACCCCACTTCCAGGGAGCTTTCCTCAATCCAGCCGTTGGTCCTGATCAGACCATCGCGGGCATCGGCACCGAGGATAAGACGATCTGCTCCGTAGGTCTCAATCCAGGAGTGGACAAGATCGGGATCTTTCACGGCGATCGAGCCGCAGGTGACCATGCTTGCACCGCTCTCGAAGGCGGCCTTCAGGTCATTTGTGTGCTTGATGCCTCCCCCGAAGTCAATGACCAAGGAGGTATGGGTGGCAATGCGTTCCAGAACCCGCAGATTGACGATGCCCTTGCCCTTCGCCCCATCCAGATCCACCAGATGGAGGCGCTTGATCTGATGCTCCTCAAACTGCTTGGCTATCTCCAAAGGATCGGAGGCGTAGACCTTCTTCGAATCATAGGAACCCTGGCTCAAGCGAACCGCTTCCCCTGCAATGATATCAATGGCCGGTATCAGATCCATCACAGCTCCTCCACAAATGTCTTGAGCAAGCTCGTCCCCACCTCAGCACTCTTCTCAGGATGAAACTGGCATCCATAGAAGTTGTCCTTGTGGAGCACTGAGGTAAAGGTAAGCGGACCATAGTCGGTGGTTGCAATGGTGGAAGGCCCCACCTCCACATAGTAGCTGTGCACGAAATAGCACCAGCTCTCCCCTTTCAGATGCGTGAAGAACGGATCCTCACTGCAGATGAGCGTATTCCACCCCATGTGGGGAACCTTGAACTGGGGAGGAAGGACGAACTTGCGCACCGGCACATCAAACATGCCCAAGGTAGTGGTATCGTGCTCCTCACTGAAAGCGCACATCAGTTGCATCCCCAAGCAAATCCCCAAGAAGGGTTGCTCAAGGTGGATGAGCACCTCATCCAGACCTTTCTCCCTCAGATACGCCATGGCAGTGGAAGCTTCCCCCACACCGGGGAAAATCACCTTGTCAGCCGAACGAAGCAGTTTTGGGTCATCAGTAACCTCAGCCTCGTAGCCAAGGCGATTGAGACTGCAGAGTACCGATCGGGTATTTCCCGCATTGTACTTGACCATGGCTATTCTCATAGCACCCCCTTGGTTGATGGCAGTGCATCCGAGTACGGATTGCGGTGGACAGCAGAGCGCAGGGCACGGGCAAAGGCTTTGAAAATGGCCTCAATCTGATGGTGACCGTTGCCACTACTTACGGTAACCGAGAGATTGCACTTTGCACTATCGCTGAACGACTTGAAGAAGTGCTCAACCAGCTCTGTGGGGAAGCTGCCTACGTACTCACGGGAGAACGAGACATTCCACTGCAGGTATGGGCGGCCGGAAAAGTCGAGAGCCACCTGGGCTAGCACCTCATCCATCGGGAGGATCTCATGTCCGTACCGGTTGATACCCCGCTTGTCCCCCAGCCCCTCCAAAAACGCTGCACCCAATGCAAGCCCCACATCCTCCACGGTGTGGTGCTCGTCAACCACCAGGTCCCCGTGTGCATGGAGCGAGATATCGCATCCGCTGTGGCGGAGAATCTGGTCAAGCATGTGGTCAAAAAAGGGGAGGTGCGTTTCCATCCTGCCCAAGCCACCTCCGTCAAGATTGAGCGAAAGGGTGATGTCCGTCTCCTTGGTCTGTCGCTTGAGGGTGGTTGTCCGGGGAGCGAGCTTGCTCTCATCCAGCAGGAAGGAGGCAATCTGTGCCCAGTTGTCGCTGATTAGAATGCACACCGATGCAAGCTCTGAACTCAGTTCACCTCTTCGACCAGGATCGGCGAACCAGATGGCCTTGCATCCAAGATTGCAGGCAAGCTGTACATCAGTAAGACGATCGCCGATCATGACCGAGTGCTCAAGATCATAAGCTTCTGTCTGGTACTCACCCAGCATCCCAATCCCAGGCTTGCGTCCCGGACAGTTGTCCTCGGGAAGCGAAAGATCGATATGGACGTCATCAAAAAGGATTCCTTCACCTGCCAGAGTCTGCATGATCCTCTGGTGAGGAATCTCAAACGCTTCTTGGGGAAAAGAAGGAGTACCCACCCCATCTTGGTTGCTCACCATGGCAACATAGAACCGGCCTGACTGACAAAGACGGGAGAGAGCACCGAAAACGCCAGGGATGTACTTCACCTTTTCAAGGCTATCGACCTGATCCTCCTCGACGATGATGCCATCGCGATCCAAAAAGAGTACCTTCTTGCGCATTTCAACACTCCTTGTAGGCAGCAAGTGCTGCCAGCAGCTTGTCATTCTCTGTCTTGCTGCCCACCGT
>LVBG01000046.1 GCA_001603115.1 Spirochaetales bacterium Spiro_05
ACCCTCCGCTCCAATTGTTTATAGCGTGCGCAGAAAGCGCGAATCTCCTCCCCATCCTTATGCCTACTATGGATCATGATCCCATCGGCGCCTGCCGCAATATAGGCCTCAGCCCTGACGATCGCCTCCTCCACACCGTAACCTGCGATCAGTGCCTCAATACGCGCAATGATCATAAATTCCTCAGTCACCTGAGCCTTCTTGCCCTGTGAGAGCTTGTGACAAAAGCCATCTACAGAATCCAAAACCTGTTCGACATCCGTCCCCAAAAGGGAATTCCGCTTGAGACCAACCTTGTCTTCAATGATGACAGCCGACACCCCAAGCCGTTCCAAAGTCTTTACCAAGAAGATAAAATGCTCACTTGGCCCCCCGGTATCTCCATCAAAGATAATCGGCTTGGTGGTGACCTCGAGTATTTCATTCATCGTCTGCATGCGAGAGGTCCTGTCGACCAGCTCGATATCCGGCCGCCCCTTCGCCGTCGAATCAGTCAGACTACTCAGCCACATCCCATCAAATTCGCGGACGCCAGTCCCATCCGCAACCCGGGCGCCCTCGACAATCAAACCCGACAAGCCGTTATGGGCTTCCATGATACGAATCTGGCCCTTGGCTTGGAGCAGACGCTTGAGGCGACGCAGGCGAATTTCCGCCGTGGTCCCGACCTCCTTCATCGCATTGATGATCTTCGTAGAGGAAATCCCCGCTGTATACTCGGGCTCGACCAACTCACCGCCCCACTTTGCGATCGTGTCTATGACGCGCTGACGCGTCTCTTTTTGCGGGCCACTCCGCCAGTCGCTCCCGTGAACAACATAATCAGGACGGAGACGGAGAAGATTGGGAACATAATCAAGCGTCTCCTGAGGGACCACCTCAGACACGCCCTTAATATTGGCGACGACCGCCTTTCGTTCCTCCCAAGTGAGAAACGGAAGGCGTTTGTAACTAGCGATCGCCTTATCGGTGAGCAGCCCGACCGTAACGTCACCCAACTCGCGGGCATGCTTTAATATGTTCAAGTGCCCATGATGCAAGAAATCTGCACTCATACCAACATAGACCGTCTTTTTCTGATTCATAATTGGAATTGCTAAGCCGAGCCAGACCGGAAATTCGCTCCTAAAACACAGCTTCGCCCCGTCGCTTCCGATTTAGGGAGGCAACGAGGCACCAAACGCTGGTAAAAGAAATCTTACTTCTTAGCCCGAGACTTGGAGCCCAGCAGGAGGTTGAGCGCAGGGAGCACGGTTTTCAGCCGTTTCCGCCATGTGTTCAACTGGTCTGCCCGGTCCGAAAAAAATTCTCCACCGGCCCCATCCGCCTCGGTCGCGATGGCCTGCAAACGCGCCAATCGCACCTCACTGGAGGAGGCCAGAGGCGCCACTTGTTCCCGCAGCACACCCCCAATCAGTTTCCTCAGGCCGAGCTCCGGGACGTAGGCCGTCCCGC
>LVBG01000047.1 GCA_001603115.1 Spirochaetales bacterium Spiro_05
GCGGCATACAGGATGATGAAGATGCCGGCAACGGGAAGGACCAGATAGTTGATCGAGTTGGGAATCTGGGTGGCGGGCAGGAAGGACTTGGCACCGTTGAGGGTGAGCCTCCAACCATAGATGATCATGACAAAGCCGATGAGCATTTCCAACAGGTCCTTGAGGATATCGAGCGAGAGGAAGAACTTGGCTGGAAGCTTCCTCGGAAGAACGCTTACGTTGATGTGCAGGTTCTCCTTGACACCGAGGGCCATGGAGATGAACGTAAACCAGATGACAATGACAAGGGAAATCTCTTCTGCCCAGTGGATGCCGGAGTTGAATCCGTACCGCAGCACAACGTTGAAAAAGACGATGACCACCATCGCCATCAACATGAGCATGGCCAGCTTGAGAACCCATACAAACAAGGCGTCAAGAATTTTCCTGAACTGCTCCATGGGATACCTCCAATAGGGATGATATGGCAAAGAGCGTGGGGTTTCGCAAGAAACCCCACACCCTTTGGAATCTGATTCTAATTTACTTCACAGCCTTGATTTTCTCAACCCATGATCTCTGAGCATCGTTGAGCTGGCTCTGATAGAGGGGAGCCATGGCGGCGGCGAATTCAGCCTGGTTGTTGATCTTGTTGATCTGGCTGCCGGCAGCACGTACCTTGGCTTCGCTCTTCTTCTCGTACTCAGCCCATGCAGCAACCTGCTTTGCCTGGGATTCCTTGGCAGCCTTCTTGATGATGGCCTGGTCCTCGGCGGAGAGCTTGTCCATGGTGATCTTGCTGGCGATGATCATCTCGGGAACACGGGTGTGCTCGTCGATGGAGAAGAACTTGGCAACTTCGTAGTGACTGGAAGAGTCATAGGAAGGCCAGTTGTTCTCAGCACCGTCGATAACGCCGGTCTGCAGGGCACTGTAGACGTCGCCGTATGCCATCGGAGTGGGAACTGCACCAAGAGCCTGTACCAGACCCATCATGAGTGCGGATTCCTGGACGCGGATCTTCATGCCCCTGAGGTCGGCAACCGTATAAATCGGCTTCTTGGTGTTGTAGAAGGAACGAGCGCCGCTATCGTAGTACACGAGGCCGACAAAGCCCTTCTCTTCCATGCTGTCGAGGAAGAACTGCCCGATCTCACCATTGAGAACATTCCACATGTGGTTTGCATCGCGGTAGAGGTACGGCATCTGCAGTGCATTCAGCAATGGCTGGAAGGAAGCCAGCGGGGAGATGGAGACACGGGTGAAATCGATGCCGCCAAACTGGACCTGCTCGATGGCACTCTTCTCATCAGCGAGCTGACCCTGGGGGTACACTTCGATCTTGATGCGGCCATTGGTGTATTCACCAACGAGGCGAGCGAACTCTTCATCACCAACAACGGTGGGATAGCCGATAGGCTGGTTGTCTGCAAGACGGAGTACAATCTGCTTCTGGGCAGCTGCACCTTTCTCCTGACCACCCTGTGCAAAAGCCGGAGCTACAAGCAGGGCGACCATCAATACGGTCAACATGATTTTTTTCATTTCGGTTCCTCCTTCAGGAACAATAGATATTTGGTTCTGCTACAGTATCCTCGACCTGGAGAGAGGAAAAAAGCCGGAAAAATCGGGAAAATTGAGGAAGTTTCTTCCTTTTGTCCTACCAAAACCCTTATTTAAGACTTGTTTAGTGGCTTTGGGTACAAAATATCGCAAATCCTCACCGGTGGATTTCTTCCTGCATTCAGCTTCCTTCATGCTATACTGGCTCATCATGGATAGTGAACACACACCTAAGCGAACAGGAACACTCCGAGGCTGGCTCCTCTCCTACAACCTGGCGATGCTCTCGATCATCCTTGCCTTGGTGATCATCCTTTTCAGCTTGGTTTTCTCCCTGCTTGCACAGATGCAGAACCGCAACAACCGCTACGAGGCCCTCAACACCCTCAGCGGGCAGCTGGTACAGAGCAGAGCACTCTTTCGAGCCATATCCACCGAACAAACCGATACCACAAGCCTGCTTGGGGATTATGCCATCCTCGACCGTGAAATACAGATTACCTTGCACCGACTGGCCATCGATTATGCAACTGACAGTGAGCGCTATTTCCTCCATCGAGGCATAACAAACGGACTGGACTTCATCAATGAATCGCTTTCGACCCTGCGGTCGATGGACAAGTCACAGAGCCTGGAGTACTACAACCTCTTCTATACCGCCGACAAGGTATATACCTACTTGCAGGACTACTCATTCAACCACTATCTTTCAGCCGTGGTCGAAGCCGATGTGAACTGGATGCAAGAAGCCCGTCAGAGAATCCTCAACTACCGTTCCTTGGCTGTTCTCCTGTTCCTCCTCATTGCAGTCACCTACAGCATTGCCGTCTACAAGATGACCATGCGTTTGGTGAATCCCGTCAATGAGATGGTACAAACGGCACGAGACATTTTCCATGGCAAATTCGAAGGCCCTGCAATATCCCTTACCGGACCTGATGAACTGCGCTACCTCGAGGAGAGCATGAACCAGATGCGCCAAAGCCTGAAAGAACGGCTCCAAATGATCGAGGAGAACGCCAAGCTGGAGAAGACGGTCCATGACCAGGAGTTGGAACAGATGCGAACCACACGGGAGCTGGAAAAGGCCCGCTACAAAGCCCTGCAGTCGCAGATCAACCCTCACTTCCTCTTCAATACCCTGAACATCATCAGCCGTACCGCTCTCTTTGAGAACGCCAACAGCACCGTTGACCTCATCGACAGCCTCGCATCCATCTTCCGGTACACCTTGGAGTACCATGATGACGTCTCCTTGAAAGAAGAGTTGCAGTTTGTACGCGAGTATCTGACCATCCAGCAGTTCCGGTTCAAGCAGCGGCTGACCTTCACCATAGACTGTCCCGCAGAGCTTGGCGACCTGCGCCTTCCCCCGCTGGTGATCCAGCCCTTTGTCGAGAATGCCATGGTGCACGGCCTTGAACCAAAAGTGGAGGGAGGCTCTGTGCACATTACGGTAGAGAAGATGAGCCGAAAGGTGAAGATCTCCATCATCGATACCGGGGTGGGCATCGATCTGGCAAAACTCAAGGAACAGAGAGTCGAAAGCAAGCAGCACATCGGCATCAAGAATATTGCAGACCGGCTCAAGCTCTACTTCAAGGGAAAAAGCGAGGTGATCATTGAGCGCGCAAGCGAAGCGGGAGGGACGATAGTCACCCTGTTGCTCCCCTATCGTACAGGAGGCAAGAAGCATGTATACGCTGCTGATAGCTGATGACGAGCCGCTCGAATGTGATGCCATTGAACTGCTGGTGACCCGAGCCAACCTGCCGGTGCGTGTCATCAAAGCGCGCAACGGAGCCGAGGCAGTCGAAATGGACAAGCGCTTCGGTGCCCATATCGCCTTTTTGGATATCCGCATGCCAGGCATGGACGGCATTGAGGCCGCAAAGTTCATCCGAGCTCAGAACCCTTCATGCCAGATTGTCTTTCTCACTGCCTGGAGCACCTTTGAGTTTGCCCAACAGGCCATCCGCCTGCGTGCGAGCGAGTATTTGGTAAAACCGGTGCAACGCAAGGAAGTCTATGACCTGCTCGACCGACTTATCGCAACACTGGACCAACAGAAAGCCCAGGCGATTGCCCAAAAGGAGGAGATGCGCGAGGTACTGAACCTCTTCTCCCGTGAGTTCTTTGCCGCTTTGAAATTCGGAAGAATCTCTGAAGAGGCCATGCAAAGCTACTTCTCCATGCAAGGCATCACCATTGAGGAAGGCATAGCCTTGGTCATCGGTGGCTTGGAGGAGAACCAAGTCCAAAGCTTCTTCCTCCATGGAAGAACCTGGGGCAAGCTGCAAATCAGCTATTTTCCCTCGGTTGATCGAATGACGGTCCTGCTTTTCACCAGCCAAAGCGCCAAGGTGGTGGAACAGATTGCAGGTCTTGATGAGGAGTATCGGTTGGTAATCGGTACCGGTTTGCCCTTTGCCTGCCGTACCGAGATACCTCACTCCATCACCACCGCCTCCATTGCCTATACCCACGCCTATCGGCAGAACATCCACTTCCAACGCTATAGCGAAGTGCTCCGAATCCCAAAGGACAGAGCACAAACCCAACAGTTGGCTACCCAGATGATAGGTCTGACACTGGAGGGGAAACGAGAGAAAGCAAGAACGATTGCCCATGAGTTGCTCGACTACGTCAACCTCACCTCTGAGCGTGAGCAAGACGCACTTGATGAGTTGTATGAGTTTTTCACCCTTTTCGTGTACGAAATAAGCAAGAATATCCCCCTGTTGCCTCAGGACAAGGTGCCTAGGTCCTCAGTCATGGAGCAGGAAATGTATGTGATGGACCGTATCGACCTTGCCTGTGAGGCGGTTGAGCGTGACAAACAGGACCGCTACGAGCGGCCCTTCGCCTTCATTCGCCAGTATGTGGCCGATCATCTTTCCATGAGCCTGACCAGTGAGGACCTTGCCGCCCTGATCGGCATCAACACCAAGTATTTCAGCCAACTGTGCAAAACGTACCTAGGGTCACCCTTCGTTGAGTACCTGACCAAAGTGCGGATGGAGAAGGCATATGCACTGCTCTCTGATGAGGGTTGCACTGTACGGGAGGCTGCGGAAAAAACTGGTTTCACCGACACGAACTACTTCTCTCGGGTGTTCCGCCAGTACCATGGGCACAGCCCATCCGCACTCAAAGAAAGTCCTGCCGACAAGGAGTGAAAAAGTCGAGAACCACCCCTTCTTCCAGGCATTTCACGGCATGTATCACATCTGCTTGAAACAGGAGTGAGTCGCCGGGACCCACCTTGTGCTCCTCGCCTTCACAGGTAAAGACAAACAAGCCCGATTGTACGTAACTGATCTGCCGGTGGGGATGGGAGTGCGCAGCACCCTCTCCACCCGCTTCGAACTTCACTTCCACCAGCATCAACTCCTCATTGTAAGAGAGAATGCGACGGGTCTTTCCACTTCCAAAATCCTCGAGCTTTGTCTCGGTATACAGGGTTTTCTTCATGACTTGTTCTCCTTGTCGGCTGGGTACGGCCACTGCTCGGCTTGTACCAGGATGGTGGTGCAGGGTGTTTTCGGACTCTCTAGATGTTGGATGAGCAAGAGCGCTGATGCATAGCCGATATGATAGAGTGGCTGAATCACGGAAAAGTCGTTGATGACCTCCATCACCGAGGCACTTACTCCTGCGGTGAGAACATTCGGTGTTTGCTGTTTGGCCAGCCTTACGGCTACCTTGGAGAGCACCTGGCTCAGGCCGATGATCGCATCATAATCACTGAAAACAGGAGCGTCCCCATGGGGATACACCAGCTTCTCCTGCCGGTAGTACTCCAACTCATCCACCTCAAGCACCGTGGCCTCGATGCCATGCCGCCCACATGCTTGGCGAATACCTGCCAGCCTCTCTTCGGTACTGGTGGTCACAATGCCCGAGAGCACCAGAGGACGACGAACCCCCTTTGCAAAGAGGTTCTCCATCAGATCATCCATCGCCTTGGTGTTGTCACACTGTACCTTGCTGAACGGCTCACCACTGATGCAGCGATCCAGCTGTACCAAGGGGATGTGAGCTTTTCGCGAGAGATCGAGAATGGCCTTGTTGACCTGAAGCGATGAGGGTGAAAGCAACGGGGAGAAGATGAGACCGAGCACCCCTTGCTGGATGAAGGAGGCAATCTTCTCGGTCACCTTGCCATTCTCAAGGTGGGTATTGCAGTAAAGCGTATGATAGTTGTGTTTCCACAGCGCATCATGCAAACCTTCAAGCAAGAATGAAGCAAAGGCAGGCGTGTAGTTGTCCAAGGCGATGCCAATGAGCCGGGAGCCGGCAGCGGGTTCTTCCTCTACCTTGGCAGTCACAAAAGTGCCCAGTCTTCCCTCACGGTACTCCAAAAGCCCCTCACCAACCAGTTGGCTCACCGCACGGCGCACCGTTACCCGGCTCACCGAAAAGAGGGTTGCCAGCTGGCGTTCAGCAAGGATCTGTTCCCCAGGCTTCCAGAACCCTTCGCGGATTCTTGCAAGGATCTCCTGATAGACTGTCTCCGACTTGGACTTCTCGTTCATCATTGGCTTAGTGTACGAACCTTTATCCTGTATGTCTGTACCTCAAAGGGTCTGAAGAGGCATTTTTTCTCTTGGGCAATGACTTCTTCGAGCATATTTGCCAGCTTCAGCGAATGAGCATCCAGATGTGCACAGAAAGAGAGCGTTGCCTTCCCTCCGATGCCAAGCCATTCGCGGATGCGGATGACCAAATCCTGGCCATCCTCGCTGATCTTCACCGTCTCCACCGCGAACTGCTTTTCCGCTACCTTCACCAAGGGCTCAAAGCGTTCCTTCACAGCCAGGGGAGGGTTGTTCAACCCTGATGCCTGCTCATACACACAGCCCAAATCGTCGCCGACAATCAGAGAGTAGGTGAAGGTATGCACACCCAAATCAGCTTCACTGTCCGGGGCTGAAGGAGAGCGCAACAGCGAAATGGAGAGCTCTCCTGCATGCGCCCCATAGCCGTATTTGCTGTCACTTGCCAGTGCAAAGAGTATCGAGCGATCCTCAAGGGCCGCGAACTTGTGCGCAGGAACCTCGAACTTAGCCCGCTCGAGGGAGGTATTGGTGTGCGTTTCTCGTCTGATGTACCCGAAGGGGACATCGAAGAGAGCCTGATCGCATCTGATTGAAGTCGGAAATTCTGCACGTAGCAATGTGTGACGTTCCTTCCAGTCGACTTCGGTGACAAAATCAATGCGTCGGTACTTCTTGTGGATGGTCATCATCTGCTTCAGGCTTGAGTGAAGTCCGACCTTTGCATGATAGGTGATGAGCAGGCACTGCTCATCCTCAACACGCTCAGTCTCCCTTAAGGATTTCAACCGTGTTTGCTTCTCCAAGCTATCACTCTCAATGTCCCAAGCATCCCAAAAAACCGGATAGTCTTCACCGATGGTGAGCGAGTTGAGAGCCCTACCCTCTTCGACCAATTCCCGCTCCCCTTCTCCTAGCAGCAGTGACGTGATACTTCCCATGCCATCCAAGGCTAGGGTCGCCCACTCGGTTCGTACCTGTGAGGAGGGAGCAACGGTTTGGCTTGGCTTGCTCTTGCTCTGCTTGCCTGCTTCGAAGGCGGCAAGAGCCGTTCCATCGCCGAGCGGCAAGACAAACCCATTGGTATTGAGCAGGTAGTCACCCTGGTAGGGTGCAAATGCCTTTTCCAAGAGAGCAAAAGCCTTCTCGTACGAAGCAAGAGCCTCCTCATTCACTTTCTGGATGGATGAGCCTGGAAGGATATCGTGGAATTGATTGACCAGAACCGCCTTCCATGCCTCAGACAGGGATGCTCTCAAGGCTTGAACATCATCGCCTCGGCAGAACAGCACACTGGTCAGGTACTCATACCCGTGCAACAGGCCCTCCAGCCTTCGGTTCCACCACTTCAGTTTTGCTTGGCTGGTATAGGTGCCCCGGTGCAGCTCCAGATAGAGTTCGCCCTTATACACAGGAAGGCGGGAAGTATCGGCAAAAATCTGCTGCATTGCTGAGCTGACGCTGCTCCACCTGTTTCGGGGAAGTCCTTGCAGATCTGCTTCCCGCTTGGCCAGTTCCAGATCACTTCTCAGCGTTCCTCCTCCACCATCGCCCTCTCCTACCGAACGCATCAGTTCCGGCTGGATCTCCTTGTGCAGGACACTCTGATACGCCTTTGCAAGGCCCTCCGGATCATTGGTCCCCTCATACGCACCTTGGATCATATGGGCGGGAATCTGGGTGCCGTCAAGCGACTCCCAGAGAAAAATATCATAGGGAAAGCGGTTGGTGTCATTCCAGCTCAGCTTGCTGGTGACAAAGTACTGAACTCTGCAGCCCACCAGAATCTGGGGAAGAGCTGCTGTATAGCCGAAGGAATCCGGAAGCCAGAAGGTATCAGCCTCATACCCATCAAATAACTGCCTTGTGGTCTGACGACCCAGGATATTCTGCCGTATCAAGGACTCGCCTGAGGGAAGCATGCAGTCAGGCTCGACATAGCACACCCCGTTGGGCTCCCAACGGCCGGTCTTGGAGTATACCTCCTTGATACGGGAGAAAACGGAGGGATACTCTTTCTTGAGGGCCTCCATCTGGGCCGGTTGGCTGAAGAGAAAGACAAAGTCAGGATACTCCTGCAAAAAGTTCACCATGTTCAGGGCAGTACGGGCTGCCTTGCGGGTGGTCTCTGCGATGGGCCAGAGCCAGGCGTGGTCAAGATGGGCATTGCCCACCGAAAGAATCTGGGGAGCTATGCTGCCATTTTTCGCTTCAAGCAACCCTTTCAACTGCTCTCTTACCTCCCGAGCCTGAGGCTCTGGAGAAGCAAGAAGACTTAGGGAGGAAAGAGCCTGGTGGAGCGTAGAAACCAGATGCTGGTAATGGTACTCTGTCGGGTCCAGTGTTTTGGAGAGCTGACGCAAGACCAATACATCGTAGTAGAGCGCATAGGTTTGTTCACACCGCCTCAGCAACTTGGGTTGCTTGAAAACCAAGGGATACGCTTGTTTCTTGACCGCAACGCAGGTCTGCACTCTCCCCCCTTCGCTGGGATGGTAGCCGGGAAAGCGGTGGCCGCCCCAAGCTTGCAGCACCACGGTGATGTTGCGACCAGCGTAAGCTGTCACCTCAAGCTTGCGGTGGAACGGATTGGTTGCCCCTACCGGCACTCCGTCGATGTAGATGAGGGTGTCAGTTTCCGTGTCCAAAAGCAAGAAGAACCGCTGCTCATACTTTGGGACCTCAATGGAGGCCTTGAACCAGTGGTCGGTCCAAGGCTTACCATAGGCGAAGGGAAACGTGACACTTGCATACTCGCCTTCGTACACCCCTTCAGTTTGCATCTCCACACTCTCTGCATAGCTGAAGGTGAGGTCTGCCACCTCTTCATAGGCGTATTGTTCAAGCATCGCCAGATACTGGTCTATCCGTTTTTCCACCTTTCTTTGCAACATGGCTTCAGACCCCCACTTTGTCGAGAGCTCGGTTGAGGTCGGCTTGCAAGAGATCGAACTCCTCGATGCCTGCATGCAACCTGACCAGGGTAAGCCGATCACGTGGGATGGGAGCGGTATCGGCATATTTGACAGCGGCCGGGAACACCAAACTCTCATAGCCACCCCAGCTTACCGCCCGCTTGAAGAGGGTGAGGCTGTTCACAAACTGCTTCACATCCTCAAGACGGTCGGTCTTCAGATGAAAGCTGAACAGGCCGCTTCCTCCCCGCATCTGCTCTTTGGCAAGCTCGTATTGGTTGAAGGAAGGAAGTAGCGGATACAGCACATCCTCCACCTTCGGGTGGTTCTCCAGCATGGTTGCCAATTTCAGGGCATTCTGGTAGTGCTGGGGCATTCTCAGGTGCAGGGTCCTCAGGTTTCGCATGATCAACCAAGCCTGGAATGGATCGGGAACCGGACCGAGAGGAAGGAACTGGTGTTCAAAGATGGCCTTCATGTGCGCATCATCACCGGCAATGACACCTCCGATGATATCGCTGTTGCCACCGATGTACTTGGATGCGCTGTGAATGACCAGATCGATGCCTGCATCGATGGGGTTCTGGAAGTACGGGGTGGCCCAGGTATTGTCGATCACCGTCGTAATGCCCTTGCTGCGGGCGAGGTCGGCAACCATCTTCAGCGGTTGCAGCTTGAAGGTCAGGGTTGTCGGACTCTCCAGGTAGATGAGGCGGGTATTGTCCCTGATGGCCTCCTCAAACTCAGCGATGTCCGTCCCGTCGACATAGGTGTGCTCGATTCCGAACTTTGCAAGGTAGGTGTTGAAGAAGTACTGCACCCACGTATAACAGTCACGCACGACCACCGCATGGTCTCCACTTTTAAGGGTAGAGAGAATTGCCAATGAGGATGCAGCAACTCCACTCGACACCAGCTTTGCACGCTGGGCGTGTTCAAGTGAGGCCAGCTTCTCCTCACACAGGTTGACCGTGGGGTTGTTTCCGCGGGTGTACAGGTAGTGGCTGTCTTCATCGGCCAGTGCGTCCCGAAACTCCTCATAGGAGGGGAAGCAGAAGATGGATGTCTGAAATATGGGTGGGCTCACCGCGTGGAAGGGCAGGTCCCGCTCTCCCTGGTGCAGCAGGATTTCCGTCAGAGGAGTTTTCAAATCTGTGTGCATAACGTACCTATCATCCTTTCACGCTTCCTTCGGTAAGGCCGGCAACGATGTACTTCTGGCCGAATCCGAACACAATCATGGTGGGAAGCAGTGCGATTACAATACCAGCGCTCATCACATCCCAGCTGATGCCAGCCTTGCTGATGAACGAATTGAGTGCGACTGGGACGGTCATCTTGTCATTGGACATCAAGAGCATGACGGCCAGAAAGAGCTCGTTCCAGATGTTTATGAAAGCAAAACAAAAGATGGCAGCCATTCCCGGGCGGGTAATGGGCAGGACAACATGAAAGAGTGACTGGAACATCGAACAGCCGTCGATTTTCGCTGCTTCTTCCAAGCTGACGGGAATACGGTCGAAGAACCCCTTGCTCATGATTGTAGAGAAGGCAATGACAGTGGCAACATAGACCAGCATCAGCGCTGCGGTGCTGTCCACCCACCCGAGCTTGGAGAACATGGTGAAAATGGGCACCATGATGAGGAAGGTCGGGATTGTCTGGGTGAAGTAGAGAGCAAGCTGGAGGATGCCCTTGGTCCGTTGCCTTGGATACCGGGAGAGAGAAAAACCACTGAGAATGGAGACCGCCATTGCCAGCAGGCTGGAGATGAGGGCCACTACCAATGAGTTGCGGAAGTAGAGAGAGAAGCTGGAGAAGGAGAAGAGCTTTCGGTAGCTGTCCAGCGTCGCTGAAGTGGGCAGGTACTGTAGGGGCATGGTATAGATCTCTTTCGGCCCCTTGAGGCTGGTCACCACAATCCAATAGAGCGGAAATACTGCGGCCAGGACATAGAAGGCCAACAAGACAAACCGGCCGATGGAGAATACGGTCTGCTTTTTCATAGGTTGTCCCCTCCCTTTTCGGTCAGTCGCAGATAGAGCATTGCATAGGCGAAGAGGAGAATCATGATGATGAGCCCGATGGCCGAGCCCTGTCCATAATCGTACTCCTTGAAGACTTTGTTGATCATTTGGGTAGCAAGGATATTGGTCCGGTTGACCGGGCCCCCATTGGTCATGGCGTAGATGATGTCGGGGAAGTTCACGATCCACATGGTACGCAAAAGGATTGTGCTCACGATGGTCGGTTTCACATAAGGAACCGTTACGGAGGTAAACTTGCGGATAGCCCCTGCCCCATCGAGGGTAGCTGCCTCATAGAGCTCGTTGGGTACCGACTGCAGGGCGGCAAGCAGCATGATGCCGAAGAAGGGAACCCCATACCAGATGTTGGGGATGATGACGCTGATCATCGCGAGGTTCGGGTTGGACAGAAAGCCAATTGGTTGGGACAAAAGCCCGATACGCATCAGCATATCGTTGACCAAGCCAAACTGGCCGTTGAAGAGCCAAGCCCAGGTAAGGCCGATGGCAAAGCCGCTGAGCGCCCAGCCATAGAAGACAAAAGCCGTATAGATGCCTCTTCCAGCAAAAGGTTTCTTCAACAGAAGAGCAAGACCGAACCCAAGCACAAATTGAAAGAAGAGCGAACCGAAGAGCCACACTGCCGTGTTGAGCAGAATTTGGGCAAATCTGATATGCGGATCACTCATGACCGCCTTGAAGTTGTCGAAGCCGTTGAACTTCAGTTGGTTCAAGTCAAAGAGATTGTAGTTCTGGAAGGCCATGACGGTCCCCCGAAGTACGGGATAGTAGATAAACGCCGTAAGGAAGAGCAACGCTGGAACCAACATCCAACGATAAAATTTCCGTTCCATCATCACCACCTGTCAAGAGATGCTTCCGGGGTTCACGCACCCCGGAAGCAGTATACACCGAATACTTATTTCCAGTAGTCTTCCCAGCTCTTGATCGCCTGGTCGACGGTGGTGCTGCCCAGCAAGAGGGACTGCATCGTCTGTTCCTGGATCTGAGCCCATGCAGGATACTTTGGATTGTCAAGAGGATACTTCACGAATACATACGTAGCCGGATCGGACATTTCGATCTCCCAGGACTTGTACACCCCGCTGGAGAAGTACGGGTCGTTGGCGTAGGTCGAGGTGTGCACCGGAAGCGGACCATAGGCGCGGCAGAAGTCTGCATTGTTCTCTGCATTGATCATGAAAGAGATGAAGTCCCATGCCAGGTCTTTGTGCTTGCTGGTGGTAGGAATGCCCAAACCTGCAAAGCCGTAGTCGAGGTAGGTCTTGCCACTTGCACCGACGGGCATCGGGATGACGGTCCACTGTGAGGGATCGAGAGCTTCGGCAACCATGCTCACCGTATCAGGATCCTGTACGAGGAACGGAGTGGTTCCGCTGATGAAGCCATTGACCTGCTCGTTGAAGCCCCAGTTGATACCATCGGAAGGAACGGCCTTCTTGTACAGGTCCACATAAGCAGCCACTGCCTTGCGGGCAGCAGGGGTGGAGAATGCAAAGGTGCCATCGGTGGTCTTGTAGATGTTGTCAACATTGATGTTGGCCACATCGCTGAGGATCAGGATGTCGGAAATCTTGAATGCGCTGCCCTTTCCGCGGAAACCGAAGCCGTACTGGTTGGGAGCCTTGCCGGTAATGGCAATGGACATCTTGTACAGTTCGTCGATGGTCTTGGGCATGGTGGTGAAACCGTGCTTGGCAAGGATGTCAGTGCGAACAAACAAGCCCTTCACGAAGAAGAACTGGGGAAGCAGGTAGGGAGTGTCATTGACCGTCTTGGCTGCAGTCATGGTAAGCGGCAGAAGATCGTCGCCCTGGTCCCAAGCCTTGAGGTAGCTGGTCAGATCAACAAGCTTGTTGTTGTTGACGAACTGCTTCACGGTATGGTCGCGGACTTCAATGATGTCCAGCTCCTGATTGCTGTTGAGCATCAGGGTAAGCTTGTTGTCGGCCTGCTCGTACGGGGGGGAGACCAAGTTGATCTTTACGTTGGGATTCTGTGCCTCGTATTTGGCAATCAGCTCCAGAATCTGTGTTGTGCGGGAGGGACTTGTCATCGTCTCCACAAAGGTCAAGGTAACCGGGCCACTCGCCACTTCCTTGGTTCCCGCAGCAAAAGCCGGGGAGAGAACCAGCAAGAGGGCACAGAGCACGAACAAAACAGTCATGTGCTTTTTCATTTCCAAACTCCTTTCATTCGGTATCACCAAGTATACACTTGGTAATACCAATTCTACCATCAATCACAGAGTTGTCAATGAAAGTCGCACAGCAATTCCCTGAGAGCGGAAGCGTCTCCACTGTTTGCACTGCCAATGGTATGGACAATCGGCCCAGCATAGTGAATGGCGGTGAGCCCTGCTTCCACCGAATTCCAATCCAGACATCCCTGCCCTACCGGCAAACCGGTGTTCTCCCGTACATGGAGACAATGCAGATAGATGCCTGCCTGCTCAATCGCCTTGGAGAGGCTGCGCTCCTCAATATTCATGTGGAAGGTATCCAGATCGATGCCGAAGTTGGGGTGATTCACCGCATGGATGAGCTTGAGAGCCTGCTCTGCGGTGTTCACCAAACAGTGCTCATAGCGGTTGACCGGACGAAGATTCAGCACCACATCCTCCTCCTCTGCAACAGGGGTGAGCGAACGCAGGCTTTTTACGCTCTGATCCCAGTGTTCTGCTTTGTGCGCTGCATAGGGTTCATTGAACGAGTGCTGTGCATACAGCGGCCCTGAGAGTGATCCTCCACCCAGCTCTCCAAGCAACTTCATCAGCTCCTGCATCCTGTGGACTGCAGATCTACGCACGTCCTCATCAAGACTGGAGAGGTCCCACCCAACGGGAGGAACCAAGGCATAGGAGAGGTCCATTTGGTTGTTTCGTGCTTCGAAAAGGAGGCGCTTACGACCCCATGGGCTCATCTCAAGCAAGGCGAGTCCATCCAGTTCGAGTTGGTCATAGCCGAGTGACTTGGCTTTCTCAGGCAGTAGGGCTGTGTCCACTGCCTGCATTTCCCAGTGAATGCCGACTCTTCTCATACACTACCCTCTGACTCAGTATACCAGAGGGTGGATGAGGGAGCTAGCCTTTCACAGCTCCCATAGTAAGACCCTTCACCACATACTTTTGGAAAAACATGGTAAGGATGATGGCCGGTGCCATGATGGTAACCGCTGCTGCCATGACGGCCCCCCAGTCGACCTCGACATAGGAGAGGAAGTTATAGACTGCAATCGGAAGCGTCCTGGTTTTCTGTTGGCTCAACACCTGGCTGAACATGAAGTTGTTCCAACTGAAGATGAAGGAGAGCGTCGTTGCAGTCACAATTCCGGGGCCGGAAAGAGGCAAGAGAATCTTCACGAAGGCACTTTGCTGGGTAAGTCCATCAACCATCGCAGCTTCTTCCAACTCACGCGGCACCGAATCGAAATAGGGTGACATGACCCAGACCACCAACGGAAGGGCAATGAGCATGTGGCTGAGGATCAGGGCAATATAGCTGTCCATCAGGCGCAATCGGGAGAAAACGATGTACCAAGGCATCAAAAAAGAGATACCGGGCATCAGGCGTGCAATCAGGATGAAGATGGAGAGCTTCTTCTGCTTGTAGCGGGCAATCGAGTATGCAGCAGGAAGGCCGAGAACAAGGCTGAAGAAGACACTCACCACTGAGACGATGAGCGAGTTCTTCATATAATGGAGGAAATCCTGTTCGATGAAGACCCGCTCGTAGTTCTGCATCACCGGAGTGAAGACGAACTTAGGCGGCCAGCTGATGATATCCACCTGCGTCTTGAAGGAGCTCATGAGCATCCAGATGAAGGGGAAGAGGATCGGGATGATGATCAGGGCAAGTGTGAGGAGGAACAGGATGGAGTGGACAGGATTCTTTTTCATGGCAACCTCCCCTACTGCTCAAAGGCACGACGCAGTCGCATGACGGCGAGGCTGAAGAGCAAGACGATGAGAAACAGGAAGACCAGCATTACCGCGCTCTGTCCCATTCTGAAATACTCGAAACTATACTTGAAGGCGAGTACGTTGAGGTTCTCTGAGGCGTAGCCAGGCCCCCCTCCCGTCATCGAGTAGATGATATCGTAGGTTTTCAAGGCATCGATTGCCCTGAGGATGACCGCAGTCAGGATGGTGGGCATCAACATAGGAAGCGTGATGAGAAAGAGTACCTGTCTTCCATTCGCCCCATCCACCATTGCCGATTCATAGGGCTCGGAGGAGAGTCCTGCAAGACCTGCGAGGACGATGATGGTGATCATGGGAGTCCACTGCCAGATATCCACGATGATCAGGGAGGGCATGACGGTCTTTGCATCGCTGACCCAACCGCTTTGGGGCAGTTTGAGTACGCTCAGCACATAGTTGAGGATGCCGATGGTCGGGTCGTAGAAAAGGTTCCAGACAATACCGATGGCAACAGGGGTTGCTACCAGAGGAAGCAGGAGCAAGGTCTTCACCACCCCTTTTCCCTTGAACGTACGATTGAGAGCCAGCGCAAGCACTGTTCCCAGCACCATTTCCACAATGACCGATCCAAAGGTAAAGTAGAAGGTCCTTCCCAAGGCTTCAAGGAACCGTGGTTCAGAAAGCACCTGCAGATAACTCTTCAGACCAACAACGGAGAGCGGTCTCCCGCTGGTAAGTGTCCAGTCGGTGAAGCTGAGAAAGAAGGTGTATCCCACAGGAAAAACCATCAGGACCACCACGAAGATTACCGCTGGCAGAGGGAAGAGATAGCGGAGGTTTTTTTCAAAAAAGCCTTGTCGGATCATCTGTAAGCTCCTTGTCGCGCAACAGGCCGACCGAACAGATCGGTCGGCCATTCGCTGCGATATTAGGGTCTAGAGGCCGTACTCACCGTCGGTCTTGAGCAGTTCATCAACTGCTTTCACCTTCTCTTGAGCAAGAGCAGCAAGTCTGGTCGAAGTACCCTTGGTGTTGATCGACTCGATGATGACTTCACCGATAAGATCGCGTGCCTGACCAACAGAGCTCATGAACGGGCGGTCATACGGATAGCCGTTCTTGGCTGCATGGGCCTGGGTTGCAACCAAACCAGGATTCATGACCTTCCTGACTTCAGCATTCGCCCATGCGCTGTCGCGGGCCATGGTGATGTTGCTGAGCATACCCTCAACTGCGAGCTCCTTGCTGGTTGCCCAGTCGAGGAACTGCTGTGCAGCACTCTTGTTCTTGGAAGCGGAGGACATTGCCATGCCCCAAGATACTACGATGAACGGACTGTCGCCCTTCGGGCCCTTGGGAAGCTGTGCAACGCCAATGTCGGATGCGGGAATCGAAGTCTTGGAAGGATCGACAATCTGGCCGTAGAAGACAGAAGCATCGGTCCACATGGCAACCTTGCCGGCCTGGAAGACGGGCATGACATTTTCCCATGACATGCTGGTGACGCCCTGAGGACCATAGTTGCCCAACAGTCTGCCATAGAAGCGGGTAGCTTCCAGAGCTTCAGGACTATCGAACACGGCTTTCCCGTTCTCAAGATACCTTCCGCCGAAGTTGTACACATAGCTGGAAAGCTGGGTTACCGCTGCAGCACCCTTGCCGCGACTGGCGAACCCTGCAACTCCATCCTTGTTGAGAGCCTTGGCAGCAGCCTCGAGCTCAACAAATGTGGTGGGAACCGAAAGGCCAGCCTTCTGGAGGAGGTCTTTGCGATAGTAGAGCACCTGCCACTCGGTTACGAGCGGTACGATGTATGCAACATTGTTCTTCCTGCCGATATCCACCGAGTTGGAGGGATAGTCGGAGAAGTCGTACTTTGTCAGTCCTTCATACCAGCCGTTCTTGATGAACATGAGGCCTTCCTGCAGAGGGCGGGTCATGAACACATCGACGGTGGAACTCTTGGTGGCGAATTCGGTGGTCAGCTTGTTGGTCAGCTGGCTCTCCTGCAGACTCTCATAGTTCACCTTGATCCCAGTCTTTGCTTCAAACTCGGGAATCTTGGTCTTCAAGAGCTCGCCATAGGGGTGGTTGGCCAGCAGGACACGAATCTCCTGCTTCGGAGCCTGATCAGAAGTCCCCTGTGCAAACATCGGCAGTGCGAGACTGACGAGCACAAGCATGACAACGAGCACATTTCTCTTTTTCATACGTTTCTCCTTTTGTGATGGTTAAGATGACAACCTTTTTCATAGTATACCCGGTTTTTTTGAGTTGTATAGTAAAAATGAATATTAGTTTTAATTGCCTGAATATTTTTTTCATACTATACTGAACCAAAGGGGTCCCTCCATGCATGAAGTCAGCGCCATCTACACAATACGAAGCAAGTACAGCACCCTCAGTGCAAAAGAGAAGAAGATTGCCGACTTCATTCTGGAGCATCCCAAGGAGTCGGTGAACCCCAGCATCGAGGAACTGGCTGATCGAATCGGTATCAGCGAGTCTACGATGGTTCGTTTCGCCCGCAAGATCGGATACAGCGGATACCAGCGGTTTCGCATCGCATTGGCAAGGGAGACCATTCCCTCGAGCGAACAACTCTTTGAAAGTGAAGTGACCGAAGGGGAAGACCCGGTGGACCTGGTCTTTCGCAACACCCGCAAAACCCTTGAGGAGACCTACTCCAAGCTCGACAGAAAAGCGGTACGCGAAGCAGCAAGCCTGCTTGCTGGGTGCAGAGCCCTCTTCCTGATGGGTCTCGGTGGATCCAATATCGTGGCTCAAGACGTCTATCACAAGCTGATCAGGACCGGCATGAACTGCCAGTATGCCTCGGACTTTCACTTGCAGCTCATGCTTGCAAGCCAAGCTACACCAGAGGACACTGCCCTGATCATCAGCCATACAGGGTCAGGACATGACACCCTGGCCCTGGCAGAGGAGCTGCGCAACAATGGGTGCAAGCTCATCATCCTGACCAGCAACACCCGCTCCCCTCTTGCAAAGATGGGGGATCTGGTCCTTGCCGTCAGCACCGGCTCATCGCCGGTGGTTGCAGAATCATTCTCAGCCCGCATCACCAGCTTGGTGCTCATCGATGTCCTGTATGTGGAGATCTTGGAGATCATGCAGGAGAAGGGCGTGGACAACTTGAACAAAATGCGAAACACCATCGCCAAGCGTCGTATATAAGATAAGTAGGAGTAATGCTATGAAAGCAACAATCGGCCTGATCGGCCTCGCAGTAATGGGAGAGAACCTGGTGCTCAATCTGGAGAGCAAGAACTTCAGTGTTGCGGTGTACAACCGCAGTACCGCCAAGGTGGATGCCTTTATCAACGGAAGGGCAAAGGGTAAGCAAATTTTCGGCACCCACAGCCTGAAGGAGTTGGTTGACACGCTCCAAACCCCTCGCAAGGTGATGATGATGGTCAAAGCCGGTAGTGCTGTCGACGATACCATCGAAGCCCTCCTCCCGCTTCTGGACAAGGGAGACATCATCATCGATGGAGGCAACTCCAACTACGAGGACAGCGAGCGCCGGGTGGCTTACGTGGAGAGCAAGGGCCTTCTGTACATCGGCACCGGTGTCAGCGGCGGCGAAGAGGGAGCTCTGAAGGGGCCCTCGATCATGCCCGGTGGTTCGGAGGCCGCTTGGGAGCAGGTAAAACCCCTGCTTCAGGGAATCTCCGCCCACGTTGATGGCGTTCCCTGCTGCGACTGGATCGGCAAAGGCGGTGCTGGGCATTTTGTAAAGATGGTGCACAACGGCATTGAGTACGGGGACATGCAGCTCATAGGAGAGGTATATGACCTGATGCGACGCTTGGCCGGCCTTGGCAACGAGGAGATGCACCAGGTGTTCGCCCAGTGGAATGAGGGCGACCTGGACTCCTATCTCATCGAAATCACCAAGGATATCCTCGCCTACAAGGAAGAGGATGGATCGTATCTGCTGGACAAGATCCTTGACACCGCAGGCCAGAAAGGAACCGGTAAGTGGACCGGCATCAGCGCCCTCCATGCAGGGGTGCCGCTTACCCTGATCGTAGAGTCGGTCTTCGCCCGCAGCGTTTCCAGCCAAAAGAGTGAGCGCGTTGAGGCCAGCAAGGTTTTCCCACCTCAGACGATCAAGCCTGTTGCAGACCCCAAGGCGTTCGTGCAAGCGCTTGGTTCTGCTCTCTATGCAGCCAAAATCATCAGCTATGCACAGGGCTTCTCACTCATCAAGACCGTAGGGGAGAGCAACGGTTGGGACCTCAACCTTGCTTCCATTGCGCTGCTTTGGAGAGGAGGGTGTATCATCCGCTCTGCATTCCTGGATAAGATCAGCCAAGCATTCCTGGCGAACGGGGAGTTGAAAAACCTCATTCTCGACCCCTATTTTGCCAAGATACTGCAAACCAACCACCAGAGCCTACGCGAAGTGGTAGCCCAGGCAGCACTCAACGGTATCCCTACTCCGTCTCTCAGTGCAGCTCTTTCGTGGTTCGATAGCTATCGTACCGAGAACCTTCCAGCCAACCTGCTGCAAGCTCAGCGTGACTACTTTGGCGCCCATACCTATGAACGGGTGGACCGAAGCCGCGGTGAGTTCTTCCACACCAACTGGACCGGACGGGGCGGCGACACTGCTTCCACCACCTACAGCATTTAAGGAGTCAACATGTCCAACCTTTCTGTCATGAACAAAGCTGATGCCAAGCTCGACTTTCTCTCCCTCGGAGCCCTTGTTGTCCGTCTCGACCCCGGCATCATTCCCTTTGAGTACGCCCATTCGCTTGATCTGCATGTCAGCGGTGGTGAGTTCAATGTTTCTGCCAACCTCAGCAGGGCTTTTGGCCAGAGAACGGCGGTTGCGAGTGCGATGGTCGACTACCCGATCGGAGCAAAGATTGAGTCTGAAGTCCGCAGAATGGGTGTAGAGGCCTTCTACAAGCGGTTTGCCCACGATGGAGTACGGGGGCCCAACATGGCCCACGTATACAGTGACCGCGGACAAGGGCTCAGAGCCCCGGTGGTCTTCTACAACCGCAGCAACGAAGCGGCAGCCCTCTTGGACGAAGCAAGTTTCGACTGGGATGCCATTTTTGACGGCGGGGTTCGCTGGTTCCACAGCGGTGGCATCTTCAGCGCCCTCTCCCCCTCCATCCCTTCCCTGATCATCAAGGCGATGAAGAAGGCAAAGAGCCAAGGATCAGTCATCTCCTTCGACCTCAACTACCGCGAGAAGCTCTGGAAGTCGATTGCAGCCTCGTCATCCGATCCGCAGAAGGAAGCCCAACGGGTGCTCTCCTCCATCGTCGAACACGTCGACGTGTTGATCGGCAACGAGGAGGACTTGCAGATGGGTCTGGGTCTCAAGGGTCCTGAAGTGCATAAGGCTGACAAGCTCGACCCCTCATCCTTCTATGCAATGATGGAGACTGTTTCCAAACGCTTCCCCTCGATCAAAGCAGTGGCAACCACGATGCGTGAGGTCAAATCGACCAACCGGCATCGCTGGAGTGCAGTGCTCTATCTCGACGGAAAGGGATACCAGGCACCCACCTGTGACTTGGACATCTACGACCGCGTAGGCGGTGGTGATGGGTTTGCAAGCGGCCTGATTTATGGCTTGCTTGAAGGAAGGAGCCCAGAAGAAGCTCTTCGTCTGGGCTGGGCGCATGGGGCCCTGCTCACCAGCTATCCCGGAGATACCACCATGGCCACTCTGGCCCAGGTGGAAGCACTTGCCCAAGGCGGCAGTGCACGCATTCAGAGGTAATATATGAAAGCATTGGTACTGACCGAATACAAGAAACTCGAACTGCAGGATGTTCCCAAACCTGTCATTGACTCCCCAACCCAAGTGTTGGTCCGCATCAAGGCTGCCTCCATCTGTGGCAGCGATGTGCACGGTTTCGACGGCTCCACCGGAAGACGCAGACCGCCGATCATCATGGGCCATGAGGGAAGCGGCATCATTGAGGCAGTGGGATCGATGGTGACACATTTCAAAGTAGGCGACCGGGTGACCTTCGACTCCACCATCTACTGCGGCAGCTGCAGCTACTGCAGGGAGGGGCTGTTCAACCTGTGCGACAACAGACGCGTCCTGGGTGTGAGCTGCGAAGAGTATCGGCAGGATGGCATCTTTGCCGAGTATGCACTCATTGAAGAGCGGGTGCTCTTCCGCCTTCCCGACGATTTGGATTTTGTACAGGCTGCAATGGCAGAGCCTGCCGGAGTGGCAGCCCATGCCATCTCCCTCGCCTCCCCCAAGCTTGGTGAGGATGTGGCGGTGGTGGGATCGGGCCTGATCGGTCTTCTGCTGATCAAGTTGCTCAGGACGAGGACCAGCGGTAAGATCATAGCAATCGAGATGGATGAAAACAGGCGAAAGACTGCTCTCGACTCAGGAGCAGATCTTGCCTTCGATCCCGCAGACCCTCTCTTGAAGGAGAAGGTTGGTCAGGCTACCCACTCGCAAATGCTGGGTCTCGTATATGAGGCGGTGGGCGCAACCGAGCCGATCAATACGGCGATCAGCCTGGTCCGAAAGGGAGGCACGGTGGTGCTGGTGGGCAATATCCGCCCAACCATCGAACTGCCGCTGCAGAGTGTGGTCACCCGACAGATCAGAATCCAGGGTTCGTGTGCGATAAACGGAGAGTATCCGACCGTACTGAGGATGATGGCTGACAAGCATCTGGTGGTAAGCGACCTTATCAGCAAGGTGGCTCCCCTTGAAGAGGGAGCGCTTTGGTTCAAGAAACTCTATAACCGGGAAGACAACCTACTGAAGGTTGTGCTGGTTCCATAAGCAAAACAAAGAAGGAAAGCATGGTACGATATGCATTGATGGGGTATGGGAAGGTCTCCCAGCTCCACGCAAAAGCCCTGAAAGAGGCCAAGGACAGCACCCTGGTCGCAGTCTGGGGCAGAGACAAAGAGAAGGCATCAGCCTTTGCCAACCAGTGGGGTATTCTCCCCTTCACCGATGTGCAAGAGATGGTTGAACAAGCGAACGTGGATGCGGTGATCATCACCACCCCCCATCCGCTGCACAAGGAGCATGCCATCCTCGCCCTCAAGGCAGGAGCCCACGTCTTGGTGGAAAAACCGATGGCCCTCACCGTCGAAGAGTGCGATGCCATGATCGATACGGCAAAGCAGGAGAAGAAATACCTTGCGGTGATCAGCCAGCGGCGCTGGTACCCTGCCTGCAGGAGAATCCGTGACGCCATCGATTCGGGCAAGCTGGGAACGCCGATGATCGGACAGGTAACCATGCTTGGCTGGCGCGATGAGGAGTACTACAAGAGTGACCCTTGGAGGGGCAGTTGGGACAAGGAAGGTGGCGGGGTGCTCATCAATCAGGCTCCCCACCAACTCGACCTCTTGCACTGGTTCCTCGGAGAAGTGAAAGAGGTGTATGCCCAGTGGGACAACGTCAATCACCCTTACATTGAGGTGGAGGATACTGCAGTTGCGACGGTCAGGTTTGCAAGTGGAGCTGTTGCTTCGATTCTCGTCTCCAACTCCCAGAAACCCGGCATCTACGCCAAGGTCCACGTGCATGGCTCTTCTGCTTGTTCGACCGGCGTACAGACCGACGGAGGGGCGATGTTCATTGCAGGAAGAAGCGGTATCGCAGAACCCCCGGTAAATGACCTCTGGACCATTCCTGGCGAAGAAAACAATCTCAATCGATGGAAGGAGGAGGATACCGCATTCTTCTCAACCATCGACGCAACCTCCTACTTCTTCAAGCTCCAGCAGGAGGATTTCACCCAAGCCATTCTCACAGGGAAGGAACCCACTTCCTCAGGAGAGGAAGGAAGGGAGACGGTCAAGCTCATCGAGGGCATGTACAGAAGCCAGCGAGAGGGCAAGCCGATACGCTACTAGGACAGAAAGAAACCTCCTTGATCAATTCAGGGAGGTTTTTTCTTCAGTCACTCCTCCCATACCAACTCATAGCTGGTGCTTCTGCCGCCACGTTCAGATTTTTTGAGGACCCCTTTGCTGATCAAATCCTTGATGTCCCGCATGGCGGTATCATGACTGCAATGCATGAGCTTGGCCCATTTTTGGGTAGTAAGAAATCCATAGAAGTCGTTGCTCAACCGTCCCAGCATGGCACTTTGTCGTTCATTGAAAGAAAAGCGATCAAACAACTGTTTGACTTGTAGAGTTTTCAAGCTGGTCTCAATCACTCGCTGCTGAGCTTCATGTATTTGTCCGAGATACCATCGTATCCAATCTGTACAGTCCAGACTCCCTGTTTGTGCTTGATGCAGCTGTGCATAATACTCTTTCTGGTGTTTCTTCAGTTGAGTAGCAAGGCTATACAGAATCAAAGTACTGGTATCATGCTGGTTGAGTACTAAGTCACCAATCGTCCTGGCCAATCGCCCATTCCCATCCTCGAATGGATGGATGGTGAGAAACCACAGATGAGCAAGTGCGCTCCGTATCGGATTGGGGACCGCACCTGGCGCATTGACCCATGAAAGAAACTCGCTCATCTGTTGGGGTACCTGCTGAGCAGGTGGTGCTTCAAACAGGATTTCCTGATTCTTATATGAACCGGAAACCACTGCAATGCTTTCAGTCCTATAGCTTCCTGCATTGATACGCCAAGGACCATTCACATTGTTAGGAAACAAAGTTCTGTGCCATGAAAACAGCCGTTCCTGCGTAAGTGGTACTTGACCATGTTCCAAGGCATCCAGCAACGTCTCAACCACGCCTTCGATATGAGGATCAGAGAGATGCATGGAAGCATTGGGTACCTGAAGCCTGCGACAGAGAGATGAATAGAGCTTTCGTTGCTCGAGGACCTCTCCCTCAATTTCATGCGAGTGATAGATTTCGTCGGTTAGGATTTGAGCCTCCATCTCCTTTCTTTCCGAAATCCCCAGCTGTGAAAGCAGTGCTTCCAGCTTTCCCTGAGCATGAGAAACTTCACTGAGGACAGTGAGCAAGGAAGGAGCATCATAGGTGAATTGAGGCCAATCAGGTAGTTGCCAAATGTAGGTGCTCATAGCGGCATGATACGCTGTCTGCGTAGAATAGACAACCTATTCTACGCATCATTCATGCAATTTCTGCGTAGAATAGATGAGCTAATCTACGCATACTGCTGAATACATTCTCACTCGATAGTCTTCGAAACACCCCTCCATCACAATCAATGATAGCAATTCTTCAGTGCTATATCCAAGTTCTACAAGAATATCCTTGACAATCTTCCCAACTAATATATTCTATATACGTACATACATACATTTAGATACATTATGGCAAAAGGAGACGAACAATGCCCGTCTATACCCCCGCTGAAAAGCCGACCATGTATTTCATTGGTGTCACCACGACAAAATCCTCCATCATGAAAGTCTTTCCCCGATGGATGGAACACTTCGGTATCGATGCACAATTGAAAGGCATCGATTTCCTGCCACACTCCGAAAGCTCGGAGTATCGGAAGGCAGTATCGTTCATCAAGAATGACCCTCTCTCCCTGGGAGCTCTGGTCACTACGCATAAGCTTGATTGCTTTCGGGCAAGCAAGGATCTCTTTGAAGGCATTGGCCCCTATGCACAGCTACTGCAAGAAGCAAGTTCCATCAGCAAACGGGGCACCGAGCTTTGGGCCCACGCCAAGGATCCCATCACCAGCGGGCTTGCCCTGGAGTACTTCATGCCAGAAGGATACTTTACCCAATCGAAAGCTCAGATGCTGCTTTTGGGAGCAGGAGGAAGCTCTCTGGCACTGAGTTTGTATCTCATCAACAAATCACGAGAGAGCCTGGACGTTCCCAAGCATATCATCATCACAAACCGCAGCGAACAACGTTTGAAGGAGATGCAAGAGATTCATGCCCAGTTGGAGTGTCCCCTCTCCTTCTCTTACGAGCTCTGTCCCACGCCGAAGGACAATGATAATGTCATGGCAAGACTACCTGCGGGGTCGGTGGTCATCAATGCCACAGGCCTCGGTAAAGATGGTCCTGGGTCCCCACTGCCACCCAATGCCAGGTTCCCCCGGGATGGATTTGTGTGGGAGTTCAATTACCGGGGCGAATTGGAGTTCTTGCAACAAGCAAAGGCAGCTGAGCAGGAGAAACATCTTACCATTGTTGATGGTTGGCAATATTTCATCTATGGATGGACACAAGTAATTGCTGAGGTATTTCACCTGGACATTCCGACTACCGGTCCGGAATTTGACGTAATCTGCGACATAGCGTTGCAGGCAACCCGGTAAGGGTAAGGAGTAACCATGCAATCCTCAAAAACCAAATTCAATCTGATTTCCGGCCTGGCAATGACCAAAGGTGTCGAATCTCTCAAGCGCCATGCCCACAACCTGAAGGGTATCTTTGCAGAAGCGCAGATGCTTGATGCAATCATCAAGAAAAACGATCCCCTCATCTATGAGTTCTACGACCTCGGAGTGGAAGAAAAACCGGGAAACCTTGCCTATGGTACCAGTATCGTGTACCCAGGGGTGGTTGGAAAAGAATTCTATATGACAAAAGGCCATTTTCATACGGTTCTGGATACAGCAGAGGTATATTTCTGTCTCTCCGGTCATGGGCTCATGCTCATGGAGAATCCAGAAGGAGAAACAGAAATTCAGGAACTGACTGCGGGAGAAGCTGTTTTGGTACCTGGACGGTATGCCCATCGTTCAATCAACATCAGCGACTCAGAACCCTTGGTTACCTTCTTTACCTTCGCAGCAGATGCCGGCCATGACTATGGAACCATCGAACAGAAAGGATTCCGCAAGCTGGTGCTGCGGACAGGCAAAGAAACCTACGAAGTGGTGGACAATCCACATTGGAAAAGCCTATGAAATGCTATAGGGAGCAAGTCACCTCGCTTCAGAACTGGTTTTCCCGACCGGTAACGGAGAACAAAAATGACAGTGTGCAGTGTGCTTGGGTAGGACAAGCTGGATTCCTGTTCCGGGGAAACGGGCTTAAAATCAGCATTGACCTCTACCTTTCCGACTCCCTAGCCCAAAAATACCAGGGAAAAGAATTCCCGCATCTGCGGATGATGGATGTACCCACCCGCAGTGAAGAACTTGAGAATCTTGACGTGGTGCTTTGCACCCATGGGCATACGGACCACATGGACAAGGAAACCCTGGTACCGCTGTATCGCCAGGGGAAAGGACCGCTTCTCATCGCACCGCGATTTGAATTGCCCAGACTCCTGGAGATGGGATTGCCTCCCCAACGAGTTGTAGGTTTGAGTGAGTATGAGACCTTCAATTTGAGCGAAAGGCTCTCCATCCAAGCCTTTCCGGCTGCCCATGAAACACGCCAGTATGACCAATGGGGGAACACCAAAGCGCTGGGGTATCTTCTTGATTTCGGATCACTCTCCTTCTACCATAGTGGAGACACTCTCGCATTCCCAGAACTGGAGGCTGCTGTTGCAGCTGCTCATGTCGATGTCTGCATGCTTCCGGTCAATGGGAGGAAAGACTCGCTCTCCCAAAAGGGGATCCTAGGTAATCTCAACCCGACTGAAGCGGGCATCTTTGCCCATCGGGTGGGTGCAAGCTTTCTGATCCCCCACCACTTTGGCATGTTTGACTTCAATACCGTGGACCCCGAAGAGATCAAGCTGAAAGTGGAAGCCCAAGGATGGGAGTACGGAAAAACATATGCAATTCCCCAGATCAATACCGTATGCACATTCACCAAAGCAGGGAGGAGTCAATAATGGATGCATTCTTCACCGACCGTGTTCTTGATAAAGACACCCCCATTCCTCTCTACTTCCAGCTTCGGGAACTCTTGTTGGAGTTCATCAAGAGCAATGCAGAGAGTGTGAGCCTCCCCACCGAGCAACAACTCTGCACCCAGTTTGACATCTCCCGCAGTACAGTGCGTCAAGCGTTGCGCGAATTGGTGGACGAGGGCTTCATAGAACGACACAAGGCAAAAGGCAGCATCAGCACCCCAAAGAAACTCGAGCAGAACTTCCTATCCATTCTGGAGAGCTTCAATGATGAGATGCAGGAAAAGGGCCTCGCCCCAACAACCGAAGTGCTTGATCTCTCCTTGGTCGAACCACCAGAATCGGTGAGGACAGCCCTGAACCTCAAGGAGGGGGAGCAAGCGGTGCAACTGATCAGGCTGAGGGGGACCAATGGAACGCCCATTGTCCTGGTTCATACCTTCCTTCCATCGCAATTTCAGAACATCGGAAACCTGATACACGAGGATCTGGTCAATACCTCACTCTACAAGCTCCTCCAAACCAACTATGCCGTGGATATCGGATGGACACGAAGAACCATTGAGATTCGCTCCGCAGGGGAGTTTGAAGCGCAGCACTTGCAAGTGTCACCCAAAGCACCATTGCAGTATATCGAAACAATTTCCCGTACTGAGAATGGCACCCCTTTTGAGTATTCACGGGCATATTATCGGGGAGATCTCAACGCATTCGTCATAGAAATAAGAAACAAGAGGTTATAACGATGGAAAGAACCTTGCTTGCCTACGGACCGAGCCTGACTACCATGCAATTGCAAGCATTGGCCGAGCGTGCGCAGAATGAGAAGTTCCACACCGTTTATGTACAGGAACTTGCTGCAAGCCGACTGCCGCCATCACTACGCAGGGGAATGCTTGCATCCCTCCCTTTTGCCGGCCTGATGCCCGAACAGCTGCTGTTCATGGGCGGACGGGCGCAAGAGCTCGGGTGCAACAGCTTCACCTTCGCCCTACCTGGTGGTTGGATTCGTGATGGACGTTATGCGGAAACCACAGAGCTTCTGCAAAGCCTTCAGAAACAGGTCTCCATCCGATTGGTACCCACTCTCATACTGGCCCAACTAGATCTCGATCATCTGAGAGAGGCAATGCAACTCTGTTTCTCCGTTGGCATTGAGACTCTCTGTTTGGGAACAGGAACGAACTTGGACAGTGTGGATGCTGCTGCAATCGAATGTGCACAAGACATGTATCGAACGCAGAAAATTCCCCTTCACCATCTGGAAATTGCCAGCACCGAACCTCTTGAAGGTCTTGAGGCGACCAACCGGATCTGTATTTCCCAAACCAGTGCTGAAGCGTCATCGTATTAGGAGTCAATCATGGATATCCAAGCCTTCTGCCATCTGATCGACCACACCCTGCTCAAACCACAGGCAACTCGACAAGAAATCACTGCCATCTGTTTGGAAGCTCGGGAACATGAATTTGCAACGGTTGCCATCGAGCCAGTCTACATCCCGTTTGCTGCGCAGATTCTCAAGGGAAGCAGGACTGGTATCACCAGTGCTATTGCCTATCCTCATGGATGCTGGTCCATCGGTGCAAAATGCCGGGAAATTGAGGCCTGTCTGCGATATGGGGCAAGTGATTGTGATTATGTTCTCGACCTGGGCGCCCTCAAGGAAGCGAAGTATGAGAAAATACGACAGGAAGCCAAAGCCTGTCGAGAAGCCACAGGCAGCGCAATCCTTAAAGTGATTCTGGAGGTTTCGCTGCTTACCGACGAAGAGATCACAAGAGTCAGCACAATATGTGCAGAAGAAGGTGCTGATTTTGTGAAGACATCCACCGGCTATCTTGGATCCCCCACGATTAAACAGGTCGAACTGATGGCGAACGCAGTTCAGGGAAGTTCCACCAAGGTAAAGGCAGCCGGAGGCTTTTCAACACTTGAACGAGTGGAACAGGCCCTTGCCTTGGGAGTTGAGCGCATTGGTACCAGCTCATCCATCAAGCTGATACAAGCATGGGGGGACAAAAACCCGTGAAACATGAACCGTTGAATGAGCACAGAATCTTCGATACATGGCTGGAATATGCCCAAAACAGAAAGGAAGTGGACCTATCCCCGCTTTCTGCAAAGGTTGCTGAATCATGGCGGCGTTCACAAGAAAGGGATCTTGATCCCTTTCTAGCCGACCTGACAAGTGTCTCTGACCAAGAACTGAACCAACGCAGGAGAAAGGTCCAGGAATTGATCAGTTCTTCCCTTCCCTACATGCACAAACTCTTCACACTGCTGAAAAATGACCAAGCTGTCATCACCCTTGCGGATGCCGATGCCGTGGTCTTGGAAGTCTTGGCAAATACCGTCACCTATCCCGAGGTAAGTTATCCAGAGGAAGGTACCATCCACAGCGAGGAATTGGTGGGAACCAATGCCATCGGGCTCACGCTGAAGGCGGATTCCCCAGTCAGGGTTGTGGGAGCAGAGCATTGGAGGAAGATCAACCACGCGTGGGTCTGCCACGCAGCCCCCTTGCATATCAGCAATTCCCTGATTGGATGCATCAATGTGGCATGCCCAATACAGGGCTATGATGAAACCGTATCCATCCACCCTATGGTTCTCGCAACAGCCAACGCCATCGAACGTGAACTGATGCTCAAGCGGACCATCAATGATCAGGAAAAAATCATCCAACAGCAGAAAACCTTGCTGGAGTTTGTCGATACCGGCATCATTGCCATCGATCGTGATGGAGTAATCAAGCAAGTCAACCAGCAAGCCTTGGATATATTCAAGGTTCATGGGGCTTGGGAAGGGCGTCTCATCACCGATCTCATTGTCTGCGATATTCAGTTCATGCAGCTCACGGAACAAGGCAGGATGCTGGAGGAACAGGATATTGCTGTTAAGATCGGCTCCTCTTATCTCCATATCAGTTGCTCCACCTTCAAGGTGGAACTTGACAAGCTGGGAATCCGCATGGTGATTCTCGTGAGAACCTCGGCAACGGTACGAAAGATTGTCAATAGGGCGTCCGGGGCAAGTGCACGCTACAGCTTCTCTGATATCATCGGCTCTGCCCCGTCCATGGAACAGCCATTGAAGATTGCACATCTGGCAAGCAAGAACAGTGCGAATGTGCTGGTCATGGGAGAAACAGGAACCGGAAAGGAGTTGTTGGTACAAGCAATACACAACGCCAGCGACCGGAAATCGAAACCCTTCATCGCCATCAACTGCGGTGCCATCTCACGTGAGTTGATCAGAAGCGAGCTGTTCGGCTATGAAGGAGGAGCCTTCACCAGCGCAAAGAGCAGCGGCAGCCTTGGTAAATTCGAGCTTGCTGAAGGAGGCACTCTCTTCCTGGATGAAATCGGGGAGATGCCCTTGGAAGTTCAATCAGTACTCCTTCGTGTCCTGCAGACCCAGGAGGTTGTGCGCATCGGCGGCAAGTATCCCATTCCCATCAATGTCCGTGTCATCGCGGCAACCCACCGAGACCTGGCGATTGCTGTGCAGGAACAGACCTTCCGCAATGACTTGTATTACCGACTCAACGTCCTATCGATCAATCTGCCTCCTTTGCGTGAACGCAATGGGGATATCCTCTTACTCACTGACTTCTTTCTCAAGAAATTCCGTGAGCAGTTCCATAAGCCAAATCTGCACATCGATGATACAGCCATCCAGCATATCACCGCCTACGCATGGCCAGGGAACATCAGGGAGCTGGAGAATGTGTTGCAGAGAGCTGCTGTCATCAGTGAGAACGATCTCATCACCAGCGCCGATCTTCCCAATACAATCATTGAACACCAGGCAAGTATGTCCCTCTCATCACCGTCAAAGGGAGAGAGCCACTCCATGGATGAGGTAAAACGAGAGAGACTCATACAAGTATTGGAGACTACCAAAGGAAACTTGCGAGAGGTAGCAAACCTGCTCCATGTTTCCCGAGGCACGGTCTATAATATGCTTTCACGGTATCAGGTGGATCCTGATACATTCCGCAAATGACAAGGAGCAACGCTATGCATGAAGCACTGTTTGCACAACTTCACCAGATTGGACTGGTACCG
>LVBG01000048.1 GCA_001603115.1 Spirochaetales bacterium Spiro_05
ATCAGGATCGTGAGGGAACTCTCCCATGACGAGGTGTGCCGCTTGCTTTTTGAGGAGCATTGTCCGTGGTGGCTTGCCAATTACCTGAAACCGCCATTCGAGGTGATGGCAAAGTACGGTAACAGTCTACGCGGAGAACTTGCAGTTAGCGAGATTCTCACTAAGCGCAGCGATCTTACGGTGGACCAGCATCTGGCTTTGCTTCCGAAGAAGCATCATCTGACTGTGTACAAATATCACTATAGGAAGACAATAGCCATGCAAAAGCTGCAATGCGCAGAGCAGCCGGCACAACCGACAGCAAACAGTGTGGGGGTGGGGGCCCCCTAGGGGGATCTTAATCTCTAGGGGGTATGCGCCTTACAACGTGCAGCCCCCCTCACGCGAAAAAACGGCGAATTCGAACGGGGGTATACCCCCCTACTTATTACAGATGAAGGAGGCCCTGGATGGCCAAGGACGGAACGAACCGCGGCGGTGCCCAGATCGGCGCCGGTCGCAAACCCAAGGCGCTCGCCGAGAAGATTGCAAACGGCAATCCCGGGGGCAGGAAATTGAAGATATTGGATCTGAGCAAGGATGCGACGGACCTGGAGGGCTCGGACATGCCTCCGGTGAGGGATTTCATGAAGGAAGCCCAGCGCAGCGGCCTGGGTTTGTGTGCCGAGGAGGTGTTCACCGAGACCTACCTGTGGCTGAAGAAACTGGGGTGCGAGGATCTGATATCCCGCCGTATGCTCGAGGAGTACTCCATGTCGGTAGCGCGGTGGATCCAGTGCGAGATGGCCATCAGCCAGTTCGGTTTTCTGGCAAAGCACCCGACAACCGGCGCTGCGATCCCCAGCCCGTATGTCGCCATGTCCCATGCCTTCATGAAGCAGATCAACCAGAGCTGGTATCACATCTACCAGATCGTGAAGGAGAACTGCACCAGGACGATCCCGAGCAACAATCCCCAGGATGACATCATGGAGCGCCTGCTCACTTATAATCCACGAAGGTGATTATCATGCTGGTCCCCCCTCGATATTCTCTTGATGGACCAACGGTCTGTGGTATCGGGTGAAGCGGGGGAGGGGGACTTGCAATTAAAGCAAAGCTGAACGATCAATGCTGCCAGATCAGGAGGAGTGATATGGATGAGATGAACCGTAAGAGAGTCGAGGTCCTCAGGAAGCAATACCCAAGCGGGTGTACAGTAGAGCTGGTGAGCATGGATGGCCAATTTGCCCCGCCCAAAGGAACCCGGGGAGAAATCCTGTCCATTGACGATACCGGAACAATACACGTTATCTGGCGGACCGGATCGACTTTGGGCGTTGTCCCGGGGGTCGACATGGTCAGGAAGTTGGACGAAGAAATACCCACAAAATAGTGTATCTTATTTGCATATATACACTTGCTATATATCCCTCTTTGAGTGATTACTACAGTACGAAGAAAAACACACACCAAAGAGAGGTAGAGAGCATGGACAAGGCAACACGGTTCGGGATCGAGATAGAGATGACAGGCATCACCCGCAAGGACGCGGCCGTGGCTGCCCAGACGGTCCTCGGTGGTGAGCTCCTGTACGGTGGCTCCTTCTACGACACCTACGAACTGCAGACCTTCGACGGTAGAAAGTGGAAGTTCACCTACGACGGCTCGATCAGGTGTGAGACCAAGACTCGAGGGATCAGAGAGAGTGCATCGCGCCTGTACAGCGTCGAGCTGGTCAGCCCGATCCTCACCTACGAGGCCGACGTAGAGAACCTGCAGGAGGTCGTCAGGTCACTGAGGAAGGCCGGGGCCTTCACCAACAGCTCATGCGGCATCCACATCCACCTCGACGGACAGGACCATACACCGCGCTCGATCAGAAACTTCGTGAACATCATCTACGCACGAAACGACCTGTTCTACAAAGCCCTCGGCATAGAGGCCCAGAGGGCACGGTATTGCAAGAAAATGGACGAGCACCTGGTGGCGAGCATGAACCGCGCCAAACCGACCTCTTTCAAGGTTATTGAGGATCTCTGGTATGCAGGGTACCACGGTAGCCGCGAGACTCATTACCATTCAAGTCGGTATGCCTTCCTCAACTTGCATGCGTTTTTCCATGGACATGGCACCATTGAGCTTCGCGCTTTTAACAGCACGCTGCATGCCGGAGAGGTCAGAAGCTACATCGTCCTCGCCCTCGCTCTGAATAGCCAAGCACTCACACAAAGCTCGGCGAGCACCAAGAAGCCCCAGGCCGAGAACGAGAAGTTTGCGATGCGCACCTACCTCAACCGCATCGGCTTCATCGGCGATGAGTTCAAAGCCTGTCGAGAGCATCTGTGCAAACGGCTCTCGGGATGTGCCGCGTGGCGGAGGCGTGTTGCTGCCTGAAGGGGTGACTTCTTGGAACCTTGAGGGCGGGACGACCGCCCTTGGGGTGGTAGAAGATCAAATGAAGGAGCAAAGCAACGATGAAGAAAGTCTATTTAGCCTATGGAAGCAATCTGAACCTCCAGCAGATGGGAGTGCGATGCCCCGATGCCGCGGTAATCGGCACAACGGTACTGCACGATTACCAGCTGCTGTTCCGCGGCGACCGGCATAGCGGCGTGGCCACCATCGAGATGAAACGGGGCTCCAGTGTTCCGGTGCTACTCTGGCAGATCACCGAAAAGTGTGAGAAGGCCTTGGACCGCTACGAGGGTCACCCGCACCTGTATCGAAAGAAGCGCCTGATGGTGAACCTGGACGGTGATGAGCTGGTGGCGATGGCCTATGTCATGAACGAGGGGCCGCCTCTTGCGATGCCGGATGCATACTATTACTCGATCATCCTTGACGGTTACTACGACTGCGGCTTTGATGAGACGATCCTCAAGCAGGCGGTGATGCACACAAAGAGCTTGCAGGATGCACAAAAGCGCAAATCCTTGGTGCCTTTTTACACCGATGTGCTTGCCAAGCTTCCCTAGATGTGGGAACAATGCATTTCCAGAAGGAGGTTCGCAGATGGATTACGAGTGCGATAGTACCCTTGCAGAGCTGAAGAAGCGATACCCTGCAGGAGCGCTGGTGGAGTTGGTGATCATCGATGATAAGGATTCGCCCCCTATGGGTACCAAGGGTGAAGTGTTGCACGTGGATGCATTGGGAACGGTGCATGTGCTGTGGGAGACCGGATCGACGCTGGGAATCATCCCTTCAGTCGATGAGATACGCTTGGTATCGGAAGCACAGGGAGGCGGCAATGGATGAGACGATCAAGGCCCAAGTGCTCCAAGTCCGAAATTCCGCGTTGACGAATATGCTCGATGTAGCGGCGGTGATCAGAATCGCCGAGCACCTCGGGTTTGACGAGCTTGCCGCGTATCTGACAGCAGGCAACGCAGGTGAATACACGCGATTCATCCTCACCGGCAAGACTTGATTATACAACACTACCAACCAACAAAGAGGCCCTTCGGGGTCTTTTTTATTGCCCTAACGGCCACTTGGCGAGGGTGGGATATCGGTTGGTTTCCAAGGCTTTCATAACCGCTTATGTATCGACATAGTATGCAGATAACTCTTTGTATTGACTTGATATGATGCGCGCTTTCAGCGAACATGCACCAACGCGGAACCACACCAGACAGCGAGTGGTTTTCGACACATGTACACCGGAGGACCTTCATGGCAAAGACCAACATCAAAATCATCGAGGTTGCCCCGCACCAAAAGCACTCACGGCAAAGGAAGGAGTCGGCCGTGGTACGGGTGGCCGCCTACTGCCGGGTGAGCACGCTCTCCGAGGAGCAGGAGCTTTCATATGAGACCCAATGTGCATATTATCGCAACCTGGTTGCATCCGACCCTGCCCTTGAGCTGGTGGGTGTCTATGGGGACCGCGGATGTTCGGGAGTGATGATGAAAAGCCGCCCGCAGTTTTTGAGGATGATGCAGGACTGCAAGGACGGCAAGATCGACTATGTGATGGTCAAGTCCATCTCGCGCTTTGCGCGCAACCTGGCCGACTGCCTCGAGTGCGTGCGGGCGCTCAAGGGCATGGGCATTCCGGTCCTGTTCGAGCGCGAGGGTATCGACACCATGGACGACCGCGCCGAGATGATACTTTCGATGCTCGCAGCCATCGCCCAGGAAGAATCCAACAGCCTGAGCATGAACATCAAATGGGCGTTCGAAAAGCGCCAAGAAAGCGGCATCGCAGCGCGCCGCGTCCCCTATGGATACCGCAAGGCAGCTTCCTCCGATACTCACGGCAGCGAATGGGTGATTCATCAACCCGAAGCCAAGCGGGTGAGCCTGATGTTCACCATGGCAGGGAAGGGATGCCGGTATAAGGAAATCCTCACAGCGTTGAGGGCCTTGGAGACCAAGGAAAGCCAAGCGACGCGGTGGTATCACGACAAGCTCTATCGGATGCTGCGCAGCGAAGTCTACAAGGGTGATGTGCTGACCACCAAACAATACGTGGTCGATTACCTGTCCAAGAAGCAACGGCGCAACGAGGGCCAGCGGCCCCAGTTCTACATAGAGGACCATCATCCTCCGATCGTGGAGGCATCTTTGTTCGATCACGTACAAACGCTCTTGGATTCAGGGGCGCTCAGGCACTATGCAAAACATTAGGAGGCATGCGGATGGAAGGACACACGTATCAGGCAATAGGCAACACTCCCGTTGGGGTCAGAAGGCTCTATCGAGAGAGTGCCCTGCCGCAGGTGAGGACGAAGCGGGTGGCAGCGTACTGCCGCGTCTCCACCGAGCTCGAGCAACAGCAAAGCAGCCTGGCGACCCAGATGGAGGCGTTCAACGATATGATCGCCCGACATGCCGATTGGGAACTTGCCGGCATCTATACCGACGAGGAGACCGGCACCAGCCGGCGCAACCGCGACGGGTTCAACTCCCTGATGGCCGATGCGGAGGCCGGCAAGATCGACATCATCCTGGTCAAGTCGGTCCAGCGTTTTGCGCGCAACACCGTCGATGCCCTCACCGCCACGCGCAGGCTCAAGGCCCTCGGGGTATCGGTGTTCTTCGAGCGTGACAACATCAATACCTCCCAGGCGACTTCGGAGCTGTATCTCACCTTGATGGCGGCAGTTGCCCAGGAAGAGAGCCACAGCCTATCGGAAAACATGAAGTGGGGCATTCGCAAGCGTTTTGCCGCCGGCATCCCCAAGTGGGCGGCCACCTACGGTTATCGCAAGACCGAGGAGGGCGATTGGGTGATAGATGAAGCTGAGGCCGTTCAGGTACGGAGGATCTTCGACATGTACAAGAACGGTTCGGGCCTTCCCGCCATCGTATCCGCATTGGAGCAAGATGGCGTGATCACGCAGATGGGAGGGACCAAATGGTATCCCCATACGCTTGCCACGATGCTCAAGAACGAGAAGTATATCGGGGATGTGAGGATGCAGAAGGATTATACGGCCGACCATCTCTCCCACCGCAGGGTCAAGAACCGCGACCTGCTGGTGCCCCAGTACTATATCCGCGACCATCACCCGCCCATCATCGATCGCGAGACGTTCGCGGTCGTACAGCGGATATCACTGCTGTGCGATCCCCATCGCGGCTCCACCCAGTATCCTTATTATGGGTTCCTGCGCTGCCCGCATTGTGGCCACTTGATGATCCGCTTCCAGCTCCCCGGGCATTTCAGCAAGGAGAAGGATTGGACCTGCGGCGGTGCCGCGGGGCATGAGAAGCGCGGTGAACGCACCTCCTGCATACCGCAATCGATCAGTGAGGGGTATATCCATGATGCATTCTGGCAGGCATTCGACGATCTGGACGAGAGCGGGTTGCTTGCCATTTCCCAAGGGGAAGGGCAGGAAGCTGAAGGAGCACGATTCGCTTATGAAGCGAAACAACGTGATCGCTCTGCGTTGGTTGGCAAGCGCAATGAGCCCTCCTACCATCTGCTGGCAAAGACAGTCGAGAGCATCTCTTTCACCGAGGATTATCGAACGTTGCTGGTGTCCTGGAACTTCGGTGTGGTAAGCCGCATCGACATCAGCTACCACAGGCCATGGCACCGTCCCACCAGCGTGTTGACCTACAGTGGCACCCGGTTCCGTATCGACGGAAAGCCAATCGGCAGTGGCAAGCAGGTGGCCACTTCGCTCAAGGCCCGGATCATCTACATCGATGCGATCAGGATCGTCGATCCCTCTGATGATGACGAGGTGCAGATACCGAATGTGTATCCACCATTGAGCAAGAAGCATAACAGCAACGAGGAGGGCCCATGCGAGTTACAAGGGTAGTGAGGGACCTGGATCTCCAGGCCAAGCGGGTAGCCGCCTATTGTCGGGTGAGCACCCTGAAGGAAAACCAAGAGGAGTCGTTCGAGACCCAGCAGCGGTATTACACTGATCTGATCAACCACACCTCAGGCTGGAAGCCGGTGAAGGTGTATGCGGACGAGGGCTTCTCGGGAGTCCTTGCAGAAAAGAGACCGGGCTTCATGGCCATGATGGCCGATGCACGGGGCAACCTGATCGACATGATCCTGGTCAAGTCGATATCGCGCTTTGCGCGCAATGCGAAGGAGGCCCAGCGCTATGTGCATGAGCTCAAGGGTCTTGGTGTAGAGGTTCGTTTCGAGCGTGAGGGAATATCGTCAATGGACGGATCGGCCGAGATGGCTTTCTCCATGCTGGCCGTCGCAGCCCAGGAGGAGTCCCGCTCAATATCGGAGAATATGAAGTGGTCGCTTCGCAAGCATGCCGAGCAGGGCATCAGGCACTTGGGAAGCAATCGCATCCTCGGATACAATGAGGTCGATGGGATGCTTGTCCCAAACCAGGATGCTTGGATCGTCAGGGTGATCTTCGAGGACTATGCTGCGGGTTTGTACCCCATAGAGATCCAGCGTCATCTGGAGGACCTCGGAGCTGCAAATTCCACGACCAAGCGGATTCCCGGATCAGGGAACATGAGGAAGGTACTCTCCAACGAGGTGTATGTGGGCGACCGGATGATCCAGAAAGGTCCGGTGAGGGACCTGATCACCAAGCAACCGGATTTCTCCAAGCCCTATACCAGCTACTATCTCACAGACGACCATGAGCCGATTGTGGACCGGCAGTTGTTCGAGCAGGTGAAGGCGCGACTCGAATCGGTTGATCAGGAGCGCAAGGCCGGCATCTACCGGAACTCGCAATCGCATTACCTGTATGGATTGGTATACTGCAGTGAGTGTGGTCTACCATACAGGAAAGGAGATGGTTCCGAGTACAAGGGTACCGAATATGATTATCTGGTGTGTAGCTGTAGAAAGCGCAGGGACAGGAATCAGCGCACTTGCACCAACCGTTCGATCAGAGTCGATCAGCTTCTGAAGGCCCTTTCAAAGACTCTCGGATTGCCATGGCGATCGGTTGAGGAATTCGATTCCGATGCCTTGGTTAATGCGGTGGAGAGGGTGGTTATCAAACCTGATGATATCGATGTGGTGATGAAGTATCGGCAGGTGGCGAATGGTTGACCGTTATGTTTGTAATCAGGAATATAATGCACAGATCTCACTTTGATGGGAAGATTTTGTCCCTGTTGAAGCAGTCGCTTTTAGTGTATAATGTGAGGTATCCTTATGTAATGGACACCGATGTCAATGTCCATTACAGTAGATTCACGGTAAAGTGCAATGATTGTGTTAATGCGGCTGGTTGCTGAACAGAAGAAAGATATCTAGGTAGAAAATATTACCTGTTGCACTAGATGAATAATGAAATTATTGCTCTCAAGTGAGGGAGAAACATATGAAACTGAGTATAAAGAACTTCGGACCGATAACTAGCGGATTCGTTAAAGAAGAATTTATGGAAATAGCGGATTTCACAATGATAATTGGTCCGCAAGGTTCGGGCAAAAGTACAATAGCAAAAGTATTATCAACATTGATGTGGATTGAGAAGGCTCTCGTAAGGGGGGATTTTACAGAAAAAGAATTGAAACTTCCTGGACGTTTTAGGGCACGCTTTGACTTTCATAATATCAAATCCTATTTTTCTGATGACTCAATGATGGAATATATCGGTTCCATGTATCACATCGTATATCACGGAGAATCGAAGCTTCAGGTGGAGCGGGTGACAAGCTCTGAACGAACTTCCATTCCAAAAATAATGTATGTTCCTTCGGAGCGGAATTTTATTAGCGTGCTTCCAAAACCGAGTCTGATAAGTGAGCTTCCGGAGTCTTTTGCATCGTTTTTAGATGAATATGATCAAGCAAGAAAGGATTTGAATGGAGATCTTAAATTGCCCGTCAATGATGTATTTTTCTCTTATGATAGACTGAATGATATATCGTGGGTGAAGAGGCACAATAATAAAACAAGACTTTCCCAAGCTGCCAGTGGCTTTCAGTCCCTGATTCCGCTGTTTCTGGTAAGCACTTATCTGGCAGAACAGTATACATCAAAGAAGCAATCTATGGGAAAGGACATCACATCTAGGTTAAGCGCCAACATGGGCTTGTCAAATGAGGATCTGACGAGAATCCGTAATGAGATGCAGGAATTACTTGCGAAAAAGCCAAATGACACCAGGCTGGTTAATATGTTCAACAGCCTCTTAGCTTCACGGATCCCTTCGTATTTCATTAACATCGTTGAAGAGCCGGAGCAAAATCTTTTTCCTGACACACAGATCAGGATGCTGTTCTCTTTGTTGTCCTATAGAAATCTAAATGAGAAAAATAAACTTATCGTCACCACGCATAGCCCGTATCTGCTGAATGCGGTCTCCCTCGCAGTTGCTTCGAAAAATGTGTATGGCAAGCAGAACCTGTCCTCAAATTCGCGAAAAGTATTGGAGAGCATTGTTCCTAAGGAAGCTGTCATCGCCCCTGATCAATTGCGTATCTATAAAACCGACGAAAAGGGTACCATCTCGTTATTGGAAAATATTGATGGGATTCCATCGGATGAGAACTACCTCAATGATATCCTTGGGAGTTTCAATGATGATTTCGGACGTATTCTGGAAATGGGTGACGAATAGATGCCAGGGATCAATTTTTTTGAATACGCTCGAGATGAGCATGTTGTAGAAGGGATTTCTTCATTTGGCATATGTGATGACCCGGGTGAACTCCCTGCTTTCTTCTCGTATAACAGAAATGATCATACTTGGGTCGCTACGGTTTCAAACCCTGAGCGGAAGCGGATACAGTTCTTGCCTGTCGATAAACACATTCCTATGATACGCCAAGATGGAACGGAAGCAAAGCGATGCGACGTAATGCTTTTAACATATCCAATACATAAAAAGGAAACAATTGTTTTCATCGAACTGAAAGATGCCAGGAATGCAGATATTAATCATGCGATTGAGCAATTGAAAGGAACAATAGAAGCGTTTTCAGAATACCATCGACTGGAACCTTATAGGAAGCGTCTTGCATATGTTGCGAACCGAAGGCGTCCACTTGCAAACAGGGCGCATACCAGTGATATACAAAAATTTCGAAGTGATTATAGAATTACGCTGAAATTTGCTTCAGAAATAATCTTCGAATAGCATATGAGCGTCAAGGATTTGTCAAGAATTGACATGTCTCTATTTTTTTTCCATTGTTAAAAGGGGAAGAGCCATGGAGTTGGTAAAGAAGAACGGAGAAGCGATCAACTGTTGGCAGGATTGGGAGCGTCCCAAAAAAGACTATCAATGGAAGGAAGGACGAAGTGCCATGGAGGTTGCCAAGTCATGGTTCCGACAGTCGGTCGACGCCCCTCCTGAAGAGATAGTCCAACTACTCTTCAACCATTTCCGGCAAAATATCGAGTTTATTAAGGTCGTTCCGGAATTGGTCACCCCGTTACCCGAGAGAGGGGAAGGGCGAAATCACGACGTTGCATGTACCTGCATGATCGGTAAACGAACAGCAACGCTCTGTATTGAAGGAAAGACAGATGAGTCTTTCGGAGAGCAAACGGTAGCCCAATACTATCAACTGATGGAACACCGTCGGAGAGCAGGAGTTTCTACCCGTGTTCCCGAAAGGATTGAGAAGTTGGTCTCCATGCTGCCGATTCCCCGCGCTGAGGTTCCTTCCTGCGCTGTTGCAGACAACGGATACCAGTTGGTCACCGCTCTGGTGGGAACCGCATTGCAGGCAAGAATCGATCATTCGGAGCTGGCGATTCTGTTAATACATGAATTCCATACTGACGGTCTGGATCCTCAAAAAATTCAGAAGAACATCCAAGACTATTCTCAGTTCGTCAAAAAGCTCACTAGCCTTCCCTTTGAGGATGGGGCAAATGGGAAATTGTTTGGACCTATCGAAGTGGATGGGATTGCTTGTTTCATTGGACGAGTAGTTGTTTGAACCTCTAGCAAGAGAAGTACGTCACTGGGATTCACATCACAAAGTTTTAGAGGGTGAGGTGATGCGTGCTGGTTACTAGTGCAATGAGACTTTACCATCTGCTGGTCAAGATGGTCGAGAGCATCTCCTTGTAATACTATAGTGAGTGTGGTCACCTGATGAGTACCGATGATATCTTTAGAAGCGCTAGTTATCCCGGAAGCTACCCCGGAAGTCACCCCGGAAGTACCCCGGAAGTCTGGATATGATGACGACAGCATCCCGATGAGGAGGCCGAAATAATCCGGTTTTCACTAAAAACTGTACTTTCATCACGGTGGTGAAAGTGCCTGAATGAGTGAAGAGATGATCAGCGCGCTCGCATGTTCTCTTGATCGATGGTTGGCTATCATGAGATAACGATCCTGGATTTAGTTTCTTATTACAAACTCGATCTACACATCGAAATTAGCGTGCTAAGGAGATTGGAACATATCATGGTAAGCACATCAGTAGATATTGAATTTCGAGTTGATGCCCAGTTGAAGAGTGAATATGAAAAGGCCTGCACAGAACTTGGATTGACAACTACCGAGGCTTTCACCATGTTCGCCACGAAGGTAGCCAGGGAGAAGCGTATCCCTTTTGAGGTGGCCGTCGATCCATTCTACAGCGAGCAGAACATGGCAAGACTCAAGAATTCTATTGCCCAGATGAAATCGACCGGAGGCACTATCCACGAGGTGGATGTACGTGATTAAGGCATGGACGGACGATGCTTGGCAGGATTTCGAATACTGGACAAAGCAGGTAAGAAAATCTTGAAGCCATTTCTTCCGCTTCCCATAATCCTAACTTGAAACAAAGATCAAGAATTAAGTGCCTTATTTCAAGATAGGGCTGCTACAGTCTTATGTGAAAGCCAAAACGGCAAAAATATTAAAATTTGCCGAAATGGCTAGTGACTTTGTAAGAATCTCTTGGTATACTGATTCAGCCAGAACGGCAAAAAAATGAAAATTTGCCAAAATGGCTGAGGAGGTGATGTGTATGAACAAGCATGCAGTCATACGAAAATTGCCCGATGGCACGTGTACGAGGCAGCAGATCCTGCATGCCGCACGGATTGTCGAGCCATCCTTCAAGGAGACTCAACTAAGAAATTTGATGGGGACCCTGCACGATTCGGCCCTGATAGTCAGGGTTGGACGCAATCAATACCAGAAAGTTGGGAAGGAGCCGAAGAAAAGCGTCTTCACCGGGGTATATTCCCATGCAGCTCAGCAGGTGATTGGACACATGCAGGAGCAGTTTCCTCTACTTTCTTATAGGGTTTGGGAGTTGTCCTGGCTCAATGAGTTCTTCAATCACCAGTTGGCACATAATAAGATCTTTGTCGAGGTGGAGAAGGACGGTTGTGATTTTGTGTTCTCTTCCCTTGTTGAGAAATTCCCAGGCAGGGTACTGCTGAGACCCAAGACCCAAGAGCTACTCCAGTATGGCACCGATGATGGGATCATCATCGATCGCTTGGTCACAGAGGCTCCCAAGTCTGATGGAGGGCCATATCAGGTGCCCCTGGAGAAACTGATTGTTGATCTGTTTGCAAACAAGAATCTCATGCTTTCCAAAGGCGACTATCCCTCAGCGATAGAGATGATGTTCGTAAAATACCGCATCGATCAGGTCTCAATGCTACGTTATGCACGAAGAAGGAACAAAGTGGAGGATGTGTTTGGATTCCTTCGTGACAAGACGTCGATCGAACTTCTGGTTCAGGGGTGATGTATGGTGAAGTCAGACTGTTTCACACGTGAGCATATAGAGAAAATCAGAAGTGGTTTCACCGTAGACAACTCCATCCTTGAAAGGAGCATCTTTGCTTTGGCGTTGCTTGAAGCGCTCGCAAAGGTGGGTATGCCGTTCATCTTCAAGGGCGGGACCAGCCTGTTGCTCCTTCTCGAGAAACCGAGAAGACTGTCCACCGATATCGATATTATCGTGCAGCCGGGTACCGATGTGCAATCCTATCTTGAGCTAGCTGCAAAATTCTATCCATTTCACTCGATGGAGCAGCAGATTCGAACAGGTAAGAACAAGATTGACAAGGCCCATTACAAATTCACCTATGACTCACCGGTGATGGGAGCTCAATTTCACATCCTATTGGACGTCCTCTTCGAAGAAAACCATTATTGTACTCTGGTCAAACGAAAGGTCAACCATCCGTTCCTGAGTACCGAGGAACCCTATGTGGAAGTGACAATGCCAAGCGTCAACTGCATACTTGGTGACAAATTGACAGCCTTCGCACCTCATACCACCGGCATCCCGTTTGGCGTTGACAAGGAATTGGAAATCATCAAGCAGCTGTACGATGTTTCTGTTCTCGTGGATGCCCATGACAATTATGACGATGTGTATGCCTCTTACATGGCTACGGTCACAGCTGAACTGGCGTATCGAGGGCTTTCAGATTCTCCAGATGAGGTATTGCAGGACACCATTGATGCCTCAGCCTGCATCGCGAGCAAGGGGAAATACCACAGCGATGATTATCGGCAATATCTGCAAGGTATCAGGGGAATCTCCAATCATATCTATGGGGAGCGGTTCAATGCGGAGAAAGCAATCCTTTCCGCTTGCAAGACCATGTACTTGGCTGCATGCATGTTGAAAAGAGAAAGATTCATCCGAGTTACCGATCATTCAAGTTTCAGTGGAGTGAATATCGGGAAGACCAAGTATGCTAAATTATCGCCGCTGAGAAAATTCGACGCTGAGGCCTTTGCGTATGCGGTTCAGGCTATCGATCTGCTACAAAGATAGTGAAAGGGGGGAAGTACCATACCAATGAGTTCCTTCACAACCGTCTTCAAGTTTTCCTGAAAAACCTTGCAGGATATTGCCAATTCCATCGATAATCCGGTTCCTCGGTTCGAACTATCTGAAAAGGACAGGTAAAGCCTTGCCACGAGTGGCGAGCGGTTCAGGAACTGGTTGGAGCAAAGACAGGCTGATGGTGGACCGGCTGACTCCTAGACTTGGAAATGCTGATACTTCACTCTGGTAGGAATCCCCATCATCGGTTTTGTTTCAATACCGCTTTCATCTGGATTGCGTTTTGCAGCAGGATACCCCTCTCATCGCGCGTGCAGTCCTCAAGCAGGTCCTTGAAGTCCTTGTCATAGGAGTCGATGAGCACAGGCGTGCTGTCGTACAGCAGCGAATCGATGGTCGTGTCCAATACCTGTGCGATTACTACCAAGGTCGGCAGGTTGATCCTTGCCTTGCCGCTTTCGATGTGCGAGTAGTGCGCTGGTGAGAACCCGATGATACCTGACAATGTTGCTTGGGTCATGCCTGTCTTGATACGTGCTTCTCGGATACGTTGCCCGAGCAGTTCATAATCGATTCCCATGAAAACCTCCCTTAGAATGATCTTCTGCCAACTTCGGAAGCAGCAGGGTTATACGACACGGACCAGCGGTCTCATCGTCAGTGTCAAAAGAACGAGTTTTTATTGTAATACCCGGAAAGCGAAGTTATAATAAACTGCAACAACAGTTTAGAAGAATTCTGTGCACTGAATAAACATTTCATACGTCCCAGAGGTGTGCTTATGGCGATGAAGAAAGTAAGGGAACAGGAATTGGATACGCTGGAACTTGAGATTCCGAAGGAAGAGCTGCCGCGCGTGAGCCTCGAGGGATGTGAGATCGTCCGCAGACAGTTCCTCTCCCATCTGAAAGAGAACATACTGACCATCAGGCCTGATGGAATCCAATTCAACAATGCATGCATCACCCGGATGCCCGATGTCAGATACATCTATTTGATCATCGACAGGAGCAAGCGCTGGTTCATCATCAGCGCCTGTGACGAGGATGACAAGGACGGCCAGCGATGGTGTACCGTCAAGCATGGTGAGCGAAAGAGCCGAAAGATCCAGGGCAAACCGTTCTGCGACCGCATCTATTCCATGATGGGGTGGAACAAAGGGTATGGCTACAAGATCTGCGGTACTTTTGCGCTGCAGGTCGAGGATGAGGATAAGTTGCTCATGGTATTCGAGCTCGATGAGGCAGAGGCCCATGCGATGTCATCCAAGGCTCGCGCCTATGCCGGGGTGGAGGATATCGAGGTCGGCGCAGAGGAATTGGCAAAACTCAATGAACTGGAAAAGAAGCGACAAGCCGATCGTGAACAGCGTGCCGCTGCCAAGGCTGCCGGTGAGAAGATTATCCGTCGATATCGCAAGCGCGCCGTTCTTCCCCAGCAATGGGGTCCCGATACCTTCGGCGTTCCGTTCGAGGAACACAAGGCGAAGGCAGAGGTGCCGCATTTACCAGCCAGGGGTGATTCCGGTGATCTTTTCATAGCGTCCGAAAATCGCGGATGGTGAACGAATCGTTCGGATGGGAGGCTCCGATATGGTGATGGAGAGTGGCATCACAGTGAATTTCTCCAACAATGAGATCAACATCAGGACCAAGACGCTCAAGGACCTGAGGTCTCCCCGGTTTGTGCACATCTTCATCAACGAAAAGGAACGCCATCTGTTGATCCGCCGATGCGAGGAGCGCGACAATGATGCGTTCCCCATCGATTATGTTGCAGTGGAGATCGATAAGAAGTGCCGATTCAAGGCAAAGCCCCTGGTCATCTACCTGGCGAGCGTGATCGGCCTTCCGTACCCGTCCAAGACCCTGCGCTTCTGTGGCAACCTGCTTGAGGATGGCAATACCGTCCTCATAGACCTCGACGATCATCAATTCCTCCCGTATCCCGATAGGAACTTGCCGGGGGTACGCCATGGGTGATTCGGTGAAGCGTCTGAGCAAAGGCTTGCAACCGGTGGCGCCGAAATCATCGTGTGCAAGCGCGCTCCAAACGGCGAGCAAGGATGATGTGCGTGAGCGCTACAACCGAAGCCGCGATCTGAGCAAGATCAAGGTGATACCGGCCCGGCAGGAATCGGATCCGTTCAATCCAAAGATGCGCAAGCGTGTGGTGGTCTATTGCCGCGTATCGACCGATGGGATATCCCAGACCTCTTCATTCGAGTTGCAGAAGAACTATTACTTGAGGTTTGTCAGGAAGAAACCCGACTGGAAATTGGTCGGGCTCTATTCCGATGAGGGCATCACCGCTACGAGTATGGAAAAGCGCGTGGGGCTATTGACGCTGCTTGAGGATGCCAGGGCGGGCAAGTTCGACATCATCGTGGTGAAGAACCTGTCCCGACTGGCAAGGAATCTCATGGACTGCATGAACATCATCTATGAGCTTCGCTCTCTGCCTCACCCCATCGGCATCCTTTTTGAGACCGAGAACATGTTCACCTTGGACAAGAATGTGGACTTCACCTTGCAGGTGCTCTCCCTGGTAGCCCAGGAGGAGAGCCACAAGAAGTCCGAGGCCATGAACTCCTCATATCAGCAGCGCTTCGGCTCCGGGCAGTTCACCAAGCCCGATCTGCTTGGCTATGACAGCGTCGGGGTCAACGAGATCGCGATCAATGAAGAGGAGGCCCAGACCGTCCAGCTGATATTCATGATGTTCCTCGCCGGCATCCATCCTTCCATCATCGCCGATGTATTGGTCATGTTGGAGCGCAAGACGCATACCCACAAGTACAAGGACGGACGCATCAAGGAAGGGGTGGTGAAGTGGACCGCCAATTCGGTGAGCAATATCCTGCGCAATGAGCGCCGGTGCGGAGACGTGCTCGCCCAAAAGACCTACACACCGAACTATCTTGATCACAAGCCCAAGCGGAATGAGAACCATCTTCCCCAGTATTATGCGAAGGACCAGCATCCGGCTATTGTTGCCCGCGAGGATTTTCATTTGGTGCAGAGGATACTGGAGGCCAACCGGGGAGGCTGGAAGTTCGGTCTTCCCGAGTTGGGCATCTATGAACGCGGTCCCCTGGGCGGCTTTGTGACCGCCGTGCCGAATTGGCGAGGATTCTCCGCTGAGGATTACAATCGCGCCGCCCTCAGAGCAAATGGAGTATCCGAGGCTGAGCTCGATGCATTCGAAAGGCGCCTCGCTTCACGAAACCATGACGATGATACCGACCAAGTACAGACCCCCGAGTTCCAGCATGCCTATGCGATCGACTCCGATGATTATGACCAGTTCCCTGAGGATGCTGATACGCAGGTGGAAGCAAACAAGGAAGAGGTGGTTGAAAGCTACAAGAGTCTGGTTGAGTCGTTGCGTGAAAACCAAGAGGATGAAGTGGACAAACGGCAGTTCGGTGGCTATGACTTGAGCGGCTGCGAGGTGGTTCGTCCCCATTTCTTCAATGTCCGCGACAAGATCAGTTTCACCGCCGATAGCAAGGGCCTTTATTTCAATAGGATGTGCAGCCAGCAACTGGAATTCGGAACACAAGCAGCCCAATTCGTGGAGCTTGCCTACAACCCGGTCGAGCGTCTGCTGGTGGTGAGAAAGAGCAGAAAGGAGTCCGACCGTACCATTCGCTGGATTGGCGAGCAGAACGGTAATCCCTGCATGCGCCGTTGTACCTGCCGGGGAATCTCCGGTGCACTCTATGAGAACATGGGGTGGAATGCCAATTTTAAGTATCGGGTTCTTGGATCGGTCCAGACCATCGGTGATGAGGATGTGTTGGTGTTCTTCCTGGATGAATCGATGGCGATCGTTCCGGCGAAAGCCGGCAGCATCCGCAATATCGATACCGATACCATCGATGAACAACAGGCCAGGGATATCGTGAGGGAAGGGTATCTTCCCGAGCAAGGCTATGTGCCCGATTTGTCAGATTTCGAATTGGGAAATGGTCCCATGGCTACATCGGTGAAGAAGCTCTCGAGAAGCAGGGCAATCTACTATGACGAATTGACCGAGAAGACGACAGGCGAGTTGCATGTAGCCGATCTGGGTGATAGGAAATATGATCCCGAATGTGTGCAGCGGATGATCCAAAAAGGCATAGAGCCTGCCGAGGGATGGCTGTATCTCAAGGGCATGGCTGTGATCCGGAAAAACTATTTCACCATCCTCCCCATGGAATGGTCCGATGGGTTCGGTGAGGAATACTACCAAGCCCAGCGCAAGAAACAAATCCGAAGGTTTGGTGATCCTGACATAAGGGCCATGAGGCGTGCCATCCCGTATGGTTGGACAGTCGGCTTGGATTTGCCAACCGAGCGGACCGTGCAGGAGACAATCGAGATCTTGAAGAACGGGATTGCATGATGATGGCCTCGTCATGCTACGATACACAGACTATTTTTCTCAACAATGACCACAGTCGGACAGCTCTGCCCGGCATGAACCCTCAACAACAGTATAACAATTATGGTACTGAGCGCCGCTCGGATCCTGATGCAAAAACCGGCGCGGAGCAACTATTCTTTGTCGAAAATATCCCCTATAGTTACCCATCCGCCCATTTTCTTGGGCTCCTGCGTCGTCTTTAATAACCTGATGACCACTGTATATAGCGTAATAAATAACACAAAATAACGATAAGGCTCCATATATAGTGTTTTACCTGCTAAGACGCGGACGGTTAGTCGTTTTGAAGAATAGGACAAGGTGCTAGGTACCCCATATTCAAGGAAGCATCGCAATTTTCGGCATTTCCAGCATTCCAATTTTCCGGATTGGAAAAGACATGGTTTTCCTGCCTTTTGAAAAAAGGTACTTTTTAAACGTAATTGAATTTTCAGGGTTGATGCTTACCGGGTAGCCTCGGAAGGTGAGGAAGTGTTTTCCTCTTCCTCTATTCTGGGAGCCTTCTCGTCGATGGACAGCAGAGTCCCGCGACCGTACAGGATGTTGATGATCTGCAGCACCTTGAAGTCGTCACCGATCAAATGACGCGGCCAATCTTCAAGATGATGATGGGTCGTGGCAAAAGTGGCGCGGATCTTCTTTTTGGTCTTCGGGCTGAGATGATCATCGATCCTGGTCCTGAGCAATACATAGAGGCTGTCAAGCAGATCGGCATCATGGATGTTCATGCAGGCGAAATCATCGATGATCAAACACTCCACCTTGGTGAGTATCCTGTACAGGATGTTGCTCGAGGGAAGTCGTCCATGGGTCTGCAACACCTCCATCAGATGATGAAAATCGATGAACCGCGCCGATTTTCCCTCCCTGCACAATCGGTCGCCCAATCCGATGGCGACCTTCTCCTTACCGCAATCGGGGGGACCATAGAGAACGAGATTCGGTTTCCGGCTCCTGTCGGTGAGACAATCGAGAGTCATGAACGTATCATACACCTCCTTGTCCGTCTTTG
>LVBG01000049.1 GCA_001603115.1 Spirochaetales bacterium Spiro_05
TACAGCAAGGTTCGCAAACCTTCGGCAGCTTTCGCACGAGCAAGCATCCCTGCCCCCTTCGGAGCAACTGAGTGCGCGGATGGTCTCCAAGGCGAAACTCAGCCTGAGGCTGCAGCGTTCACCGCCGAACAGACTCACCTGGCTGAAGGCATGATCCTCAATCTGTGTGCGAATCTGCAAAGCCAGGGCAGGCTGGAAACGCGAAAGCTGTTCAAACATGAGCTACCTGCACAGAGGAAGCAAACCAATGGACCGTATCGGGGACCATCGGCCTGACGATATTCAGGACAAACTGGCTTGCATCAAAGACGGCGGAAAGGTCAAAGACCTTCTGCAGTTCAAGAATGTAGATGATCACCGATGCTGCAATCACCACCTCGATCACTCCCCAAAGGAAGCCCAACAGCCCGTTCACCGCCCTCAGGCCGGTGGCATTGAGGGCTGTTTCCAGCAGATTTCCTACAATTCTCATCAAAGCATACCCGATCAAGAAAAGGACGATGAAGGACAGAAGCGCTGCAAGGATCGGAGGCAGCGCAAATGAAGCGGACACAACGTCTGCGATGATCCTGGTGAACATGAGGCCCGAAAAGAAGCCCACGATATACCCCGAGCGATGGCTGAACGCATCAGCAAAGCCTACCAGCGTGTCAGCAATCCCCCCGATGATGGCCAGGGCGAAGACGATGATGTCTATTGAGTTGAAGTATACCGAACCGATGGTCAATCCCCACTGCATATGCTCACTCCTTATATCTGCATCAACATGTATGCGATGCGTTTAGCACTCTCCCAGTCAGCACCTGCTCCCAGTGCTGTTCCCAATCCCCGTCTTGCCTCTTCATCATCAAGCAATTCGATGAGCGCCTCGGTGAAGCTGCGATCATCAACGTCCCCCAAGAGTACTCTTGCCGCACCTGCATTGGCAAGACGCTGGGCATTCTCCACCTGGTCTCCACGACTGGAGGAGGTGGAGAGCGGGATGAGCAGGCAGGCACAGCCGAACAAGGCCAATTCTGCAAGACTCCCCGCCCCTGCTCGGCTCACCACCACGGTGGCATGAGAGAGCAATTGAGCCAGCTCATCCTTGATGAAGGCGACTTCTCGGTAGCGCTCGGAGACAAGGGCCTGCCTGTCCTCTTGCCCGCTCTGGTGGTAGATGAAGGCCTTCTTTGCAATCACCTGCAGATTCCTTCTTACCAAGGCATTGATCTGCTCCGATCCGCTGCTGCCGCCGAGCACCACCACCAAAGGCTCTCCCTCGCGCAGGAAGGCAGGCCTTGGCAACGAATCCTTTCTCTTCGCCTGTTCGGCCAGGGCCCTTCTGACAGGGTTGCCGCTCACATAGAGCTTCGAAGCAGGCAAGGACGCAAAACCTTGGTCGTGGCTTACACAAATGGTGCGGGAGAAGCGTGCATTGATCCTGGTTGCCAGTCCTGCGGTGGTATCACTTTCGTGGCTCACCACCACAATACGCAATGCAAAGGCCGCCAGAACGGGAGGGACGGAAACAAACCCTCCTTTGCTGAACAGCACATCCGGCCTCCTTTTCGAGAGGATCCTGAGAGCCTCGAAGAAAGCCAAGCAGATATTGCCGATGTCAAGCACGTTTCTCATCGAACGGTACCGTCTGAACTTGCCGCTCCTGATGGCAAAAAAGGGAAGCCCGGCAGCTTCCACCACCGCTCGTTCACGCTGTTCATTGCGCCCGATCCAGAAAGCCTCATAGGCAGGGCTTTCCTTCATCTGTTCATGCACAGCAAGGGCGGGATAGACATGACCGAGGGTACCTCCCCCTGTATAGCAGACAACCATGGCTGTATCGTACCACGGTCTGCAAGAAACGACTACCATCTTTGTATCAATCTGATACACTGTGGGTAGATTTGTCCCACCTTTTCTCACCGGTTTGACTTTTCTCCTTCCCAGAGAATGAGTATACTGGTAAGGAGGCTTTTCAAAGCCAAATTCTTCCTGTAAGCGAGACATTCATGGGAACGTCACTATTTACCAAGCTGTTCGGCACCAAACAAGACAAAGACTTACGTCTGCTGCTCCCTGTCGTGGAACAAGTCAACAAGGAGGAAGCGTGGGCTTCCTCGCTCTCGAATGAACAATTCCCCCAAATCACCGAGGAGCTCAAGGAGCAGGTGAACCAGGGAGCCACGCTTCAGTCGCTGATGCCGAAGGCCTTTGCACTGGCACGGGAAGCTGCAAAGCGCGTACTGGGAGAGCGGCACTACGATGTGCAGATCATGGGTGCGGCTGTCTTGCATCAGGGAAAAATCCTGGAGATGAAAACCGGTGAGGGAAAGACCCTTACGTGTGTTCCTGCAGCCTACCTCAATGCCCTCGAGGGCAAAGGGGTGCACATTGTCACCGTCAATGACTACCTTGCCGCACGTGATGCCTCGTGGATGGGCCCCATCTACGAGTTCCTCGGCCTATCGGTGGGAACGATTCTCTCGGATATGGACAATGAGGCGAAACGAGCCGCTTACAGCAAGGATATCACCTACGGAACAAACAATGAGTTCGGCTTCGATTATCTGAGAGACAACATGAAGTGGTCGCAGGATGAGAAGATCCAACCCAAGCACCACTACTGCATCATCGACGAGATCGACTCGATCCTGATCGATGAGGCCCGAACCCCCCTGATCATCAGCGGCCAGAGCGAGGATGATTCGGCCCAGGTCATGGGCGCACAGAAGATCGCTGCTTTTCTCACCGAGTGCGAGAAAGACCCTGAAACCGGGGATTACTACGAACAGGACCCCCTTGCACGCTTTGACAGGAATGCTCCTGCCTTCGAGGAACGAGGCGACTACAAGCTGGATGAGAAGCAAAAGAAAGTAAGTTTCACCAACCAGGGCTTGCAGCACATGGAAGAGTTGCTGAACAAGCAGCAGGTCATAAACGGCTCCATCTATGCCGACGAGAACTTTGAGTATGTGCACTATGTGACCCAAGCGGTGCGTGCCCTCAGGCTCTACCATCATGATGTCGACTACGTGGTTGTCGACGGACAGGTCCAGATAGTCGACGAATTCACCGGGCGCATCCTGCATGGAAGGCGCTACAGCGACGGTCTGCACCAGGCCATTGAGGCCAAGGAGAAGATCAAGGTCCTGGGACAGAACAAGACGCTGGCCACCATCACCTTCCAGAACTTCTTCAGGATGTATGACAAGATCAGCGGCATGACCGGTACCGCAGACACCGAAGCACCGGAATTCTTGAAAATCTACAATCTCGATGTCGTGGTCATCCCCACCAACAAACCGGTGGTGAGAGAAGACCATCCCGACCTCGTCTACTACAACGAAGAGTTCAAGTTCAAGGCAATCTGCGAGGAGATTGAGCGGGTGCACAAAATCGGCCAGCCGATACTCGTGGGTACCATCAGCATCGAAAAGAGTGAGATGCTCTCCGTGCTGCTGCGCAAGATGGGGATCCGCCATGAGGTGCTCAATGCAAAGAACCACGCCCGTGAGGCTATGATCATCGAGGAAGCCGGCGCCAAGGGAGCGGTGACGATCGCCACCAACATGGCTGGGCGCGGAACGGACATCAAGCTGGGAGGCAGCCTCGATGCGCGAGCCAGACGAATCTGCGGCAGCGATGCAAGCAGTGAGGAGATGGCAGTTGCCATCAAGCAGGCCTACCCTGCCTGGAAGCGAGACTACGAGGAAGTGAAAGAACTTGGGGGACTCTACATCCTGGGTACCGAGCGCCACGAGTCCAGACGCATCGACAACCAGTTGAGAGGACGCTCAGGTCGCCAAGGCGATCCCGGTACCAGCCGCTTCTTCGTCTCGCTTGACGACCCCTTGATGCGCCTCTTCGCCTCGGAGAACCTGAAAGGAATCCTGGGCAGGATCGGAATGCAGGATGGCGAGCCCATCGAGCACCGCATGCTTTCCAATGCCATCGAGAAAGCACAGAAACGGGTGGAAGATCGCAACTTTGAGATCCGCAAACATCTGCTCGACTACGATGACGTACTCAATGAGCAGAGAAACTACCTCTATACCGAACGGGACGCAATCCTCAGCGACGAGCATCTCATCGAACGGGTGCGGACCATCTGTCATGAGATAGGCGACGATCTGGTCGATCAGGTGTTCTCCGATGCAAAGGAGAGCCAGAAGGGAGCGAAAATACTTTCGGAGATGCTCACCACCTTCCATCTTGAGATTCCGGTGCTCAAAGCCGAGGCAACCAGCGATGAGTACAAGCAGCATCTTCGCTCGTGCATCAATACGGAAATTGACGACAAGGTCGCGCTGACCGGTGAGAAACCCTTCAATGATTTCCTCCGGTTCAACTACCTCAGGCAGATTGACCTGCGTTGGCAGGACCATCTCACTGCCTTGGAAGACCTCAGGGATGCCGTGGGACTTCGCTCCTACGCCCAGAAAAATCCTTTGGTCGAATACAAGGTGGAGGGTTTTGAGATCTTCACCGAAATGCTCGAAGGCATCAAGCAGTTCATGGCCCAGACCTTGGTCCGTGTCCAGATCACCAAAAACGAAGAGAGCTACCAGCGCAAAACCCCAGCAAAACGGACAATCGAGTCCCACTCTGCACGAGGAGCGTTTGCCTCTGAATCCCAAGGCCCCAGAAGGGTCCAGGGAGGAGATCATGCAGCCGCTGTTACGGTCAGACGCGACCAGCCAAAGGTTGGACGCAATGATCCCTGTCCCTGCGGCAGCGGAAAGAAGTACAAGTATTGCCACGGCAGGAATGCGTGACATAAGGGAGGCCGGACAGTGTCCGGCCTCTTTCTTTCGTATCTGACGGAGATCGGTTTCCCCTAGAAGAACTGGGCTGGGTCGAGTGCGATGCCTGACTGCTCGATGCTGAAAAAGAGCGTCGGCCGATCATAGGAGGTACCGCTGGTACCGATGCTGCCGATGGTCTCTCCTTTGGCAAGGGTCATGCCGATGCGCACTTCCACATTCTCCAGATGGTGATAGCTGGTCTTGTACCCACCCTCATGGCTGAGCACCACAAAACGGCCCCTGCCCTTCACCTCATAGCCGGCATCCACCACCTGACCGGCAGCCGAAGCCACCACGGCAGAGCCGTAGGAGCCGACGATCAGAATGCCGCCAAGACTCTCCTTGGTACCGGTTGCTGGATTGCTCACAGGCTGACCGAAGAGCGTGGTGATTGTACCGCTGGTTGGCTTCTGGAACTGGATGGGAGCTACATCGGCGAGTTGTGAAAGAGAGGCGCTGGTGGTATCAGGGATGAATAGCTGCTGGCCGACGAGGATGTTCTCGCTTTTCAGGCCATTCATCTCCTGAAGGGTCTTCCATCCCAGCGAAGGACTGTACTTGCGGGCAATGGTGGAGAGCATGTCCCCTTCGCGAACCGTATAGAGCTGTCCATCACGATCGGGTATGCGAAGGGTCACCCCTTCCTTGATCGCTTGGATGTTCCTGATCTGATTGACACTGATCAAGGTCTGGGTCTTCAGGTTGTAGAGCTGTGCAATACTGCCAAGGTCCTCACCTTCGGCCACACTATGATCGATGAACTGCACGACAAGGGAGTTGGATGTGCTTCGGGCAACAGGACGGTCGGAGAGTGATCGTGCCTGGGTGTCCACTACGGGAGCGTCGGCAATAGAGACCGCTTGGGTGGGATTTGCTGGAGTCGGGGCCGCTACGATAGGAGCATCCACGATGGTCTCAACCTGGGGAAGCACCTCTCTGATCACTTCCACCTTGGAAGGATCCTTGGCTCCTTGGGCCGGGAAGAACTGGTACCAAATCACAATCACGACCACACAGATGGCTATGCCCAGTGCAATGGTCCAGATCAGACCCCTGCTGGGTTTGGTTCTTTCACCGTCCCGTCCCGTTCTCCATGAGGGACGTTCCTGCATATCATCATAGTAGTCTTTCGCCATACCTCGACATTACCTTTCCTACATAGTAGTATAAAACAATCATGGCTACCAGTCCAAAACACTCGTATATACGGTTCTTCGCAGTGGTTGTTGCCCTCCTTTTGGGCCTTATTCTGGTCAGATTGGCATTTCTGACCCTCCACAACCCTATTGCGAGCAAACCATACACCAACCCGCAGGTAGCCTCAAAGGTGGTGCGAGGCACCATCTATGACCGAAATCATCGAATCCTGGCAATACAAACACCCTATTGGGGAGTCTATTTCCATCTCAACGCCATCAAAGACCTTCAGCTGGTAAGCGAGCTTGTCGCTCCTTATGTACAGATGAGCCCCCAACAGGTCCAGGATAAAGCAAACGAGTACACAACCTACGCCCAGATCAAAGCAAGAATCGATGAGAACCAGGTGCCGGCCCTCCTTGCAGCCTTGGAGAAGCACAAGCTCACCAAAGAGGTGACGGTGGAAAAAAGGATGGGGAGAACCTATCCTGCCCTCTTCCATGCAGCACAGACACTGGGGTTCATCAACTCAGAACAGGAGGGGATTGAGGGTGTGGAACTGAGTCAGGAGCGGTACCTCAACCCCTACCCAGAGGTTGGGCAGGGTGAAGTCACCTATGGTGAGGACATCACCCTCACCTTGGATCTGGATGTCCAATACGCCCTTGATGTCCAGCTGCAGCTGATAGCGGATGAGCACAATCCCGATTACGCCATGGCCCTGGTGCTGGATGCAACCAATGGCGACATCCTGGGTATGTCCAGCTATCCTTGGTACGATGTGAATGCCCTGTCAACCAGCACCGCTGTTCAGCGCAAGAACCACGCCGCAAACCTCTTGTTCGAGCCAGGTTCTGTTTTCAAGCTCTTCAGCTTGGCAACGGTTCTCCAAGCAGGAGAAGCAGATGTTCACGAGCCATTTGTTTGTGATGGTTCGTACACATTCTCCACCGGGTCCTCGAACGTCACCATCAACTGCACGGCAAAACACGGGGTGATCGACCCCGAAACCATGATCGCAAAGTCGTGCAACGGGGCTATCGTGCACTGGGCGATGCAGACAGACCCCACCGTCTTCTACCAGACACTCTCGCTTCTGGGCTTCAACGCAAGCTACGACATCGGTCTCCCTTCCCGACCAAGAGCCCAGATAGCTTCACCTTCCGCCTGGTCTGGACGATCACAAGCGACCATCTCGTTCGGTCAGGAGCTGCTTGCAAGCGCTTTGCACCTTGCAACGGCCGCTACCGCCCTCACCACGGAGGGGGAACTGCTCAAGCCCCATCTCATCCTCAACCGAAGCAACCCGGTGACCTCGGAGAAGACCTACCAGCGTGAACGAACCGTCCTTGCGAAGGTGTTCTCCAGCGAGGTCACCCAAACCGTGCGAGAAGGCATGAAGCGAGCAACCGAGGAAGGGGGAACAGGGGTAAGGGCTGTCGTGGAAGGTGTGGATGTCGGTATCAAAACCGGAACTGCGCAGATACTGAACCCCGAAACCAATACCTATGCAGATGGAACAGTTTTGGCTTCAAGCCTTGCCATGGTACCGATCGACAACCCCCGCTACATCATCTACTTCGGCGCAGGCAACCCCAAGGGCAATACCATCTGGGGATCGAATATCGCAGGACCGGCAATCGCCAACGTGGTGAAATCCCTTCTCAGCCAAGGTAAACTCGTGGCCAAGGATACTGCAATCCGTTAGTGCGAGGGGAAAAAGTGGGAAGCGTCCAGGCTGAACAGCTTGAGGCGGGGGAGCAGGACAGAAGCTTCGGCCTGTGCAAAATCCTCAGGTATCTCTTGTCCGTCCGCCATATACAGCAAGGCAAGCCTGCTCTTATCCAAGAATGTGAGAATGTTGCCGATCGTGGTGGTCTCATCGAGTTTGGTCACAATCACCGCATCGAGAGCATGCGAACCAAACTCCTCGTATTGGGAGAGCAGATCCCCCACCTTTGCACTGGCACTGACAGTAAGGATGCGGCTTGTCTGCTCCGAGGGCAGGATGGTGAGCAATGAGCGAAGATCCTCGCGCAAGAACTCATCCTTATTGCTGCTTCCGCTGGTATCCACAAAGACATGGTCGAACTCAGCAAGCGAGGACATAAGATGTTGTGCTGTTTGGACGGAGTCAGCCTCAAAGAGCGGGAGCGAGAAATTCTTGCAAAGCTCGCGGACCTGCTGGACAGCTCCAATTCGGTGCACATCAAAGCTCAATACCGCGACCTTGCGTCCCTGACGGGAGCGCATATGAAGGGCGGCTTTCACCAAGCTGGTGGTTTTCCCCACCCCGGCAAGGCCCATCAGGACCAAAAATTTTTGGTTGACCTCGCCTGAGAAGACCAAATCCTCAAAAAGACGCCGGACCAGCAGAATCTCAACCTCGGCCTTCTCAGATCCGCTTGCCAAGGCAAACTCATCAGCAAGCGATGGGCTCAGATCGTTCGCGAGCAACAAAGACTGAAGGTAGGCAAAGGCATCATAGGACTCCTGTTCCGGCACTGCCTCATCCTCAGCCATCGGCTCAATCGGTGGTTCGGCAACCAGGTAGAAGGTAATCCTGCAAGCCTGTTTTCGGGAGAGGGCGGAGCCTTTGCTGAAATCCTTGCGCGTATGAACGCGCACTGTATTGCCGTACTCACGTCTGGCCTGTTTCAGTGCGCTCTCATAATCGGTGGATTCAAGCGTAAGGAATTCCAAACTCCCTCCTATAGGATGAACTTCGAGAGATCCTGGTCCTGGATGACATCACCTAGCCGTTCATCCACATAGGCACTGGTGATGGTGATGCTCTGGCCGCTGAGCTCGTCAGCACTGAAGGAGAGCTCCTCAAGCAGCTTCTCCATGATGGTGAACAACCGTCTTGCTCCGATGTTGTCGTTGGAGGAGTTCACCTCATATGCTATCTCACTGATGCGACGGATCGCTGCATCCTCAAACTGGATCTCCACCCCTTCAGTCTTCAGAAGTTCACGATACTGCATCGTGATGGCATTTGCCGGTTCTGTAAGAATCCGATAGAAATCGTTGCTGGTCAAGTCATCGAGTTCTACACGCAGGGGAAAGCGTCCCTGCAGTTCAGGAATGAGATCACTGGGCTTGGAGACATGAAAGGCCCCGCTGGCGATGAAGAGGATGTGGGTGGTATCGATGACCCCCCACTTGGTGGACACGCTGGTTCCTTCGACAATGGGAAGGATGTCCCGCTGCACCCCTTCTCGGGAGACGTCGATGCCTGAACCTCCGCTGCCGCTCTTGGCAACCTTGTCGATCTCATCGATGAAGACGATGCCCATCTGCTCCACACGTTCCTTGGCCTCGTCGATGGCGCGGTCGTTGTCAACCGCCTTCTCCGTTTCTTCCTCGGTGAAAATCTCTCGTGCCCGCTTCACGGTGAGCTTGCGGTTGTGTGCCTTGCCGTTGCCGAAGATCGAACCCAAACTCTGCATTGCTTCCTGCAGCTCTTCCATATTCGGTTGTCCGAGCACCTCGATGCCCACACGCTTCCTGCTCTGGACGTTGATTTCCACTTCACGATCATCGAACTTTCCATCACGCAACATACGACGGAACCGTTCCCGCGTCGATTTCTGGCTGTCGGTATAGGAAGTGCCCACCTCGATGACATCCACCGAAGGGTCTGTTTGTATCTGGGGGAGGAGGATGTCCAAAAGCCGTTCCTCCACCCGCATCTGAACCTTCTCTTGCTCCCGCTGCGCGAGTTCGGCTTTCACCTGCTGTACAGCGATGCTCATCAGGTCGCGGATGATCGACTCGACATCCCTGCCCACATATCCCACTTCGGTGTATTTGGTTGCTTCAACCTTGATGAACGGCGCATTGGAAAGCTTTGCGATTCTTCTGGCTATCTCCGTTTTTCCCACCCCGGTAGGTCCGATCATGATGATGTTTTTCGGGCTTACCTCGTCGCGGATGTCGAGCGGAAGCCGCTTGCGCCTTGTGCGGTTGCGTATGGCCACCGCTATGGTGCGTTTCGCCTGATTCTGTCCGATGATATATTTGTCAAGTTCGCTGACGATTTGGGAAGGCTTGAGCTCATCAAGCTTCCTGCTTGCTGTATGTTCCATTGCTTATAATACCTCTACGTGAATCGAGTCATCGGTGTAGATGCACAGCGTTGCTGCGATTTCCACACTCTTTCTTGCTATCTCGCTGGCAGAGAGCGTCGGACTGGCGTCAAGATAAGCCAAAGCAGCACTGAGAGCATAATTGCCGCCACTGCCGATGCCAATGGCATCGCGCTCGGGATCGACCACGTCCCCTGCCCCGTTTATCAAGAAAATGCGCTTGCCGTCGCTGACCAGCATCATGGCCTCAAGCTGACGAAGTTGCTTGTCGACCCTCCACTGCTTGGCAAGCTCGACTGCAGACCGGGTGAGATCCCCGTTGAACTGCTTGAGCTTTGCCTCGAACAGCTCGAACAAGGTGAAGGCATCTGCGGTGGTACCTGCAAACCCGGTGATCACCTTGCCATCATACAGGGTTCGTACCTTGTGTGCATTCGATTTGAGAATGGTGTCACCGGCAGTCACCTGCCCGTCCCCTGCTATTGCCACATGCCCGTCCTTGCGGACTGCTACGATGGTTGTTCCTTTGAAACTACTCATGCTGCTTCCTTCCATGGGGGTGGCACGCCTCATAGACGCGAGCCAGCCGTTCTTTTGATACATGGGTATAGATTTGCGTGGTGGAGATGCTTTGGTGTCCGAGCAGTTCCTGTACCAAGCGGATATCGGCCCCATTGTCCAGAAGATGGGTGGCGTAGGTGTGTCTCAGCACATGGGGTGTGAAGTTCTTCTGCCATCCCAGCCTTCTTCCGTATGTGGCAAACATACTACCAATGGTGCTCATCGGCAACTGTTTTCCTTTGTTTGAGACGATGAGATAGGGAGTATCGAAGCGTTCATGCTTCATGCTCAGATAGGAGGAGAGCAAGGATTGGGTACGTTTGGTATAAAAGACATACCGCATCCTTTTCCCTTTTCCCAGCACCCTGATCCGCAGCACCTCCTTCTCGATATCCTCTTCCCTGATGGAGCGCAGCTCACTGATGCGGCAACCCGTATCGTAAAGCAGGCTGAACACAAGCTGGTCGCGGGCAGAGGGGAAATCATGCCAGGGGAGGCTGAGCAGGCTTGTCACCTCACTGACAGTCAGAACGGTCGGCAAGTGGCTTTCATGGCGATGGACACTGATGAGCGCGAACGGATTGGCAGAGCACACTTGCTTGCGTACCAAGGAGGTGTAAAAGGTACGGCAACAGCTGATCTTCCGGTTCACCGTCGCTTCCTGGTATCGCTTTTCCTTGTTCATGTGGCGGATGAACATCAGGGCATCTTCACGCTGAACCTCAGCCAACGTGATGCCCAGGCCGTGCACGTAGGATGCAAACTGTGCCAAATCACGCCCATAGCTGGTGAGGGTGTGTTCGCTTCTGCCCCTCACCGTTCGTTCCGTCTCGAGAAAAGCCTCGACCAAATGCTCATCAGTCATACTGCAGACTATACCATGCTGAACCAAACCGATACAACGCATCGCCACTGGTGGTCTGCCTCAGTTGCACTGAAGCAGACCAATGAAGGAGGGATGCAAGCTCTGCATAGGATGCGAACACAGGACATCCCATCTCAAATAAGGCACGGCTGCCCTCTCCCAGCGGCCCGGAGCGCAGGGCCTCTGCATGCACATAGACATCCCGTCCTGCATCCAAGGCTGATGTGGCACAGGCAAGGGCGCCGGAACGAAGAGGCGCCTGAAGCACGACGGTCACCATCCCCAATGCAGTCGAAACGGCGTTGCGGGCAAGACAGCGGAATGGCAGGGCCTGGTCATCGGGCTCGAAGGGGGAGAGCAGATTTGCCTGGGAAAGCAGGGTGTTCGACTGGATGCGTTTGGTGGCAAGCCCTGCGTCACACACCACATACCCATCGTTTCCCAGGTCCCCGATCGCGTACAGGCAACCCCGGTCGCTGCCAATACTGTTGCTCATGACCAAATCACACCCATTGGCCGATGCCTCAAGAGCGAAAGCATAGGCAAGATGCGAGCCTTGCCCATCAGGGTAGCGGGTTCCACAAACGGTGAGAAGCTGTGAACCCGCTTGGGGGAGCTGGCCTTGGTAGAAGAGACGGAATGGTGGATTCTCAAGCTCTGCAAGCGTTGCAGGATAGCTGGGCATACCAAAAAAGCAGACGTTGGCCTTTCCGTCAGCAAGAAAGCTGAGCATACGCTCCAAACGTGTCCTCATCTTTCCCAGCCGCCTGAGCAGAGACGAGAGAGAAGGGTTTTGGTTAGCAAGTTCCACTTTCTCACTCGTGGAGAGAGGCAAGAGGCTGATGGCAAGCAAGACGGAGAGTTTCATGCAAGAGAAGATTGGGAAAATGAGAGTTTGCTTCAGAACATTCCCACCACCACCTTGACCAAAAGGATGGCAAGGACAAAGAGCATGACCGGCTTCACAACCTTGACGCCTACGCTTAGGGCAAGGGTGCTGCCCAGGTACCCGCCTATGATGGCACTGAGCGCACAGGGTATGGCGATGGCAAAATCGATGACTCCATGGCGGAGGAAAACCGCCAAAGCGGCAACATTGGAAGCAAGATTGACAACCCGGGCTGTGCCACAGGCCTTCAGAAGATCCAAGCCAAGCACAGAGGTGAAGATCAGGGTGAGAAACATGCCCGTCCCCGGCCCGAAAAACCCATCATACATGCCCATCACCAAGCCGGTAATCATACCCAAGAGGATGACGAATGGCTTTGAGCGGCTCTTCGCCTGCCCAAAATCAGGTTTGAGCATCATGAACAGGGCGAGTGCGGGAACGAGAAAAACCAGCAAGTAGTTCAGATAGGTGGAAGCATATCGGGTGGCCATGAGCGAACCGAAGCCGGAACCAAGAAAGCTGAAGATAATGGCTACCACCCCTACCAGAAGGGAGACCTGCGAATGGGCCAGGTAGCGGATGGACGCAATAAGCGTCCCGCTGGAGGAGGCAAACTTATTGTTCCCCAATGCTGTTTGGGGTGGAAGTCCCACCGCAACGTAGGCGGTGAGGGTGATCAGCCCACCTCCACCGGCTATCGCGTCCACGAAGGAGCCGAAAGCTATGACAGGGCAGAGCAGCCAGAGTATGCTCATGAAGGCTCCTCATCCTTGTGAAACCGACGGTATGCATCCTGCAAGGCGGTGGTATCCACATGGGTGTAAATCTGGGTTGTCTTGATATCGCTGTGTCCGAGCAGCTCCTGGACACTTCGCAGGTCCGCACCACCCTCCAGCAGATGTGTGGCAAAACTATGACGCAAGGTATGAACCTTCGCCTCGATATCGGAAAGTCCTGTGTACATCATGAACCGCTTGTAGATGGCCTGACGGGTAAGCTTGCGCCCCCTTCTCCCGACAAAGAGGGCTTTGACCGAGCGTTTGGCTCCCACCAGAGAGGGACGAGCCTCCTCCAGGTATGTCTTCAGAAACGAGTGAGCAACCTCGCCCACAGGCAAAATCCTCAGTTTTCCCCGCTTCCCGAGCACCCTGAGGTACCCGTTTTGGTAGTCACTGACCTCAAGGTTGCAGGCTTCGCTGATTCTCAGGCCGCAGGAGTAGATGAGCTCGAAGATGGTGCGATCACGATACCCCAATGCATCAGAGGTATCGATGCTCTCCAGCAAGGCTTCCACCTGCTTGAGGGTAGCGACCTGAGGAAGGAGGGCTGGCTGATGGGAGCGCTGGATGAGCAGCACGGGATTGTCGATGCGAACTTTCTGCAGCTGCAGGTAGGTGAAGAAGGAGCGCAGGGCAGAGAGCATTTTCCCCACACTGCGTTCGCTGAGTGTTCGCTGTACGACCTGGTGTTGTACATAGGCCTCTATCTCATGAGCTTTCACACTCCCAAGATCCATCCCTTGCTCAAGAAGCAAGCGCACCTCATGCTCGTATACAGATTGCGTCGCCTCGCTGAGGCGACGCTGAAGGCCCAGATAGTCTCTGTACTCCTCAAGCAGGAGGAGAAAGGCAGGATCGGCCATCTCTATTTTTCATCCGGCTTGTTGCGTGAGTAACGCAAGACTGCAGGGATTGTGTAGTCATTGGTGTTGGTGCTCGGGCCCTTGCCAAGTTGCTTCTGCAGATCCTGCCAGCGGTTTACCTGGATAGCACCCACATCACGCTCGTCATCGGCCTGCTTCTTGGCTGCAGGAGCACTCTCCTCTTCCCGATGTTCACTCACCTTCGCAGAAGCATAGCGACGCTTGACCATATCCATATCGGCGAGCTCAGCCCCAACGACATCCTCTTTGCGCTCAAATCCCGTGGCGACCACCGTAACCTTGATGCGGTCCCCAAGTTCAGGGTTGAAGGCCTGTCCAGCGATTACCAGAGCGTCCTCAGCACACTTCTCGGTGACCAACTCCACAACATCCTGATACTCCTGCAAGGTGAGATTGTCACTTCCTGCTAGGTTCACCAGCACGCTCTTGGCACCTTCAATGCTTGCATTCTCAAGCAGGGGATTGTTGATTGCCTGTCTGGCTGCATCGACGGCACGATTTGCACCCTCTCCGAAGCCAATGCCCATCAGCGCATCACCCTTGCCCTTCATGACGGTACGTACGTCAGCAAAGTCAATATTGATCTCTCCCGGTTCGGTGATGAGCTCGCTGATTCCCTGTACGCCCATGTACAGCACCTCGTCAGCCATCAGGAAGGCCTGTTTGATCGGGGTGTTGTTCTCCACTACCTTGAGCAGGTACTGGTTGGGGATGATGATCAGGGTATCGACCTGCTTGCGCAGTTTCTCAATGCCGGCCTGCGCAAGCATCAGCTTTTTCTTTCCTTCGAAAGCAAAAGGAGTGGTGACAACGGCAACAGTCAGGGCATTGCAGCTCTTGGCAATCTCGGCGACCACTGCAGCGGCGCCGGTGCCGGTACCACCTCCCATTCCTGCAGTGATGAAGACCATGTCGGCATTCTCAATCTCGCGGCGAATGTCCTCCTTGCTCTCCTGGGCAGCCTTTTCACCGACTTCGGGGATACCCCCGGCGCCAAGCCCCCCGGTCAACTCCTTGCCGATTGGGATTCGGATTTGGGCGTTGGATCGCTGGAGGGCCTGCATATCGGTGTTCATGGTGACAAAATGCACCTTCTTCAAGCCGCTGGCGATCATGCGGTTCACCGCATTGCCACCAGCCCCACCTACCCCGACCACTTTGATGATCGTGGAGGTGGCCTGTTCGTCCTGGACCATATCCTCTACTTCAAACATTCCAAAATCCATAGCCTATTCCTTTGCCCTGCGGCTCTCTTAGAACAATGTCCTGAAAAAATCCCGGAGCTTGGAGGATGCCCCACCCTCTTTCCGCCGCGCCCTGTCCTTGCGGGCCTTCGGTGTGGCTCCCGTCTCGCGGACCTTGCGCGCCTCGCTCTTGAGCAGTCCCAACACCGTGGTGTACTGGGGACTGATGTACGAGCGGTCCAAGCCCCCGATCGCCTCGGGAAACCCAAGGCGTGCCGGAAGCCTGAAAATCTCACTGGCAAGCTCGGTAACGCCGCTGAGCAGTGCCCCACCGCCTACCAAAACCACCCCGCCACCAAAAGAACCTTGTACCTGGGCTTTCTCCAAATCGCTCTGCAAGCGGGAGAAAATTTCTGCCATCCTGGGTTCGATGACCTTGCTCAGCTCTTTCTTGGGCATCTTGATCGGAGGAAGGCCCCCGACCTGGGGTATCAGTATCATCTCTTCACTGCTAACCGAGGGAACATAACTATGTCCACTCTCACATTTGATCTGCTCTGCTGCCGCGCGGGTCTTGTTCAGGATGTAGGCGATGTCATTGGTGACAGCCTCCCCTCCCAGGTTCACGCCCCCTGTGTACACAGGAGACCCGTTGGTATAGGCGATCATATTGGTGATGCCGCTTCCGATGTTGATGAGGATCGTACCCATCTCCTTCTCTTCACTGCTGAGCACCACCTCACTGTCTGCAAGGCTTTGCAGGACAAGCCGTTGGACCGTCAGCCCGGATCGCTGGATGCATTTTCGTTCATTCTGACAGATAGCCGAAGAGGCGGTGACAATGAGCACCCTGCTCTCCAGTCGGTGCCCAAGCATGTCGATCGGATCCTTGATGCCCATCTGCCCGTCTATCTGAAAATCCTGCACCAAGGTGTGCAGTATCTCCCTGTCCTGGGGAAGTTCAAAGGCACGGGCCACTTCCAGACTGCGGAAGATGTCCTCGCGCTTGATCTCCTGGTCTTTGCCGTTGATTCCAACCACCCCTGTACTGGGGATGCCGATGATGTTCTCTCCCCCGATACCGATGATGACTTCACTCATCTCTGCTCCTGCCTGGAGCTCTGCCTCATTGATCACCGTCTGGATGGTTTTCAGCGTTTGTTCTATATTGACGATTGAACCGGCACGGACTCCCTCGCTCGGATGCTCACAGATGCTGTCGACCATCAACTGGCCCTCACGGCTTACTGAGCCGATTACGCATCTGGTCCGGCTGGAGCCGATATCCAGTCCCATCAACATTTTGTCTCCAGCCATTACAGCAACCCCCTTATGGTCGGTCTCATTACCTTTGCACCAAGCCCTCTCGGTAGAGGTCGTATCGCCTGGTCGGCAAGCTGAGGAAGGAAAGCGCATCCTGTTGGTCCTGCTGGACCAAAAGGATGGCGGCTTGCACAAGGTGTGCCCCTACAGGCTCCCTCACCCAAATCTGGGCATTCAGGGACGAGAGTTCCAAAACCATCTTTCCAAAGCTGTTACTACTATTATTATCGTATTTTACCCTAGTTATCAAGGTGGTTTTGCCTTCGAGGGAGCGCGCCAACTCCATTACTTGGGCAAAGGCTTCATCAATTCCATGACGAGCCATCATCTGGGCATAGGAAAGCGGGACCTCGATGCTCAGAACGACCTTCTGCCAGTCAGGGACATCCCTGCTGTCCAGATCAAGCAATCTGTCCCCTTTGACCAAGAAGAAGGCTTGCCCTTCCCCCCCTTGCACCAAGGCCAAGGCATCGATGAGCGTGAGATCCACCACCAAGGTGGAGGGCAAGGCTCGCTTGACGCTCGCCTTCTGTACCGGAGAATACGCTTTTAGCCTGCTCTCTTCTTTTCCAAGACTCAGTGCAAACAGTGAAGTCCCCACCAGTTTTGTGAGATGGTTCGCAACCTCAGCGGGGACTTGGCCACTGCCTTGATGCGCTGTTACCTGAATGGTTCTGATCGTAAAGTGGGGAACAGAGCGCAGGATGAACAGCAGCAGCAGTACAAGCAGAGGAAGCAGCAAAAGGGCCATCTTGGCCTTGATGCCCATCCTTCTCATGAGCCTTCCCCCTCATCGGGAAACAGGATAGCCTTGCGCTGCCCCTCATCCAGCGAGCTTTTCTGCAAAGGCATCTTGCCACTGCTTATCAACAGGATCCGGTAGAGCAACGAACAGGAGGTAAGCACAATGAACAGGTTTGTCCCCCCTTGGCTGAAGAAGGGCAAGGGAATCCCGGTGGGGGGAAGCAAAGCTGTCACCACCCCCAGATTGAGAATGGCTTGGAAGAGAATCATACTTGTAAGGCCGAAGGCCGTAAGACTGAGGAAGCGGTCACGATCACGCATCCTTGCTGCCGCATTGTACCCAAGGATTGCCAGCATTGCGAAGAGCACCAGGATGAACGAACAACCAACCAGCCCGATCTCCTCACAAATGGAGGCAAAGATGAAGTCACTCTGGACTTCCGGAAGCAATCCCAGCTTGTAGGTACCGTTTCCCAACCCCACACCGAAGAGCCCGCCCTTCTGGATGGCCTTCAGGGAGGTGGTGACTTGGTAGTTCATACCCACCGGGTCCAGGGAGGGGAACAGGAACGATACGATGCGTTTCACCCGATAGGACTGGGAGAACATCCCAACCAGGGCGGGAGGAACGAGGAATGCAAACATGATGAGAAGCGTGGAGATCTTCAGCCCGCTGGCAAGCAGAAGGGAGAAAGAAATCGCCAGAAAGAGGGCAGCTGAGGAGTAGTCCCGCTGCAGGAAAATCAAAAGAGTCATCCCGAGACTCACCAGTAACGGAAGCAAAAAGCGTCGCAGAAGCGACTGATTGGTTCGGTCAAAGCGAAAATAATAGGCATAAAAGAGTACCAGGGCCAGTTTGGCAAACTCTGATGGCTGGAGGGAAGGAAGCGGACCAATCTGGAGCCATCGCCTGGAACCCAGACGTTCTTGGCCAAAGGGGGTGAAGAGGGTCATCAGCAGCAGAAGCAGGGAAACCAGCAGGATGGGATAGCTGAACGCCTTGAGCAAGGAGATGGGGATGAACCGTATGATGACAAAGACAACCACTGCAAGGAGAACGAACATCAGCTGGCGAGTCAAAAAGTAGTGATGAGGAAGATTGTGGATGAGCGCCTCGTTGTAGGATGCGCTGTACAGCATGATCAAGCCCAAGCTGGTGATGAGCAATACGACACAGAGGAAGGTGAAGGGGCTGAAGTCGCCCCCTACTTCGACGAGGGTCTCTTCCTGATGCTGATAATCATCGAATTCCCTGCGTATATCCATGGTCATCACCTAGTAAGCAGCAAGGATGCTGCCCCAAACAACCAGGAAACCAGAATGAAGGAGAGGACAATATGCGTCTCCTTCATACCTTTCAATTCATAGGCATGATGCAAGGGGGCGATGATGAACACCTTCTTCCCGAACTTACGGATGGAGATGATCTGGATGAGGCTGGTTGCCAACTCCACCAGAAACAGGCCGCTTGCAACAAAAAGGGCGACTTCAGCTTTGAGCAGGAGTGCACTGATGGCAAGATACCCGCCCAAGGCATGGCTCCCGCAGTCTCCCATGAAGTACTTGGCAGGGCGCCGGTTGAACCAGAGAAAGGCAAGGATGGCTCCAAGCAGGGCTGTGGAAGAGGGCATCGAGCGCTGATTCGAGATAAAAATGACCAGAAGCAGCATCGGCAGGCTTGAACCGGCCGCCAGTGCGTCCAAACCATCGGTGATGTTGATCGCATTCACAAAGTAGAGGATGTACAGCAGGGCGAAGAGGTAGTAGGCAGGACCCAACGCCAGTGAGGCAAACCCAAGATCAAGGGTGGTGTCGATGAGGCCGTGCTGCTTGAGAATAATCAACAAAAGCAGTGCAGCTTGCACCTGGAGAGCCAGCTTGAGCAGCGATGGCAGACCATCCCCATTGTAGGATGTCCGCTTGAGGTGGTCATCCAAAAAGCCAACCGAGGCAAAGAGCAAGAGACCGAACATGGGATACAGGACCATCGGGGATGCAAGCTCTGGATCGATCAGGGAAACAAGAAAAGCTCCCATAACGAAGGCAATGCCCCCGACGACCGGGGTGCCGGCCTTGGATGCGTGTACGGGTCTCAATTCAGGCTTGATCGCCACAGTACTCCTTCCCACCAATGACAAGAGGACCTTCGAGAGAACGAAGGTCAACAGTAGCGAGGCTAAAAGGAGGATGGGCAACCTGCTAGGCATAGGATCGCGCCCTCCTTTGGAGGAAGGGTATCAGTCGTTCCATCCCAACTGACCGGGAAGCTTTCAACAGATAGAGATCCCCGGTTTTGGTCTGCTTTCCCACCTCATCTTCCAGATGGGCAAAGGATTTGGTGTAGGAGACCTCTCCGGTGAAACGGGAGCGCTTGAGACAGAATGCTGCCTCTTCCATCTCCTCCCCGTACAGGTACGCTTTGCTGAAGGAACAAAAGGAAAGCGTATCCGCTACACTGCGATGAGCCTCGGCTGAAAGCTGGCCAAGTTCCTTCATTGGCCCAAGCACCACTTTCTTTGCCCCATCCCAGGAGAGGGATGAGAGGTAACGAAGGATGCTGGTGGTGGAATCAAGGCTTGCATTGTAGGAGTCGTCGACGATGGTTACCCTGCTGTGATGGACAAACGAGCGCCCGTGCATCGGCTCAAAGCCTTCCAAGGCCTGGGCAATGTCCACTGCATCAGCACCAAGATACGCACCTACCCTGATAGCGCCCACCACATCTTCCAAAAGATGCTTTCCTACCGACCGAATCCTGAAGGTCTGACCACCATAGGAGAGCTGCCATCCATCAAGGCCCAGATCCATGGCTTCGATGTCATTGGCACTGTAGCGGCCAAGGGAGACTGATGCCTGCGCCTGGATCAGATCGAAATGCTTGCAGTCCCGGCTTACGAAGCCTGCCTTCAGCCCAGGGTGAAAGATCTTTGCTTTTTCTCGGGCAATCGTCGTTTCACTGCCCATCTTCTCCAGATGGGAGATGCCTATGTTGGTCAACACAGCCACCGAAGGCTTGAGGATCGAAACCATCCGGTCCATCTCCCCTACATGGTCAATTCCCATCTCAAAGACACCATACCTGCTCTCTCTTCCCAGTCCGAAGATACTCAAGGGGAGGCCGAATTCGCTGTTGAGATTGCCAGGAGTCCTTGCAGTCGGTCCCAAGACGCTGGTGATGCGGGCGATCGCTTCCTTGGTAGTGCTTTTTCCGCAGCTGCCGGTGATACCCACCGTCTGCAAGCTAGGGATGAGATGCAGGTACGAGCGCGCCAGAGAGTGCAAGCTGGAAAGTACATCGTCGCAGCCCAATACTGCAATGGAAACTTCCCTAAGCGCTCGAGATACCTGTTCAAACGGCACAACCACAGCACTCGCTTTGCTGGCCTCAACCTGTGCAAGGAAAGAGATGGCGTCAACTTTATCCCCTTTGAGGGCGAAAAAGAGAGAACCGGTAGTGCACTTCCTGCTGTCGATCTGCACGTTGCTGATGCGCACAGCCCCACCTCGCATGCACCTTGCATTGCAAAGAGGGGCTATTTGGTGAGGATCAAATGCAAACTGGGCAATATTCTGATGTTCACTCATGGGCTCTCCTGGACAGCATGATCACCGCTTCCGCCCTGATCGGCTGGAAGGCGATGTCCTCTTTCCACGCACCCTTTACCAGTTGTTCCGGCATGGAGAGCTTGGAAATTCCTGCCAACAGGACCTGCCTCTGCTCTTCCAATGCCTGACGGTTGTTCAGCAGGGTCTGGTACTCAATCTCAAGACTGCGGTTCACCCCCCTCTGCCAGAGCGGGACAAACATGGCAGCCATGACACAGAGCAGCATCATCAGGACAACCATCTGTTCAATGCGCACGAAGCGGCGGCTTCGCTGAGCGGGTCGTTGCTTGAGATCTGTCGTGTACCAATCGTTACCCATACCCCACTCCTTATCGCTTCTCGATAATCCTCAGCTTTGCACTTCTGCTCGCCGGATTCTCCTCCCGTTCTGTATCACTCGGAATCAAAGGTTTCTTGGTAAGGATCCGGATGGTCGGATTCTCACCCTCCCCCAAAGCCTTGAACAACCATTTGACCTTGCGGTCCTCCAGGGAGTGAAAGCTGATCACAGCCATCCTCCCTCCATGCTTCAGAGCCTTGATGGCTCCCTTCAGGGCAGGTTCGATGCGATCCAGCTCCCGGTTCACCTCTATGCGGATAGCTTGGAAACTCCGGGTTGCCGGATGGATGTGCCCATAGCGGTAGCCTGAGGGAACAGCCTTGTAGATGATCGAGGCCAACTCCTCGCTGGTGGTGATCTTTCCGGTCTTCCGTCTCTCAACGATTGCACGGGCAATCCTGCGGGAGTATCGCTCTTCCCCAAACTGGTAGATGACATCGGCCAGCCGTTCTTCCTGATAGCCGTTGACCACATCGAGGGCACTGATCGGGGCCGTCTTGTCCAGGCGCATGTCCAGCACCTCATCCTTGCGGAATGAGAAGCCGCGTTCGCTCTCCTCATAGTGGTAGCTGGAAATGCCCAGATCGAAGAGCACCAGATCGAAGGAGTTCTCCTGGGCATCGGCAAAGAAATCGTCGAACCAGATATTCTTCGGTGTGAAACGATCAGCAAAACATTCCATCCGCTGGATGGCCTTCTGCTGGATTGAGCTGTCCCGATCCAGGCCGATGACACGCAAGTTCGGATAGGTGGAGAGAAAAAGATTGGTGTGCCCACCCTCCCCACAGGTACAGTCGACCATGGTAGCCTCAGTGTCCTGAGGAGGTATCAGATGCTCAAGAATCTCCTGTCTCATGACTGAGTAGTGGACATATTCCATCAAAGGTCCTCCCTGATCATCTCACTGAGGGATTGAGCCGCATCGAGGAACTCTCCCATGCTCTGCGACAGGTATCGCTCATACTCAGCTCTGTTCCACAATTCCAGATAGTTGCCGGTACCCAAAAGCACCGACTCTTCCTTGGCGGACAAGCCGACGCTCTCGCGAAGACTTTGGGGAATATTGATTCTTCCCACCTTGTCGAATTCGCAAAGCTGGGCCGGAGCAATCATGCCTCGCTGCAATATCCTGAGCTTCCGGTCGAACATGGAGCCCGGACCGCTGATGATGGTGTTCTTCAATTTCTCAAAATCGGAAGGGAGCATGAGCCAAAGGCAGGTTTCCAGACCACGGGTCACATACAGGGCCTCCCCTTCGAGTGCCGAACGCAATCGGGAGGGGATAAGAATGCGACCCTTGTCGTCTATGGTGTTGTAAAACTCACCAGTCAACATGCCACGCTCCTACCTTTTTGCAACATTTTTGGGATTTTTTCCCACTTGTATCCAATAATGTACACTTCTTCCCACCACAGCACAACCGGACTTTCTCCCCTTTAGCCGGTACAATTACGAAAATCCTGTGCTATCGCTTAACAGACGTAAACCAATATGAGCAGAAAAGAAGGTGTGTCCGAATAATGAAAACCCCTCTCCTCTACTGAGGAAAGGGGTCGATTTGGGTGACAGGATTGTTATCGGTTGGGATTGAAAATGTTGTAATCGATGTCGCTGAAAATGCTGTTGCGCTTCTCTGCCTTCACCAACCACTCGGTATTCACCGCATTCTTGCACATATTCCCGTAGACCACATTGAAATTCTTCAGATGGTCTTTCAAACGCTTTTCTGCATACTCAGTGCTGCTCTTGTTGAAGAGAATGAAGGGCCAGTCACTCGCCATGGAAAGAAGCACTTCCCTTGCAGCCTGGTTGAGGAATCTCTGCTTGAGGCTGATCTGGTCACTGAACCGCAGGCTCAACTCTTCCATCCTCTCGATTGCCTTGTGGATATGCCGGTAGGTCCACGCATTCGCCCCATCCAGCCAGACTGCGCTGTAGCCGCCTTGGCCCCACGAGGAGAATGCAGGCCGTGCAGTCTGCAAGGTGGATCCCTCCTTCGAAAGAAAAGCGGAGGGAGAGGTCAACGCCACCGTTTGTCCGGGTTCGGCAACAAGACGGATGACCTGCTCAAGCCAATCGATTCCCTCAAACCACCAGTGGCCGAACAGCTCGGCATCAAACCCAAGGGTAAACAGCGGCTGGTTCTCCATGGAAGGGGCAAGGTCAGAGCCCTTGCGTGTGAGGTTGTAGAGGAAGTTTCGGGCATGCTCACGAACTTTCGCCTGGGCAAGCTCACGGCGGTACGGTATCTTCTGGTCAGTTTGCCCGGTGATCGCCCAGTACTTGTAGCCGGTGAAGACACGAACCTCAGGCTCGTGGATGTACGGCTTGATGTACTCCATCGGAAGATCGTAACCGATGTCCCGATAGAATTCACGGTATACCCTGTCTGTCGGATAGCCGCTGCTGTTGGACCAGACCAGACTGGTGCCCTGGAAATCACGGGGGAAGGCGGCAACACTGTTTGGACAGCGAACCGGACGGTAATCACCATACTGGACCTTGTCCTGCGAGAGGAGCATGGACTGGCTTGCTGTCTGGAACCAGTTGATACCGTGATACTTCAGATTCTCCTCAAGACCGGGGTAGTAGCCGCACTCTGGCAACCAGAAACCTTTGGGAAGGTGTCCGAAGGTGGTCAAAAAGGATTGCACACCCAGTTCAACCTGGGCATTGATGGCAGTGGGATACTCTTTGTAGAGCGGAAGATATGCGTGGGTTGCCGCTGTGGTGGCAAGCTCCAGATGACCGCTGGTTTCCAGTGCCTTGAAGGCATCAAGGATGTTGTTGCGGTACAGGTCCTGATAGTCGCTGAGATTCTGCTTTGCCTGGCCGAGATAGAACTGTGCCATCTCCAAGAACTCAGGCTGACTCTCACTGCAGCGCTGCACTTCCTTGTGGCCAAGTTCGATATGGCGTTCCAGATACTGCAAAAACCTCTCCTGAAGGATGGGGTCACTGAGCATGCAGCACAAGGTTGGGGAGAGACTGATGGTGAACTTGAAGCTGATGCGCTCTGCTTTCAGCTTGTTGAACATCCTCAGCAGGGGAAGATAACTTTCGCTGATCGACTCGAACAACCAATCCTCTTCCAGAAATCTTGGATATTCGGGATGCCGGACAAACGGAAGATGGGCATTCAGGATGAAGGCCACAGACGTATTGGACATTACAGAACCCCCTTGCTCAAGGTCTGGGCGATCTCACGAAGCACTGCATTGTCTACAATCTCCCCTTCACGAGTCACCAGCGAAGAAAAGTGCATGGTAAACAGATCCCCGTCCATGGCCAGCTCATCAACATGCTCCTGCCAGTACGAGGGAAACGTTTCTACACTCTTGCTCTGTGCGAGGGACATCTCATTGCCCTTCTTGTCACGCCAACACAGGTCGACCACGTAGGAAGAGCCGATGTTCGGCAGATTGATGTTCCATTGGGTATCTTCCAGGGAGATGCTGATGTCAAACGTCCTCACCCCCTTGGTGCTCAGGTTGGTCTCCTGCACCCGCAAAAAGAGGTTGCTTTTCTCCTGTCCGTCCTCACCGAAAATCATCAGATTTGAAGCCGGGGAGAGCGACCAGTAGGCAAAGGCCCACTGGGGATCACGCAGCAAGAGGTGAATGGAAGTATCGAGGTACGATTCAGGAAGATCCTCAACACCGGGGAGCCCATTGATATGCTGCTTATTCCCACGGAAGTCGGTAAGTGCGTTGCAGTATCGGTTTCGGTTGATCTTTCCCTTCATTGCAGAAGGAAGCTCATCATCCTGTTCCCCAAAAGCTTCCTCGAGTGCATCGATGAGTTCTTCGCGGTCGAGAGACTGCCAGTTGCTCAGCCGTTCTTGCTGGGCAATGTACTGCAGCTCGGTAGTAGACAAGGAATCAATATTGATGAGAATCATGCTTACTCCCGCAACGCATCCAAATGGATGTTCTTTCCTGCAATCGTAAAAGAATCATCGGTCTTAGTCAACTGCGTGCGTTTTCCCGCTCAGCTGAAGAGCGTAAGCAGGGCAAGGTCGACCATTGCGTCGAAGGTGCTCTGCCGTTGTGCAGGGGGAACCTGCTCACCGGTAAGCAGGGAATCGCTTACGGTAAGCAGGGTAAGCGCCTCCACATGCTTGAGGCGGGCAAGGGTGTAGAGCTCACACGTCTCCATGTCTATGGCCATCGTTCCCACCGACTGGGCGATCAGCTTCTTCTCCTCCCCTTTCTGGTCGTAGAACTGGTCGCTGGTAAACACATTTCCCACAGCGAAGCCCATCTTCGCTGCCTGGGCATGCCCAACGGCCTTTGCCAGCAGATTGAACGAGGCGGTAGGGGCGAACTGATAGGAGCCGAATCGGCTGGGATTCATCGCGCTGTCGTTGTCCGCTGCCTGGGCAATGAGTACATCCTTGAGATGGAGGTCTTCGCTCATCGTACCGCAGGTGCCGACACGTACCAGACGTTTGGCGTGGTAGGTGTCGATCAGCTCTTGGGCATAGATGGAGAAAGAAGGCATACCCATCCCGGTTCCCTGGACCGAAACGCGGTTGCCTTGCCAGTAGCCGGTAAAGCCCAGCATTCCTCGTATCTCATTATATTGGATGACATCAGTCAGATAGGTTTGCGCGATGTGACGGGCCCTGAGGGGATCTCCGGGCAAAAGAACGGTATCTGCTACCAGATTGGGATCTGAAACGATATGGATGCTCATACGCACCTCCTGTCTTATTTTTGCCCAGAAGAGGATAAAGTGCAAGACGGCTTCTCCCAAAAGCCCTGTTGCACATCACTTGGCTGTGCTATACTGCCCACGCAATATGAAAACACAGAAACAAGAGAAGACCTCACTGATTCTCCACGGGCATTTTTATCAGCCTCCGCGAGAGAATCCCAGAACGGGAATCATCGGCAAGCAGCTCTCTGCCAGCCCCTTCCCAGACTGGAACGAACGGATTCATGCTGATTGCTACAGTGCAAACAGCCACTCCCGCTATCTCTCGGGTGTACGAAGAATCCTGAGCATGACAAACAACTATGCCTCTATCAGCTTCAACTTCGGACCGACGCTCCTCAGTTGGATGGAAAAGAGGCACCCCAATACGTATGCCTTGATCTTGGAAGCTGACAAACAGAGCAAAGAGCGGCTTGGACACGGCAATGCCATTGCCCAAGCGTACAACCACTCCATTCTTCCCCTTGCCACCGAGGCGGATGCCAAGGACCAGATCCTGTGGGGTCTGGATGATTTCTCTCGTCGTTTCGGCCGCGATGCAGAAGGCCTTTGGCTTCCTGAGACGGCAATCAACCCGATGGTGACAGATCTGCTTGGCGAAGCGGGAGTCAAGTATGTCATCCTCTCGCCATGGCAATGCAAGGCCATACAGTCTGAAGATGGGCAGCGTATCGACCTCAATGGCAAACCCGCCCCCTATGGCAGGGCGTTCAAGCTGACCGGAGCGAAGGGGAACACCATCAATGCGTTCTTCTACAACCCCCAGCTTGCCGAGGGCATCAGCTTCGGCCACTACCTCAGGGATGCAGACATGCTCTATGAGCGCTTGCTGACCATAGCAAAAACCGAAGGCCAGAACCTGATCCATACGGCAACCGACGGAGAGATTTACGGTCATCATGAACCCTACGGTGACATGGCCCTCGCCGCCCTGATCAAAAAGGTGCATGACCGCGAGGATTTCCAGTTCACCAACTATGCAACATACCTTGCACAGCATCCTGCCACTGAAGAAGCCTTTCTTCATGATGGAGAAGAGGCGAAAGGCACCAGCTGGTCGTGCAGCCACGGGGTGTCCCGCTGGTATCGGGACTGCGGCTGCCACACCGGTGGTGATGAGAGTTGGAACCAAAAGTGGAGGACTCCCCTGAGGCAAGCTTTCGACCATCTCGCTTGCAAGCTCGATGCCATCTTCGAGAAAGAGGTTACCAACCTCCTGGGAACGGAGATGAAGCCTAGGGATCTTTTGCACAGTTTCTCTCCGGTCATCCTGGCACATGAGGATATGGATACGTTCCTCGGCCGGCATACCAAAGATCCCGATACCAAGGAAGCGCTCGCAAAACTCTTGCTCGGCCAGAAGTACAAGCATTTCTCATTTACCAGCTGTGGTTGGTTCTTCAACGATCTTGCCGGGCTCGAACCAAGGCAGAACATCGTCTATGCCCTGATGGCCTTGCGCCTCTATGAAGGGTTTACCAAGGAGAGCCTGCTTGAACTCCTGTTGGAAGACCTGCAGAAAGCGAAAGCCAACCGCAAGCAGGACGGAACCGGGAGAACATTGGCTCTTGAGGCAATGAAAGAGCTCAGCGGAGAGGTTGAGGCAGCCCTCTTCTTCACCCTCAATCGCCGCATTGCCCTGAAAGATCACTATCAGGACAGCTATGGGTACTTCAGACTGGATGAGGTGAAGCATCAGAACACGGAGACCATGGTGCTTGCGATCAGCAACACCCAATCGCTGGATCGCTATCTGTGCACCATCATCGACCCGCATCCCGAGGCCGCGGTACTGCAGTACACGATCACCATCCAGAGCAGGGACGAAGAGAGCCAGACCTACTTCCTCACCCATGAGGACATTCCCTTGCGGATGCGTGACCAGCTGTTCACCCAGATCGACCGGAACGTCTGCATGCTGGATGAGAAGCAGATCAAGGAGCTTTCACACAACCTGTATTACTACGCCAGCTTGGCAAAGAATGTCCCCTATCTTCCGATGGGGTCTCTCTACCAGCAGCTGATCGGAGCCTCACTAAGTGCCATCAAGAGCTTGTTCACCTATGGAACGCTTACGATGTGGGACGAATTCAAGAGTGATTTTGAGTTGATGCTCGACTTCTTCCTCAAATACGGAAAACAACCCGATCTGGAGCTGATCGCTTCCATCTTTGATTCGGAAATGATCAACATGGCCAAGAAAGTGCAGACCTACGGACTTCACGATACCAACTGTCGCTTCATGCTGGAATTCTTGGAAATTGTGCGTGAAAAGCGTTTTCAGCCCGATCTCACCGCCATCCAAGACGCTGTCTATCCCTATCTGTGTATGCAGAAAAAGACAGACAGTAATGCAGACATTGCCTTGATCAATGCCTTGGGAAAGGTGCTGAACTTTGATTTAGCGATCTGCTAGGGCTCGATGAGATCCCTGAGGGAGGGATCCTCCTCCATCGCCTTGCGCGCATATGAGCATAAGGGGGCTATGGTGAACCCTTCCTTGCGGGCCTTCTCGGCTGCGAGCAGCACCAACTGCTTGGCAATGCCTTGTCCCCTCAGTTGGGGCGATACATACGTATGATCAATGGCATAGGTGCTCTCGTTGAGCTTGCGCAGGGTAATCCTTGCCAAGGGCATCTTGCCCTCTTCCCCATAGGCAAAGCCTTGTTCCAACGGGTAATACTCCATACTCATGGTGTCTCCTGCAAAAGTTTCTTTGCGTGTTCCAGACTCTCTGGGCTGTTATCATCGCCGCTGAGCATGCGTGCGATCTCCTTTTGCCGTTCGGATCCTTTCACAATCCTGATCGTCGAGTAGCTCATCTGGTTGCGGATATCCTTGCTCACCACGAACTGGGTATCTGCCTTGCTTGCTATCGAGGCAAGGTGGGTGATGACGATCACCTGATGGGTACGGCCAAGATGAACCAGCTGTTGGGCGACAGAGAGTGCGACACTTCCTCCAATGCCCGCATCAACCTCGTCAAAGATGAGGGTTGGGATGCTGTCGCTTTCAGCTAGCGAGGTCTTCACCGCCAGCATGATCCTGGAGAGCTCTCCCCCACTGGCAACATCCTTGATCGAGCGCATGGGAAGCCCTGGATTGGCACAGATGGCAAAGCTGACCTCATCCGCCCCGCTCGGTCCTGGCTCGATCTCCTGGAAGAGGATGGAAAAACGTGCTTCTTTCATTCCCAGGCTCTTCAACCGCTCTTCGACTTCTCTCTGCAAGCGTTGGGCAGCTTCCCTACGCTTGGAACGCAACACCCCAGCAGCTTGTATCAGCTCTTGGTTTGCCACCGATATTTGCTTTTCCAGCTTGCTGAGCAGAATCTCGCCCTCTTCGGAGATGTTGAGCTTTTGCTGGCTTTCGGAGAGGAACGCAAGCACCGCATCCAAGCTGTATCCGTACTTCTTTTTCAGACGCTGCAAGAGAGCAAGTCGTCCCTGCAGTCGGTCGAGTTCGGCCTCACTGTAGCTCATGCCTCCCAAGTAATCACGCAGCGTCTCATAGATGTCCTCCAATTCGATGCTTGCACTCTCCAATCGCTCAGCATAGGAGGCAAGGGATGCATCCCCTTTCTTGGCATTCTCCAATTGGTTCTTTGCCTGATGCAACAGGGACAATGCTCCTTGGGGATTCTCCCCTCCACCATGCAAAAGCTCCACACACAGCGTCAGCGCCTCATATATCTGCTCGAAGGAGGCGATGCGACGCACTTGTTCCTGGATTTCCTCGTCCTCTCCGAGCTTGGGGCCGACCTTGGTGATCTCATCCACTGCAAACCGCAGATAGTCCTCTTCCCGTTTGGAATTTTCCAGCTGCATCCCATACTGCCGATGCTGGGCCTTGAGGTCCGCCGTTCGTTCATAGCAGCTGCGGTAGGCACTCTTCTCATCCCCTATCGTTCCATAGGAGTCAAGGACCGCCAGTTGGTGGGCAGCAGAGAGCAGGCTCTGATGATCGCGCTGTGCGCTGATGTCCAGCAATTCGCTGGTGATCAGGGCAAGATCTGCTCGGGTGCACAGCCTCCCGCACATGGTGATGGAAGACCTTCCGTTGCTCTTGATCGTACGCGAAACAAGCAAGGTGTCATCCTCAAGTGACAGCTGCTCTCGCTCCAAAAAGGATGAGAGGTGGGCAGGAGGTGGCGAAGGCACATAGAAACAGGCACTCACTGTTGCTGAATCACAGCCGCTTCGGATCGATTGCACTTCCGTCTTCTCCCCCAACAGGAGAGAGAGTGCTCCCAAGATGATGGATTTACCGGCACCGGTTTCACCGGTTATAACGGAGAAGCCCTTATCGAGCTCCAGAACACTGTCTTCGATTAGGGCATAGTTGTGTATCTCAAGCCGCTCAAGCATGGAAGCCTCCTCCAGACCAATTCAGTTTATCACGGAGTACTTCTATGTAATTGCGCCGTTTGCTTGTGACCAAAAGGGCTTTACTTCGGGATTTCTCGACAATGACGACATCTTCCTCCATCAGGGGGAAGTTCTGCTGGCCGTCAAGGGAGAGTGAGATGCCGGTTCTCTGCCCTGAGGGAATAGTGATGGTGATGTTCGACTCCCCACTGACCACCAGGGGGCGGTTGGAGAGCGTAAAGGGGCAAATCGGGGTAATGATGAGCGTGGAGAGATCCACGTCAAGAATGGGACCTCCTGCCGCCAAGCTGTACCCGGTCGAACCGGTGGGGGTTGCAACGATGATGCCGTCCGAGCGAAAGAAACCTGCCTCGGTATCGCCGATACGCAAGGCCATGCTGATGACTTTGCTGATGCCGCTTGAGGAGACAACCATCTCATTGAGGGCATGGGCATAAAATACCTTGCCCCCATCGCGGATGACAGATACGCGTATCATCAACCTTCGGCTGATGCAATTTCTTCCCTCAAGATAGAAATCTATCGCCTCCTGCCACTCATCCACCGAAATCTCAGTGATGAATCCAAATGTTCCCAAGTTGATTGCCAGAATGGGGATTCCGTGGTCCTGGAGGTAGCGTGCACAGTACAGTACCGTCCCATCTCCGCCGAGACAGATGACCAAGTCCGTTCCTTTCTCGACTTGCAGCACCTCGTCTTCAGCATTGGTTCGAAAGATTGTGCTTGTGATACCCTTCTCCTGCAAGTAGTCCGCTATGGTCTGCGACAAGGTATGCGAAGCTTCTTTTCTCCAGTTCGCGATGATGAGTACACGTTGTACCGACCTTTGTTCCATAGTTGACTCCTTAGCTCAGGTGCGAGATGACTTTCATCAGCAATTCTACATCCGATTGCTTCAGAAAGGGATAGATTGGCAACGAAATCGCCCTGAGAAAGGGCGGAAGTGCGTTCGGAAAGAGATCGAAGCGATCGTTATGCTCTACAGCAAGTGAGGCGGCGAAGGTTTTTCTTGCAGAAACCTGATATTTGTTTGCAAATTTGATTGCATCCTCTGCCCGTGAATCGAGGACGGTACAGAAGCCGAACCCATTGCTCAGGAAATCGATGTTCCCTATTCCATAGAGTTTGTTTGGCGTCTTCAGAAGAGCCTTGGAAAAAAGAGTATAGAACTCCCTCCTTTTTGCAAGTTGCTCCTCAAGTGTCGCCAGCTGGATGATGCCAAGGGCTGCATTCATATCGGGAAGTTCGCAGTAGCTCCGTGACGAACCCAGCTGATCCTCAACAATGGCATGCCACTTCTCTTCACTGTAGACCAAGGCGGCTCCTCCGGCTGTACTCACCACCCCATCCTCTTCAAAGGCACAGACAACCAGATCCCCGAATGAGCCGGCTGATACTTCCTCATACCTGCTGCCCAGACTCTGACTGCAATCCTCGATGACGGGCCTGCCGAACTGCCGATAGTCACAACCATAGGGTATCTGGCACATGGGCTCGTGGACCAAGAGAGCGACACACCCCTCTTCGGTAAGCCTTAGGGCCTCTTGCTGGGAAAGACAACCATGTTCACTGTCTATATCTCCGGGGACCAGCACCAGTCCCAGCTGGTCTGCCAAGTACTGATAGACAGAAGGAGAGAGCACACTCACCCCCACTTTTGCCCCCGGTGCCAGGTTGCATGCCTGCAAAGCTGTTCTCAGCGTATCTACATAAGAACGCAGGGCAAATCCGCCTTTTGCCCCTACCAGCACACAAAACTGCCGCAAAAACTCATTCTTGCGCTCACCCGGTCCAATCCTTTCATCGACCATGGTTTGCAATACCGCATCCATGTCCTTTCTGCGAAGGGTGGGTTTGAAGAAGGGAATCAATGCCACAGGAGCCTCCTCGGGCAAGTATATCCGTAAATGTAAGCAATAGGAAGGGCAAAAAAGAACCCTCCGGGAAGGAGGGCTGTAGGAAAAACCTGAGGATCAGAAGAAAAAAAGAGGCCCGGCGGCTACCTACTCTCCCACGGCTAACCGTAGTACCATCGGC